>JBEBWV010000011.1:0-82580 GCA_040391965.1 Achromobacter deleyi | reverse complement strand
TAAGAAAATCCGCTTGCCTGAGGATTCGAATAAAGCGCCGAACAAGAAGGCCCTGCAGATGAAGTTTGTTCAGGTGCTTTGACGTAAGTCGACATTCACTCGGTGTCAGGGCGACGGCAAGTTGTTCGTACATGCGGCGGGAAAAGGGTTGGCCGATAGACCTTGATGCTCTTGAACATGGGGTTCCTTATTTGTTTACCAGTCATGGTTAGAACCCCGCTCCCCGCCCCAGCCAGAGAAAGAACACCCAGCCCGCGACAAACACCACTGCACCAAGCCAGGCCGCAAGCGGGATATCTGCGTTGCTGTCCCAGTTGCCTTTGCCCGCGTGGTCACGTGGGCAAAGGCTGTCTACCAACTTATTCACGACCGCTGAAGGTGCGATCCTTTTGCCGCTGGCACGCGCTGGCGCATGCACGGTTGCGATGCTGTTCATGTGGAAGTCCAAGAGTCGTTGGCGGCATGGCGCCGGGTGAAGTAATCGCCCAGCGGCGCAATCAACCGCGCCAGGACAAGGAAAATCGCGCCCCACAAGAGGGCTTGGGTAGCGGTAAGCATGGGGGAGCACCAACGCAAGATGAGTGATGGGATGCTATAAGGGGCCGTGGCTCGTTCAGCTCACTTCGTGCAGGACCTAATCAAGAGAAATCGAAAAATGAAAACAGTATTGATGAGCGTCGTGGTGGGCCTGGTGGTAATGACCCAATCGTCCTATGCCGCCGAGGTTCGTATCCCGCGTAGCGTTCAGGGGGACAAGGGCAAGTACTACCTTTTGGAGAGGTCCACTAAGGGCGGCATCATCACGGCCGTTGCGCGGCGAGATGGGGTTGATAGTGTTGTCTTCACTCGCACCGAGACCAATTGCAAGGCAGGGAAAATGCGAGTGCTCGGCGATAGTGAAACCTCGATCCGTGAAATCAATAACAACTCGACAAAATGGTTCGATCTAGTCCCTGGCTCAAGCAAAAGTGACCTGTTCAACTATCTGTGCAAGTCGTGAACCAGGGGTAAGGCGAGTCCGTGCGTAGGGCTATAAGTCGGCGCGGTTAGGCTGCAACCGGTTTGCAGTGGCTGATGGCTACGCAACCGGACTTGCCTTTAAGCCAAACCACAGCGGTGTGTCCGCTGAGCGCCTAGGAGGGCGTCCGAGTGTGGAACTGTTGGGGTTCGGCGTCTGGATGGTCCGTATAGGTCACAAGGGTACCGATTGCGACTGTCTCGTTCCAGGCATCCACTTCTTTCTGGGGGTCGGGGCGCTTCATGCCGTTCACCCGCCGAAAAGCTTGATCATGGTGTTTTCGGAATCGAGCAGCGCACTTAGAAATTTATCGATGACTTCAGACATAGGGACCTCTGCAAGGTTGGTGGCTCGGGAAATCGGTTCAGGTCTAGGCGAGGGTGGCCACACTCGAATGGTCTCGTGTCAGGGACTTCGTCCAAGCAATCAGCCAGCAACTCGGAATGACTCGCCACGAGGCCGTCAGCCGCCGCAATGGCGATCACAATTCCTAGATCAATCGGCTTGTATTTCTTGCGCATATTCATCTCCTGGCTTTGCGCCAACGAGTGCGGGGTAGAGCTTCGGCCAGCGTCGATTCACGGCGCTGGCCGAAACCGCCTGTTGGCTTACGAATTGCTGCTATGCACCTCTACACCCAAATCATGAAAAGAGAACTCGATTACTCCGAAGGCGAGTGGTCGGGGCTATGCGATCAGCTGGGAGCGTGTCCTGGGGTAATGCGCGTGAAGCTTGTAGAGCGGCACCGGAAGGGCGGTTACGCGGCGACGATGGAGGTAGATCGTGAGACGTTGACGATTTCATCGCCTTTTTTCCCACTCGCGGCTGGGCGCTGTTGGTGGTCTGATGCCGGCTCATACCCCGCACGCGGGAGATGAGCCGGGGCAGCTAACCCGTCTTGCTGCCGTTCAGGTCGTGGTGCCGTGACTGGCCAGGGTGTCTCGGGTCAGGGATGCGTCAGGCTTCAGGGGAGAATGTTACGAAACTAACCCTTAATTTTTAGCTTGCGGATCATGTTCTTCTGCTTTTCGGGAATCTCGAACTGGTGGATGCCCAACTCCCGGCCCTTATCGGGAAACACCATCGCAAACATCCTACTGTCGTCAGGTGCGTACGAAGCGACGGCCGCTCCTGCAAAAATAGCGTTATCGCTGACACGCCTCAGAATGTGAAATTCTGGCTCGACATTTCGACGTTGCCACTGTAGGTGGCCAGATATCGTGATCGCGTCAATTGGAAAAGGTTGACCTTCGCTGACGCGCAAGTACACCGCGTCCGCACGAACATCCAATGTATGGGTGTGCGGCCATGCTGGACCGACGGAAATCTCCCCTTCCGTGTGGAGTACACAGGGAAACGTGCGACGTAAGGTCACGGCTGGCTCCATGCCCAGCAGGATCCCGGTAGATCTCATCAAGATGGCATGTTTGTAGTCACCGAACGTCCGATACGTCAGGTGCTGCGAGCCATCTAAAGCGTAGATGGAATTTGGAGCGTCAATGGAGAAAGACGGCGGCCCGGTTGGTGTATGAATATTGACTGTATGGTCGGGCCAGCACAAGAGATTGCTTGAAAATTGGCTTAGGAAATCCGCTGGTTTCCCCACTCCAGGGAAGTCTGGAAACTCCTCTTCCATAGGAACTTCCCAAGGTTGTAGGGTATAGAGATCAACCTTGTATGAGGCTGCTTTCTTGCAAGCCGTGCTCGAATACCCGGATGTGGAAAAAATGGCCTTATGCGTTACGCCGGGCATGTCATTTAATTTGATTATTAATTGCTCGACGCTCACAACGTCAAGGGGCGTTTTTTCGTGCTTCACTTCTGATGCCTTGAAGGCCGATACTTCGCCGTTTTCATCGGTAATCTTGACCGTCACATCGACGTCTCGCTCCCTTTCCGCGGCTTCGTCTAAAACCATGTCTCCTATGGTGACCTCGACGGCATCCGGGTCGTGCCGCAGGCAACATAGTCCGACTAAATACTGCACGAGCATGGGCGACATGGCTCTCAGCCTTCCGATGTATTGGGGAGATAAATTATCGCCTGCCGCTGAACCTTGTGGCTTTTTACTGTGGGCCGATTGCTTCGGCCAGCGCTGACTCGCAGCGCTGGCCGAAGCCGCCTGATCGAATTCCAGGCGTTTCTCTGCCGTCTATCCGGCCTGTCTCCACTTTCAGTATTCCGCTGGCGTTGGTCTCCGCTGCGCTGATACCCGGTTGTTCGTTTCGCGCCACCTACGTGGAACTGGGCGCGCCCGCGCGCGGCCCCGATGTGGGGCGGTGGTTGGGACTGACAGGTTGTTAAAGAGCGGTTTGCTTCGCTGTCTCGCTAGGCATTGATGCAGTATAGAAACATCTAAACTTAAGGGTCAAGAAAAATCTATACCCTTAGGGCGAGCAGATTTACGCCGCAACATCATTTGGTGATGAATTTCTAAGCGTACTAATCAGGACTCAGTGGAAATGGCTTGGGGCTGATGCGGTAGTGCGCGCCAGCAAAAATTCGTTACGTCGAATTAATCAGAATGCTACTGGGGCAACTATGCGCGGTCGATGTTCCAGACAAGTAACAAGCCGGGCTTATGCGGCGTTCTTATGGGGATCGCTTTTGACGGTGCGAGCACCGTCTATAAAGTCCGCGACGCGTTCGTCCAGCCTTCTCTTTTTCTCGTCGTCGAGAGCGAAATAATGCTCGACAGGTGTGGAGAAAGGCCAGAACGCTGCGCCTTGCGGTTGTTCCTGTTGATCTAACCATCCTTCAGGAAGACCCACCCGGCGTTCCAGCTCCGCGACTGCGTTCTCTCCGATGCTACGGCCCTTGTTGTAATTCGGAGATAGGAACTGCGAAACTTGGGCGCGGTCGTAGCCGTACAGACGACCAAAAGCCGCAGCGTTGCCTTCTGCCTTTTCCTGTATCAGCTGCTGTAGGCGGCGACGACGGTTTTGGTACTTATCCATTCTGTAATTAGACCAGTAGATTTCTATACAGTGGTCTAGAAAGTTCTTGACCTAACGTATAGATATTTCTAAACTAATCTGATGAATGCTGATCAGATCATAGAAATTATGGGTGGACGAAAGAAGGTCATGCGAATCACTGGCCTAACGAAGGGCCGTATCTCGCAATGGTCGACGGAGAACCACATTCCTCGATCTTGGATGCTGTTGTTCCATCGAACGAAACCAAAGCAAATTCCGAAGCCTGAGATGCACCAACGGCAACGGCGGGTTCGACGCCCCAGTGGTCTAGCGCTGGCGAAGGACAACGCCAATGAGTAGCACCGCGTCACCAGCAGTACGCGCCGTCATCACCGCTCGACACTTTTCAAAAGCGGAAATCGCTCGCGTCTTTTTCGCGCTGATTGAACTGCTGGAGCCAGAGCCCCAAAAGAACCCGATAGGCGTGCTGGTCATCTAACCGCCGCCCATCACACCCGATTCCGTCTTGTCTTTCATGCTTTGCATCTTAAGGAGTGCGGAGCAATACGAAAACCCTGATACCGCAATGATTCCAAGGTGCCTCCTATGACTTGCCGCTATTCCGAAACTAACTGGCTTGATGTTCTTTACAACTCCGTGCGTGCGGCGCCTGGTGGTGTCACGGCTGCTGCCAAGTATCTGACGGAGCGTCGTAGCCGCTCGATGCATACCGAGACACTTCGCTCCAAGCTGCGCGGCGTTGACGGTGACACGCCGGGAGGCGAGATTTTGGAATTGCTGACGGAGTGGATGCTTGAATTGAATCGCCCAGATGCCACAGCCTGGGTTGAGGCATTTTGCGCGCGCTGGAATATGGCTTGCGCCATCGTTGAGGCGCCCCCGGTCGGTGGCCATGTGAATGAAGTAGCGGCCATCAAAGACAAGCTGCTGTTGCTCACAACCCAAGGCGGCGTACTTACTGCCGAAGTGTTGGCGGCAGTTGCGGATGGCAGCATGTCCGACCGAGAAGCGGATCGCGTAGAAGCGGTCGCAATGGAGGAGGCGCGCACCTTATTCATGATTGTGCGCAATGCACGTCGCATGGCCTCCCAAAGTGATCACAGGAAAGTGCAGAGGACCGCATGCTGAGCCGGGGCACGTCAGGCAAGCCCGTGCGTGCACGCTGCGCGCCAGGCGAAGGGAAGGGGGGCGAATTCTCCACGCTCGCGGGCAGGATGTGTCGGCGTAAGGACTTTCAACGCTGGGTTGTCCTGCGCTCAGGCCCCGCCCCCGAAGGCATATCCCCTGATCAACACGCAGCAGCCTTCGTGCGTCGCCAATGCGGTATTACGTCGCGTGCGCGCCTTGATCATGATGCCCAAGCACTCACGCATTTTCACGAGAACGTGCGTAAGCCCTTCGTGGCCTGGTTGGGGGCGAGTCAATGACGGCCGTGCCCAAATCCAAGACTAGAGCGGAGCAGTTGACTCGCATGTTTTTGGGATATGAGGTTCCGGAGTGTGCGCTGGCCCGTGTCCGCTTAGTCATTAAGACGACGAGTCGCGCAATTTACCGCCGCCGAATGGCAGACCTCATCGTTGGGGACGTGCGCGCCGTTGAACCCTGGAATGGGACAACGCCGATAGGAGCCGCACTCGCAGCGGCTAAGGCGTTGCTCTGGGAGGCTGAACGGGCTGGATTGGTGCGCCGTGTTCCTGGCCGGTGGAGTGATTTCTGGGTGCCAATCCGATGATGCTCAACACGTCCATACCGCGCGATGGTTGGCGCGGACTTGCTATTGACTTCACTGCGCTTGTGGGTGGTTTGCGCGCGCTGGGCAAACTTGCTGCGGAGTTGGGCACCGCCTATACTCTAGATGTCCCGAGAGGGATGGAGCGTAAGAACTCCCAGAGAACGCGGAGCCCGTACCCGTCAGTAGCGGCATTTTTTCGACCGGACATTCAGTTATGGCCGGGAGGGCGACGGATACAAGACCCGCAAGGGAAAGAAGTCCGCCTAGCGTTCTCTAGGTTCTTAACCTCCCGGCCGCCTTGCCATATGCGCGTAAGAACGCATCGGCAAGACGTACACAAACGTCTCAGAACGGAGCGTTGTATGGATACGTCTGTCCAGACTGGCGCGCTCGCGCCCGTCATTCTGTTGCCCACTGCGGCATCTACCCCCGTCTTCAATCTCCCCCGTCGTGGCCGTTACCCGGCCAATGTGCATCGCATGCGCTGTCAGGTTTGGGGTGGCGATTCTGCCGTTGTCACGCATGGCGTAAATGTCGGGCGCGTGGTTGTCGTGCTGTCTATACGCCGCCAAATGGCGTTCATCAGAGCGTGTGTCGGGTTCCTTGTAGTTCTCGATCATTCGGCAGGCACGTTCAGCTCCGAGCGTGATGGCTGCATTCGAGTGGCCCACTTGCGCCGGACACTTGATGTTGCTGAGTCTCGCGCGCCCGAATCACAGATGCGTGATGCGGTTGTCCGGGGGGCGGCACGATGAAGCGCAACAAGCCGTTGACGCAGCAGACGCCTATGAAGCGCACCACGCCGATGATGCGCGGCAAGCCTATGACGCCCCTTCGCGCTTCAATGAAGGCGCGCAAGGCCGGTAAAAAGCCGCCCAAGACGGTCTATCGTAACGCAGCCTTGCTCGACCTCGCGAGCGGCAAACCTTGCCTTCTACGTGTTCCCAATTTCTGCGTCGGCACGACCGAGACAACGGTTGCCTGCCATTCCAATCGGCTGCGCGACGGAAAAGGGAAGGGGATCAAGGCGCATGACTGGGCCGCTGCATGGGGCTGTGTCGGATGTCATTGGTTCATTGATCAATCAACTGCGTCCAAGGCCGAGAAGCTGAGCTTCTTCGTGCCCGGATTGGCACGTACCCGGCTGGCAATCATTGCCTTGGGTAGGTGGCCGGAAGAAGCTGAGCGCGGGTATCAACTTTTATATGGAGAGTCGCCATGAGCATTCAGGCGATGACATGGGCCTTGGAGCAAAGGGTCGTGACTGAGCCATCGGCCCGTCATGTGCTGCTGTGCCTGGCCAACTATGCCGGTCCCAGAGGGGAGGGCGCATTTCCGGCCGTTTCGACCCTAGTGAACGACACTGGATTGTCCGTCCGGACGGTGCAGAAAAGATTGCGCGAGCTGGAAAGCCAACAGGTGATTCGGCTTGGAAATCAGAACCTGGTCAGGGCCCACATCCGTCGCGCCGATCAGCGCCCAGTTTGCTACGACATTGATCTGTCACGGGGTGCAGCAGTTGCGCCCCGCGTGGAACATTCCGAAGATCAAGCGCGGGGTGCAACTGATGCACCCCGTATTGAACGGGGTGCATCCGACGACGCCACGGGGTGCATCCTACGACGTGACGGGGTGCAACTGACGACGTCACGGGGTGCAGCAGCTGCACCCGAACCGTCATTGAACCGTCAAGGAACCGTCAAGGAACATAAAGGTGAGCGCAAGCGCTCCCCGAGGTTCGACCCGATGTGCTTGGAATTGCCGGAATGGCTCGACGTCGAGTTGTGGGGTCGTTGGGCAAGGCACCGTGCCGAGATTCGCAAGCCTTTGACCGAGGAAGCTGCCAAACAGCAGATCCGGGATTTGGATGCTTACCGTGGCCAAGGCCACACCCCCGAGACGGTCATCGAGAACGCCATCGGTAAAAGCTGGCAAGGGCTATTCCCGCCCAAGGATGCCGCTACTGGAGGCACCGCATCGAGCGGCAAGTTCAACCCGACGCAATACGTGAATCGCAATCGCAAACATGGAGCAAACGACGATGACGACGGTCGCACATTTGAAGGATGAGCTGTCCGTTTGGGCCACGCCGTTGGCAAAGCTGGAAGGAATCTCGCTCATTGACCATCTTTGGAATCGGCTTTCAGGCACGTATGGCGGTCGCTGGTTAAAGGATTTTCCGGACATGCGAAGCATTGAAAACTGGAAGGCTGCGTGGGCAGAAGGGTTCGACGAGGAAGGGTTGACGCCGCATGACGTGGCCGAAGGACTGCGGACATGTCGCCGCATGTCTCCCGACTGGCCGCCTAGCCTGGGCGAGTTCTTGCGGGCGTGCCGCCCCGGCTTAGTGCCCGAGAATGCGTTTTACGACGCCGTAGCGGGCATGGCAGCGCGTCGTCGTGGTGAGCTGGGGGCGTGGTGCCACCCGGCGGTGTATTGGTCCGCAGTGAACGTCGGTTCCCATGATCTGCTGAACTGCGGTTATAGCGTCATGAAAACCCGCTGGGAACGCGCTCTGGCTGAGGAACTGGCGCGCGGCGTGTGGCGTGAAATCCCGACACCCTCTGTCGCTTTGCCTGCACCTGGCGTAACGCAGGCCACTCGTGAAGAGGCGGCCGTGGCATTGAAAAAAATGGGTGCGGGTGCATGTCTGAACGAAGCGGGCCGAGACCCACGTCGAGGCGCGAAAGTCATTCTCGCTGAGTCGACGCGAGAAGGGGGGCGACGGTACTCGCCCACGGTACTGGCAATGGCCAAAGCGGCATTGGCCTCTTGCGTAGATCAGGGGGTTGCAGCATGAGCGCACTGTCTCGCACAAAAGGTGCAGCCTTTGAACGCAAGGTGGCAAACATGCTGACAGACGCCACCGGCACCGCTTGGAAAAGACGGGTTCGGAACCATCAGGGCGATAGCGACGTCGTGGCCGAGTCTTCGGTCTTCGATCATCTGAGTATCGAATGCAAGCACGCGGCAGTCGTTTGCCTTCCCGCCTGGTGGCGCCAGGCACAAGCACAGGCCGGTGAAAATCGCATGCCGGTGCTGGTCTACAAGCGCAGCGGTTCAGTGGGCCAGTTGGTGGTTCTGGACGCGCACGACGTCAATAGTCGGCATTGGCCAGTGCGGGGGCGCCACATCGTCACACTTGATTGGGACGCAGCAATGCAATGGATGCGCGAAATGCTGCCTGCGAAAGCAACTTTCTGTCCTGGGATTTATTGATGACTACTATGACGCGCTCTCGCGCACCTTCGACCCCGGCGGTGAAAGAAAAGTCCGAGCCGCTATTCCGTAGTGCTCATGCTGCGCTGGTGTTCGCCTTCAACTATTCCATGCAGCAGTACGACAGGCCGATCATGAATCGTCTTGCGGCTGGTCCTTCAAAGAGCGAGGGCAGGGGGCTGTCAGGCTTGGACGGAGCGGGGCAGGCTGGAATGATTCGTGCTGAATTGGCGCGGCTAGCACCATTGCATCAAGCTGTGCTGGTGGCGAGCATTGCTCCGCAGCAGATTCCATGTGAATGCCGCGCGGCGTGTTGTGGGGGTTGGAAAGTCAATCCAGAATGGTCGGACGCTATGAGCGAACTGACGACCGTAGCCGCCGCCGCTGCGCTGTCTGGTTGCCTCTCCAATGGGAGGCTTCGGTCTGCACTCATCCAGAGAATTCTCGGTGCAAAGGTTACGTTGGCAGAGTTGGCAGGCAGGCACAACGTCGATGAAAAGACTGCGGGGGCGCACAGTGCCAAGCTAAAACGATGGCTGTTCGGGGGAGGCATCGTCGGTAGTGCGTCCATACAAATTGGCGTACATCAAATTGCCCATCTAGAAATAGCGAAACGTCTGCAAGCGTGTGGTTGGATTGAGATATTGAGCGAGCAAACATGAATTGAGAGTGTGGAGCGACGCTCTGAGCTTCAATGGCATGCAATCTTTGCAGTGTCTGCTTTCGTCCAGTAGGGACAGTGCCCCGCTCCACGGTTATGGCGACCTCTTGAACGGGTCACCGACATCCAGAGTACAGTTTGTACCGCTTGTATTAAATCCATCTGCATATATGGTTGGTCGGCGGATCAATTAAAACTTATCTGCCCGCGGAAAGTAAGCGGAACTGCATATAATTGACCGCCAAACACGATGGGATATGCCTCTCATGCTTTTCCCGTAGCCGCCTGCATGATAGCGATGGACGCTAGCGCGCCAGCCTGACATGATGATATTAATTTTGATCCAAGGGTTGCCTAATCTTTGGATGCCGCTGAAATCTACGATCGTAAGAAGATACTATGAAATTCTCAAAGCTAACCATTACTGATTGGCGGCAATTTTCAGACATAATTCTGACGTTGCACCCGCGAATGACGATAATTACGGGTGCAAATGGGGCGGGGAAGACGACGATATTGAAGTTGCTGTCCCAGCATTTTGGTTGGCACCAGCCTTTACTGGCCACACCTAGGAAAATGCCTGGCTCTGACGTTTTCAGTTATGCGTCTGGGATTTTTCGAAGAATAATCGGGCTTGATGCATCGAAAATACCGCCTGCTTCTCAGAAAATCGGCGAAATTCAGTATGGTAACGGTACTTCCGCGTCACTATTTGTGCCGGAAAATGCGGGCGCTTCTTACTCTGTCGAAATTCGCGGGCAATTACGGGTCAACGGTTTGAGTATTAACTCTCATCGGCCCGTGCAAAACTACCAACCAATTGGCTCTATCCCCACTAACGCTATAAATGCCGAGCAAGCGTATCAGACCTATTCCAATGAGTTGATGGAGCGGGTGAATAACGGGTATACCCAATTTTCGCCGGTTTATCGGATGAAAGAAACATTGATTTCGATGGCAATGTTTGGAGCCGGAAATCAGTATGTTCAGAAAAATGAATCCCTTGAGAAATTATTTTTAAATTTCAAGAAAATACTGTCGGATCTGCTTCCTCCCTCAATCGGATTTGTGGATATTAGTGTTCGGATTCCTGACGTGGTTTTGGTAACTCGCTCTGGGGAGTTTATGATTGATGCCGCTTCCGGTGGCTTAATGTCATTAATAGATCTGGCATGGCAATTGTTTCTGTATTCTCAAAATAGAGATGAATTTACAGTGCTGCTTGATGAGCCGGAGAATCATCTTCATCCCTCGATGCAAAGAAGTTTGCTGAACAGATTAACAACTGCGTTTCCTCAGGCACAGTTTATTGTCGCAACGCACAGTCCGTTTATGGTTTCCTCAGTTAAGGATAGCATCGTTCATGCATTAAGGTACGCAGAAGAAGTTGGATCCACCGTGGAACATGAGTTCAGCGCATCTAGAGTTTCCTCCATTGAATTAAACTTAGACACGCGAGCTGCGACTGCAAACGAAATTTTGCGTGACGTTTTAGGCGTTCCTGTCACGCTTCCGCAATGGGCGGAGGAGGACCTGAGAAATATCACCGCCCACTTAGATATACGTTGTATTACGCCGGAAGGATTAACCAGCCTAAGACAGAATCTAGCTGAAGCAGGATTGGGTGAATACTATCCTGAAGCATTGAAAATGGCAGCGGATCGACAACAATGATTAAGCTATCGAAACTAGCTTCACCCCAGATACTTTGTGATAAGGCTGCCGTTTGGACGACAGTTCTTCTTGCCAAAATCAATTCCGGCGTTGCGCCAACAAAAGCCGAGAAAACGCGTTACAGACATCGAGAAATCAAGGCGGCATTAGAGGTTGAAACTAGGGGGAAGTGCGCCTATTGTGAGAGTAAATTAAAGCATATACACCACGGCGATGTAGAGCACATTTATCCAAAATCGCTGGACCCATCAAAGCAATTTGATTGGCAGAATTTGACTCTGGCGTGTGAACTTTGCAATCAAAATAAATCGGATCTCGATCCAAATCTCGAAAATATAATCGATCCATATTGCAAAGATCCTGAGCAACATATCTGTTTCATAGGAGCAGTGGCGTTTGCCTTAGGCACAGCAGAGGGAATTAGTAGCATTCAATTGCTCGATCTCAATCGAACGGCACTGCTTGAAATGAGAAGCGAGACGATTAGAAGGATCATGGGAATTTTCGATACGCTTTTACGTCAAGACATACCTATAGTCGCTAAGAAAGCGATTCTTGATGATCTTGAACGTAATGAATCAGGGCCAAGTGCGCAATATTCCGCAGTTGTAAAAAGCATAATTTCCTCAATGAAGGGTAGGCTTCCTCCTGAACTTGTTCAGCTTTCTTAACGTAGGCACCCATTGCACCGGATTGCGTCTCTCCCCGGCGAGCGCATGTTGAGTCTAGACTTTCTTCAGGCAGCAATGGGTCGATTGCGGATACTCGTTCTTGGCAGTCTTATCTGCTCTTTGGATGCTCTAGGGGTGATGGCGTAGGTTGACCTTTGGGTCTTTTTCCCCCAATATAGGCCCCTAACGGATAGGGTGTATTCGTGCGTCTAAACGGCCCGCCAAGAAATTGAGCGGGCTTTTTTGTTATGCGGGCAATTAACTATTTAGTTAGCATGCCCCTGAGATTACACGTAAATGTTACATTAGCTTAAAGCAAGCTAACAGGGGACGACGTGGCAGGTCCAGTTTTGTATTCAACCAATTGTTGGATTGCACACACCATCGCGCAGAAGTATCGCAACGATACGCACTACGTTTGGTGTAGTGAACACTATGATCCTGCCAGTACATCGGCAGGGTCGGTTGCTGCGGCAATAGCTCCGAGCTCTAGTCCGAAGACAATCTATGACACGCTGAAAGGCGACTGCCATCGTGAGGATGAACACAGCAGTCTAATAAAAGGGTATAAAAAGACGTTCCGCCGTCTCGCCACAGCATGGCGTTCAGATGGATCCATCGAAAAAGATCAATATGATGAGATCATTGCAACAATAGGAGCACGCACTTGGCGCGGTTGGCGCCCCTTGTTGTTTGTCATCCCAGTGGAGCCAGTAAAGACGAGAATTATTCAAGTACCTCGACAGAAGCGGGCAGGGTTCGGCACAGAGTTGCAAATTCTTGACCTTAAGTCGCACGAATTTGACGTCATTGAGCTCTAAAGCATGATGAATACACTTTCACGATTTGATCCAGTAACGGCTGCCGGGATACTTGCCCGCGCAGCTGCATTTGTGGACGATGACTCGAATCCAGTCGCTGCCGGAAAAATTTCCGATGAGGAGCAGGTTCGCGACGTATTAATTCGTGAATTCAAGATTCGATTGGGCGTTTCCGAAACAGATACATCGGATAGCGCGCGCGAGCTTGTATCACATGCGTTGGATATTGAATCAGAGCGGTTGCTTGAGCCCACTGACGTGGATGCCACGCTAGACGTGTTAGCTCAAAAAGGTTCTTTACCGACTGACCTATACAGAGTTGTTTTCGAAACGAATTTGGCAAACAAGTTCGGGCATAGGTTTGAGACCGAAAAGCGTATTGTTCAACAAACAATTCACTCCGCCGAGCAGGAGCAACATTTTGGTAGCCCCGGCGATCAAAGCGACAACACTCTGATCTCACTTTTTGCTAAGTTCTACTCGAGCCCAAAGTATCCGGGCAAAAGTTTTATGTACTTAGTATCAGGGCAGAGGTATGGGCGGACGCTCTTGGTGGCACAAGCGTGGCGACTTTATGTTGACACTATTGATCTTTCGAATGTGACAGATTTGCTAAGCATGCTGCGCCGATTTACTGACCGATTCGGAGTGAAACTGCAGCTTGGAGACCAAGCTGGTTTTTTTCTGCAGACAGAATTGCCAATCCAAGATAGCAGACTCGAGTTTAAAGTAAAGATCTTGGGTAAGACAGTTCGCAGAGATTCTGACGTAATGCTTTGTCAGTTTGGTGCTCGAAAAGCGGGCAGTACAACAGCCACTGTCATAACCATGGGGATTGATATCGACAAATATCTAAAATCAGTCAGTGAGCGGGGATGGGATATTTTTTAAGAACCGCCCACGGCAATCTACTGGCAATAGGGAAGCTACGGTTCCTTAAACCCTGAGACACTACCCCACGGTTTAAATTGTTTGTGCCCCAATAAATACCTGCGCGTCTAGTATCTAGCCCGCTAATCGACCTGTCCGATATTGGTTATGTTTCGGGCGTGCTATAGCTCATAAAGCCCCGCACAGAGTTATCGGTCCGGGGCTTTTACATTTCATCCAGAATTGTCAGTAAATTAGCGCCATGTGTGCAATGTAGCCAGACCCACTCTCTCCAGCGGCACGGGCCTTGGAGTCAAGGCGGGCAAGGATTCGGCGCGACAGCGTGATATTGATTCATTCGATGGTTTCATCCAGCACGGCAGGGTCGATCTCAACAATCGCCCATATCCAGCCTGCGTATTCAGGATCAGCTTGCAGCGCTGTGATGCTGCTGGGTGCTGGAACGGGATCGCCGCGGTCCATCGCGGCCTCAATCCAAGCCTCAATAGCTTCCTTGGTATTCAATGGCTTGGTTAATTTCCTCATCTGCCGCAGAGGAAGAATTAGCTATTGGTGAAATTCTCCGTCTTGGTATCTAAATCAATGGTGCAGCTCCGAGGACCATTCGGTGGTATCTCGAAATCGAGATTGGATGATCCCCTTTTTGATTGTTATACGCAGTCGTTGCGTCATTGTTCAATGGTCGGAAGGCACTTCCCGGGTATTCGTGAGTCTGGGAATTTATATGTCCAATACGCTGGCTATTCGTCTGTTTGGAAGCGTCTCGAAATTTAGTAAGTAGATCAAAAACATTCTGCTTTCGATGATCTTCGGTATAACCGAACCCGTCGTTTGGAACTCGGACGGTGTACTGAATAATCTCATTCGTACGTGCTGCTTGTTCGGTTCGTCCGAAGTCGGGTTTTCCATTGTCAATAAACATACGGAAATTTTCGACTCCCTTGTGGAGCATAGCTGCCAGTCCAAACAAATAGAAGCAGTGCAATGAGCTTCCTCTATCAATTTGCAAAGCTGCCATTTCTGCGGCGCGAAATACTTGTATTTGGGATCGGAGGTCGAGCTGAAATGCACGAGCTATCGCTGCGAAATTTATAGCGAGTGTGAATGCTTCTTCATTTGGCTGTCCGCCTTGCGGGAGGGCGGTATGGACTGCAAAGCCTTGCTCCAACAAAATAGAATTCTTTGATAGGTACAGGGCAAATGAATTCAATTCTGGTTCAGGAAGCAGAAACTCAAGTGAGAAGAAGCGTTTGAGGTATCGTCTTCCGTCAAAGCTCGTGCCGTATATGGCACGAACAGATGCCGCGAGTTGGGTTAGCGTGGTAGAGAAAACAAAGCAAATCCCATTGGCATCAAAGAGATGCTTTGCTCCTTCTAAAAGCCTAATCGCATAGTCCGGTCGGCAGCGGTCGAGCTCGTCAATGAATACAAAAAGTGGGAGCCGCGCGTTTTTCTCTTTCTCTAAGAATTCAAGAAGATCCGTAGCTGTCTTTTTTAATGTGGCGATGGCCTCTTGCCGGGCGGAATGATTTTTGAGCGATTCAGAAAAGAATCTCTCGAGTGCTTTTGCCGTGATCTCATCAGCTTTGGGGGTTGACTCATGCTCAACTTCTCCTGTGGTGACAGCGGCTGCAATTTCATCAACAGCGAGTCCAGTGTATTTTCGAAGAACTCCTTCTAATACTATAGTAGCCGTGGGAAGAACAGCCTTTCCAGCCTGCTTTATGAAGTTAGTTACTATGGCATGTGATTTTTTCTTGGTTTTTTCTTGAATATTCAAATAGCTATTTAAGCCTTTTTGAATGGAACTCATTAGACCGACCAACGGGTCATCTTGGAGATCGTTTTCCCAAGCATCGAATTTAATTACTGGGTGCCCGTGTGCCTGCAGATCTTCACACCAACGATTTATGAAAAAGGTCTTTCCAGCTCCCCAGTCTGCATCGACGGCGATTGTGAGTGCTCCGCTGGCAGGACCACGGTGATGCGTTTCATACATCCTCACCAAAACGTTATAGAGATAGTCTGCATGCTGCTTTCTTGAAAGTACGTCGCCCTGCCAATCGTCTGCGCGGGTGCATTCTTCAGTCTCGGAAGTATTCATCTATTTCGCTTGTTTTTGGTTTTTATTGATGTGTGTAGGAATGCGATGCAAGGGCAGCAATGAAAATGTGTTTGTCGATCCATTGTTGATTATGGGCTGAAGGCGCAGATTCTGGTGCAACTATGCCGCTGAAATGCATGTTATGCCTGTAATGTGAAAACCTGGGTTCCTAACCTAGACTTAGATTAAATCATCATTCCGTACAGTAATTGTTCATCAATACTTGGTTCGCGGGGGCCCCTGTGTTATCCGGTGATGTAAGGGGGATTCGAACCCCAGACGCTCGCCGTTCACGAGATTTTTCATAGGGGGGGTAATAATAATATTTCCCGGAGAGCCTTTGTTTATGCGGTTCTAGCTGTTTTGAAACTGCAATCCAAGGCTCCCTTCCCTGGGGAGGGGGGTAATAATTTCGGGTGAGCCAAAATGTTTGCGTTTCAATCGACGTTGCGCCAAGGCGCCGATATTTTTGCGCAGGCTCAGCGGCAGTTGCCATACGCCACCGCCCTGGCGCTGAACCGCACTGCTCAGGCGGTGCAAGAGGTGATCGTTCAGGAAATGGCCAGGGCGTTTGATCGCCCGACGCCCTATACGCTGCGGGCATTGCGCGTTGTTCGCGCAACGAAAGACCAGCTATCCGCCACGGTAGATTTCAAGGATGCGGCGGGCAAAGGCATCTCTGCGAATCGCTATCTTGGCCCGCAAGTCTTCGGCGGCGGCCGTAGCCTGAAGCGGTCCGAGCGCGCGCTCGCAAAATCCGGATTGCCTACGGGAGCATTTACTGTGCCTGCAGCCGGCGCCGAGCTGGATGCATACGGCAATATGTCACGCGGGCAGACGATCCGCTTGCTGTCATATCTGCAAGCCTTCGGCGAACGGGGGTACAGGGCCAATGCGACGGAGCGCAGTCGCGCCAAGGCCGCAAAGGTCGGGAAGTCAAAGGAAGGTTATCGCCGAATCAATGGCGTTATGTATTTCATTTCTCGCGGCAAAGGACAGGTATCGGGAAATCGTACGCAGCACCTGCCAGCTGGGGTCTGGCAGAAGACGGGGACTCATGGAGCGGACGTCAAACCTGTCATGCTGGCTGTAAGCGATGTTCGCTATGAGCCTCGCTTACCTTTCTATGAGACAGCAGATCAAATCTTTGGCGAACGTTTTGACGCTGAATTTAGCTCTGCCTTTGATGTCGCGATGGCAAGCGCTCGATGACGATAAACCTGGAAAAGAAAACTACGCAGGCGCGTTTTGCCCAACTGGTGGGCATTACTCAAGCCGCGGTCAGTGGCCTCATCGCACGTGGTGTTCTGGTCGCGGGGGACTCTGCATCAAACTGGTTGCTCGCATACTGCGCGAATCTGCGCGATGCGGCTGCCGGTCGCATGCCGGAGGAGGGGGGGGAAGGGCTGGATCTCGTCGAGGAAAAGGCGCGTCTAGCTTCTGCCCAGGCCGATAAAGTTGAAATGGAAAACGCCGTTACGCGCGGAGAGCTCGCCAATGTCAGCGAGCTTGAGAGCGTGCTTGCCCAGGCAGGCAGCAAAGTGAGTGCGGTGCTGGATTCCATCCCATCCATTTTGAAGCGCCGCCTACCAAACCTGACTGACGCCGATGTCGCTGTTCTCCGAAGCGAGATTGCAAAAGCACGCAATGCAGTGGCGGCGCTGTCGCTTGATGATCTGGAAATGGACGAAAAAGAAGGGGATTAGCAATGCGCGTGGAGTCGAACCGCACGGGGGTTGCGCGTGCGGTGAGGCGTGGCCTTTCGACCTTTGCAGCGATCGAGCCGATGACACTGCGCGAATGGGCAGAGAAGAATTTCTATCTTTCTGCAGAGTCATCGCAGGTTGAGCAGCGGTGGGAGGCGTGGCCGTTTCAGCGCGCGATTCTTGCATGCATAGGGAGCGACGACGTACATGAGGTTGACGTCATCAAATCGGCGCGGGTGGGCTACACCAAGATTCTGCTGGCTGCAGTGGGCTATTTTGCTGAACATCGCCGACGTAATCAGGTCCTGTGGCAACCGACAGACGACGGACGCGACGAGTTCGTGAAAACTGAAGTGGATCCGATGATTCGGGACGTGCGAGCCTTGCACCCGATCTTCCCAGCTCGCCAGGCGCGACACAAAGACAACACCTTGCGGGTAAAGAAGTTTCTCGGCAGCACTCTGCATTTGCGCGGCGGCCGTTCGGCGGACAACTACCGCCGATTGACGGTCAGCGTTGGATTCCTAGACGAGTTCAGTTCTTTTGAGCCGAACATCGACGGCGAGGGTGACCCGGGGCAACTGGCAGCGAAGCGCGTTGAAGGCGCAACGTTTCCGAAGCTAGTCTTCGGATCAACCCCTAAGTTGAAAGAGTCATGCCTGATGGAGAAGCGAGCGGCCGGCGCCAAGGCGCGTTACGAATACCGAATCTTTTGCCCACATTGCGATGGCGCTCATGCCATTACTTGGGGCGGAAAGGACGAGCCGCACGGACTCAAGTGGATTGACCGAGATCCGGATAGCGTACGGCACTTATGCACTCACTGCGGCGTGCTCATCACTCAAGGCGAATACCTAGCAGTAGCCGGGCATGGCTTTTGGCTGGGTGATGATGGCTCGACTATTGATCACGATGGCGTCTTTCGTGATGCCGACGGCGAGATTATCCTCGCTCATCGCCATGTTGCATTTCATGTTTGGGCCGGCTATAGCCCGATGGCGTCTTGGACGGGAATTGTGCAAGACTTCCTGAAGGCCTTCGACAAGGCGGAGCAGGGCGATAACCAAGGGTTGAAGACCTTTTACAACACCACCTTGGGTCGGGCTTGGGAAGGCGAGATAGAAAAAATTGAAGCTGACGAGTTGAAGCGTCGTGCCGGACTAGAGATGCTTAGGTTGCCCGGGCGTGATGAGAACGTCGTGCCACGTCGTTGCCTACTGCTCCTGGCCGGTTGTGACACGCAGGACAACCGTATTGAGGTTGCTGTCTGGGGGTTTGGACCTGGCGGGGAAATGTGGACGATCGATCACCAGGTGTTCTTTGGTGACCCTAATAGCGATGAGCTGCAGGGGGCGGTGGCGAAATATCTATTCGAGCGCCGCTTTCAGCATGAGTGCGGCCAGCAAATGGCGATCTACGCAACTGCCATCGACACCGGTGGGCACAACACCCATGCCATTTATGAGTTCGCGCGGCGGCATAAGCCGCAGCGGGTCTTTGCCGTGCGTGGTCGCCCGTTGGGCGAGAAACATATCAAAGACGGTGCAGGCCAGGTTGATATTGATTGGCGCGGGAAACGGACCAAGAAAGGTGTAATCCTCTGGCACGTTGGCACCAACATGGCAAAGGATTTGCTGCACAGTCGCTTGCAGGTTGAGAAGGTGGGACCTGGCTATGTGCATCTGGCTCACGATTTGTCCGATGAGTGGTTCCGCCAATTCTCTGGTGAAGTGCGTGCCGTTAGGCGATCGGCACCAGGACGCCAGACACGCTGGAGTCGAATCCGCACACGCGTGGAGGCACTTGATTGCGCGGTGTATGCCCTCTGGTTGGAGGTGCATCTGAACTTGGCACGCAAGACCGATGCATGGTGGGAAGCAATGGA
The DNA here is from genome assembly GCA_040391965.1 of Achromobacter deleyi. GTDB lineage: Bacteria > Pseudomonadota > Gammaproteobacteria > Burkholderiales > Burkholderiaceae_B > Achromobacter > Achromobacter deleyi_B. The sequence goes on along the minus strand of JBEBWV010000011.1, from coordinate 63,259 downwards.
GCGAAAACTGGATGCCTCACCTCCGCCTGGCGCGGAACATACCGAGGACGATGGGCCGACGCCACCGCTCCCGTCTCCGACGAACATCCCAGCGCCCGCACCCGCGGGCGTTGTTGCGTCTGGGGTCAAAAAACAAACGGCTGCGCGTCCTGCGCGCCGCACGACAGCATCAAGTTATTTAAGAGGTAGACGCTGATATGGCTTTCACTCAAAAGGACCTCGACGCGGTGAAAATGGCCATTGCCAGTGGCGAACTTGAGGTTCAGTACGGCGACAAACGGGTTCGTTACCGCTCCATGGATGAGCTAACGCGAGCCGCGAGAATCATTCAAGGTGAATTGGATGCGGCGGCCGGCATGTGCCGCCGACGCACTTCGAGGCTCCGATCAGCAGGCAAGGGGGTCTGATGCGTTTTCAAACTCTGAAACAGCGCGGCTTTGTGATGCCGGCGCGGCTGCAGCGTGCCAGCGCAGCGAGTTATGAAGGGGGAAGTGCTACCGGAAGTCGCTCACGCAATTGGAATCCATCCTCGGCCGGTCCGAATAGCGCGGCGACCGCGAGCTTGCCATTGATTCGTCGGCGTGCACGCGACGCGGTGCGTAACGATCCATGGGCCAAGACGGCGGTGGCTCGATGGGTGTCAAACGTCATCGGCACAGGGATTCGCCCCTATCCGCAGCACCCTGATAAAGGGATGAGGGAGCTTTTGAAGCAGCTCTGGGCAGACTGGGTGCAAGAGTCCGACGCAGATGGACGCATGGACTTTTACGGGCAGCAGGCCTTGGCCGCTCGCGCAATGTTCGTCGACGGCGAGGCCCTTGCGCGTCTGCGCCCGCGCCGCCTCGAAGATGGACTGTCCGTGCCACTGCAAATCCAGTCCCTCGAAGGTGATCATTTGCCGGTGGAGCTGTCGATGCAGATGGCCAACGGAAATGAAGTGGTTAACGGCGTCGAGTTTGATCTTATCGGGAGGCGCGCGGCGTATCACTTGCTCGAACGGCACCCGGGAGAATATGGGCGTGCACGCGATGTGCGTCCGCGCCGAATCGCTGCTAATCAGGTCGTACATGCCTATCCGGTGCTTCGCGCCGGGCAGGTGCGCGGCGTGTCTGAGTTGGCGACGGTTCTATTGCGCCTGAAGACGCTGGACAATTTTGACGACTCTGTGGCCTTCCGGCAGGAAGTGAGCAATCTCTTTGCTGGCTTCATTAAAAAGAGCAATGAGGCCGATGGCGGTAGCAATCCATTGGACGATGCCCCGGCGTCATTCGATTTCGATGGCACGCCAATTGTCACTCTGGAGCCCGGCTCGATGAATGAACTGCTTCCCGGTGAAGAGGTTCAGTTCGCGAATCCGCCTGGTGCGCCTGATAGCTACGCCGACTTTATGCGTCAGCAATTGATGGCGTCGTTTGCCAGCGTAGGCATTCCTTTCGAGATCGGCACGGGCGACCTGCGCGGTATCAGTGATCGAACGCTGCGCGTGGTGGTCAACGAATTTCACCGGCTGATTGAACAGTATCAATGGACGGTGTTTATCCATCAGTGGTGCCGGCCAATCTGGGAGCAATGGATTGATGCGCTCGCTTTGTCTGGCGCTATTCCCATGCCTGAATTTGTGCGCAACAGGCGGCAATGGCTGCGGGTGCGTTGGGTGCCAGAGGGCTGGGCCTATTTCAACCCTGTGCAGGACGTTAAAGCCAAGACCGATGAAATCCGCGCAGGGCTGACGAGCCGTTCGGCAGTGATTCTCTCCAAGGGTGAGGACCCAGAAGCTGTCCATGAAGAAGCGGTGGTGGATAACGCGATTGCCGATGCGGCAGGCATGCGTTTCGACAGCGACCCGCGATATGGCAAGAACGCTGCGGGAGCCGGGGATTCATCGCCAGACGACGATCCATCCGATCCCGCGGCACAACCCCCAAAACGATAGGAGCCACCTGATGGCAAAAAAAAGCTGGTACGCGATGCAAGCAAGCGTTCGGGACGGAAAGCCCGTGGCCGAGATTCGGATTTATGACGAAATCGGATACTGGGGCGTAACAGCAAAGCAATTCTTGAATGAGCTTGATGCCGTCATCGATGGCGCTGAGCGCGTCGTCGTGTCGATCAACAGCCCAGGCGGCGACGTGTTCGAGGCCTTTGCGATCTTCAACGCCTTAAAACGATGCTCGTTGCCAGTCACGACCCGAGTGGACGGCATAGCAGCATCGGCGGCATCTCTCATTCTGATGGCGGGCGAAGAAATCGTGATGCCCGAGAATGCGATGGTCATGATCCATAACGCCTGGACGATCGCTGTGGGTACGGCGGACGAGCTGCGCGCGACAGCCGACATGATGGATAAGGTGCGCGACGGCATTGCGGCTGCTTATGCGGGCAAGAGCGGGCAGGACACCGAAAAGATCATTGAACTCATGGACGCTACCACGTGGCTGACGGCCCTTGAGGCACAGGCGCTGGGTTTTTGCGACGTGATCGAGGAACCTGTAAAGCTCGCTGCTTCGTCCGATATGGCAAGCCTACTTGCGCGGCACAAGGACGTTCCTGATGGCCTGCTTGCCACGCTAATAGAGCCGGAAGATCCGGTGGACGGCCCGGTCGCGTCGCCCGATCCTGCTCCTGAGCAACCGCCAGACCCAGGGCCGACGAACGCGATGACGCCTTCAGCATTGTCAGCCCACATCTTCTCAGCGTGCCGCGAGCAAGGTATTCCCGGCTTAGCTGAGGGTGTGCTCGCCTCAGGCGGACTTGAGAGCAGGCGCCACGCTGACGTGCGCATTTCGGCAGCCAGTGAGATTGCTGGCCTCTGCCTGGCCGCAAAACTGCCTGACACGGCGGCTGACTACGTAACTGCCGGCCTGGGCGTTGAGCAGGTTCGTGCCCGCTTGTTCGACAGGGTCGTGCAGGACTCGGCCGGGGCGATTAGCAACATTCAGCGACCGCAAGAAGGCGGCCCCGCCGCAAGCGGGCCGAGTGCACGCAGCATTTATGCCGGCCGTCGGGCGGCAAATTCCACCAAGACTTGAACGGAGTTGATATGACTATTCTTGAAAGCACTCAGCGTGCTGGCGCCTTCCTGCTGTCCGAAGGCAATGGTGAGATCTCTCGCGAAACCGGTGTCTTGGCAGCCACGACCGTCGCATTGGCCGCTGGCCAGGTACTCGGTGTAGTGACGTCAAGTGGGCAATATGCGCCGTATACACCCGGCGCCACAAACGGCACAAAGGTAGCTGCCGCGATCCTCTATGCGCCCGCACCCGTCAGCGCCGTCGAGTGTGACGTTGCCTTGATTCGCCGCAACTCCGAAGTGGCAACGGCTGCCCTGACGGGGGCCGATGCGGACGCGCTGGCGGCGCTGGCAAAACTCGGAATCATTGCCCGGGCATAACACCCCTCACGGTTTCGCCGCAACACAAGTGGCCGCCGAGAGCGGCCTTTTCTATTTCTATTCGGAGTCACCATATGCCTGGTATCGATATTTTCGGTAACGACGCCTTTTCACTGTCCTCCCTCACCGCAGCGATCAACGATGTACAAGCATTGCCCCGTCGGATCGGTGAATTGGCCCTCTTTGACGAAGAGGGGGTTACCACGACCACCGTGCAAATCGAGCGCGACGGTGACACGTTCCGCCTGGTAGATGCAGCCGCGCGCGGAGGTGCGTCGCAAGTTGTTCTTGGCGGCAAGCGTCAGTTGATTCCCTTCAACACAATTCATCTGCCGCAGCGATCAACGGTTCTCGCAGACGAAATCCAGAACTTGCGTGCCTTTGGCTCGGAGAGTGAGGTGGAGGCAGTAGAGACTGTCGTTAATAAGCGCCTGGTGAAGCATCGGCGTCAGTTGGACGCGACCCACGAGTTTCACCGTATCGGTGCCGTCCAAGGCAAGGTGCTTGATGCTGACGGAACGTCTGTTCTGATCGATTTGTTCCAATCGTTTGGCATTCAACAGCAGACACTGGTTTTTGGCCTGGATTCGGACACGACAAAACTGCGCGTCAAGTGCGGAGAAGTTTCAGACCTGATTGAAGACGTGCTTGGCGAAACGGCGTTCTCTGGCGTGCGCATATTGTGTGGCCGAGTGTTCTGGAACAAGCTCATTGAACACAAGGTCATTCGCGAAACCTACCTGAACACAAGCATGGCGTCCGCACTACGCGGCGATCCGCGAGATGCATTTGATTTTGGCGGCCTCACCTTTGAACGCTACCGGGGCAAGGTGGGTGCTGTCGCATTTATCAAAGACGATGACGCGTATGCGGTGCCGGAAGGCGTGCCGGACTTGTTCATCAGTCGTTTTGCGCCCGCCGACTACATGGAAACGGTCAATACCAATGGGTTGCCGTATTACAGCAAGATCGAGCTGCTGCGCATGGGCAAGGGTGTGGAGATTGAGTCCCAGTCCAATCCCTTGCATCTGTGCACGCGTCCGCGTGCGGTCATCAAGCTTACCGTGGCGTAAACAATGCCTTGGGATAACAGCCGCTTTGATGCGGCGTTTGATCGTATAGGGGTGCGCGAGGAGGTGACCTTGATAAAAGGGGCACCTCCTTATCTCACGTTTCAAGCGCGCTTTGATCGGCCGCAGCAAATCGTGCTGGATGGCGAGGTGCACACGACGGAATATTCAATTGAGTGCACCACTTCGGATGTTCCGAACCTCAAATATCACGACGTGCTGATGATCGGTGGTGCGCGATACCGGCTGCGCAACCCGCCCCTGGCACAAGGCGACGGCTATTGGACACGCGCCTCATTGGAGTTGATATGACTACGCTGGTGGAAACCTACATCGATGGTATCCGCAGCGCGCTTCGCGGTGCGCCGAGCTTTCCGGGTGTTGTTGAATCGTCGCCCGTGCGGGCAATGACTCGGGAAGAGCACCAGGTAGTTTGTGTGCTGCCAGGCGCGGAATCGGTTGTTGCCGGCGGCATAGGCCGCAGCACTCGAGTTCGAGAAATCCACCTAGTGGCGCATACCGCCGGCGACGAGCATCTTTCTCTGGCTGAGGCGATTTTCAGTGGCGCCCACCCGGTGCTCATGACATTTAGCGCGGCGGGCATCGTTTCCATTGAAGAGCATGGGACAGATGAGCCGAAGTATGCCAACGCGGATCTGCGGCGCCAGGTGGTCACCAAGCGATATCGCATCACCTACCAGACTGATGAACATTCTTTGATCGAATAGGAGCCATATGCCAAAACCAAAAATCCCGTTGGTGCCAAGCGGTGCCGCCGCGGTGGGTCAGGAAGGGTCGCAGGCGGCGCCGGCACCGCCGCTGCGCGTGATTACTGATCCCAATCTCGGACGTGGTGGTAGCTATACCATCGACCCCGTAACACGTCAGCGGCAATTGAACCAGCGCACTAATCCTTGCAAGACCTGTCAGGCATAACCCCGAGCCTGTTACGCCACTAAGGCCGCTTGCGCGGCTTTTTTTTATGGAGCCGAACAAATGGCTAAATCGATCCGAAAGACGCTGTTGTTAGCGAAGTTGCAGAAGGCTGAGGGTGTGGACCCGAGTCCTACCGCAGCGGCTGACGCAATCTTGCTGCGCAACGTGACTGCAACGCCCCTGACTGCTGAGTTCGTTGAGCGCAATCTGCTTCGGCCCTATATGGGGAATTCTGGGCAAATTGCGACAGCACAATACGCTCAGATCGAGGGTGAGGTAGAACTAGCTGGCTCCGGTACGCCAGGTCGCCCGCCCGCCTGGGGCTCGCTCCTACGCGCCTGCGGCTTCTCCGAAACGATCGAAGAGGGTGTTAGTGTCCGATACGTCCCTGTGTCGGATGCCTTTGAGCAAATCGCATTGCACTATTACCTTGATGGATTATTTCATCAATTAATCGATGCTCGCGGAACGGTGAGCTTTGACATCACGGCCAAGGGAATTCCCTTCATGAAGTTTAATTTCATGGGGGCTTATACGCCCATCACGGACAAAGCCAACCCGGTTAGTGCAGATTTTTCGGCATTCCAGAAACCTCTGGGTGCTAATAAGAAAAATACGCCTGAATGGTCGTTGGCTGGCTATACCGGCTGCTTGCAATCGTTGTCAATCGACGTCGCAAATCAATTGGTGTGGCGTGCGTTGATCAGTTGTGAAGGTGCCGAGATTACGGATCGCAAACCGACAGGAAAGATAGTTCTGGAGCTGCCCACGATTGCAAAGCTCAATTGGCCCGTGATGGTACTGGCTGCGCAGGACAGTCCGTTGTCCATCACGCATGGAGTGACGCCGGGCAACATCATTCAGGTCGAGGCACCTACCTCTCAGTTGACCAATCCCTCGTATTCGGACGACAACAATATCGCCATGCTGGGACTTGACCTGAATATCAATCCGGAGTTCGGCAACGACGAGATAGCCATCACAGTGCGCTAGAGGGCCTTAGCCAAAAATCCCTAATCTTTCTATCCCCCAAGCCAGGTAAATCCTGGCTTTTGTACTTCTGGAGACTTGATATGACGTTCATTCTTGCTAAACGCCCGGTTGCTGCCGCGCCTATTTCTGTTTCGGTGTACGACCAGAACGGCGTGCCACGGAAGCTTGAATTTATCGCGCAGTACCAGCGGCATACCTCGGAGCAAATTGCTGACCTTCAGGATTCTATGAGCAATCGAATTCGCTCACTACGGAGTGAAGATTCGATCGCCCGTCCCGACGGTACTGCAGTGCCAATCTGGAAATACAGCTCCGACATCGATTTCATTCAAGAGAAGCTTATTGGATGGCTTGACGTTGAGGATGGCGTCGGCGCGCAGATCACCTTCACGCGTGATGCGTTGACCCAAATGGTGACGGATTTCCCTGAGATAGTGACCCCTCTGTTTTCCGGTTTCTATGACGCTCATCGCGAGGCCAAAGAAAAAAACTGATTGAGGCCGCGCGCTATTGGGCTGGCGCTTCCCGTCGTAACGCAGATGACTTTGCGCCCGATGCAGAGGTGCTTGAGGCCTTGCGAGCGGCTGGCGCTCCGGATGCGTTTCTAGCATTGATGGAGCGAAGCATGCCGCCCGCAGAGGCTGCACCGTTCGAGGTCTGGCCCGAAAACTGGCCCACGATAGAGGTCTTTCTGGAGCTGTCGACATGTTGGCTATGGGTGACACCAGGCATGGAAGACCCCGTGCGGGTAGGAATTGCTGCTACGGAAATCGAGTCGTCGTTGCGTCTTTTGGGGGTTAAGAAGGCTAAGCGGTGCTCGATGTTTCGTGATTTACGAGCGATGGAGCGCGCGGCTCTGAAGGTGTTTAGGTCCAGCGCTTAGCGCCAGGATGTTGAGGGCGTCTTTGATGGAACCATACGATGGAAAAAAGGATAAGCGTCACCCTCGCGGCTGATGAGACGAACCTGCTGCGCGGATTTGCGGCATCCAGCGCGGGTGCCTCCCAGTTGGGGGCAGCAACAGAGGCCGCAATGGCGCGAGCAGCGTCTTCTGGCACGCGTGTGCTGGAGTCTGTCGGGCAGCTAACCCAATCGGTGAACACCGGCGCGGTTGCCGCCCAAGCCTATTCGGCAGCAGGCGAAAGGTTTGTGCTGTCGTTGGACCGTCAGGCGAGGTCGTTTGGCAAGACGCGTAGCGAGCTATTGGAAATGCAGGCGGTGGAACTTGGGGTGTCCCAGCAGGCAGCGCCTTTCATTGCCAGACTGCGCGAGCAAGAAACCGCGTTGGGAAGTTTGGGGGGCGCAGCGCGCGCGGCATCGATGGCTGCTGGTGTCTTGGGCGAGTCAGAAGAGCAGGCCGCCGTTCGTCTGCGCGCTGTCGCCACCGGCGCTTTGGAGCGCGCTCAGGCATTAACCGAGCAAGTAGCGGCGGCGCGTGCCGCAGCCGTGGCCGAGCGTGAACTCTCGGCAGCCACTGTGACAAAAACAGGTTCAGGCTACCAGGGTCACATCACGAACCAGAATCGAGGCTTTCAGGAGCTGACACGCGACATCAATGAGGTTAATGCTGCTCTGACTGCCATTGAACGCGGGGCAGGTTCACAGAAGACGATTCAGGCGCAGACTGACACGCTGATCTCTTTGTGGAAACAGGGGCGGTTATCGGCTGAGCAGTATGAGGGAGCTATCAAGCGCCTGAATGTCTCGGAGGCGGCGCTCGCTCGCTCAAGTGAGCAGGCGACTGCCCAGGGTGATCGCTTCATCGCGAATCTGAAGGAGCAGGCTGCCACCGCTGGCATGAGTGCACGCCAGATTATGGAGTACCGTGCGGCGCAGTTGGGAGTGGGCGCGCGTGCCGCCCCATTGATCGCCCAGTTGGACGGAGTGAGTAAGAGCATGAGTCAGACGGGCATGTCAGCACACCAGACCGCCGCGTCCATGCGCATGGTGCCCGCCGCGCTTGGCTTGATTACGGGTCAGATGTCGGGGATGTCGGCGTCTCTTCTGGGGCAGAACTCGGCTCTCATCATGATGGCGAGCCAGGGTTCGCGGTTGGTCGATACTTTCGGCGGTATGGGTGGAGCCGTACGCGCATTCGGCGCGTCTTTGGGCAGCTTTCTGACGAACCCGCTCACGATCGGTGTTGCAGCAGTCATCGGGCTGGGCAGCGCCTTTCTGGCAACAGACAAGAGAATGGCGCAATTTAGCCAATCGTTGTCTATGACGAATGGGTATTCGGGAAAATCGTCGCAGCAGCTTTGGAATATGTCTCAGTCCCTGGGCGCACTGGTTGGCAGTTCTGAAAAGGCCGCCGCCGCATTAAATGCGGTTGTCAGCAGCGGAAAGTTCACTGGCATCGCCGTTGAGCAGATCGCCCAGAGCGCGGTCTTAATGGAGCAGGCAACGGGCCAAGCCGTGAGTCAAACCATCGCTCAGTTTGAGCAACTGCAAAGCGAGCCTGCCAAGGGGCTTATTGCACTTAATCAGCAGTACCATTTCTTGACCGCTTCCATGTATGAGCAGGTCAGGGCACTGGAGGAGCAAGGGCGTAAGCAGGAGGCGGCAAATCTGGCGGTAGAGCTGTTTAGCCGGAAATCGTCAGAGATGACGAAAGGCGCAATTGAGAACGCGGGTGCTGTGGCCAAGGCATGGGCCATGGTGACGGGAGCGATCAATATCGCCGCTACCGCTGTCATGAATTTTGGCAAAGATCGCCCGATGAGCCAGATTCAGGAAGATCTGGACCTCTACAACTCGAAGATCAAGGATGAGCAGGCCAGAGGCAAAGGTTCGTGGTGGGGGGGCGGAGCAAATGAGACGGCAATCGAGCGCTATAAAACCGAAATTGCAAAACTCGAAGCCGAAGGATCACGCGTACAGCTTCGTTCACAAGGTGCGGAGGACACAGCCAAGATCGATGCGTCTGTGGGTCGCGCCGCCAAACTTGGCGATGCCTATCGAGCGACCCTAAGCGTTCAGCAGAAATTGAGAGAAGAACAAAAGGCCGCCGAAAATGACTACATGAATGAGCAGGCATATCGGCTCGAGACGACCGGTGCAAGAGATGACGAGCTAGAGCGCCGCCAGCGTGTAATCCAAGACGACTTCGAAAAGAAGATTGCCAGCGCCGAAAGAAAAGGGGCTGGACCAGGCGAAAAAAATGATGCTGCAACGACATACCTTCAGCGGCTTAGAGAGCAAGGTGCAGTGTTGCAAGAGCAGTTGCTGTCAGAAGAAAAGCTTGGGTCTGCCGCGCAGGAACATGTCAAATTCGAGCAGATGATTGCGGACCTTAAGGGTAAGGTCATCCTGACGGCCGAAGAGAAATCGTATTTGGCCACAGAGGGTAGGTTGCGGGCGCAGGTCCAGCGCAACGTTGCCATGGAGCAGGAAAAAACGCTGCGCGATGGCATTCTAAAAATGGAGGAGCGGTCCGCGCAAATTCAAGCATCGATGGCTTCTGCCAATGAAGGGCGACGAGATCAATACGACCGTCAATTGAACGGCATTGGGATGGGCAAGGTGGAGCAGGAGCGAATCCTGGCTCAGAAGTCACTTTATAAAGAGGCCCAACGCGCCCAGGAGCAGCTTGACAAAGTCACTCCAAAGGATCTGCTGGGGTCAGAAAAGTACCTCGCTGAACAGCTGAAAATTCGCGACGCGTTGCAACAGTCTCTACACGAGCAAGCGTCCTACTACGCCAGTCTAGATCGGCTGCAGAGCGACTGGAGAAATGGTGCTAGAGAAGCCTTCTCTGACTATGTCGATTCAGCGAACAACGCCGCGCAGCAGTCTCAGGGCATGTTCGCCAATATGTTCCAAGGTATGGAAAATTCGCTTTCCCAAATGATCACTACAGGGAAAGCGGATTTTAAGGGGCTCGCCACCAGCATCATTGCGGACATAGCCAGGATTCAAGCGCGTTCTGCAGTGGCTGGCTTGGCGTCGATGGTGATGCAAGCCTTCTCGGGATTTTCGGGGGCGACTGTGGGTGGCAGCATGACGGGCGATCTGTCCGGCATGTCAGTGGTGGGTGGCGGATCTTGGGGTAGCGGCTTTGGAGCACGCGCGCAGGGCGGGCCAGTACTGTCCGGAAAAATGTACGAAGTCAATGAGCAGGGCCCGGAACTATTCAGCCAAAAAGGGCGCACCTACCTGATGGCGGGTGACAGTGACGGATACGTCACGCCGATCGTGCAAGGTAGACCTTCCGGCACGGCTGATGGCGCAACCACCATGCCTGATATCAGCGTTCATAACTATGGCGGCGCCAAGGTGGACGTGCAACGCATGAGCGATGGGCAAATTCGTATGGAGATTGACCGCCAGATCAAAAAACAGACTCCGGCCATCATGGCGCATCAGCAGCGATCGACGAATAGCCGATTTTCGCGCGCGCAACAGGAGTCCATTTTGTCCCAAAGGAGACGCTAGGTATGTTGACGCTTCCGTTTGTTCCTTTGCAGGATGGCTACGGCGTTGATCTGAAAGATGGACTGCTCTCTGTGGAGCTGGACGGAGGTGCGCCGTGGACGCGGCTGGATATCGTGGGAGGCGTGCGTCAAGTCCAAGTGTCTTGGGTGCTTGGTGCGGATGAATATTCTGTGATGATGGGTTTTCACCGCGCCTTTGTCCGTACGGGCGGTGAGCTGTTCTATGCCGATTTGGTCATCGATAGTGGCGCAATAGAACGATATCAAGCCAAGTTCGTCTCGGGCTCATTTCGTCTCATATCCAAGCAGGGGCCCACTTATACCGTGAGCGCTGTGCTCAATGTGTATCCGCTCAGAGGGTATCTAGATGCCGTCTTGGATCCGATGACGACCATGTTGGAGCTATTGCCGTATTACGGATCGATAGCTGCAGTCCGGGAAATGTTCAATGGGCTCGAGAAACTCGTGAATAAGGACTGGCCCAATGCTTGACCAGAATAGCGCTGACTTTGTGGGGTTCTTCTTCGGCTCGCAAAATGTGCCGCAGTTCGACACGTTGGAGATTACGCACCCGAGTTTTTCGAAGGCATGGTATCTCGTGCGCAATAACACCTATGGACTGGATGCGAAGCTAGAAACAGGAGTGGCGGTGCAGTTCGAGTGGTGCCCAATGCGTTTGTCCTCGCTCGAAGATTTTGGCAGCTTGGATTACGGGATGAACGTGACCCTGGGTGAATTGGGCGAGATTCTTCCGGAGGAACTGGAACGAGCACGAGCCGCAGACACACTACGCATTCGCCCCACAGTCATCTATCGGGCATACCGGGCGGATCAACTTGATCGGCCCATGATTGGGCCTATCCGACTTGAGGCACAAGCGATATCGCGAACGCGTGAGGGTGCCGCCTTTGATGCGGTAGCGCCTTCTCTAAATGTGTCGGTAACTGGGGAGCTTTACCGCACTGACCGCTTTGAGATGCTATTGGGGTTCCTATGACAATCGATAGCTTGATGGATCGTGAATATGATCGTGAAAAATTTCATTGCCTACATTTTTCGAGCGAAGCGTGGGAGTTGATTACAGGTGATGCATCACTGACAGCAGTGCGAGAGGCAGATCTTCAAAGCTTAGCGATGCGTGCAGTGTTCCGGCAATACCGGCGCGTGGCAGGCCCGACCGATACGCCTTCGTTGGTGCTCATGGAGAACCTGAGTGGCGAACAACATATGGGTGTGTGCCTGCACCATCGGCTTTTGCATTTGGTGCATACGGGTCCCCAGTTCTTGCCGTTTGACGCGATCACACCCCTTTATCGAAATCTTAGGTTCTACCAATGATCACTGTGTTCTTAAAACGCAACCCAGAGAACGACGAATCGACGCGCCATGATGTGCCGGCACTGCTGCCTTTTTTGCGCCACGAGCTCGGTACGTTCCCACATGGTGCGCGCATCACCGATCTCGCAAGTGGTTTGGACGTGACGCCCGCGGCAATAGTCGATATTCCGAAGCTGGCCATGCTTCCTGGTCCGTTTGAGATCAATCTTCATGCGGGTGCGCCAGCGGTGGCAGCCGCCATCCCGTACCTGGTGATGATGGCTGCCTCGGCTCTCTTGAGCATGATTTTTGCGCCGGATCCTCCCTCTGCGACACAGCGCAACGTGCGTCAAGAGTCGCCAAATAATGGTTTGTCTGAGCGCATGAATCAGGTGCGGGTTAATGGGCGGATCCCCGACATTTATGGCACCGTTCGATCCACGCCTGATCTACTGCAAAAACCGTACTTCATATTTGAAGACCACGTCGAAAAAGAAATTGCCTATCTGTGTATTGGTCGTGGCTCTTATGCGGTGTCTGATATTCGCGATGATTCGACGCTCGCGGCAGAGATTCCCGGTATGGCGGTAGAGGTGTATGGGCCGGTCACATCGCCCAATAGCGGCCATGCACCACAGATCCGAGTGGGTAGCCCGATCAATACCCGGCTACTGAACACGACACGCGTGAATGCGGTCAATGGCCAGGAGCTGCGAGCGTCTGATGCAGGAGGTGTGACTTACCGACCGGTTCAGTTTGAGTGGCCCAATATCTTGCGCTGCCTAGACCGCGATATTGATCTCTCGGAGATGTTTCTCGTGGGTGACAAGTTGGTAGTGTCAAACGCACAGCAAACGGAGGAAGTGTATAGCTCGACCGAAGAGGCATCGTTCTCCACTGAAGGACAGATGAGCCTCCTTGAAATTAGTGGGGATCAGCGAAGTAACTGGGAGGTTGGGCAGCATCTTACGATCCGTAACGGCATTGCCCTGTGGACCGGAACGACAGGTGGCGACAGCGATTTGTCCTATTCTTCCAATGCGGATTTCAGCGGCACCTATGATATTTTCGGCGTGTCTTATTCCTCGGCTTCGGGCCTGACTACATTGGATCTGGGGAATGCTGCAGCGACCAATGGAGCATGGGGCCTTCTTGGAAATTACACCGCGCGAGGGTCGCCCAACCTGTGGCGGCTCAGTGGTGTCGTACTGTTCGATCTCTCCGGCACCTATTCGATTAACACGGTCGTATCCGACCGCATCACGTTGGTGGACGCCGTAGCGGTCAATCCTGATTGGCAGGTTTTGGCGGACGATTATGGCGGAGTATCTGACGAGATGTTGCCTCGTCTTTACACGTCTGGTGATCGGTGGGTGGGTCCAATTACCCTGCAAACAGTCAAACCAATTACACGAGCAATTGTCAATTTTGTGGCGCTCAACGGCCTATATACTGATGACGGAAAGCAGCAGTTTCGGCGAAATATAGAAGTTCGCGTTGAGGCTACACCCACTGATGCGTATGGCGAAGCAACCGGAGCAACGCAGATATTTGACGGGACGGTGGTGGGTTCTGCGGTGTCTCGATCTTCGCGAGCCCTGACGATGACGCTTGATCTTGCGGCCAGCTCGACGCATTGGAAGTTCCAGGCACGCCGTTTGACGCTGAGCAATGGGGATTTCGAAGGCTCTGTGGTGGATGAGGTCAAATGGCGTGATCTATATGGGGCTTCCATCGTTGCTGCCCGCGAGTTTGGAGACGTGACGACAGTCCAGGCAATAACCAATGCCACCGACGGAGCGCTGGCCATCAAAGAGCGCAAGCTGAATATGTTGGTAACGCGAAAACTGCCACGCCGTGTTACGGGTTCGCAGTTTTCGACTGAACTATTTGCTACCAATAACATCGCGGACATTCTTTCTGCGATTTGTCTGGATCCTCGCATTGGAAATCGCGATTCCTCTGAGGTGGACTTTGATAATTTCTATCAGGTAGCGCAGCAAATCCGTGAATACTTTGGCGTCGATGTGGCGCAGTTCAATTACACGATCGATAGCGATAACCTTTCGTTCGAAGAGACGTTTGCCATGATGGCGTCTGCGGTGTATTGCGAGGGCTATCGGCGCGGCAGGGTTTTAAGACTCAGCTTTGAACAGGCTACTGAGGATAGTGCGATGCTGTTCAACCACCGCAACAAGGTGCCTGGTAGTGAGACTCGTACTCTGAGCTTCGGGAATGCTGACGGGCTTGATGGAGTCGAGTATCAATGGATCAACCCGGCGGACGATTCAGTGACGACGATCTACCTTCCAGAAGATAGATCAGCCGTCAATCCGAAGCGCATTGAATCGGTAGGGGTGCGAATTATCGAACAAGCCACTATCCATGCATGGCGGGAGTGGAACAAGCTTAGATATCAGGCGGAGACAACAGAGTTCGAGGCATTGCCAGTCGCGAACCTCTTGACGTTACGTGAGCGAATCCTATGTGCAGACAATACCCGCAGTGGCAGCCAGGACGGCGAGGTGCGCGCAATCGATGGTTTGTATATCGAGTTGTCGCAACCCTTTGAGTGGGAGGCTGGGCCGTACATGATCTTCCTGCAAAACAGTCAAGGCGAGGTGGAAATGATACCGGTCTTCGATGGCGGTGGATCCTGGTTCGCCAGGTTGGCACATGCACCTCGAGCACCGCTCGTGGCTGAAGGTAATGCGGCTACGAAATACATCATTGGGGCGGGTATGAGCCCGCGTCAGGCACGGCCATTTTTGATAACAGAGAAGGGGCAGCCTAACGATGACGGCACCATCCCCATCACTGCAATTAACTATGACGCCCGGTATTACCAAAATGACCGGGTTGGTGTTTAACCCTTCGATATTGCACGAACCCGCCACGGCGGGTTTTTTTATGGGCGCATGAAATGGCTTACACCCCGATTTCTCTACTGCAATTGGCGAACGCACGGCGAGACGCGCAGAATCTCGAGCACTTTGTTAATGACGTGTTACCCGCCCTGGTTCCAACACGCATAGGGGGCGCTAGACCGAACTACGCCAAGCTTGTTGACGACTTTCGCACTGTTTGGGATCGATTTTTGATTTCCTCCGGATATGAGGACGTGGGCGACTATGCGGCAGGCCTCCATATCACGGCGCGCAACCAGATATTTTGGAGAAATGGTGAGTTGTACCGCGCCAGCGCTGGCCTGAAACTGCCCTATACAGTCTCGGGCAACTGGGGCACTGAGGGGGGGAGCTTTGTATCCGTGGGGGATGCGGCGCTTAGGCAAGAGCTGGGGTCGCCTTCTGGGGCCAGCTTAGTGAGTTTCAAAGCTGGCGGGTCCAGTGCCGTCTCGCGGCCAGTTTCAGCTCGCCTAGGTGAGCAGGTCAGCGTGATGGACTATGCAGACGCAGATCCCACCGGAGTATCGGTCAGTGATGCGGCGATCATCGCGGCCTATGCGGTGTCCGATATTCCCATTTTTCCTGATGGAGTTTTTCGCACGGCGATCACTGCCACTCGGCTATTTACCGGGCCGGGAAAGATTCTGCGAATGGATGGCAGCGACGCCCCGAATTTCATCAATCCGCTTCGGCGTAGGGTTTTCGTGATTGCAGTGACTGGCCAGTCCAATGCCGTGGGAGCGCACGCCGGTGGGCCGAATCCTGCGAATCCCCTAATCAAGGTTTGGGATGGCCATACGACGACCTGGGGATCGTCCGATTACACCTTGCCGCCTTTTTCCAGATCATCCCCTGACGGGAACGGCGGCCATAACAATATTGGTCTTGCACTCGCGCATCGGCTGGCAGACGAGTACGGCGCCCAAGTCTTCTTGATCTATGACGCAGCGGGCGGACGGCCTATCGAAGATTGGGTGGCCACTGGCACTGCCTCTGAGCGATATGCGGCGTTGAAGACCAAAGTTGCGTTGGCCCTGAAGTCGCCGGAGCTGGTGAACTCCCACAAGACCAAGCTGGACTGTCTGATTTGGGCGCAGGGCGAAGACAACGCGCTGACCGATACGATGGCTGACTATCGGACGAAGCTCGGTACGCTTGATCGCCAATTGCGCGCCGAACCATGGATGGGCGATACGACGCCAATGCTCATCATGGGCATGTCTGGCCTGCACACACGCTATCAGGTGTGGCAGGCGCAGCTCGACTACTGCGAGAACGTGAATCGGAGTTGTATTTACGTGAACTCGGTTGGCCTGAAGACTGCCTACGACGTGGATCCGGTTGCTGGCGGTGACTTTACCCACTTTCTGGGGACTTCTCTTTGGGAGCACGGATATCACCGCGCTTGGCACGCGCTGCAAGAGCGTGCGTTTTCGCACCGCCAAGGTCCGGCTGCGCTGTGGGCTAGAGGGGTGGGGCCATGGCGTGGGGAGACCGTGGCAATCACTGCATTCAATAGCCTGGTGAGTAGCGGGTGCGCCTCTTCGCGCTTCCCCTACAACGGACCGGGAACGCTGCACGCCATCAGTTGGGGAGAAAACTGCAGCGCCGCCAATAACAGCTTGGCTGGCGGAATGGATGTGAGCCAGAACGCACTCGCTCGCTATTCGATCAGTTGGGGGCGGGCGCTGGCAGCGACGAGTGGTGCGGACTATTCCGCTGTCTTTGGCTGGCAGAACACGGCGGCGGCGCTCTATACGTTCGTTGCCGGGCGGGGCAATACGGCAGCGGATGCTGGTGGTGCGTCCTTCGGCACCTTCAGCCGGTACGCGACGCCCCAAGCTGATCCGGTTCTCTTCCAAGTTGGCTACGGGACATCAAGCAGCGTGGCCAAGAACGCAATAACTGCGCGAGCTAGCGGTTTGGTTGAGTTTGATACGAACGCCACAGGAGATCCCGCACAGGCTGGTGAATTGGTGTTCCGGCGCATCAGCAATACCTCGCTGCGCGTCCTGATGAAGGGCTCGGACGGCGTGGTGCGCGGGGCAAATCTGACACTTTCACCTTGAGGGAAATCATGGCAATCATTCAGGCAGTGCAATTCAAATCGCTGAGTATTCCCGCGGCAGTTCACCGCGTCGTTACACCGCAGATCAATGCCGATAAGGCGACCATGACTTTCCGTGTCTGGGT
Organism: Achromobacter deleyi; assembly: GCA_040391965.1. Taxonomy (GTDB): domain Bacteria; phylum Pseudomonadota; class Gammaproteobacteria; order Burkholderiales; family Burkholderiaceae_B; genus Achromobacter; species Achromobacter deleyi_B. Next base: position 46,020 of record JBEBWV010000011.1, on the reverse strand, counting down.
ATTCGCTGACGCTAAGGCTGCCACCGATCCCGCTTCCAATTTGCTGGATGAGCTGACCCGTACCTTTACCGACGTGCCGTATGAGATGGACGGAGAAAATCCCTTCAAGCAGGCGTATGCACACCTGAAGGGTTTGCCGGACTACAGCGAGGCCGCAGACATGATTGAAGTTAAGTAGGAGCTTCCTCCATACCGCGCTACTACGGCGCGAACGACCCACCCGCCGCAATCGGGTTTTCTTTATCTCTGCTTGGAGGTGATGGTGAATGAGCCATTAAATGGAACCAGTGCTTCGGCGCTGGTGTTTGGTGCGGGGTTGCTGAATTTGGTGTTTACGCAAGATCCCGCCGTGGTGATGTGTGCTTTTTTTGGTGCGGTCGTTTTCGTGCTGTCAGCGAAAGAAAGCTCACGCCTTGAACGTGTGATCTTTTTGCTTGTTTCGATATCAGTGGGTGTGGTGGGCGCGGAGTTCGGGGCGCGGGTGTTGTCTGACCTGCTTCCTGGGGCTTACCAGGTACCGCCGAGCATCGCCGCTTTGGGTGTAAGTACTGTCGCGGTACGCATGATGCAGTGGGCGATCAAATACGCCAGTAATCCCCAATGTCGCAACTTTGGAGGACCAAAGTCATGAGCATTAATTTAGATCACATCCTGTTGTGGCTGAACGGGATCGCGTGCGCAGTGACGTGCATCTCCATTCTCATGTATCGGCGGGAAGGGCAGGCCAAATTTCGATTCTGGACGAGTGCCATGGCTTATGTCCTAGCGGTGGCAATGGGGGCCGTTGCATGGCGGACGGGATATGCATTGGCTGTTGTGGCGGGTTTCTTGAAACTCCCCGCGAGCTATTGGGTATACCGTGAGCCCGTCGATCCCGCTGAACTGTTGGTCAATCTGCTGCTGTGCATGGCAATGCTGGCCAGCCGTGGCAATGTGGGTGTGCTGTTTGCTCCACAGAAGCTGCGACGCGTGAGTGAACGTGGATACCGCTCAATAACTTGAAATGCAGCACTGACATCGCCTTTACGTCTAAACGCCCCGGATATCGGGGCGTTTTCTATTTGGAGCATCTTGTATGAGTCAATTCCAACTTTCCCAACGTAGCCTAACGCGCCTGGTCGGCGTGCACCCTGACCTGGTCGCAATCGTCAAGCTGACCATCCAACGGGTGGCCGTGGATTTTATGGTTGTAGAGGGCGTGCGCACGATTGCGCTGCAGCGCGAATACGTGGCCAAAGGAGTGAGTAAAACGCTAGACAGTTACCACTTGCCGCAGGCCGATGGCCTTGGGCATGCGGTTGACCTGGCTCCGCTGGTGGGCGGGGCGATTCCATGGGCAGACCGAACGAAGTTCAAGGGGCTGGCAGACGTGGTGAAAGCGTGCGCGACTGAGCTTGGCGTGCCAGTGGAGTGGGGCGGCGACTGGAAGTCTTTCTATGACGGGCCGCATTTCCAAATTCCGCGCACTTGGAAGCGGCGTGCGTGATCTGCGCCGCTGAAGTCGTCCGCAGGCAGGCTAGAACGGTTACCCGGTTGCTCCGCTTTCCGGTGCGGTCATCGTCGGGTCGAGTGCTTGGGCGGAGCAGTCGCAGTCACCTTGTTCTAGCCGAGTGCTGACATTCAGACCATCTGCACGCGTCGCACGCATGGTACCGACGCCGACCAAAGCGGCCACCACTCTTTCATAGGACGTTAGAAACTCGACGCTTCTCGTGGTGACACTCCGCGTTCAATGCGCACCTACCAGGTGTATCTGACGCCCGCCATACCGATAAGGCGACGGTAATCGCTAGCCCCAAAACCCCATCCCACATTGCCCCAGGTCTGCCATTGCCGAGCAAATTGATAATGCAGACCGCCCTTGATCTCTCCGGTGTTTTTTGGGATGCCATCCAGGGTCACGGTTTCATCGCCCATTGCAATCCTGTTCTGGCGATTGCTGTACAACCAATTCGCCTCAAACGATGCTTGAAGTACGCTGCCATCCTTAATGACGAAATCTCGATAAACACGGGCGCCAACGCGAGTGGTCAAACCGCCCGAGCTGGCATTCGAAACGTCAGTTTGGTTAACTTCACGATGACCGCCCGCCGAGTAATCCGTGTAGATGATTTGCCCCTGCGGTTCAAGCACCCAATCGCTGCCAAATGGTTTGAAGCCGTAGCCCATTTCCAGCGAACTCGTCCAGCTATGTGAGCTGTACTTCTCGCTTGGAAGGAGATCGCCTTTAACTTTATTGTCAAAATTTCCGTACTGCGTCCAGCCGTCTACATAGGTGCCCAGACGATCCTGAGCATTGGCAAACCAGGTGGCATAAACGCCCAGGGCGTAGCCATCTACGGTACCGCTCGCCTTGAAGGGATTTCCTTGTGCACTCGCATCCGTGCGCATGCTGCCCCAGGCAGTCATGACGCCAAGCCTCAGGCTATCGCCACGCTGCATTGGTGACCATCGCGCCACATCGCCACCGGCTTGTAGCACCTCGCCTCGTGTCGTCATGTCTAACTGACCACCGGCCGCGTTGCTTTCGGTTCGCGAACCGACGACGCGGGCCCACCCGGCGGCAGGCTTGGCATTGCCGTTGGCTGCGGAGTCTTCACCAAACCGGGGGTCGCCGAGACGATCATGCATTGTCGTCACGAACATGGTCTGCGCAGCGTGCTGGTTCGCCAGATACGCGCCCGCTTCCGGTCGCAACAGCTTGGCTGGCACCGGGCGCGGTGTAGGCGGTGTAGGCGGTATCGGGGGGATTGGTGGTATAGGGGGTTCCGGTTGCTCGGAGCGCAAATACCATTGGCCGTCCTGCGGATCAATCCTCCCGCCCTGGTACAGCTGATACTCATAGAGTCCCGATACGGCCCGCCCGCTCAGTGAAAAAGCACCGCTGGCAGATCGACTCGGATCGCCTACTTCGACCACCCGGATACCATTCAACAGTGTCGCCGCCCCGTCTCCTGCGACGGTTTGAACGACGATCTTCGTCGCGCCACCCGCACCCACCGCTGTCGCGTCAGTCACGAGCCTATCCGTCAGCGAATTCAGGCCACCCTCATTAAGCACGGTATCGAGTTTAAGGATCCCGCCGTTGGAGGTGTAGGTTCCTCCCGTGACAATCATGCGATCTCCTGCCGTGCCGTTGGCCATGGAAATCGTACCGTGATTGTCCAGGTTACCGTTGATTGTGAAGATCGCGTCCGGACCGTTAGCCAGCGCAGGCAGTGCGTTACCCACGCCGATAAAACCATAATTCACAACGGATCCAGAGACTTGCCCGTAGCCACCCAATGAGCCGTTCTCGCCCACAGTGACCAGGCCACCTCCAGCCAATTGCGCACCCGTATGCAATGCATCACCGATGGCCAGCGTACCCGCGGCCACGTCGGTCGGGCCCGTGTAGGTCTGCACGCCATTGAAAAGGACTTTGCCCGGGCCCACCTGCGCCACAGACCCTGTGCCGCTGATGACACTGTCATAGACCAAACTGTCCGAGCGATTGAACGCCAGTCGGCTGTTATTGACGATGTTGCCGGCAATGCTCCCAGTGGTGCCACCATCACCTATTTGCAAGGTACCCGCGCTGATTGTCGTGCCACCGGTATAGGTATTCGTCCCCGCCAGAATAGTCGTGCCCGTACCCACCTGATTGACCGGACCCGTACCGCTCACGGCCCCCGGAACCACGAACGTGTCGGAACGATTGAAAACCAGCACACCGGAGTTCGTCACGTCACCAGCGATACTGCCGCTCGTTCCTCCATTGCCCAACTGCAAGGTGCCCGCGCTGATGGTTGTGCCACCGGTGTACGTATTGGCACCCGTCAAGACGGTCGTGCCAGTACCTATCTGATTCACAGCACCTGTGCCGCTAATCACGTTTGAAAAATTAACGACGTCCGAGCGATTAAAGCCCAATACACCGCCGTTCACGATATTCCCCGTGACACTACCGCTCGTGCCTCCGCTACCGAGTTGCAAGGTGGCACCAGAGCTGATCGTGGTGCCTGCACCAGCACCCGTATTGGCAAGCGTGCCGGTGACAGTCAGCACCCCGGACTGGATGCTTGTCGCGGCGGAAGACGCGCCCACGGTCGTCGTGGTGCCACTCAATAGCCAATTCGTGCCTGACATGGTCAGGTCAGAAAATCCGGTGAGATTGCTATCTTCGCTACCGGACCCTTGCAACACCAGCTTGTTGCCGGTACCTGAGGTCACGATCGCATTACCAATAAGTACCGACCCCGAGCCCAAGGTGACCGTATTGTTATTGCCAACGATAGAAATGGCCGTACCGTCGCTGCCGTTAATCGTGCCGGTATTGGTCAGCGCCACCCCGCTGGTCTGAAGCAGTACCCCGACCGGACCTACGATGCTCCCGCTATTGATGACAGTCCCTGTCGTAGTGCCGCGCAGAAATATTCCCCAACCTCCGCCAGTCATTAATCCCGCATTATCAACGGCTAGTTGCCCACCGTCGTTCAACAATCCAGCCCCATTGGGGCCACTAAGCACGCCGCTCTGCGTCTGCGTGAAAGTCCCTCCTGCCATCCTGATGCCACTTGAGTAGCCGGAAATCGTGCCGCTATTCGAAATATTTGTGCCCGCAGTCCCAGCGGTAATCCCGTAAAAACCGGCACTAGTGATCTGCGCGCCGACCCGGTTGATGACGGTACCGCTGTTGTTCAGTTGAACTCCCCCTCCGGTAGTGGGGTCCAGACCCTCGATTTTGCCGTGATTGTCCAGCAAAACACCACCCGCGCTGAGAGAATTCAAGAGCACGGTAGGCCAAAACGAGGTGGCCTGCAGCGTGCCGTAGTTGGTGAGGTTCCAGTTCTGGCTGGCATCACCCGCGACGGCACTATTCCCATTCACGTTAACGATCGTGCTGGTCGGCGCTATGAAAATGGAAGATCCAGCAGGCCCCAATGCGCTCAAATTGACCGTTGCGGTCGAGCTTGGAATGATGACTTGCGCGTGGGCTAAGGGTGTCAGTAGCGCTGCCAGCGATAAAGATAAGATGCTTCGGCGCGGTGCATTCCAGCGCGGGGAGGCTAGGCTATTGTGGCCATCATTACGATGGGGCCATGCGAAACACCTATCCTTGCGCGCGACACCTTTCACATCGTCTCCTAGACGAAAGATCTAATGGTTGGCCCAACGCACTGCGATTTGTTGGCTCAAAGTAGCGTCATCATCCGGATCCGTCAATATGTAACTGCGCTAGAGGGTGAGCGGGTAATGAGTTCCTGCGGATCCGCCGGATCAAAGAGGGCAAGCTACAAGTGTGAAAAAAATTGCGCTGCGCACCTCTCCCTGTCGAGCATTGGGTAGGAGGAGCTCGCTGCAAATGTTCGTAGTCGAAAGATTGGCAGGTCGATATGAGGCTGTTTGGACCAATATCCGGCACTAACCAGCAGAGCGTCACTGCGCCGCGGTAACTGACGCAGGAACGGGCCACTCAGGAGGGCAGGCCTTGCCGATGATGAAGGGCTCCAGCTCAAGTATTCTTGGCTCAGCCCGCATCGATGCCTTCCATTGATCATCACTCTCTATTCATTAGATTCATTCTCATTGGGGGGTGGAGACGGCCTTGGCTTCTCCTCACTCCTACTAATAATCCCACTGCATCCACCATCCTTGGTAATAGCGGGGGCCATCGACTTCTTCGAAGCCGCAGACCCTCATGCCGTGAATGCTCGGGGGCTGTGTCTTCCCGCTCGTAGGAAACTCATTTTATTTCGAATTGACGCAATTTGGCATAATTAGTCATTTTTGTGATCAATGACTAGGGATGTGTGATGCTGGAAGTAGTGGAGCAACTGAAGGAAGTACGTCCGATCAGAGCTTACGCCCTCAGATCGAGAGTAGATGCATGGTTGGTGAAAGGCGCGCTCTGCGTGGGTGGACTTGCCATCGTTCAGATATTTTTGGTGATTGGATTACTAAAGATCCAGCAATACGGAATATTGCCGTTCGATCTCTGGGAAATAATTAACAAGTTCGCCAGTTGGACCTACGGATTTCTAGTGTTTGCCGTGGTGTATTTATTTTCATTGTTGATAGTTGGCCTGTGCTGTGTCAAGAAGAGCGCTCATGGGGCATTGCTTGTGGAAGCCAAACATGATCAAGCTCAGGTCGAGAAAAATCTGCTTAGCTTTGACAGATCTGACTTGTTGGCGACAAAGGCATTCTTGGGCAGTAAAGTTGCAGATATCCAGAATCTAGTCGCTGTGTTCTACAGTGGGGGGGCAGTGTTTTTGTTGACACTGGCTACGGCTGCATGGTCAGTCTCTAAGGACCTATTGGGTGAAGAAAAGTTACGTAAACTGACCTCAGTCCATATTGCCGATGCAGCACCAGTGATCTTTGCATTGGTTATAGGCATGATGATAATCATCGCCGTCTTCAAGCCACTTAAATCGATCTATGGATATCACTTGCGCTTAATCGAGATAACGTTGGCTCTTCAAGAGCGTGCAAAGGTGCCGGTTGTTCATCACCCTAGGCAATGTTGGTGGTGTCGTTTTCGTCAAGGGGTCCTAGGATGCACATGCGACAAAACGATATAGCTGCTGCTATTTGGTTTTTTCTTGGGTACTAAGACGATGATGTTGCTAAGGAACTCCAGTCTGATCGGGTGCGTAAGCCCGACCTGGCTATGCGTTGAGTATTGCGAGCACGTTAAGCCCATCTATTTCGATTTTGCAGCGCAACCGGACAAATGCCACAGCAGAAATCCAGCGAGTAATTCTTGAGAACAACAAGACGTTTAATCGCCTTTGCGGATTAGCGCCACAGTGAATAGTTCGCCATTAGGACGACAGCGCCAGGTTGTGCGCTTTACTCAAAGTACTCCGCAGAGTTAAGCCAAACTAGCCAAATCTGGCGGGCGTATTTGTGTGACTCAAGACTTAGCTTCTGACTCAGGAAAAATTGAAAAAATGCCGACTTTATACAAATATTTGCCGCCAGATCGGCAATCGTACCTTATCGATTCTTACCTGAGATTTTCTCCGCCGGGGGCTCTGAATGACCCTTTTGAATTGCTTCCAGCGATACCTATGTCAGTGATTGAAGAAGGACTTTCTAGTATGCGACGTAAGCTGCTAACGCCGCCCAGTGCTGCTGCTGGAATGACGCGGGAGGGTCGCCGACACGCTGAGCGAAGTTATTTAAAGGAGGCTCGGCAGAAGATTCGTGAGCTGCCGACACCCCAGGAGATGAAAAAGCAGTTTATCGAAAAGGGCTTGGCGAATCTCAACTCAAAAGTTGGCCTGCTTTCGCTGTCGAGGCGCTGGAACAGTTCTCTTATGTGGTCTCACTACACGGCATCCCACACAGGCTTCTGCGTTGGCTTTGATCGGGGTCACTATTTCTTTCACGATCCCGCTAAGCTTGCCCAAGACCCCTTCGTTTGTGCGCCAGTTGAGTACTCAACTGCGAGGCCCACAATCCACTTTAGACCTCTTTCGTTAACAGACGCAGTCTCAATTGTTCTGACTAAGGCTATAGACTGGAAGTATGAGGAAGAAGAAAGGGTCTTGGCACGGCTTGCTGATGCGGCCAAAACGATAGAAGCAGAACCATTTCCGGTGTCGCTCTTCAGTGTCCCACACGATGCAATTACGGAAATCGTACTTGGAATTCGAGTAGGTGAGGGCGTGAGACGTGCAGCGAAAAAGCTCTCTACAGATCTCAAAGTTCCTTTGTATCAAGCGAAAATTTCCGAGGCAGGATTTGACGTAGAACGCACGATCATAGCGGCTTAAATTGTATCGGGTGTCACACCGTTAGGGCGAGCCATCAAGTGACTTTTTCGGCTCTGTGTAATCGCAGCTAATTGGTTTCTATGGGGCCGACGCCGCAGCCTGCCTAATCCCTCTCCTTGGTAATAGCGACATCCTTCGATCTATTCGAAGCCCTATCCCCTATGATGATTGTTGGCTGAGTATGTGAAATGGTCAGAAAGGCGCAGCGAACGATAAGTGCTTGGAGCTTAAATGGAAGGTCAATATTGGTTACGTCGTGCAGTTTTGGGGCCGCAGGCTCCGCTATCAATATCTGAAGAGCGTTACAACCTGCTTCGCAACGCCCGTTCTACATTAGTTGACGCCGGGGCCTTCGAACAGAAGTATGAGATTTTGCTCGGAAACTATATTGAACTCGAGAAATTCTGTACCGAATGGTCTCTGCGACGGGAAATAGAAGCAGATCATCGCTACGAGATATGGGCAAAGGTCCTCCTCGACGCAAATCGCTACATCATGAACCTACTCTCAGCAGGGCGATCTTATACAGATCACGTTGTTCGCGATTTTAAGCACCTAAGTCTTGTTCCAACGTTTCAAGAGCAAGCAAATAACTTCATGCGAGAAGCCTATGACAGGTCGGCGTCATATCGATTTGTTTGTGCTCTTCGCAACTATGTACAGCATCGTGCAGCTGCGGTGCACGGAATCACATCAGGTACGAAGAGCGAGTGCTGGGCGGACCGGATGATAATTTACTGCATTAAGGAAAAACTACGAGAAGACGGCGATTTCAAAGCTACGGTGCTTGCCGAGGCCGAATCTAAGACTGACTTAAGAAAAACCTTTCGTGGGTACATGCGTGAGGTGAGTGAAATCCATATAGGTCTTCGCCGGCTTGTAGCTGAAGCGTGCCTCCAGGCAAGGACGGTGCATCAAGATGCCATAGTTGATTTCGTGGCAGCTCAAGGTTCGGGGGAAAATGGTCGACCCGAACTCGGTCTTTCCATATGTCGCAAGCTGGAAGAAACGTTCGTTGATGTTCATCCAGTTCTCTTAGAGTGGGATGATGCGCGAGTGATTCTGTCAGAAAAGAATCGTTATGCGTTGAAGATGTAAGTGTTCGGTATGCTAGAGCGTAGCCGACGGTCATGAGTTTTGATGGACGATGCCGTGACGCGTGTCGCAGAATTCCAAAGTAACCAGCCTATCCGTTCATGCACACGCGGCTCACCCTGCACTGTCGCCAGCCATCCATCATAGACAGGTGTCAGCACGCCAGCGGGGGCCCTTGTATTCTTTGGACAGCTGATAGTTGCGTAGGATGAACGACCGCATGCGCTTCACCTCCCAAAGCCACGCCCGGACGCCTTCATTGTCCAAGCTGCGCTTTTGGATGGTGTGGAGTTCTTCGAGGATGAGAGACGGCTTCATTGGCGTAGAAAAATACCGTTATCAATCCAGTACGTGCAGGCTTAAATGGGGTCGATTCGGTCCGGCAATTGGTACTTCGAATTTCCTACTCCCTAATTCCTGCTTCGGCGTATGCGAGGTGAATGCGGCTTCGCCCATACCCGCCTGCAGGATTTCTCGGGCGCGCTCTACAGATAGTTCCGGATCAATCCATTCGCGTGCTAGGTCAGGCGTGAGGACGACAGGCGTCGGTCGTGCACACCGACCATGCCGCCCTTGGCATCATCGGTCACGATGGCGAAGCCATGAGCGGCGTCTAACGGCGAGGCAGGGCGCCAAACGGTGAGCGCAGCAATCATGAGCAGTCTGCCGGTATTGTCGTGGATGAAATAGGGCTGCTTGCTGTCGTCGGCCTGCTTGGCCCTATTCATACCAGCCATCGGCATGCAAAATGGCCAACCAGAAATCGCCAAGGCCAGCTAAAGAGGCCCAGCGAGAGCCAGGCAGGCCTGATACTTCCGAAGCGCGTCCGCTTCCTTCGCTTGATTCTCTCGGATGGTCTCGGGAAAATTGCTCTCTAGGGAGGACGCGTGCAGGCTCAACCGCTCCTCTCGACTCAGGCCGCGATAAAACGCCACGTTCTCCGCCTCTGTCGGCAGAGCCTCGGAGTGCTCGTACAAGCTCCTCCCTGATCGCTCCATTCTCAATCCTCTGATACAAGAGCTTGTCGGTATTGGGCACGTCTGTTTATGTCGTCGGCTTCGCCCGTGTGGCGTCCGTCGGTATCTTCTGAAGTTGAGCGCGAAACGCCGCGTCCTCCCGCGCCTGATTCTCGCGAATCACCCGGGGCATATTGATCTCCAGCTCCCGAACTCCGAGGCGTAACCGATCTTCGCGGCTTAGCTCGCGATAGAACTCCAATTTTTCCGCTTCGGTCGGAAGCGCCGCGTAGTGTTCGTACAAGTCCTTCGTTGATCGTTCCATTGGCAATCTCCGAATTCAATTGTTCAGTGGTGTTGGGTGATCGTAGTGCCATACGTAAGAATTGGCATTGCTGTACGTTACTCGCATGGCCAGTGCCGGGCCAGCCACTCCCAAAGTTGTACGAGCCGGTAGGCGATAGTCAAAGCCCGCTCAATAGTCGCTACGAATCGCATTTTTTGCCCTAGACAGTTAAGTGACTTCATTCTGTCTAGGATGGGCAGTTGGTTCCTCTTGGGGGATTTCCGCGATAACGCATCGAGGCGTGGCCTAAATAAAAGCGCCCAGGGCATCTCACTGCCGGGGCGCTGCCCCATCAAAATCCGCAAGAGGTTAGCGAGGGGCAAAAAAATATCACGCACTTCTTGGCCTGAATACCAGCCGAAGCACGTCAAAAACTAGGTGTTAACGCGGCTTATCCGGCTTGCTCAGCATCTCACCCATCCACGTATCCCGCTCGTGCACGCAGGCTTCAGCCTTCAGCGTCGCCAGCCATTCGTCATAGACAGGTGAGCACGCCAGATGGCCGGGTGAATTCCCCGTGTAACTGATACGTGCGCAGGATGAACGCCCGGACGTCTTCATTGTCCAGGCTGCGCTTTTGGATGGTTTAGAGTTTTTCGATGGTGAGGGAGGGCTTGATTGGCATAGGAAAACACTGGGGTTTCGTCCAGTATATTTCCGGTCACGATGCGGCACGTAATGGGGTCACATTCCAGTCGCTCCCATGAACGCAGGATGCCACGAAATGTGCCCAAAGCTCAATTGCTGCCCGACGCTCCGGCACGTCGTCGCGAACGTCATAAATGGCTTCCATACCCTTGAGCTTGTGATTCAACGCCAGCTCCGACATTTCGTTTGAAATCCCGAGATTGCGCATGTGCCCCTTGGCAGTGCTGCGCGTGTCGTGCGGTGTAAACCGGCGCACTTCTATATCGCCGCGATCAAACGCCCTGGTAATTGCCGCCCACAGAGTGGTTTCTCCCACATGAGTGTCGCCGCCCTGATTCCTTCGTCTACGCTCTTGACGGGCAGGTAAGACCCAATCCGAGCTACCGGCCAGTTCCTTCAATTGGCGGAACCAATCTACGACGGTCGGCGTTAACGGGACGATGAAGCCTCGGCGAACCTTTACGTTTTCTTCGGGCACAAGCCAAGTGCCTGCATCCAAATCCACATATTCCCAACGTGCTTTTGCGAGCTCTACCGACCGCACACACGTTGCGAGCAGGATTTGAAAGGCAATTGCGTTCTCGGTGCCAATATCTTCGATGCCGGCCAGTAGTGTTCTGAGTTCAGGCTCGGTCAGCATGATCCGGCGCTTGACTGGCGGGCGAGGGCCCTTGAGGGCAACAAGGTCAACGCCGATAGCAGGGTTGATATCTATCAGGCGTTTCCCGCAAGCATGCGCAAAGAGCTGCTTTGCAGTCGTGAGGATACGCTTGCTGATTGTCCATGTCCGCTTGGCAGATTCCAGCATATGGACGATGTCGGCTGGCTGGACCTGGTCAACCGGTATGACGCCAAGCTTTGGAATAATCACCTTGTCTAGGTCCCAGTTACGGTAGATCACCGTATCGGGGGCCAGCTCGGACATTTTTTTATCTCGGAAATCATCCACGAGCTGACGCACAGTGCTGACTTGCGTGGCGCGTGCTTTCTCCCGTTGTTTTACTAGCGCAGGATCTACACCGCGATCTATCGATGCGCGCACGTCTCGCGCCGCTTTCCGAGCTGCGGCCAAGGACAGGTCAGGGTAGTTGCCAATGGTGATCTCTTTCTGAGGACCGCCCAGCCTATAGCGGAGCACCCATGTCGCGGTGCCAGCGGCAGATAAGGTGAACGTCAAGCCATCGCCGTCGCTACGCGCCAGCTTCTCGCCCGCGCTTAACCAGCGCCGCAGCTGGATATCGTCCAGCAAGTGTTTTCCGCGTTTTGCCACCGATTTCTCCTATCAAATGAGTAGCTAGGCGTCCTGGCTACTCATCTAGCTACTCATTGAACGGTCGCTAGCAAGGTACTACATGGAACGCCCGGAAACAAAACAGCCCGCATTTACGCGGGCTGGCGGGTAGTTCGGTGCAGTTTGGGAAACGCTGGAACACCTGCATTGCACTTGCAGGTGGCTAATTTCATTAATTCTGTAGATCTTTTGTTTATGCGGCTTTCCGGGTGGCTCCGCTGATTATTTCTGCGCTAGCTACAAATCTAGCTGCAAATTGGCAGCGTGCTTGGGTTGTTAAGGCCCAATCGGCACACGCCGCATCTTACCGCGCACATCCGCCCGCCGCTTTGTGCTTTCTGTCTCGCACCATTAGCGCGTAGACACTAGCCGCGGTGATGCGTGTCCGGCATGGCCACGATGAACCTGATCCAGATCACCTCTTTTACTAGAAGGTAAAGCGTGGTCTTGGGAATGCTCAATATGGCCGAAGTCTCTTTGATTCGATAGCGCTTAGGCTCGACGTTCATTTGATCCTGCATGTGGTGCGCGCGCACAGGGTGGTGCTTGAGCGACCAGGCATGTATTTCCCCTTGAAATTGGCAAGCATTGCGGTTGAGTTTGTTGCAATGATTCTGTTACTGTTTCGACCCGTAACGTATTCCGTGTGAGATGTCTTGGGCCCGCAACGATTCCACTTCTCGCGATTGCAACAGTCGGCCATAAGGTTGGCATGGTGGCCGCGAGTCTATGGCCTACTGCTCGTCTTAATTGTGTGCGCCCGGATTGGTCTTCTAATCCACGAATCTGATCGCGCAGAAATTGCGTGTGGGATGCTGCTTGGTGTAGTGGTCGGTCTGGGGGGCGTGGCGTTCCTTGTCTGCCGAAAGTAGGTACAAAGCCTGAGCTCTTGCCCAACTACGTCAGCCATTACCATCCGCTACTGCTCATTCACCACCAGCGTTGGCGTGGTCAGAGCGTTGCGGGCGGTGATTTGTTTCGGTTCCGCCATTTGCTTCCGCGCGCTTTTTTTGCAGCGCTATGATGAATGCATTGATGCGGGAGACTACGATGTGGACCTGTACACAATGCGGCATTGATGTCGCGCAGTCCAACGTCGAAATCGACGTTGACAAGCAAGGGGGCTGTTATTTCGTATGCCCCGGATGTGAGGCGCACAACAGATTGGTTAATGTCGGCGGTGGTTGCGCGGATGATGAGATCTCGCTTATCCAGCCTGAACCCACGAACCAGCCTCCGAAGTAACCCTGCGGCGTTCGTTCTATATTTTTGAGTACAGTTTTCTGCTGCGCGGAAGCGATGGGTGTGGGCGTATTCACGGGCGCACCCATTTAAGTTTCGTGACACATTCAATCGGGGCCACGCAATTTTTCGTAATAGTGCCCATTTCAAATCTCCAGAGCACGCATAGTTGGCCGAGGCATTAGCCAACATCAAGAAGGTACGTCATGTGTGATGGAGTTCGGCGAGACATGGGCGGATTCCGAGTGCATTGCCGCGTTATCCCCCGGCAAGGCGCACCATATCGAATAGAGGTTTGCATCGAGCGGATTGGCTCAAAGGGCGTGCCTGCCATCTGGCCGCTACCTCGCATGGTGGTTTTCGCTAGTCGCGAAGCCGCGCTACAACATGCCCACTTAGTGATCGCTGGCATTACCGATATTGACCCGGTATCAGGGGAACCACGATTTACTGTGCTCTGAATACGTGACGGGGACGGGGCATGCTGCCATGCAGCCAGATCCACCACATTGGCGGGCACCCGCGCAGCGGCTAAGGGAGGGCAGGCCGGCTGCGGCCAGTCTGCAAACGTAAGACGATGCTGCAATAACGGCGTCCTGAATCGACGCCAATTTCACACTCCGATAGTGGCGGCTAAATGCCCGCGACTATCTGGCTTTGTTATCTGCCGCTTGCCGTCAATGACGCCACCCAAACCCGAGAGGGGCGCGCAGTGCACGCGGTCGCTGGCGAACGAGCCACTCTTAGATCCTTGGGCGGGACGGCGTGCTCGGGTTTCCGCGCGACCATAAACCGCGTCCGTTACTAGCGGATTAGCGGCCTGTGAAAATTTGCTTGACACTCGTTATTGCATCGCCTTTGCCCAGTGACGTGGACGGGCCTGGTCGCGCTGCGCCCAAGAAGCGATTCGGCCCTTGTCCACCGCTGACGGCGCTTATTTCAACGGCGCTCAGTGCTTGGATACGGGACTCGGCATCTTGCTGCATAGGTGTCTGATTGACTTTTTCCATGTCTATTTCCTTTGTTCTTCTGGTGGAGGAAACCGCTCCAGCATCGGCTGAACAAAATAAAATTTGCGACTCAACTTGCAAATACAGCCAACCGAAGCCGCAAAACTCTGCTCAAGGCGAAAAGTAGCAGCCACGTAGCAGAGGCGCATCCAACTTAAGTTGTAGTTAGCAAAAAACCTGTCACAAGAGCGCATGGTGCAACCGGCCATGCCGATACGCCTATCTATGTGCGGCGGACGGGCAGCCTATGATTGCTGCCAGAAAAATATAGTGAGAAATCCGATTTATGCAAATCGAAGAACGCATCCACATCGCAGTCCCCGTCGTGCCTGACTGATAGGTAGTGGCGCAAACTGGTCGCCCGCGCCAACAGGCGCGGGCTTCAGAGGGGCTGAATGGGCCCGATCAGGCTTGCCCTTACCAGCCCCAGCAGGTGCCGGTGCTGGGTTTTCCGCAAGCGCGGTAGTTGGCGGCGAACCACAGTTTTCCCGCTCCGCGTGGGCTGCCATCGGCCTTGGCGTCGTTGCGCGGCAGTTCTTCGAGGGTATCGCGCGCTGTCTTGGTGGGGGTGTTGCTGGCGGCACCAGGTACCAGTGCAATGCGGCCGAGGCTGACGGCGCTTCGGTCCTGGAACACGATGTCGCCATCGGCCAGGGCAGTCATCTTCAGCGAGGCGTTGCGCACTGCGGCGGCATAGCCATCATTGGCACCGGTGGAGGCCAGCGCGGCGCTTAGGGTGCTGACCGTCAAGATCTGTGCGGGTGTAGACGGCGCCTGCATGGCGTACTGATCCAGGCCCGCTAATTGGCCAGCCGCCACCTGGCGACGCAGCCAGTCGCCCCACAGAAACTCGGCGAATTCAGGCAGGTCGCTATTGCTGTAGGCAATGTCGCGCGTGAAATACACCAGTGAGCGGTAGCGGTCTTCCTGCATGCCGCCAGCTTCCTTGGCGTTGGCTACGCCCAGACGGGTGGGCAGTTGGTCCACCGTGATGGGCTGGTTCTGGCCATCGCGTAGCCAGGCTTTACGTTCATCGACCATGCGCTGCCAGAATGTCTGGGCCGTGCCCACGTCCTTGTAGTTGGCGTCCACCTTGACCCACACCGGCAGCTTTGGACCACCGTCGAAAATGTCGCGCAGTGACGAGAAGGTGTGGTGGCCGTCGGTCAGGTACAGATTGCCGTCCCAGCCCACCACCACCGTCTTGAGGTTGACGGGATTCGAACCAGGCGCGTCGGTGCAACTGAACGTCTCGGGCCGGTCCAGCCGCGCTGCCTGTGCCTGGGCGATGCTGGTGAAGGCCGCTGCGGTGGTGCCGCCCATGTCTTCACAATAGTCGCTGAATTTCTTGCCCACACTGCGGTTCAGGTAGTCCAACTGCTTGACTGGATCTGCTGCCCAGGTTGGGCGATTGAAATCGCCCTGCCAGCGGCCGAGCTTGTAGTAGATCTGGTCGTAGCCGATGGCGGCCTGGGTCGGATGCAGTTCGTCGATGCGCACCTTGATCACGTCGCCCGGCTTCGCCGACAGGTAGGCCTGGTTGCGCGTGTCGGCGGGTGGCACCGGTTTTTCCGTGACAGGAGGCACCGGTGTTTCCGTGACGGGCGGCACCGGTGTCCCCGTCCCTGGCGCCACCGGCGTTTCCGCCACGGGTGTGTTGTCGTCATCGTCGCTGCCGTTGCAGGCCGTCAGCAGTAGGGGCAGCGAGGCCAGCGCCAGAACGCGCAGGGCGGGGTACCAGTGTGCGGTGAGGCTTGGCTGAACGGCGACAGATTTAGGCGTGCGGGGCATTGGAGGGCAGGGGAGATTGATCAGAGAGGTATCAAATAATGACGGCCACGTGTTACGTGTTCATTGCACTATCCCGTTCATGCACGCAGCAGGCAGACCATGCTGTCGCCAATGATTGGGATACGATTGGCCCAAGATCAACTTTCAAGGTGCATATATGTCGACTTACAAAGACAAAGATTTTCTGGTTAAGGTACGTCAGCAAGCAAATGGCAGTTTTAAATGGCACCTGCGTGTCGGCACTGAGGACGAGAGAGTCAGCCCTGTCGAATTCCGAACTGAGCCCAGAGCAAGGAGAGCTGGATATAAAGAGGCGGAAACGTATATCAATGGTCTAGAGCAAGCAGACAGCTAAGCGAGGCGGTGGGTTTTAGGATCATCACGGTCTGGCCCCCAATTCCGCTCAAACTGCGTTTGACGCTCGGCACGCATCAAAATCACATCTGCCGTTTTAAAGCGCCATGGCGTATTCTCGCCAAGCCATCAGAAGTCTCTCAGCGAGAGTTGGCGCTGATTGGGGCGATAGATATTTGTTGAGACTGCGGCCTGAGACTTGCGGAAAGGGAAATAGAAGGCCCGCGTATTACGAACATCAAGATTTGCAAAGTACAGCATCTTGATATGTAAATTTGAGGCGTATTCACCTAGACTTCGGCCAATTAATACGGAGCCAAATGTGAAGTTGCTGATTGCGTCGATACTTGTTGGATTAACCCTTTCCGGGTGCATCATCCACGATCACGGGCCCGACTATCGTCGAGATCGTGATTCGTCCAGTAACCGCGACGATCGTTTCTGCCCTCCCGGGCAGGCGAAGAAGGGGAATTGCTAAAAGTATGCTGCACGTAGGTCCACCTTTTTCCTGGAGTTCCTAACGTGCAGTCTACTTTGCCAGTCAGTTCCGCAATGTAGGCTCGTTTCTGCTACCACCAAGAACGGCTTTTAAGGGCTTGTTATAAAGATGGCTATTTGCATCTCTGTACGGCTGGGAAAATGTCCATTAACACGTTGAGCCGCTGCGGTGCAGCGTTGGTCCTTGTCGCCCTCATTTCTGGGTGCTCGGTGATCAGTCCCGTGTCTTCGCCTTCGGCTAGACAACTCACACCGACTCCTCCTCGCGTTGCCGACCAGTGCAAATCGAGCCGCCGTAGCTGCCTTTATGATGGGGCATATGAGCCAGGGGAACGGGCGTATGCGGAACAGGAAGCGAAACGCCTGAATCTGGCTGAATCCGAGCGGCTACGCCGCGCCTTTGGCAATTAACCGCGGGTTTTTGTCGCACCGTTCGAGCGGTGGGCGAGTCAGATTACTGCCCGTTCAACGCAACCGCCCGTAATTGCGGTGGTCCGGCAATGGCTTGCGCCAATCCCCGCATGGGACGGCCATAGGCGTAGCCTTGTCCGAATACGCAACCCAGTTGTCGCATGAGTTGGCCGGTCTCGGCGTCCTCGATGCCTTCGGCCAGCGTCACCGCACCGATGGACTCCGCAAGTTGCACGCCCAGCCTGATGATGCGCTGGCGGGTTTCTGAGTGCAGAGATTCACGAGCAAATACGCCATCCAGTTTGACGATATCGACGGGTAGCGTGCACAGATAGTCCAGCCCGCAATACCCCGTGCCAAAGTCGTCGATGGCCACCAGCACATCGTTGCGGCGTAGTTCCTGCAGCGCTTGGGCGGCGATGTTGCGGGATTCGACAATGGCTTGCTCGGTGATCTCAAGCCATAAATAGCGACCCAGTCCGCTTTCCGCAATGGTGTCAATAATCTTCTTGATGCTATGGCGCTGCAACTGGTGGCCGGACAGATTCACCCCGACGCGAACACGCTGATGCTCGGGCAGGCGTGCGATGTCGGCCAGCGCGAGTTCCAGAATTTGAAGGCCCAACTCCTGTATAACGCCTTGCCGCTCGGCGGTGCGAATGGCTTCTAGTGGGGAAATAGGACCAAGGTCCGGGTGATCCCAGCGCAGGAGAGCTTCCGCGCCATAGACAAGACTGCTTTCCAGGTTCACGACGGGCTGGTAAGCCAGGTGCATTTCGCCAAGCGACCAGGCGTTGACGATGTGACGGTTCATATTGGTGGAGCGGCGAGCCTCTTCGCTGAATGCCTCGTCGTAGGGCTTGATGCGTGCGCCGCCACCTCGTTTGGCTTCGACCTGGGCCAGATCTGCGCGGTTAAGCAATTGGCTGAAGGATTGTTCAAATGGGGGGCCGGCGTCAGAAAAAGTCTTCCAGGACACACCGACCGACGCGGTCGTAGGAGGGGCATCCGACAGCACTTTCAGTTCATTGATGGCGTCGAACACGCGTTGCGAGAAAATCAGCACGCGGGTGTCAGCCTCGTATGTTTGCATTCGGGCGAGCACGATAAATTCGTCGCCGCCGACGCGTATAGCGTCAGAGTCTTCAGTGCTGGACAGGCTTTGCAAGGCCCGGCCAACGCCTTGAATTAAGGCGTCGCCTGCTCGGTGCCCCATCTGGTCATTGATTTCTTTCAGGTTATCAATGTCGACGTAGCAACAAACCAGGGTCAGCGACCCGTTCTTGATCACCTCCTGCTCAAGACGAGCGACCAGGTCCCCATTCATGTAGCGCCGATTGGGCAGGCCAGTGAGCTCGTCGCGCAAGGCTAGTTGTTCCAGGTGAGTTTGCGTGCGGCTAGTGGCCTTAACGGCGACCCGCATGCGCGCACACATGGCGATCAGCAGCACGCCCAGACCAACGATGAAGATTTGCTCGAGCAGCGAGTCCGCAAGTGGCGGGAAGAGGATGCTCACAATGATCGGCGTCAGGACGGCGCAGGCCAGGAAGACGGTGCGCCAACCATTCCACGGCAGACGCGGCGCCGTGGCGGGCGTGGCGATTTCGCGCATGGAGGGCAAAATTGCCGCCAAGGCGAGAAAAGCCTGGCCGAAGTTGATGCCCGTAGTGGCCAGGGTTTTCGCAAGGCCGGGGAATACCGCAGCGCCATGCACCGCCAGAAAATACTGCTCAGCGCCAAATGCCAGGAATGCGCCGACGCAATAACACTGCAAGCTGCGATTGCGCAAATGTTCGCTGAAGATAATGGCAATAAGCGGCACGACCGAAAACGTGACGCGCAAGACCGCAATCACACCCAAATGCCAGAAAGCGAGATTGAAGCCATATTCCAGGTAAATGGGCATGGACACCATTCTGACGCTGGCTAATAAGAACCCAAGACCGATCACCCAAGCGTCTGCCAACGCCCAGTCTTCGCGTGGCCGTCTGCCACGCATGATGCTGAGCGAACCCGCTGCGATGGCGATGGCGGCGACAGCAACAAGGAGAAGTTGCTCTATGTCGTTGACGGCGTAGAACCACTCTGCGTGGTTAAGTGCCCCAATGAGTGCTGTGAACTTGAGGATAACCCCGCATACGGCGAACGTTCCCAAATAGAGCCAGGGTCGACGATTCTCCGGACGATAGCGATATAGCCCGTAGACGACGGCAATCAAAAGAAGGCTTTTTGTCGCGAGTTGATTGCCCGTGTCTACGATCGGGTCATTGTTGTCGTTAAGGAATATGTTGAGGAAGGCATTGGCGAGCGAAAGTGCCACCAATATCCAGCCAAACCAACCTATGGTCGATGGTATGGATCGGCCCTGGCTGTCAAAGGATTTGGTCTGGGTTTCAGACAGTACTGCGCTACTTTCCACAAACGCCTCTCACACAGGTATTACCAGTATTGCGGTTGATAGGCAGCATTTGTTCGATGAAATTTATACGAATTTGTGTAGAGCGGATAGCAATTTTTGGGCGTAATGAGCAGGGGATTCCCCAGGGCGAGGAGCTGGTCAGCCGCGAGCGTTGCGTTGGCATGTACGGCGATTAAGAAAATGGGTATTTGCAGCCTATGGTGCATGGCTTGATCTGCGTGTGCAAATACCGATTGAGACCGACGCATGTTGCGATGCATGGTGAAAAGAATGTATATGACGCAATATCTATTTCACTGCGTCTAACTTGGTCTTAATCTCTGCGTTGTTCGGTGAACGGTCCGTAATTTTGTCGTGTAATCCGAGGGTTTTGCATCAAGGGTAAACAGGTGTGGACCCCCATACCCTTGTGCTAATCTCGATTGCACTGGCGCGTACATTTACCTGGTACGTTGACCCAGCGACGCAAGAGCGTCAGGTTACCCACCTGCGCGAAAGCTATTGTTACGAAAAAGCGCACGACAAAATCGAAGCGTGGAGACAAACACATGAGTGAATACGGGCCGTTGAAACTGCACGTGCCGGAGCCTACAGGGCGCCCGGGCTGCAAGACCGACTTTTCCTATCTGCATCTATCGCCAGCAGGCGCGGTGCGAAAACCAGAAATTGATGTCGCTGCCATCGACACAAGTGATCTCGCATATAGCCTGATTCGCGTGCTCGATGAAGAGGGCGCAGCCGTGGGCCCCTGGGCCCCGCAGGTTGATCATGATTTTCTGCTCGCGGGCATGCGCGCCATGCTGAAAACGCGCATTTTTGATGCACGGATGCTGATTGCGCAGCGCCAGAAGAAAATCTCTTTCTATATGCAAAGTCTGGGCGAAGAAGCCATTGGCTCGGCGCACGCCATGGCATTGGCGCAAGGCGACATGTGCTTCCCCACGTATCGGCAACAAAGCATTCTGCTGACGCGCAACGTCTCGCTGGTGGACATGATGTGCCAACTCATGTCTAACGAACGTGACCCCCTCAAAGGACGTCAGCTACCGGTTATGTATTCGGTTCGCGAGGCGGGTTTCTTTACTATTTCTGGCAATCTGGCCACGCAATTCATTCAGGCTGTGGGCTGGGCCATGGCCTCGGCCATTAAAGGCGACACGAAAATTGCCTCCGCCTGGATTGGCGATGGCGCCACTGCCGAAGCCGATTTTCATACGGCGTTGACCTTCGCGCATGTGTACCGTGCACCGGTCATTTTGAATGTCGTAAACAATCAATGGGCCATCTCCACGTTCCAGGCTATTGCCGGCGGTGAAGGAACCACCTTCGCGGGGCGCGGTGTGGGCAATGGCATTGCATCGCTGCGCGTGGACGGCAATGATTTTCTCGCGGTATACGCGGCATCACAGTGGGCTGCCGAGCGCGCGCGGCGGAACCTGGGGCCCACACTGATCGAATGGGTCACCTATCGCGCGGGCCCGCATTCCACATCTGATGACCCCACAAAGTACCGTCCAGGCGACGACTGGAGCAATTTTCCGCTGGGCGACCCGATTGCGCGCTTTAAAAAGCACTTGATCTCGCTCGGCATCTGGTCTGATGCGCAACACGATGAGCTGAAGGCTTCGCTTGAGGCCGAAATTGTTGCGGCTCAAAAAGAGGCCGAGAAATACGGCACGCTGGTGGATGGGCACGTGCCCAGCGCAGCCAGCATTTTTGAAGATGTCTACAAAGACATGCCGGAGCATTTGCGCCAGCAACGTCAGCAGCTCGGAGTCTGATCATGGCAATAGAAAAAGAGTCGGGTCCGGTCACCACACCGATGACCATGATCCAGGCTTTGCGTTCAGCCATGGATGTCATGCTTGAACGAGACGGCAACGTGGTGGTGTTCGGCCAGGACGTGGGTTATTTCGGCGGCGTGTTTCGATGCACGGAAGGGCTTCAGGTCAAGTACGGCCCCTCGCGCGTGTTTGACGCGCCCATTTCTGAAGGCGGCATTGTGGGCGTGGCGGTGGGCATGGGCGCCTACGGCTTGCGGCCGGTGTGCGAGATTCAATTTGCAGATTATTTTTATCCGGCATCAGACCAAATTGTGTCGGAAGCGGCCAGGTTGCGTTACCGGTCGGCGGGTGAATTTATTGCTCCGATGACGATCCGCATGCCTTGCGGTGGCGGCATTTATGGCGGCCAAACGCACAGCCAAAGTCCCGAAGCCATGTTCACGCAAGTGTGCGGATTACGCACGGTGATGCCGTCCAATCCGTACGATGCCAAGGGCCTATTGATTGCCTCCATTGAGAACGACGATCCCGTCATCTTTCTGGAGCCCAAGCGTTTATATAACGGTCCGTTTGATGGTCATCACGAAAGGCCTGTCACGCCATGGACCAAGCATCCCACCAGTGCCGTGCCCGAAGGCTATTACACCGTACCGCTCGATACGGCCGCCATTGTGCGCCCGGGTGAGGCAGTAACCGTACTCACGTATGGCACCACGGTTTATGTGTCGGTGGCCGCTGCCGAAGAAACCGGCATCGATGCGGAGGTTATCGATTTGCGGAGCCTTTGGCCTCTGGATCTTGAAGCCATTGTGAAGTCAGTGCGCAAGACCGGCCGTTGCGTAGTGGTGCATGAGGCTACACGCACATGTGGGTTTGGCGCAGAGCTTATTGCGCTCGTGCAAGAGCACTGCTTTCATTGGCTGGAGGCGCCGGTAGAGCGTGTCACTGGCTGGGACACCCCGTATCCGCATGCGCAGGAGTGGGCATATTTCCCCGGGCCTCGTCGTGTTGGCGATGCACTCAAACGCGTCATGGAGGTGTGAGATGGGGATTCATATCATCAAGATGCCCGATATCGGTGAAGGCATTGCAGAAGTTGAATTGGTCGCCTGGCACGTGAAGGTGGGCGATACGGTAGCCGAAGATCAGCCCCTGGCCGATGTCATGACAGACAAGGCGACGGTCGAGATTCCGTCACCTGTCGTGGGCAAGGTTTTGGCCTTGGGCGGCAATGTGGGCGATGTCATGGCGGTAGGGGGCGAGTTGATTCGCCTGGAAGTGGACGGCGCAGGCAATCAGAAAGCGGGCGCGGCTGATAACGCGGTGGCCCTGGCAGGTTCGGGCGCCGTCTCGTCGTCTGCGGCGGATTCGCCCGCTTCAGTTGCCGGTGAACAAACGAAAAAATCAACTCAAGACTCGGCTCCATCCGCTGCCCAGCCACCGCACTCGACAGGCGGTATCGCAGGCCAGATTGCGGCAAGCACGGCAGTTGGCAGCACCGCGGCAATGGGAGCCGCTACGGTATCCCGGCATCCTGCCAAGTCCGCTTCGGCGGCGAATGATCAGGCTATCGTTGCGCGCAAACCGGGCGAGCGTCCGCTAGCGTCGCCCGCGGTACGCAAGCGCGCCTGGGACCTGGGCATTGAACTTCGGCTGGTTCGTGGTTCTGCTGCGGCTGGCCGAATTTTGCATGAAGACCTCGATGCCTATTTGCAGGGCCGAAGTTCTGCAGTGGTGGGTCCGGTGTCCTCCAGTTTTGCCACACGTACCGACGAGGCTCATGTTCCGGTAATAGGGCTGCGCAGGAAAATTGCCCAGAAAATGCAGGAGTCCAAACGCCGGATTCCGCATTTCACCTATGTTGAAGAAATTGACGTCACCGAGCTGGAAGCGCTACGCGTGCAGCTCAATCGAACCTGGGGCAATGAGCGTGGAAAGCTGACTATTCTGCCTTTTCTGGCACGTGCTTTGGTCATTGCCCTGCGCGATTTCCCGCAACTCAATGCGCGCTTCGATGACGAAGCAGGCATTGTCACGCGGTTCGGCGCTGTGCATCTTGGCATTGCCACGCAAAGCGATGCGGGCCTCATGGTGCCGGTGTTGCGCCATGCCGAAACCCAGAATATCTGGGGCATTTCCGCCGAAATATCACGTTTGGCCCACGCAGTTCGTGCGGGTCGTGCAGAACGGGATGAGTTGTCAGGTTCGACCATCACGATCAGCAGCTTGGGTGCTTTGGGCGGCATTGTGAGCACGCCGGTTATCAATTACCCCGAGGTAGGCATTGTGGGGGTGAATCGCATTGTCGAGCGGCCCATGTTCCGAGAAGGCGTGGTGGTGGCGCGCAAGCTGATGAACTTGTCTTCGTCGTTTGACCACCGCGTGGTCGACGGCATGGATGCGGCCAAGTTCATTCAAGCGGTGCGTGCGCTGCTCGAGCAACCTGCCATGCTTTTCGTGGAGTAGCCATGGAACCAACAAAAACAACAACCTTGCTCATTGTGGGCGGTGGGCCAGGCGGCTACGTGGCCGCCATTCGCGCCGGGCAACTCGGCGTGCCAACCGTGCTTATTGAAGGCGAGCGGCTGGGGGGTACCTGCCTGACCATCGGTTGCATCCCGTCAAAGGCCTTGATTCATGCGGCGGAAGAATTCGATCGCGCACGACACTACGCAAACGGCTCGGCACTTGGCATTCAAGTGCAAGCGCCCACCATTGACATCACAAGAACGGTGACCTGGAAGAACGGCATCGTCGACCGGCTGACGGGCGGAGTGGCGGCACTGCTCAAGAAAAACGGCGTAGAGGTTCTAAAGGGCTGGGCAACCGTTCAAGACGGCAAAACCGTATCGGTACAAACCGAGGGTGGAACCGTGCGCGTTCAATGCGAGCACCTGCTGCTTGCGGCAGGTTCAGAGCCGGTTGAGCTGCCGTCCATGCCGTTTGGTGGCAGGGTAATTTCCTCCACGCAGGCGCTGTCCCCTACGGAGATACCGAAAAGTCTTGTGGTGGTGGGCGGGGGATACATCGGTCTGGAGCTTGGAACGGTGTATCGCAAGCTGGGCACCGAGGTCACCGTGGTAGAGGCACAAGATCGAATTTTGCCCACCTACGATGCGGAGCTGACCAAGCCCGTTGGCACAGCGCTGGCAAAGCTGGGTGTGCAATTGAAGCTGGGTCATAAAGTGCTGGGCTTGACCGCAGCAGGTGACGCGGTGCGAGTTCAAGATGCATCGGGACAGGAATCAGCGTTGCCCGCAGATCAAGTCTTGGTGGCCGTGGGGCGCCGGGCCAGAACCCTCGGCTGGGGACTGGAAAGTCTTCAACTGGATCGTGCCGGCATTGCGCTGCGTATTGATGACCAGTGCCGCACATCCATGCGCGATGTCTGGGCCATTGGTGACATTGCCGGTGAGCCAATGTTGGCCCATCGCGCGATGGCGCAAGGTGAAATGGTGGCTGAACTGGTCGCCGGAAAAAAACGCCATTTCATGCCTGCTGCCATACCTGCCGTTTGCTTCACCGACCCAGAAATCGTGGTGGCGGGGCTGTCGCCCACCGAGGCAGAGCAGGCGGGGTTGGATTGTCTGGTGGCCTCGTTCCCCTTCGCCGCCAATGGCCGCGCCATGACGCTTGAGTCTACCGATGGCTTTGTGCGTGTCGTTGCCAGACGCGATAACCACTTGATTGTGGGCTGGCAGGCGGTTGGGCGAGGGGTGTCGGAATTGTCGACGGCGTTTGGCCAATCGTTGGAAATGGGTGCTTGCCTGGAAGACGTCGGAGGCACAATTCACGCGCATCCGACGCTAGGCGAGGCGGTGCAGGAAGCCGCCTTGCGGGCCTTGGGCCACTCGTTGCATATTTAATTTGTGCAACACGACCCGGCGTTCAACTACGGACGTCGGGTCTTTGCAGCCCCAGGTGGCCGCGCAAGGTGTGGGTCTCGTATTCCTTGCGGAAAAGGCCTCGGCGCTGCAATACCGGGATGACGTGTTCAACGAAATCGTCAATGCCGCCGGGCAACAAAGGCGGCATCAAGTTAAAGCCGTCCGCGCCTTCGTTGCGCAGCCACGTCTCCATTTGATCTGCAATGTGTTCAGGCGTGCCCACCATCGTGCAGTGTCCACCGCCTGCGGCGAGTCGGCCCAGCAATTGGCGCACGGTGGGTTGCTCGGTTTCAATGATGCGCAAAATAGTGCCATACCGACCCTTCGGACCTGTGAAGGTTTCGAGCGGCGGCAAGGCAGGCACAGGCGCATCCAGTTCCCACGTTGTGCAATCTTGCAGCACAAACGTGCCCAACTGCCGCAACGAAGCATCGCTTGGCAAAAGCACGTCCAGTTCGCGTTGTTTGGCGCGAGCTTCTGCTTCGGTTGATCCAATAAAGGTCACCAGCCCCGGCATGATCGGAACAAACACATCACGGCCAGCGGCTTTGACTCGTTGTTTGATGTCTCGGTAATAGCTTTGCGCGGCAGGCAAGTCGTAGGCCACCGCATAGATGGCTTCTGCTCGGCGCGCAGCGAGATCACGGCCCTGATCTGAAGCGCCTGCCTGGAACAAAACGGGGTGGCCTTGCGGTGAGCGGGGGACCGTCAGCGGTCCGTCCACCAGGAACTGGTCGCCGTGATGGTCAATGCGCCGCACTCGATCCGCTTGGGCGTATACGCCGTCACGATCGATCGTCAGGGCGTCGTCTGTCCAGGAGTCCCACAATCGCAGGGCGACATCCACAAATTCTTCGGCACGTGCATAACGCCAGTCGTGACCCGGCATGGATTCGTAGCCGTGGTTGCGCGCTTCCGCATCAAACATGGAAGTGACCACGTTCCACCCCATGCGCCCACCGGAAATATGGTCCAGTGAAGCGACCATGCGTGCCGCATGAAACGGTGTGAAAAAGGTGCTGGAGACTGTACTGATGAGGCCGATGTTTTTCGTGGCCCGCGCAATCGCGGCCAGCATGGTCAACGGCTCCAGGAACCAACGTGGGCCGTCTCCGATGTTGTCTACTGATTGCCCATCGGCGAAGAAAATGGCATCCAATTTGCCGCGTTCGGCCGTTTGCGCCAGAGACTCGTAATAGGCGATGTCACCCAATCGCTCCACAGCTGAGCTCGGGTGGCGCCACGCCGCGCGATGATGACCGCAGCCAAATATGAATAAATTAAGGTGCATCATTGTCATGTCAGTTCTTGACCAAGCCACCGTCGACCACGAGGTTCTGGCCTGTCACGGCACGCGACCAGGGACTTGCGAAGAACAACACAGCATCGGCAAATTGTTCTGGCGTGGTGACCTCACGCAAGGGCGTAATGCCCGCGATGAAGTCGAACACGGCTTGCGGCGTGGCGGCAGACGCGTCTGTGGTGCGCAGCAAACCGCCCGACACCATGTTGACCGTAATGCCGTCTGGACCCAAGTCTTGCGACATCGTGCGCGTGAATGCGAGCAATGCTGCTTTGGCGGCGGTGTAGTCGTGATAGGGCACCACCGGGTTCTGAACCAGATTGGTACCAATGTTGATGATGCGGCCAAAGCCTGCGCTGCGCATACCGGCGAGGCCGGCCTGCGTGGTGTTCAGCGCCGCGCGCACGCTGCCTTCGAACTGTTGATGCATGTTTTCCCAGGTCAGTGAGTCTGCTGACGGACGCTGGTCGCCATTGAATTGAAAGGCGGGCAATGCGTTGTTCACGATGGTGGTGACTGGCATGCCGAAGTGGGCGCTGGCTTGTTCAACCATGGCGCATACGGCGTCGCGGTCGCGGATATCGGCTTGCACAGCCAGTGTATTCGCGGGCGCGGTTGAGGCCAGGGCGTGTGCCGCCGAGGCGCTATTGAAATAGTTGATGACGACGCGAGCGCCTTCACGCAGGAACGCGCGCACGATATGCGAGCCAAGTCCTCGGGCGCCGCCCGTGACAATGACCAATTGTTCGTTCAAGGCAGGGGCAGGGCGTGCAGTTGTCATGTCAAGGCTCGTTAAATCAGCGGCAAAAAGGGAGCAACACCAGCAGAGTGTGTCTCAAACCGGGCGAACTTAGCATAAAAACTGCCGCTCGCGCGCAACGTACAAGTGTGATGCAAGTGCAACGCGCGTTGACAAGCTGCGAGCGGTCTCCTAACCTTGCGCCAATTCCTGGGGGAGCCTGTATAGGCTGAGATTCCGCATTGTCGCGGTAACCCTTTGAACCTGATCCGGGTAATGCCGGCGAAGGGAAGGACATCGCACGACTCGCGCGCGCCCCTCCCGACACTTTTCTGTTTTGCGGCCCCACCTAGGCGTGAGTGGCCGCCTTTGGTACGCATTCGGCTATCGCGCCGAACGCGACGGGAGGTTTTAACGCATGCTTAGTCAATCCACCGCCCTGATGTGGCTCGTGCTGTTTGCGGGTGGTTTCGCCGTGGCAAGCATTCTTTACACGCGTCGCAAACGCGGCACGCTGGAAGACTACATAGTTGCCCGCAACAGCCAAGGCGCGTTCGGCACCATTCTTACCCTGATGGCGTCTACCTTGGGTGCATGGATTTTGTTTTCACCCGCGCAAGCCGCAACCTGGGGTGGCCTGGCAGCCGTGATTGGGTATGCGCTGGGCTCGGTGTCGCCGCGTCTGGTCATGATTCCGCTGGGCAAACGCATGCGAGAGCTGATTCCGCATGGGCACACGCTCACTGAATTCCTGATGGCGCGCTATGGACGGCCCATGTATGCGCTGGCGCTCTTCATCATGTTGTTCTATCTCTTCATTGCGCTTTCAGCGGAAGTGACGGCCATTGCGAAGTTGGTGACCATGCTGGCTCCTGTGCCTTTGTGGGCAACGGCGGCGATTGTGATGGGTACGACCTTGCTCTACACCAGCTACGGTGGCTTGCGCTCGTCCATTTTTACCGATCAAGTGCAGATGATGGTGATTGTGCCCTTGCTGATTGCATTGTTGGTCGTGGGTTGGCAAGCGGCGGGCGGTGTCACGCCAACCATTGAGGCTTTGCAAGCCAAGGCACCTCAGTTGCTGGATTTGACGGACCCGATAGGCATCAAGGCAGGTCTGACGTTTTTTGTAGCGATTCTTTTGACAGGCATTTTTCACCAAGGGAACTGGCAACGTATCTACGCCGCGCGCGACCATCGCTCGATGCGCAATGGTTTCCTGCTGGGAGGGGTGTTGGTCGGGC
This sequence comes from Achromobacter deleyi, assembly GCA_040391965.1. Taxonomy (GTDB): domain Bacteria; phylum Pseudomonadota; class Gammaproteobacteria; order Burkholderiales; family Burkholderiaceae_B; genus Achromobacter; species Achromobacter deleyi_B. Next base: position 17,236 of record JBEBWV010000011.1, on the reverse strand, counting down.
CATTCATTTTCTTGATGGGCTTGTTTGGATTGGCATTTGTAGGGCTGGCACCCGGTGGCGACAGTTCCATTGCGCTGTTTAGCGTAATCATGCCGCATGCGCCCGCCTGGTTTGTGATTGCGCTGATCCCGCTTGGGCTTTCGTTGGTGATGAGCACCGCAGACACGGCCATCAGTGCGGTGTCCAGCATTATTGCCGTCGATTTACGTCGCCTGTTGCCCAAAGCCAGTTCCATGACCATGAAGCGTCTGGCACGCTGGCTGGTGTTGTTGATGGCGATCCCCGTCATGATTGTGGCGTCGCAAGGCTATAGCGTGCTGTATCTGTTCTTGCTGGCGGATCTTCTGTGCTCGGCGGCAGCGTTTCCGGTTTTTTACGGATTGTTCAGCAAGCATCATGATGGACGCACGGCCACATGGGCGACCATTTCTGGCTTGGTCGCGGGCTTGTTTTTCTTTCCCGCACCCGGTGACAAACCGACTTACTTGCTGGAATCGTTCTTGCTGGCCGCTTTGGTGCCGGTGGTGACGACGATTGTGATGCGTTTGTTGTTGCGCTCACGCAAGGAATTCGATTTCGCGAGTTTGAGTGGCGCTGTGCGTAAGCTGGATCAGGACGTGATCTAGCTTGTACGCGCCGTAAACGGAGAAAGTACGGCACGCATTTGCGTGCCGTACTTGTTTCAAGTTACGGATGTCTTTCTAAGGGCGTGGTCTTTTCGTGGTCGGCCGACTTCAAGAGGCGCGCTTGATGTCGCTTAAGTTCGTCCTCCACGAAGTCGAAGCGATCCTTGCCCCAGAACAATTCGTCTCCAACGATAGTCATAGGCACGCCGAAAACTTCTCGTTCAATGCCAAGATCCGTGCTCGACGCTAGCTCCGCTCCAATCTCCTCGCTGGCACTTAGGCGCTCGAACTCATCGGGATTCACCCCCAGTTCTTGCGCAATTTCACGCAGGCCCGCGTACTCGGCGATTGTCGAATCGCCCTGTTCCCAATACCGGTCCATTACCCGCTGGACGAAATCCAGTTCTTTGCCATAGCGCCGCATGGCCAGCGACCCGCGCAACGCTCGGCTGGACTTGATAGGAAATTGGCGCGGCATTTGGAACGGCAGTTCGAATTTCTCGGCCCAACGCATCAGATCCCGTTTTCGGTTGCGAAGTTTGGCCTTCGACTCTTTCATTAACTCGTAGTTGTTGTTGCGAAATACATAGCCCAGATTAAAGGGGTGAAGTACGAGCTCGGCGTCGTAGCGTTCGAGCAGCGGGCGGATCAATTTGAGAGCGAAGTAGGTATTTGTACTGCCTACGTCCCAGTACATCTCGATTTGCATTTTCTTCATGTTTGGACCTTTGCTGTGTCGAATGATCATTGCAGGTAGACCTGGGCTTGCTGTATTAGGGGGGACCAAGTGGCTACCTGGCTTTGCAGCCTCCGCGCCAATCCTTCAGGCGTGGCGCGTTCGGCATCAACCGGGACGGCGCCCAGCTTGCCCATGCTGTCGCGAAAGCCAGGGTCCGCGAGCGCGCTCTGCAACGCCTTAACCAATCTTGCCACTACCGGGACCGGCGTATTGCGCGGTGCATAAACGCCATGCCAGACCGTTACCTCGAAATCTTTGAGGCCCTGTTCGGCCAGGGTAGGCAGTTCAGGTAATGCGGTCAGACGCGCAGTGGTTGTACTGCCGTACGCCTTGACGCGGTGCGAGAGAATGGGTTGCAAGGTGGTGGTGACCTGATCGCACAGAAGATCGACCTGACCGCCTTGCAAATCAGTCATGGCGGGCGCTGCGCCTTTGTACGGAATACTGGTGAGGGCAAGGTTGAGTTGGGTCATGAGTAGCAATCCACACAGGTGGGATGCCGTACCAATTCCCGCGTTGCTTAAATTGACCGTCTTCTGATGGTCGTGCAAATAACTGGTCAGTTCGTGAAAATCTTTTGGGGGTAGTCCGTTCTTGCCGATCAGCGTCATAGGTACGTCCACGACTTCACCGATATAGGAGAAGTCCTTTAGCGGATCAAATTTGAGATCCGGCGAAAGCGCGCTTAAGGTCGACATGCCGATGTTATGTATGAGTAGCGTGTAACCGTCTGGCTTGGCTCGCACAACGGTGTCAGAGCCTACGATGCCGCCGGAGCTGGGGCGGTTGTCCACGATGACGGTCTGGCCCAGATCTTTGCTCATCGCCATTGCTAGCTGCCGTGCCACCACGTCGGTAGGCCCGCCTGCAGAAAATGGCACGATCAATGTGATAGCGCGCGTAGGAAAGTTGGCCGCCGATGCCGTACCGACCGCCAGCGCGAGGCTGGCAGCAATTAGGGTTCTAAACATGAATGTCTCCTCAATGACGTTCTTTTATGCCTTGGAAGTCTCGCGTCTTTTGCGCGAGATCTGTGTATCCTGGACTAGTACTTTTTCGTCATAAAGCTCCTGGATCTGTTCGATGCTCATGCCCAGAACCTGTTGCAACACAGCTTCGTTATGCTCACCCAATGCGTCAGCATGCAAATCGTCGGGTGGTGTCCAGGCCGAAAATTTGACGGGCAGACCGGGGATGTCGAAGTCGCCGAGCGTGTCGTCATGTACTCGCCTCACAGTGGCACGTTCACGCAAGTGGGGGTGAGCCATCGCCTCATTTAGGGTAAGGACGGGGGCGCAAGGAATGCGATGCTGATCCAGCACAGCAATAGCCGCCTGTCTGTTGGAAAAACCGGCCAGCCAGGTTTCCAGCACGACTTTTAGATCTGCATTGTGGTCACGGCGCAGCGCGGCGCTGGCGTAGCGTGGGTCGGTGAATAATTCCGGTGCGTTAAGGGCACCGACAAAGGCGTTCCATTGATGGGGCAAAATGGCCAGTGCCATATAGCTTCCATCGCCGCAGCGGAACACACCGGTCGGCCCACCATCTGGATGCTGCGAACCCGTACGTGTTGGTGTGTAGTTTTCTCGCAAAGACACCCTTGGCACAGCCACTTCATGCATCTGGAAGTAGGTGTCCAAGAGCGATGCCTCCACGTGTTGGCCTTCGCCAGTGCGCTCCTTATGAAGCAACGCGAAACCCACCGCCATTGCAGCACTGATTCCCGTGGCGGTATCCCCGATGGCCATGGTGATCAGCGCCGGATCGCCATCCGGCTCGCCGATCAGATCCGTAATGCCGGCATATGCCTGGGCGATATAGTCATAACCGGGTTTTTGACTCAAAGGACCTTGCTGGCCCGCCAGCGAAATAGAACACATCACCAGGCCAGGATTCAGTTGACGCAGTTCGTCATACGACAGACCGGCACGCGCCATAACGCCGGGACTAAAGTTCTCCACCACGACATCGCAATGAGAAATCATGGCGCGTATGAGGGCCTGACCACGCGGATGTTTGAAGTCCAGCGCCAGGCTGCGCTTGGAGTGATTGTGTTGAAAAAAATAGGTGCTCTGGGTCGATTCCGAATGTTCGGGTTTGCGCGATTTCAAACCACCCACTCGCGTACGATCACCAAATGGTGCCAACTCTAACTTGATCACGTCGGCACCCAGTTCGGCCATGATGCGAGTGCAAGTCGGGCCAGCGACGACCTGCGTCATGTCCAGAACGCGGTAGCCCTTGAGCATGGGTAATGCTGCTTTCATGTCTTGTGTTTCCTGGTTCTGTTCAGGGATGCCGTTGACTGAATTGCGTGTCACCGAAGAGATTCTGCCAACGCTCTGCATCAGGTTTGGCATTGTTGCGATCCACTTTTTCTGAAAGAACGGCGAGACCGCGTTGGACCGCCGGACGGGCGCGCACGGCGTCATACCAGCGTTTCAGGTTTGGCCATTCTTCGATGTCCTGACCCTGCCACTTGTATGGCCGCAGCCAAGGGTAGGTCGCTATATCGGCCAAACTGTAGGCATCGCCTGCCAGGTAAGGCGTTTGCGACAGCCGATGATCGATAACGCTGTAAAGCCGCCGGGCTTCCTTGGTGTAGCGGTCGATGGCGTACGGTATCGGTTCAGGGGCATATTTACGGAAGTGGTGTGCCTGCCCAAGCATGGGCCCGACGCCACCCATCTGGAACATCATCCACTGGAGCACGCTATAGCGCCTGCGTGCGTCTTCAGGGAATAGCTCGCTGTTCACCTTGTCGGCCAAATACATCATGATGGCGCCGGATTCGAACATTGAGATGGGCCCACCATCCGGGCCGTCGTCATCAACGATGGCGGGTATCTTGTTGTTGGGGCTGATCGCGAGAAACTGTGGCGAAAACTGCTCGCCTTTGCCGATATGTATTGCGCGCACTTCATATGGCATCGCCAACTCTTCGAGCAGAATCGAGACCTTATAGGCGTTTGGGGTGGACCAGAAGTAAAGTTGGATCATCGATGTTCACTTGGGTTGCCAAAGACGGGCCGAACGCCGCGAACCCATGATATGGACATCGATTTCCCGCGAACAATACGACATTGCGATTCCGGCATACCGCAAAGCTATGGGTGCAGCCGCAGGCGCGGTGGCGCAAGAGAATAGAACAGGGCCATGGAACTCAGGCAGCTCAAGTACTTTGTAAGAATCGTCGAATTGGGCAGCGTGTCTCGCGCTGCGAAAGATCTTTTCGTCGCGCAACCTGCACTCAGTGTTCAGATATCGAATCTGGAAGACGAACTTGGGGTGCGATTGCTGGCGCGCAGCGTGCGTGGCGTCACGCCCACAACGGCCGGCGACACCTTGTATTTGCATGCACAGGCCGTATTGCGACAGATTGAACGATTGCGCCATGATGTTGGCAGCGATAATGGAAAGCCCGGAGGGCCGGTCTCTATCGGCATGCCTACAAGCGCAGCAAACATTCTGGCTGGACCGCTCATCGCGGCTGTGCAAGAGCGGTATCCAGATGTCCAACTTCGCATCGTGGAAAGCCTGAGCGGACATCTGGAAGAGCTTGTGGCTACAGGCCGATTAGAGATGAGCCTATTGTTCGAGCCATGCACGCGCTGCCCGACAACGATGCTTCGCGATAAGGCAATGCATCTGCAATGGATGCCCTTGATGGAGGAAGAGCTGTTCCTGCTTTCTGCGCCGCTCGATGGCGTGCCTGATCATGGCAAGGTCAGCTTGCAAGAGGCAGCGACACTACGCTTGGTGTTGCCGGGCAAGGCCAACGTGACCCGTCAGCTCATCGATCAGACCTTCGCTGAGGCGGGTCTGCAGATTAATGTCGGGGCGGAGCTTGACTCCCTCTCCACCATCCAGTCGATCGTGGAGAGCGGTCAGGCAGCGACCATCTTGTCGCTATCAGCGCTAGTGGGAGCAGGGGTGTACGAAAAACTCTCTGTGCGCGGCTTCGCAGACGCCGCGTTGCGGCGGCGCCTTTCTTTGTGTACATCCGACATCGTGGGGCTGGGTGCAGCTGCCGAAAGCGTAATCAGGCTAATTCCAAAGTTGACGGGCGAGTTCGTGGCGTCTGGGCGGTGGGGCGGAGCCATCGTTGCGCACGCTGAAGAGCCATAGCCTGGAAATATGCCCCTAGCACGAACTCGTATGGCGTCCAGGACACATGCCGTGTGTAGACTTTCGCGTATTCGAAGCAGAGACCCAGGATATGCAGAAAATACTCGCTGGTGTGATTGTGCTGGACCTCACGCGTTTCTTCTCCGGCCCACAGGCCACCTCACTACTGGCAGGAATGGGCGCAGAGGTGATCAAGATTGATGACCCGGCCTCGGGGGATCCCACCACATTCTCGCCGCCACTGGCTGGTCCACGAGGCGTGTCATTTCAACGCCAGACAGATGCCGATATGGGTATTGCCTACTTGAAACGAGCGCGTGGCAAGAAGTCAGTGCATCTCGATTTGAAGTCAGCAGCAGGCCGAGAGGTATTCCTGGATATGGTTCGTACTGCGGACGTGGTGATAGACAACTTCAGCGTCGACGTTGTCCGACGCTTGGGTGTGGATCACGACAGCTTGGTTGCGGTCAATCCGGCAATAATTTCCTGCTCGTTGACCGGCTACGGCGCCACCGGGCCGGAGTGCCATTTGAAGGCCTATGACCTGATGGTGCAGGCAGCGGTAGGTTTGATGGGTGTTACCGGACATGCAGATACGCCGCCGGTTAAGGCCGGTTCACCTCTGTCTGACGCCATTGCTGGCGTGTTCGCCGCCAATGGTATTGTCGCAGCGCTATTGCATCGCTTTCGCAGTGGCCAAGGACAGGCTATTGACGTATCGATGTCGGATTGTCTTTTCTCCTTGATGTTCGATGAGCCCTTTGACTGCTATGACCGCTTGGGCCTGCCGCAACGTCAAGGCAGCCGCATCATGCGGTTCTCGCCCTTCAACGCTTATCAAAGCCGGAATGGCTGGGTTGTTCTGGGCGCGGCTACCCAAGGAGATTGGGTAGCATTATTGAGCACTATGGAACGGCATGAATTGCTGGACGATCCCGACATGATGGACGTCGGCTGGCGATTGGCCAACAACTCCAGTGTGGACGCGATTGTGGCGGCCTGGTGCTGCTTGCATGAGACACAGGCCATTGTGGCGATGCTTGGTAAGGCTCAGGTTCCCTGCAGTCCAGTGCGGACGATTGACGACGTACTGTCGTGGGATCAACTACGGTCACGACAAATGTTGCAACCCTTGTGGAACCCGCTTGTTGGTGCCGACATTGCTGCAAGCGGTCCGGGGTTTCCCATCAAATTTAGCCGAACACCGGCAACTTACGACACGCCAGCACCGCTGCCAGGTGAGCATAGTCGCGAAGTGCTGGGGCGTTTGGCGAGTCTGAGCTCTGCGGACATTGTCCGGCTGGCCGAGCTTGGCGTCACAGGAGGCCCCGATCTGCCAGCGAGAATCCACGCGGGCTAATTTTCCGTCCCGCTATTAAGCATACGACTGCGCGCTTTTTCAATATGAGCACGCATGACATTGCGCGCACCCTCTGCGTCTTGCGTCTGAATGAGCCGATAAAGATGACGATGTTCGTCAATCGCTGCCCGGGTACGCTTCCACGGTTCACTATGCACCAAGTGGCGCATTACGTTTACCGCGTGGCTGACGTCATACTCCAGCGATTTCAACACCTGCAAGAACCGCTGATTCCCTGTGGCCGCCGCGATGGCCTGATGAAATCCAAAGTCGTAGTGATGCGCGATGGCGCCTGAGGCATCGGCCAATTCATAGCTGGTCAGCATCTTGTCCATGATGCGCAAATCGTCGTCACTTCGGCGCAGTGCGGCCAAATAAGCGCATTCTGGTTCCACCACCATCCGCAGTTCCAGGCCATCCAGGATGTGGCTTACTCGTTTGGCCGGGTCCACGGCGGGCATGCCGCCCATCAGCTCGGGCTTGGCCTTCACATAGCTGCCCGAGCCACGAATGGAATCTACCAATTGGTCTTCGCGCAGGCGATCCAGTGCCTCGCGCACAACGGGTCGAGATACGTCAAAAAGTGCGGCCAACTCTAATTCTGTCGGCAGTTTGCTCTCTGGTGCGATTTTGCCGGTGGCAATGGCATAGAACAGACTTTCATACACTCGCTCTGCAAAACGTTCGGCGCGCACATAGCCTAGTCCGGCTGACACATCCGCCAGCACTTCCAGTTCAAGCCGAGTCGGTTTGGCCGACGCGTCTGCGATTTCAGGGCAGGCGACTTCCGGGGCCGGGACAATGGACATGCAAACACTCCTGAGCACAGCACTGACGATAAGCTGTCAGGCTACATAACAATTCAAAATTTACGCAACGCCCTAAAAATTAAGGGAAAACCCGTAAATACTGCCCGGATTTTTATCGTATTCCGCAAAAGTAGTAATTCGAGTTGACAAGTTATGGGAGCGTCCCGTAACTTGGAAAAAAAATAGCCTGCCCAGGATCAACAGACCGTGGGCGGCGCCGTGCAGCCGCGACACCGCGCGCACGCAAGGAGACTCTTATCAACCTCGTTTCGCCCTCATCCTCTTCAGGCCAGTCCTGCGCACCGTGCGCGACAGGGCTGCCTGGTACCGGGTGCGTGCGCCCATCAACTGGCCGCCCGGCCGCTACTTTACCTGCCTCATCGTGACTCAAAAAAACTTTATCGCCAATCAATGGGTGGCGGCCGCTTCCGGTGAAACCATTGCAGTCATTAATCCTTCCAACGGCAAAGCATTTGACGCATTGGCCCGTTCCGGCGCGCAGGACATTGACCACGCTGTGCTCGCCGCGCGCCAAGCATTCGAAGGAGAATGGGGCCAAATGGCACCGGCCGTGCGAAGCCGTCTGTTGATGAAGGTGGCATTCGCGCTATTGGATCGTCAGGAAGAACTGGCGCAAATTGAATCCATCGATACGGGCAAACCTATCAAACAGGCGCGCGCAGATGCCGCGGCTGTTGCGCGCTATTTCGAGTTCTATGCTGGTGCTGTCGATAAGCTTCACGGCGAGACCATTCCCTACAACCCTGGCTTCACTGTGCTGACCATCCGCGAGGCCCATGGGGTGACGGGCCACATCGTGCCTTGGAATTATCCGCTGCAAATTTTCGGGCGTAGCGTTGGCGCTGCACTCGCTGCAGGAAATGCGTGTGTCGTGAAACCGGCCGAAGATGCTTGCCTGTCGCTGTTGAAACTGGCGGAAATCGCCGCCGAAGTTGGTTTGCCTGCCGGTGCGCTGAATATTTGCACGGGCTATGGCCATGAAGCGGGTGCGGCACTTTCCGCGCACCCTGGCATCGACCACATCTCTTTCACGGGCTCCCCGCAAACCGGCAAGATGGTGGCCCACGCCGCCGCCGAAAATCATGTGCCGGTCACCTTGGAATTGGGCGGCAAGTCACCACAAATTGTGTTTGATGACGCGGACCTGGACGCGGCCATGCCAGTGTTGTTGGCCGCCATCATTCAGAACGCGGGTCAGACTTGCTCGGCCGGTAGCCGGGTGCTGATTCAACGTGGGGTGTATGAAACTGTCTTGGCACGCTTGTCCAAAGCATTCTCAGACACCACTACCGGCCCGGCCGAGCAAGATCTTGATGTGGGCCCGTTGATCAGCGGACGTCAGCATGACCGCGTGCGTGCGTTTTTGGCCGAAGCACAAGAAAGTGGGCTAACGGTGGCCGCCACAGGCAAGCTGAAAGACGGCGCACCCGCAGGCGGTTTTTATCAGCCTCCCATGTTGTTTCGTGACGTGCCGCCCACGCATCGTTTGGCGCAAGAAGAGGTCTTTGGTCCAGTGCTGGCCGCCATGGTGTTCGACACCGAGGAAGAAGCACTGGAAATCGCTAATGGCACGCTTTATGGCCTGGTAGCCGGTGTCTGGACGCGTGATGGCGCTCGCCAGATGCGTCTGGCGCGCAAGCTGCGCGCAGGCCAGGTGTTCATTAATAACTACGGTGCAGGCGGCGGAGTGGAACTGCCTTTTGGCGGTTCGCGTCAATCGGGTTACGGCCGTGAAAAGGGTTTTGAAGCGCTGTATGGCTTCACGACACTCAAGACCATCGCTATTCGTCACTGATCTTTATAGGGCGAGTCGCACGGGTGCAGCAATCACCCGTGCCGTGCTTGTCGGCCGTGAATTTGTTTTCCAGTATTTACCGACAAGGTATTTACCTAACGGATCTTTGCCCAGCATGGCTGGGCCTCATCATCAAGGAAGCGTCTCATGCGTTTGAAAGACAAGGTCGCCATTGTTACCGGTGCAGGCTCCGGGTTCGGCGAAGGCATTGCCCACACGTTTGCGGCGCAAGGCGCACGTGTCATCGTGGCAGATATTCATCGTGAAAACGGTGAGAAGGTCACCCGAGACATTCTGGCAGCCGGTGGTCAAGCCACATTCGTGCAGGCTGATGTCTCCCAAGGCGATAGCGTGCAGGCCATGTTGAAGTCCACCCTGGCAGCCTATGGCGTGTTGCATACGGTGGTGAACAATGCGGGCACCACGCACCGCAATAAGCCCATCTTGGAAATTACCGAGGCCGATTTTGATCGCGTATTTTCGATCAACGTGAAGAGCATCTACTGGACCTCCCATCACATCATTCCGTATTTCCGTACGCAAGGTGGTGGCTCGTTCGTGAACATTGCTTCTACCGCTGGAATACGTCCGCGTCCGGGTCTGGTTTGGTACAACGCGACCAAGGGTGCTGTCATTACCGCCAGCAAGGCCATGGCGGCTGAACTGGGTAAAGACAATATTCGTGTGAACTGCGTGAACCCGGTGATCGGTGCCACCGCCCTGGTCGAAGACTTCATGGGTATGCCGGATACGCCGGAAAACCGTGAGAAATTCCTTGGTGGTATTCCGCTGGGTCGCTTCTCTACGCCGCAAGATATTGCAAATGCGTGTTTGTACTTTGCCAGCGACGAAGCCAGCTTCGTGACCGGCACTTGCCTGGAAGTGGATGGCGGACGCTGCGTCTGACCTCCGTGTGAATGCACGACGCCGTGCGAACGGCGTCGTGTCAGTCCGCTGATGTCGTTCTCTGCCAGAAGCAGTCCGGGGCGCGCATAGCGCGCCCAGTAGCCATGTCTGCCGACGGGTTCGCCGAAAGCGCTATGCCTTAAATCCTTAAAACGCAGGACCTTGGGGGCGAATCCGCATACCCGGTGCCAGATTCTTCCAGGGTAGATCCGCAGGGTCTGCCTGCATAGGGCCGGGGGCTTTGGCCACCAGTACTTGATGCGCAATCGGTTCAAAGTCTGCGCGGAAATGCACGGAGCTTTTCACCACCAGAATGCCCATCTGCTCCGGCTGCACGCCGCCCACGCGAAACAGGTTGCGGTCAAGCATTTGCGATTTGCTTGAACCGACAACGATGCGCACCCCGTCCAGGCGTAAACAGGCGACCGGGCCAAGTTCGACCTCCATGCCATGCATCATCGGGCCGTCGAAGCGGCATTTGCCGTCAGCTAATTTCTCGACCACAAACCTGCCCTCAAAGGGAGAGTCTCCGACAATTCCGGACTGACCACCCAGGCTAAGGGTGACGCTATTGCCTTCACCAGCTTGCGTGGCGAGTGCCACGGCTGCCGGGTCGTACATCAATCCCAGCGCGGCGTCCTGCACTTTGGCGGCCACCAGGGCGCGCAACATGCCGGTGGTGTTGGCGTCGCCACCTGCGCCGGGGTTATCTTGCGTATCGGCGATGACAACCGGCCGCTTAGCATGGGCCGCCATGGATGTAGCGCGACTCACGGCGTCTTCGGGCGAAAGGAGTTCCGGCGCCCAATCCGGTTCTAGCGCCAGCACTTGCTGATAAAGCCGCTCGACCACGTCATGAACGGCTTTTGCATCCGTACCATGAGCCCAGATAACCGGGCCGCATTCGGGAAAATCAGCAGCGGGAAAGCCCGGTGCAAAGGAAATAGACGATACGCCCGGGGTCTGTTCCAGATGAATCAAAGACTCGTATACGGAGCAAGCTGGCTCCAGCAAGGTGCACATGCCATTGAGCGGTATCAGGAAAGGGAGGCGGCGTTCGGCATGGTGCCAATTCTTGCCCGCTTCAATGCGCTGTACCAACAAATTCGCAGCATATTCTCCGGTGATAGCCATATCCACATGGGGATAGGTGCGATAGGCGACCAGTCCATCTGCATGTTCAAGCATGGCCGCAGTGACGTTTGCGTGCAGATCCAGGCTGGCAACGATGGGCACATTGGAGCCGACGGCGGCGCGCATGCGCGCCAGCAACTCGCCTTCGCCATCATCCAGATGCTCTGCAACCATGGCACCGTGCAAATCGAGATAGACGGCATCAAAAGAGCCGGCCTTTGCCGCGTCAACGATCTCGGCGGCGATGCGCTCGTAGGCGTCTTCAGTGACGTGGGCCGACGGGCTGGCGCCCGCCCAGATGACGGGCGTCAAGGTATGTCCAGCGTCCAGCGCGGCATTTATGAAGCCGCCCACTGGAATATTGACAGAGCGAAAGCCGAGCAAATCAGACCCGCGGCGCATGGCCGGAAAGGCCTCTCCGCGCACAAAATTCTCATAGCCAGCCTTGGACGGGGCGAAGGTATTGGTTTCGTGCTGAAAGCCTGCTACGAGAATGCGCATCGTCGTTTCCTATGTGTGCGTCAAGATTGGCGTGGAGATGTCCACTTGGCCAGTTGCGGAGTGTCAGAGCGCTAGCTTACCGCTCCAGCCTACAATGTCGGCACTTTCGGAGGTATCTATGTCGGCAATTTCCGATATCAAATTACGCCCCCTGGAGCGTGGCGACCTGCACTTCGTGCACAAGATCAACAACAATGACGTGATCATGCGTTATTGGTTCGAAGAGCCTTACGAGGCTTATGACGAACTGGTGGCGCTCTACGACCGCCACTTACAGGACCAGAACGAACGACGTTTCATCATCGAGCACGACAACGGCCAGCCGGCGGGCCTGGTCGAGTTGGTCGAGATCGACTACATCCACCGCCGAGCTGAATTTCAGATCATTATTGCGCCCAATTTTCAGGGCAGGGGTTACGCCAAGGCAGCCACCCGGATTGCCGTGGGTTATGCCTTTCGGGTGCTAAATCTGCACAAGGTGTATTTGGTCGTCGATAAGGACAATATCGCTGCGGTGCACGTGTATGAGCGCTGCGGATTCCAGATCGAAGGTGTGCTTCGCGAAGAGTTCTTTTCCAATGGTGCCTATCGGGATGCATACCGAATGGCGCTCCTTCAGAAAGATCATTTGCGTGATGTCGGACCAGGCGCGCCAGACGCGCCTGTCCTTCGAGATTGGCCACAAGAAGAGCAGACGGGTTAAGCCGCGCGCAGCAGGCGCAAGCCGTTGGCCACGACCAGCAGGCTTGCGCCCACATCGGCAAAAACGGCCATCCAGAGGGTGGCATGCCCGGTCATGGCAAGTGTCAGGAACACCACTTTGATGCCAAGCGCCAACACAATGTTCTGAACCAGCACGCTGTGTGTGGCACGCGACAGGCGCACGAAAGTGCCAATCTTGCGCAAGTCATCGTCCATGAGCGCGACATCCGCCGTCTCAATGGCAGTGCCGGTGCCAGCCGCGCCCATGGCGAAGCCAATATCAGCGCGTGCCAGGGCCGGTGCATCATTGATGCCATCACCGACCATGCCTACCAACGCGTCAGGCGCAAGCTTGCTTTCGACGGCTGCCAGCTTGTCTTCGGGCAATTGATCGCCGCGAGCTTCGTCAATGCCTACCTGCGCGGCAATGGCTTTTGCGGTGTGGCGATTGTCGCCGGTCAGCATCAGGGTGCGTATGCCTAACGCATGCAGCTCAGCAATTGCCGTTGCACTTGTTGGTTTGACGGTATCGGCCACCGCAGCCAGCGCCAGAACACGTTGACCGTCAGACAGGGCAATGGCGCTTTTGCCTTGCTGTTCAAGTTCGTCCAAACGGGCCTCAAGCGCCGGCGTGGCAACGCCCAGCTCTTGCATGAGCCGACGATTACCCAGGTGGAAGGTGACGCCGTCCACGCTGGCGCTAACGCCACGGCCAGCCAGAGCAGTGAAGTTGTCGACCTCAAGCAGGGTGGTGCCAGCGTTGCGCGCAGCATTGGCCACAGCAAGAGAAACGGGGTGGTCCGAGCGGGCGGCCAGGCTGGCTGCAACGAGTGCGGCCGGCTGGCGGGTACGGTCAGACGGCTCCCACTCTTGCATGTCGGTTTGGACTGGCTTGCCGTGAGTCAGGGTGCCTGTTTTGTCCAGCGCCAGCCATTTGAGTTTGCGGCCTTCTTCAAGATAGACGCCGCCTTTGACCAGAATGCCTCGGCGCGAAGCGGCGGTCAGGCCACTCACAATGCTGACCGGCGTAGAGATGACCAGCGCACACGGGCAGGCAATGATAAGTAAGGCGAGCGCGCGGTAGATCGCGTCAAACCAGGGTTGGTCCCAAAGCAGCGGAGGCACCACAGCGACCAGCAGGGCGAGAACCACCACTGCCGGGGTGTAGATGCGCGAGAATTTGTCAATGAATCGTTGGGTAGGCGCACGCGCACCTTGCGCCTGTTCGACCGCGTGAATGATGCGTGCCAGTGTGGTGTTGCCGGCGGAGGCCGTCACACGATATTCAAACGAGCCCGCAGCATTGACGGTAGCAGCAAAGACGGCGTCGCCTTCGGCTTTTTCTACTGGCAGGCTTTCTCCCGTAATCGGAGATTGATCGATGGCTGAACTGCCGTTGGTGATGATGCCGTCGGCCGCAATACGTTCACCGGGGCGCACGCGAACGATCGCGCCCATCGGGAGCTGCGCGGCAGGCACGTCTTTCCACGTGCCGTCAGCTAGACGCATGGTGGCGGTTTCAGGGGCCAACTCAAGCAGACCGCGTACGGCATGGCGAGCCCGATCCAATGAACGGGCTTCGATGAGTTCCGCCACATTGAACAGGAACATCACCATGGCAGCTTCGGGCCATTGACCAATCAGCACGGCGCCTGTGACGGCGATGCTCATCAGCGCGTTGATGTTCAAGTCGCCGTTGCGTACGGCAATCCACCCCTTGCGATAAGTTGTCAGACCGCAAGCCAGAATGGCGGCCAGCGCCAAACCTGCCGTGGCCATCCAGTGCCAGCCGGCAAAATGCGAGAACTCAGACAGCCCGGCCAAAACGCCGGCACCGCCAATCAACCACCAGTTCACCGGAGTGGCAGCAGGTGCCACTTCACCGGGACTGGCGCTGTCGTTCAGGGGCTCGGGGGTCATGCCCAAGGAAAGAATGGCGGACTTGATGCGCTCCAGCGCCCCGTCGGCGTGCACCACGGTCAAGATGCGCTGCATCAGGTTGAAGTCCAGCGCATGGACACCGTCGACCGTGGCCAGCTTCTTGCGAATCAAGGTTTCTTCGGTCGGGCAATCCATTTGCCCTATGCGCAGGCGGGCCAGATACTGGCCCGGCCCAATTGCCAGCGTGGCTGCGCCACGGCTATCGGACAACATTGGCGCATGCTCATGGCCGCAGCAGGCATCGAGCTGATCATGTGCTGCATGACTATGCCCGGCACCGTGCGCATCATGCTCGTGTTTGTGATCGTGTGCAGCGGCAGCGTCGCCGTTGTGGGCCGCGCCGTCGTCGTGATGATGGGCGTGCTCGCCAGTTGCAGAGTGCGCGCACGCGTGACCACTGTGATCATGTTCGTCATGATCGTGTTTTTTGACTGGAAGAGTGGCCATTGCTTTACCTTGAATTAGCTCGATGGGCGTATTCCACACCTTGGAGTTACTATAGGGTCAAGCCTTTTGTCGAAAGAGGCGTTTTCTGGAGATCGCGATGAAGATTGGCGAATTGGCCAAAGCAGCCGGTACGACAGTGGAAACCGTGAGGTATTACGAGAAGGAAGGGCTGTTGCCCGAGCCGGATCGTGGGCTCAATAACTATCGTAGTTACGGGCCGCCGCATATGGAACGCCTGCGGCTGATCCGCAATTGCCGTGCGCTGGATATGACCCAAGACGAAATTCGGGCTATTTTGTCGCTGGCGGACGACCACCGAAGTGGATGCGGCCCTATTAATGAAATCTTCGATGAGCACATCTCGCATGTCGATGAGCGCATTGCCGAATTGACGCAATTGAAGGTGCAACTTTCAGATTTGCGCCAACGCTGCATGTCGGCTAAGCCTCAGGCTGAAGATTGCGGCATTTTGCATGGTTTGTCGGAAATGCAGGTCGAAGAACGACACGAACGGCATACCCATCTAGGCTAGTCGGGCGCAATGCCCTTGATACGTGCTGGGGGATAGACCGGTTTTGGTCTCCCTTGGTCTAACATGAGAATGTCTCTCTTTCTTATTTAAGATTGTGCCAATGACTGCTACCCCCTTGCATGCCCTGAATTCCCGCCGTTCGGTTAAGTTCCTGCGCGCGCCTGCGCCCAAGCAGGAAGAACTTGAGCAAATTCTTCAAGCTGCCATGTCAGCGCCTGACCACGGTGCGTTGCGCCCATGGCGTTTTGTGGTGATCCGAGGTGAGGCCATTGCGAAGCTGGCTGATATGGCGCTGGACGCGGTCAAGCGTGCTGGCGACAAGCGCATGACGCCCGAGAAAGAAAAATCCGTGCGTGCCTGGATGGCCAGCGTTCCGCTGTTTGTGGGCGTGGCGCAGAAAATCGCACACGACAACACGAAAATTCCGGAAGACGAGCAATTGCTGGCAACCGGGGCGGCGGTCATGAATATCCTGAACGCGACCCATATGTTGGGATATGGCGCCTTCTGGAGCACGGGTCTGGGTACGTATAACGAAGAGGTTCAGGCGGGGTTAGGTCTGGATTCTCTGGACTATCGTTTCCTGGGCTTTCTGGCTATTGGCACCCCGGCTTGCGCCGTGCCCGAAGCCACGCGTCCGGATTTCCGCGAGTTCGTCACGGAATGGACAGGCGTGGCGGCGTAGGCATACGTGTTTGGGCGTGGCGGGATACCTACGGGAGTCAGTCCGCTCTAACGGCTGATGCATGGGTGTGTCTTTGTCCCCAGCACCCACTGATCTTGATTCCGCGCCATAGCTGTTCAAGCATTGCGGGTTACGCGCACACCCACGCCTTGACCTGCCTTTAAGAACACAACAGATCCCGCAAGTAGAAACACCCCAAACGTCAGAAAATATCCAACGTTTGGGGTGTAGTCACGAGGCCGCTTTTTTGATTGCGGCTGAAATGCTTAGCCTTCTGCCGTCTCGGCCAACACGCGCTTGGCTTCTTCGGTGACACGCTCGGGGGCGGTGCCGCCGATATGCTTGCGTGCCGCGACGGAGCCTTCCAGTGTCAGGCATTCGTGGACGTCTTCGCCGATGCTTGAGTGATAAGCCTTGAGCTCAGCCGTGGACAAGTCAGCCAGATCGCAGCCGCGTTGTTCGCAATCGCGCACGGCGTGTGCCACAACTTCGTGTGCGTCGCGGAAAGGCACGCCACGCTTGACCAGGTAATCGGCCAGATCCGTTGCGGTGGCGAAGCCCTGAAGGGCTGCGGCGCGCATGTTGTCGGCCTTGACTTTGATACCTGCCGCCATGTCCGCGAAGATGATCAGCGTATCGCGCACGGTGTCTACCGTGTCGAAGAGGCCTTCTTTATCTTCCTGGTTGTCCTTGTTGTAGGCCAGGGGCTGGCCTTTCATGAGGGTCAGGAGCGCAACCAGATTGCCGTTGACGCGACCGGTTTTGCCGCGGGCCAACTCAGGTACGTCGGGGTTTTTCTTTTGCGGCATGATCGAGCTGCCGGTGCAGAAACGGTCGGCCAGATCAATGAAGCCTACGCGCGGGCTCATCCAGAGCACCAGCTCTTCGGACAGGCGCGACACGTGCGTCA
>JBEBWV010000010.1:0-85316 GCA_040391965.1 Achromobacter deleyi | reverse complement strand
GGACGAGGTGATTGGTCGTCGCCCGGGTCGCAAGGTGTATGCCGCCATGAATATTTTGCTGATGAACGAGCGCACGGTGGCTTTGGTGGACACGCATGTCAACGATGACCCGACGGCAGAGCAGATTGCCGAGTTCACAGTGGCCGCAGCAGAAGAGATGCGTCGCATGAATCTGGCGCCGAAGGTGGCGTTGTTGTCGCGATCGAACTTTGGCACGGGCAGCTCGGCGTCTGGCGCGAAGATGCGTGAGGCACTGGCGCTGATTCGTGAGCGCGCACCCGAGATCGAGATTGACGGGGAAATGCATGGAGACTGCGCGCTGGATGAGACGTTGCGTTTGCGGATTCTGCCGTCATCGACGCTAAAGGGGCCGGCGAATCTCCTGGTGTGTCCGAACGTGGACTCGGGCAATATTGCCTACAACTTGCTCAAGACGGCAGCGGGTGGCAATGTGGCAGTCGGCCCGCTGTTGCTGGGTGTTAATGCGCCCGTGCACATTCTGACCTCAAGCTCGACGGTGCGCCGGATCATCAACATGGCTGCGCTGACAGTGTTGGACGCTAATCGAAGCGCATAACATTTGCCCACATTAGGGTGTAAAGGGGCTGCGCCAAAGGCGCAGCCCCTTTTTTTGTCGATTCGTCGCACAGTGCGAATCGTTTTATCCCAAAATTTGAAGCTATGTTAGTAACACTTTAGAAATTATCCCGTTGGTGGAAATGTATTTTCCCATTATCGGGGTTTATCCCAGGTCGGCGCGAGCGCAGTATTGAGCCATCGGGAAACAATAACGAACCACGACGGACAAGCCGCCGGATTCGATCCCAGGATCAAAAACTCGGAGGTTTATCATGAAGACACTTACTGGCGCTGTGATGGTTTCGTTGGCTTTGTTGAGTGCTGGTGCATACGCCTCACCCAACGGCGATTCGAATAACCAGCCTTTCGAAGGTGTTTATGGCGCGCAAACCAGCAACTCGCTGACCCGTGCGCAAGTGCAAGCTGAATTGGCTCAGGCCAAGGCGGCAGGTCTGGTGTCCAACGTTGAGCCGAATGACACCCCGTTTAACGGTGTTTACGGTGAGGCACAATCTTCGTCGCTGACCCGCGCTCAGGTTGAAGGTAGCGTTGCAGCACAAAATAACTCGGGTCAGGCAGAACCTTCGTTCTACCAAGGCGCTTAATACCGTTTGATTTCACCCTGTTGAGTGACAGCGTGGCCCATCGGCCGCCGGACTATCCGGCGGCCGATGTCGTTTAGCGACAAGGAAGACGCGTTGGCGTAACATTCTCCCAGACCCGAGGGTAGGGTCCCAGATTTACATTCTGATGGGAGCAATAAAATGAAAAAAATCAGCGTTTACGCATGTCTGCTTTTCGCGTGTCTCTTTACGGCAGGCGCTCAAGCTGCGGGTTCGCCCTTTTTTATGGGCAAGAGCATCATCGTGAAAATTCCTACCGAGCAACGCCCTGCCTTTGAGCAGGCCGTCAAGAAAGCGCTGGATGAGTCGCCCGACGGCCAGACCAGCACCTGGACGAGCGTAGCGAAGGGAAAACGTGATGTGCCGGTCTCGGTCACCATGACGCCGACCCAGTCGGTCAAGACCCCGTCGGGACGCGAATGTCGATTCCTGAAGTCAACGGTTCAGCGTAATCAGGATAGCGAGCCATGGCAGTTTTGGTTCTGCCGTGGCGATGACGGCGGCTGGCGCATCAGCACGAACTAATTTCAGCGTTTGAAAAACAGGAAGGGCATCTGCGGTAATACCGCAGATGCCCTTCCTGTTTTGTCGGGCGCAATACTAAGCGCGCGACTAGTAGTGTGGCGGAAGTTCGTCGCGCAAGCTGCGAAACGGTGTGCCACCGTCCGGCGCTTGTTGACGCAGGTCGGCCACTTCTCGCATGAGCCTGTCAATTTGCTGCTGCTGGCGAATGATGGTCTGGTTCAACTGATCCAGCGTGTCATCGGCAAAGCTCGCTTTGACTTCCAGATCAGTCAGGCGCTGATCGATTTCTTGCATGTTGTCCATGGCGCTATTAGAACCGAAAGAACGGGAGATTTCGAGAGTGAGGCTAAAGGTGTTTTGAAGCCTCGCGCACGGTCAGTGCTGACAACTTGTGCGCACTGCGATCCAGGAACGTGCGTACGGCTTCGGGGTCATGCCGAGCATAGTCGCGCAGCGCCCATCCAATGGCTTTACGGATAAAAAACTCTTTGTCGTTGGCCAGCGTCAATGCGTAATGGAACAGCCGCCGGGTGTCGGTATCACCACGCCAGCTCAATTGGTGAAGCATGGCGATACGCCGCATCCAGAAGTCCTCATGGGCCAGCGTGTCGTCCATGATTTCCTGGACGCTCGGGTCAATTTTGCACGCATGCTTGATGATGCTGCCGATAGTTGTCGCCAGACCATCGACGGTGTCCCACCAGGCGTGGCGTTGCGCCAGTTCGAATAATGTGTCCAGGTGCTCCGAGGTCAGTGTTTTTTCTTGTCTCGCCAGCAGATCAGCAGCCACGTACTGATACTCGCGTTGTGGCATCTCCCAGAGCGCTACCGCAGCTGCCAGCAGTTCTGTGGCGGGCAGACGCTCTCGTAGCATCGGCATGACCGCCGCACGTCGCTGAGGTGCCGCCACGCCCAGGAAGGAGAACTTCCCTCGCATATAAGCTTGCATGCCGGCGGCACGGGTAGTGTCAGCGAGCGGCACAAGCGCGTCTGTCACTGTTTGCGTGAAAAGTGAAGTCATGGAAATTTGGGTCTTTTTCAAGCAGGCGCGAGCCGTGGTTTCGCCCACATTCGCCGCGCACGTCGTCAATCAGATGCGAAGATCGTCATGCCTTTGCATAACAATAATCGTAATCCTCGCAGCCGGGGCAACCGGGGGCCGGGCTGGGGGCCAGGCCGGCCTGTTCATGTGCTGCATAGGAGAGAAACTGCTTCCAGCGCAGGTTTTGCACGTTTAATTTGACCAGCGTTGGGAAGTGCCGATTCAACAACGCCGTTACGTCGTCGCGTCCCGTAAGCCCTAGGTCTCGCCAAAGATGGTCGGGCCGCAAACAGGCCTGGGCGAGTGTGCTGATGACCCAGCCTGACGCGGGCAAGCTCGGCACGCAGTGCGTGCCGAGCAGGTCGCGTATGAGATCCGTGAATTCGCCATGCGCATCCGCCAAGCCCGTTTGCTGGAAGGCCGCCCGTTCTGTGAGCCACTGATCGCGCACCAGTGAGGCGTCGGAGTCGATGGCAGCGACCAAGTCGATGGCGGGTGCCGTTGGCAGGCCAAGCAAGGGGAAAAAATGCAGTGCCATGGCATCAAGCTCATCCGGCGCCAAGCCTGCGTGACCCAGGCTGCGCAAATCCAGACTTTTGGCAATGACCGTGGCGAACAGGGCCAAGTCCGGTTCTTGCTGGTTAATCGCCGTTCTGATGAGCACGGCGGCCACGCTGGGCGCAACGGAGGATGGCGTGGGGTGAGGAACTTGGGGCATGGGATAAGTAGACGTGCCTGCCGTAGAAGAAAAGGTACTTGAGCCAGCAAGTGACCAGAATAGCTGGCATGTATTTCGTTATGTACCGAAATATATAACGAAAATGGCAAGGTCTGACTATCCGGGCGGCGCTTGCATGATCAGGGCATGCCGGGACACTTGTCAGACTGTCCGTTGAGTCCTTGGTGCTGATGCGAGAAAACAGCTTGTGGCTTGCCGTCAGCGGCGCTGATCTTCACGACGTACATGCTGTCGAAGTCGTCGCCCTGCCATTTCGGTACCACGGCCGGGTCGGCTCCGTAGGCTTTAAGGGTAGCGCGCACCGTTTCCTCGATTTGCTTGTGCTCCCAGGCGATGAGCACCAGCGCTTCGCGCAAGTCTGGCGCTTGCAGGGCTTTGCGCAATGCATCCGTATCCGACCAGCCGATGTTGGCGTTCACGGGCAAGCCGAAGGCAATGGCCAAGGGCTCTATGGTGGCAAGAGGACGCACATAGCTGTATTTGGCGCCCTTATCTTTTTTGTCATCGCCGGGGTCGGGTGCGAAGACGGCATTGGGAATGCCGAACATGGTTTTGAACCGGGCGGGCAGGGCAATCGCGCGGTTAAAGCCTTGGCAGTCGAGCTGGCCCAGACCTTTTGGCGGTTTTTCGCCGTGGCGAATAAAAACTTGTGTCTGCACAGGTGTTTGTGCCTGTGCAGACACCATGCCCAGCCCCAAGGCAAGCAAGGCGGATGTAGCGCGCAAGGCACACAAGATTTGCGATTTTTTCATGGGTAGCCCTGGCCCTGTGCCTGGAAAGAAAAAGGTCAGCTTACGATACCGCAGGATTAACGCCTGGTTGAATGAGTTTACGTGGTGATGGGGGGAAGTCGGGTAGCGGTAAGATTGGGCCGCCTATGACTCTCTGCTGCAATCTTTAATGCCACGATTTACGTTGAACCAGTACGCGACATCACGCTTACTCAGGCATCCCCTGCGCTATTTCGCCGCCACTTGCGCGACCGCCCTGTTGATGAGCGCGTCCGCTTTGTGGGCAGATAGCGCCAGAGCAAGTGATATTGGCGCCGTTGTAGAGTCAGTTCGCTTGGGGCGCTATCCCTTGAATGCACCCGAAACGCGCGCATGGGGGGTAGAGCGAAGCGCCGATGCCTTGTTGGTGGGCCGTCTGGACAATCGCCTATTCCTTTACCACTACCTGCGCACAGGCAACGAGCATAAGCAGACGCTGCGCTCGGTAGCCTTGCCAATGGATATTCCTGATGCCGCGCTGCAGCAGGACAGCTTTTTACGCGTTGCGGCACAGCAATTTGCCGATGATGGTCTCTACTGGGTGAGCTATCTGCTGGTTAACAATGAGGAGAGGGTGGCGCGTGGGTTTCTCGTGGACAAGACCGGCGCGGCTTCGCGAGTGCTTGCGGACGAACACCAGATCACCGTGAGTGGGCAGGGTGTTTGGGATGCGGCGCGGCAGGCTCAGGCCTTGCGGGTACTGCGCTCGGCATTGGTCCGATACCCCAGTCCGCTCAAGGCATTTCCTGAATCGGTGAAATTTGAGGAAATGCCCGCGCAAGATGTCTTGGCTACATTCAAGCAGTTGCATCAGAAGGCGCTTGGCATGCCGCGCATCGACGCCAGATTTGGGGTGGCGTTAGCGGCACTGCAGGCTTTCTTCCGGGAAAACGACTACCGCGAGATTGATCCGGCCAATGCGTCGCCGGACACTCTGGACGGATTAAACGATTATGGCTTCTGGTTGGCTGAACGCGGCGATCCGAAGCAGGCTGACGCCATTCTCAACGAGGTATTGCGCAGATCACCGGAGCGGGCAGCGGCCTATTTGAACCGTGCAGATGCGCGTTGGCGCCTGAGTGGCACGCCCAATGAACCGGCCAAAAATTATTACAAGGCCGAGGCGCGCGAAGACTATCGACGTTATTGCAGTCGACGGCTTGCGGCCAATCAAGCGGTGCCAGCCAACATCGCAGCCCGTATGAAAGACGCGTTAGCCGTCAAGGTGCTCGATGCCCAGACCTGCAGACCTCAGTATGAAATATTTGTCGCCATCGCCGCGGATGATGCCGAGGGTGTTCGCAAGCAATTGGCGCTAGGGCAAGATCCGAATGTGCAAAACGCCTACGGCGTTTCCGCCTTGAGCTTTGCCGCCTCTCGCCAGAATATCGAGGTGGTTCGTGCTTTGCTGAGTGGCGGCGCCAAGGCTGATGGACCCGCAGGCGGCACACCTTTGGTGCGTGCGTTGTCTGCCCCCAAAGATCCGCTTGCTCCTGCCCAGCGCTATGTGGTGGCCGATGCGCTGATTGCCGCTGGCGCCTCCGTCGAAGCGCCCGATAGTGATGAGGCTTCGCTGCTCATGGTGCGCGCCGCGTATTACGCACAAGATCGGGAAACGCTTGAATACCTGCTGGCCAAGGGCGCCAATCCAAAGGCTCAGGACAAAAAGGGGAGAAGCGTATTGCACGTAGCGATGTCCTCCCCGCGTACTCGTTGGCTCGCGCAGGCCTTGTTAGACAAAGGTGCGGATATCAATGCGGCCTACAAATTCATGTACTACGGCAACCTGGCTATGTGGGAGACGCCACTATTGGATGCCCTGAGGGAGTCGTATAACGATCTCAAGCCCAACATGGTGAGCGGCGTGCCAGAACGCGTCACGTATTTGCTGGATCATGGGGCAGATCCCAACGTGGGGGGCTTTGGTCCACCCGGGCAGGTTGCACGCGATGGTATGAATGAGGCCCTGGCTTTGGCTGTGCGACAGTTGTCGCCAGCCTTGATTGATCTGCTGACCAAAGCCGCCGGCTCAAACACCGTTGCCTTGAGTTCGCTGCCGCTTGAACGCTTGTTGCAGCAATGGAATCAGGTGGAGGTTTATAAAGCAAGTAGTTCAACACCGGATGGTGCTTGGGACGATGTGCAGTTGCGCCTGCGGGCGACGGCCGAGCGTCTGGTGGCGAATGGCGTGAGCCTGAAGACGGCTGCGCCACAAAGTGGTTTCTTGCGAGATTCCTACCCGCCGTTGAGTGTGCCTTGGTTACCAGACGATCTATACAAGGCCTGGTTGCTGGCAGGGGCAGATCAGACGCAACGGACCTCGCGCGACACGCGAATCAATGGGGTCAATGAACCGGATGTTCTGCCCTTGGTGACCATGTTGCGACTTGGTCAGACGGCCAAGGTGGCCCTGTTGCTTGATCACGATGCCGCGCTCTATGCCGACCCACAACGTTGTGGCATGGCCGTGGCAGATCTGCTGGCATGGCAGTTGGGCAACGATGGGCCCCTGAGTCCGTCCATGGCTCGGGTTGTGAATCATGTGCTTGAGGGAGCGCGTGCTGCCGCCTCTTGCGACTTCACGCAGACCGCTCTGGTGTCAGGCTTGCAAGGGGTTAGTGCATCAGCCCTGGCGCAGCGTGCGGGCGTGGCATTGCCGTAATTCCGATCTCGTCATGGGGCCGAATTTGATACGGCCGCGCATAAAAAAAGGTGTCAGTTTAAAAGCTGACACCTTTTTTTTGGCTGGCGGCCGAGGCCGCCAGTCTTGCCGTTTACATATTGGGCATCATGTTGGCATTCATGTTGTGCAGTACCCAAGCCGAACCACCCACGATGATGAAAATAATCAGCAGGGTGAAGACAAAGGTGGTGACGTTTTCGCGTTGGGACTTGGATGTGCCCAAATGCAGGAAGTACACCAATTGCACAAGCAATTGCACCACGCATAACCCGATAAGCGCCGGGATGGCAATGTGGCGCGGCCAGATTCCGCTCATGACCAGACCAAACGACAGGCCCGTGAGTACAAGCGACAGCATAAAACCGATCAGGTAGGACTTAACCGTACCGTGACTGGCGTCGTGGCCTTGACCGTGGGCAGCGGCAGCATGATTCGACATCAGAGGGCTCCCAGGAGGTAGACAAAGGTAAAGACGCAGATCCAGACGATGTCCAGGAAGTGCCAGAACAAGCTCAGGCAAGCCAGGCGACGCGTGTTGATCGAATCCAGGCCGTGGCGACGAATCATGTCCATCATGATCAGAATCCACAGCAGGCCGAAGCTGACGTGCAGACCGTGGGTGCCGATCAGGAAGAAGAAGGCCGACAGGAAAGCACTGCGTTGCGGACCAAAGCCCTCGGAGATCAAGTGATGGAATTCATAGATTTCCATCGCAATAAAGCCCGCACCGAACAGGAATGTCACCGCCAGCCAGGCAAGCACTTTGTTGCGCTTGCCGGCGTGCATGTTCAATACCGCCATGCCGAAGGTCACGCTGCTGAACAACAGCAGCAGGGTTTCGACCAGTACGAAGTTCAGGTCAAACAGTTCTTTGCCTGATGGGCCGCCTGCCGTGGCGTTAGACAACACGGCAAAGGTGGCGAAGAGGACCGAAAAAATCAGCAGGTCGCTCATCAGGTAGACCCAAAAACCGAATACGGTCTTGGATCCGTCGTCGTGTCCGTGGTGGTCGGACGCGTCAGGGTGGGTGGCTACAGCGTGGATCATGGCTTAGGCCGCCTTCTGCATTTTGTCAAAGTAAGCATTTTCGATCTGTTCGACTTCCTTGGCCGGGACGTAATAGTCCACGTCACGGTCATAGCAGCGAACGATGAAGGAGCCGATCATGC
Source organism: Achromobacter deleyi (assembly GCA_040391965.1). GTDB lineage: Bacteria > Pseudomonadota > Gammaproteobacteria > Burkholderiales > Burkholderiaceae_B > Achromobacter > Achromobacter deleyi_B. The sequence continues at coordinate 77,186 of JBEBWV010000010.1, read as the reverse complement.
CAATCAGACCAGCGCCTGCGAGCCACCAGATGTGCCAGATCAAAGCAAAGCACATGACCAGGCCGAAGGCACCGATATAGACACCAGCACCGGTATTGCGCGGCATATGGATGTCTTCGTACTTGGTCGGACGACGATGGGCCAGACCACGTTCCTTGTCTTCCCAGAACTGATCCAACGAGTCGACGTGCGGCACGTGGGCAAAGTTATAGAAAGGCGGGGGCGATGGAATCGACCATTCGAGCGTGCGGCCATCCCAAGGATCACCCGTGATGTCCAGGTTGTCGTTGCGCTGGCGAATGCTGACGAACACTTGTTGCAGCATGAACCAGATGCCCAGCATGATGAAGCCAGCGCCAACCAGCGCGACAATCAGGTACGGCTGAAACTCAGGGTTGGTGTAGCTGTTCAGACGACGCGTCATCCCCTTGAAGCCCAGGATGTACAGCGGCATGAAGGCCAGATAGAAACCGATGAACCAGCACCAGAACGAGTACTTGCCCAGACGTTCATTCAGCGTGAAGCCGAATGCTTTAGGGAACCAGTACGTCATGGCTGCGATACAACCAAACACCACGCCGCCGATGATGACGTTGTGGAAGTGGGCGATCAGGAACAAGCTGTTGTGCAGCACGAACGACACGCCAGGAATTGCCATCAGCACGCCGGTCATGCCACCGATCACGAAAGTGATCATGAAGCCCAGCGTCCACAGCATTGGCGTGGTCAAACGCACCCGGCCACGGTACATCGTGAAGAGCCAATTGAAAATCTTCGCGCCGGTTGGCACGGAGATGATCATGGTGGCTATCCCGAAGAACGCATTGACATTAGCGCCCGCGCCCATCGTGAAGAAGTGGTGCAGCCAGACGAGGAACGACATCACGCCGATAGACGCTGTGGCGTAAACCATCGACTTGTAGCCGAACAAGGTCTTGCGGCTATACGTTGCAACGATTTCCGAGAACGCGCCAAAGCAAGGCAGGATCAGGATGTAAACCTCTGGGTGACCCCAGATCCAGATCAGGTTCACGTACATCATGGCGTTGCCGCCCATGTCGTTCGTGAAGAAGTGCGTGCCGAGGTAACGGTCAGCCGTTAGCAAGGCGAGTGTGGCGGCCAGCACAGGGAAGGCAGCGACGATCAGGATGTTGGTGACGAGCGCGGTCCAGGTGAACACCGGCATCTTCATCAGGTTCATGCCAGGCGCACGCATGCGCAGGATGGTCACGATGAAGTTCACGCCGCTAAGCGTGGTGCCAAGCCCCGAGATCTGCAAAGCCCACAGGTAATAGTCCATCCCGACACTTGGGCTGTAATCAAGCCCGGAGAGTGGGGGATAGGCCAACCAGCCCGTTGCCGCAAATTCGCCCACGAACAACGACAGCATCATCAGAATGACGCCAGCGCCGAACAGCCAGAAACTAAGCGAGTTCAGGAACGGATAGGCTACGTCGCGTGCGCCGATCTGCAGCGGCACAATGACGTTCATCAGCCCGGTAATGAAGGGCATCGCCATGAAGAAAATCATGATGACGCCGTGGGCGGTGAAAATCTGGTCGTAGTGATGGGGGGGCAGGAATCCGCCCTGATCAGAGGCGGCGACCGCCAATTGCGTGCGCATCATGATGGCGTCGGCAAAGCCACGCAGCAGCATGATCAGCGCCACAATGATGTACATGATGCCGATGCGCTTGTGGTCGACCGAGGTCAGCCATTCGGTCCACAAGTATTTCCACTTGCCGAAATACGTGACCGCGCCCACGGTAGCCAGACCCATGAGCATGACGGCGGCCAGCGTAACCATGACAATGGGCTCATGGTACGGGACCGATTCTAGGGTGAGTTTCCCGAACATTAGTTAATTCCTGCGATCAAGTTGTTCGATGTGGGCGTGCATACAGCCGAATCCACACCAGCAATCTTGGTCATCTGGTTGTGCAAAATGAAATCAAACATGGACGGCGGCGCGGACGAGTAGAAGGCCGGGGGCAGGCTCTTGCTCGGCTTGTTCAGCGCCTCATAGACGTCAGGAGTCAAAGCAGTGCCAGAGGCTTTTGCTTTCTTGACCCATTCTTCGAAGCCCGCTTGCGTGGTCGCAATGGCGTCAAAACGCATGCCGGAGAAGCCAGCACCGCTGTAATTGGACGAAACGCCAGCGTAGGTACCCGCCTCGTTTGCGATCAGGTGCAGCTTGGTTTCCATACCCGCCATGGAGTAGATCATGCTACCCAGTTGGGGAATGAAGAACGCGTTCATGACCGTGGCCGACGTGATACGGAAGTTCACAGGCACATCAACCGGGAATGCGATCTGGTTGACCGTGGCAATGTCGTATTCCGGGTAAATGAACAACCACTTCCAGTCCAACGAGACCACTTCAATTGTGATTGGCTTGTTGGCCGACTCTATCGGCTTGTACGGATCAAGCGCGTGAGACGATTTCCAGGTGATCACCGCGAGAAACGCCACGATGATGCAAGGGATGGTCCAGACCACAACTTCAATACCGGTGGAGTGAGCCCATTTGGGTTGGTAATCGGCCTTGGTATTGGATGCGCGGTATTTCCAGGCGAACCAGATAATCATAAAAATCACTGGCACGACAACAATGAGCATCAGCCCGAGTGCCGTGAGGAGCAGTGTTTTTTCCTGGATGCCGATTTCTCCCTTGGGGGAGAGGATTTCCATGTTGCAGCCGCCAAGCAGCATGACCGAACCGACGCACAAAACGCGCGTGAGGGTCGCGAGGAGGGGGTGTTTCACGTACAGCCTTGGATGAGGAAGGGAATGCTGCGAGGCAGCAAAACTTTCATCCTAGCGACTTGAACTGGATAAAGGATGCGACGAAAAGTCGCATTGCCTTTCCCAGTTAGATCCCGATATGGAGAAATATCGGGTTTTCCCTGGGGGGAGAGGGCGGTCTTTGACTCATTTCGGGTGCGACATTATGTCGCACCTGAAAACTAGTCCATGACCATATCGCGTTCCGGCCCCGGTTTTTTTGCCAGCTTGCGCTGCAAGGAACGGCGGTGCATGCCAAGCAGGCGAGCGGCAGCGGAAACATTGCCACCCGTCTCGTGCAGAGCCTGGTGGATGTGCTCCCATTCTAGGCGGTGCAGTGGCGTCATGGTGGTTTCGATCGTAACCATTTCCGGCTTGCCCAGGCCGAGCATGCGCAGAATCATCGGTGCCGTGGCGGGCTTGGGCAGATAGTCATCGGCGCCTCGCTTGATGGCTTCGACGGCGGTAGCCACGCTGGCGTAACCGGTGACCAGCAAGATGCGCATATCGTCGCGCAAGGCACGCAGTGGCCGAATCAGGGTCAGGCCCGAGTCTTCACCCAGGCGTAGGTCAACCAGCGCAAAGGCCGGGCGAATTTCTTCCGCAACCCGTAGCGCTTCAGCGATGGTCGTGGCAGTACGTGTTTCCAGGCCTCGACGCGACAAGCTGCGCTGCAGCGTGCGTACGTAAAGTTCATCGTCGTCGATGAGCAGGCCGAGATCAGTCGAATTCATTCTTTATGCCCCTGTATTGCCAAGTGGCAAGTAAAAACGGATGCGGGCGCCTCCTCCATCGGCCGCAGTCATGGTCATTTCGCCACCCAATTGTTCTACCGTGGCATGCGATAAGGCTAAGCCCACGCCCAAACCACCCGGTTTGCCACTATTAAAGAGGCTTGTCGCAGGTAGCAAGGGTTGGTCAGGATCAAAGCCCTGACCGTAATCACGCACTTCGCCGCGCAGTGCGCCGTAACCATATTCCAGATGCAGATCCACCGTGGGTTTGCCGGCGGCTTCGCCTGCATCGGCCGCATTATTCAATAAAGCCTGCAGCAAGTGAGCAATGGCCGGATCAACCCGCAAGGTGGCAGGCAAGGTGCCCGAACGGTGCAGATCTATGGTGGGACGGATTAACCGCCACTGTCCGACCACACGAACCAGATCTACCGCTGTTGGGACAGCCAGGTTGCGGATACGTTCCCGGCATAAGGCCAATAACTGGCTGAGCGTGGTGACGTCGTCGCGTAAGGACTCTGTATGGACCTCGGCGGCAATTTCGTCCGCAAGCAGCGTCATCGTGGCAAGCGGGGTATTTAATTCATGTGCCATGGCGGCGGCATGGGTCGCCAGTGCCACGATGCCTTCATTGCGCGTAAAACGTTCTCGCAGACCCGCCAGTTCCCGCTCCCGAGCACGCAGGTCACTGGCCAATCGAGTCGAGAAATACAAAACCACTACGACCGAAATCAGGAAATTGGCACCCATTCCCCACAGCATCAGTGTGTGCGTGTCCAGGCTGCCTTGCAGGGGGCGACCAAAGACGGCTGCGCTCGCGTATCCAATCAAACCCGCCAGAGCGGCGGCCAATGCCCATCCACGTGGCAGTGCCAGCGCCGCCAGAGCGGTCAGGATGAGAAACATCATGCCAAACGGATTGCTGATTCCGCCGCTCCAGCCCACCATCCAGGCCAGGACTGCCATGTCGACCAGCAAATGGGCGAACGCGGTGATGTGAGAAAGATCGCGGCTGCGCCGCAGGCGCAGACTGGCATAGACGTTGAAGGCGACCAGAATGCCCACACCTAGCCACAGTTTTTCCAGCGGCAGGGCCAGGCCCAGTGCGCCACTGGCCAGCAGAATCGTTGCTGCCTGACCGGCAATGGCCAGCCAACGCAGGCTACATAAGGTACGCAGGAATGAAAGGGCGGAACTACCAGGCATATCTAAAAACAAGAAGGACGGGGCTGGTGCCACCGATTGGGACTAAGGCCCGTGGAAGGCGCAAGGCGCTCAGGGAGACCTGAGGCAAGAATGACCATCCGTCGCGGTGGCCTGCCCGAAAGTGCGGGCGCGAGGCATTGTATTGCGAATCGCTGGGCAACGCAGATGCCGGACAGTTTATGCGTCACCATTTAATTGCGCGAAGGTACCGCGCGAATGGCGAGCAGTCGGGTTTCGTCAAGCCTTCCACTGACAATAGCTCGCACCATCCGCCGCAACTGCGGCCGCTGCGCAGCTATTGATCAACAGCGCACCCGGGGCGGCGTGGGGAACCACGCCCGCGCCCGGCGCGTTGTTCGGCATCACTTAATGGATGTCCGTCATATTGGTGCTGGCAGTAGGCGGATACGCTTCTTGATCCGATTCCATCATGCCTGTTTGTTGCGCATGCTGTAACTCGTCCTGCACCTGCGCACGGGATTCACTGGGGCCGCTTGGCATGGCACCCGGATAGTCTTCTTCTCCGAATGCATACTGCCCGGTGGCTTTGGCTCGTGCAAGTTCCGCACTGACCTGATCGGACGTTATTGGCGCCGGTTTTTGGTAGCTGATGACCCAGAATCCATCGACATTCTTGGACCAGGTACCCGCTTGTGCGGGCTGAGCCTGGGCTGCAGCACCGACCAGCAGACCAGCGCACAGGAGTAATGACGTAGTAAGTGTTTTCATGGAAATGCTCCTTCCTGACAACTGCAAACGGCCATTTCTATTGGCCGCATCCGTCGCTCGCCCTACTTCGCACGAACGATTCCCTTAATAGCGTCCTCAAGCTATGAGTGCTCTTTAACTGAGACCGGGCGAATGCGCTGGCGTTGCAAGAAATTTGTGAGCGTTACATATCAGTTGTTTCAAGGTTGAAATTAATTTTGCATTCTGCTTTCAGTGGCTGCGCTGGCACCGTCGCGCCATTAAGTGGCCTTGCATATCACGATCCCGTTTGGCACCGGGCTAAATCTTGGTACCCTTCAGGGCGCGGTCCCACTTTCATTTTTTCCAAAGTACACGTCTCTCAGTGCCATTCTTTCTGCGACCCCGTCTTAAATTCGAGTCCGACACGTCGGGCGCTTCCTTTCCGTTCCGTGCGCTCATGGGCCGACTCCGTGTGTTCCTGGCGGCGTCGCTGCTCATGCTGTTAGTGGCCTGCGGCACCACCAAGGTGGAGCCGGGCTACTACCGCGTGAAGTCTGGCGACAACTTGTCTCTGATTGCGCGTCAGCAAAACACGACGGTGGGGAACCTCGTGCAATGGAACAAGCTGCGCAATTCTGACCAAATTGAAGTGGGCCAAGTGTTGCGGGTGGTGCCGCCTGGTGGACAGAGCAACATGGGGTCGGGCACCAGTGCTCGCACGAATGCTGCGCGCCCCAAGCCTTCTGCGCCGGCCGCTGCCCCCGCGGGGCCGTCACCGTCGTCGGTGGCTATTGCCAAGAAAATCTCGCTGGCATGGCCCGCGGCGGGCAAGGTGACCCGGAATTTTGACGGATCCAAATCCAACGGCCTCTTTATTGCCAACTCGTCAGGCACTCCTATTGTGGCGGCATCGGCTGGCACGGTGGCTTACGCGGCGAGTGGTCTGCGCGGCTACGGGCACCTTGTGATCATCAAGCATGGCAGTGAATTCCTCAGCATTTACGCTCACAACCGCAAGTTGCTGGTCAAAGAGGGCCAGAACGTCAAGCAGGGGCAAAAAATAGCCGAAATGGGTGACAGCGACAGTAAACAGGTAGGGCTGTATTTCGAATTGCGCTACAACGGTCGAGCGGTCAACCCTAGCGCTGCGCTGCCTGCACGATAATGAACCTACGCCGCAGTAAAAGCGTCCAATGCTTATCTATTCAAAGTAGACAGTCGAACGATTCACAGGAGGTCATCATGAAAACCTCGCTATTTCTGGCTGCCGTGCTCTTCGGTGTTTTGCTGAGCGCCTGCACCTACACGACCCCGCCGCAACAAGGCGCCGATGCGCAAACCCAAAATCAGAGACCTCTGAGTTTTCATGACGCTGGGCCAAACTATCCTGATACCGGGCGCTAAACCTGCTTGAATTGGCGTCAGATGCGTACTGGGCGCTATGCCTGGGACGCATAGGCGCGTATCCTGGGTCTCCGATGTTTCACCAGCCGCCTACGGGCGGCGTCGCGCTTTTGGCGCGTCCACACGAGTACCCCCAATGAAAACACGTTTTATCGGCGGGATCCATGACGGACAGCCGACGCCAGAGCATTTCTCCGCCACCTCAGGTCGGCGTCGCCAAACCATGCCGCCCGATGCCATATATGTACGCACGACCTACGAGTCATGCAGTTCGGATACCGGCGAGACACAGACTCGACTGTTCTATGTCTTGAATGGCATGGACGAAGACGAAGCAAACTATCGTGTCATGCAACTTTGGGATCATGGTGCCAACGCGCCTGTTGCGTAGTTACTGATTCACGGCTGATCGCGTTTTATGCAGTGCACTGCCCCCAAAGTGTCACTTGCCGCGCTCATGATGAAAGGCCTTGCTTGATTTCAGGGTATTTACGGGGACTCGCAAGCTATGTATGAAGGCGAGAGATTCAATAGCGCAACGCATCTGGCTGGCCTGGTGTTGGCTGTTGGCGGCGCTATTGCCCTCATGCTGAGGGCGTCTTATTTAGATGTCGGTATGCGTCAGTTCGCGAGTTCTGCGATTTTCGCGCTCGCCATGATTGCCGTCTATGCGTCGTCGTCGCTATTTCACAGTACCCGGGGGCCTGCGAAGGCAATCTGGGAAAAAGCCGATCATTGCACTATCTACATACTGATCGCAGGCACCTACACGCCCTTGGCGTTCGGCCCTCTGCTCAGTGGCTGGGCGGCAGCGGTTGGCGTGGCCCTCTGGGTCCTCGCATTCCTGGGGATCGCGCGCGAGTTGTGGTGGGCCAAGCGTGCACCGCCGGCTTTGGCGCTCTATCTGATAATGGGCTGGCTTGGCGTCGGATTTGCCTTCCCTATTGCTCGCGCCATGTCTGATGCGGGCTTGTTCTGGCTCATTGCCGGTGCCTTGCTCTATACGGCGGGCACGGTGTTTTACGCGAACGACAAGCGCTGGCGTCACGCGCATGGCATCTGGCACTTGTTTGTGATCGGTGGCACGGCCTGCCACTTTGTCACGGTGTTCGGCTTTCTTGATGCTTGAACCGGTGTTGGAGAGTGCGCACGTCACGGTCAAACCATGGCAACGCGCTTAGCGCCAGTCTGCCAGGGGCAGCATGCCCTCGCGACTTTTCACCTTGCGCATAACAATATGTGAACAAAGGTCCCGTACACCGGGAATTTTGCTGAGCTTGTCCTCAACAAAGGTTGAGAACGCCGCTAAATTGCGAGTGCGCACGTTCAAAATGTAGTTCGATGCCCCGGTAACAATGCTGGCTTCCGTAATTTCGTCGAACAGCGCGATGCCAGCCAAAAAGGCTTCATGCCAGCCAGCACGAGACTGATCCAGGGCCACATGCACGATGGCCTCCAGTTCAAACCCGAGTTTGGCCGGGTCCAGCACAGCACGGTATCCCTTGATCAAACCTTGTTCCTCAAGCGCCCGCACCCGGCGTAAACAAGCAGAGGGCGAGAGTGAAACTTGCTCGGCCAAGTCCTGATTGCTCAAATGCCCATTCTCCTGAAGGCGGTAGAGAATTCGGTGGTCGACAGCGTCCAGATTCATCGCGGCATCCAATTCGAGAAAAAATGCAATTTCGCAATTTACTGCGAATAACTGCCGCTGATGCGCCTGCATTTGCAATTATCTGATGCGCCCTCGCTGATAGTATGGTTATTGATCCCTTTCCCTGGAGCTCCTATGGATACCCGCGACGATTGCCTGCAAGCCGACGAACAAGACGTGCTTGCTCCGCTGAAAGAAAAATTCGATCTGCCTGCGGGTGTGATCTATATGGACGGCAATTCCTTGGGAGTGCTTCCAAAGGGGGCTGCGGCACGCGCAGCACAAGTGATCACGCAGGAATGGGGCACGGGCTTAATCCGCAGTTGGAATACAGCGGGCTGGTTTGAGCAACCCGTGCGGCTCGGCGACAAGCTGGGTGCGTTGCTGGGGGCGAATCCCGGTGAGCTTGTGGTCACTGACACGACGTCTTTGAACATTTTCAAGGCGCTGGCTGCTTCGCTGCGCATCCAGAAGGAGAAGGCGCCGACACGACGTGTGATTCTGTCTGAGCGCGATAACTTCCCGACAGATCTGTACATGATTCAGGGGATGATCGATCTACTCGAACAAGGTTATGAAATGCGTTTGATCGATGAGGACTTGCCGCTGGAAGTGGCATTGGACGAATCGGTGGCGGTGTTGCTGCTCTCGCATGTGAATTACCGGACCGGGCATATGCACAATATGCACGAGGTCACCGCAAGGGCGCACGCGAAGGGCGCACTGACGATTTGGGATCTGGCGCATGCGGCGGGTGCCGTGCCCCTAGACTTGAATCAGTCGAACGCAGATTTTGCGGTGGGCTGCACGTATAAATATTTGAATGGCGGACCAGGTTCACCCGCGTTCATCTGGGTGGCACCGCGTCACACGGCGAATTTCTGGCAACCCCTTTCTGGTTGGTGGGGGCATCAACGTCCATTCGATATGGCCGTGAACTATGAGCCGGCAGGCGGCATACGCCGCTATCTTTGCGGCACACAACCGATCGTGTCATTGTCGCTGGTCGAATGTGGTCTTGATGTGGCGCACGCGGCTGACATGAGCGCCGTTCGGGCGAAGTCATTGGCCATGAGCGATTTATTTATCAAGCTGGTGGAAAGCCGCTGTGCTGCGCATCCGCTGGTGTTGGTCACGCCGCGAGATCATGCTGTTCGAGGCAGTCACGTGAGCTTTCGACATCCGGAAGGTTTTGCTGTGATGCAGGCACTGATCGCACGAGGTGTGATCGGCGATTATCGGGAGCCCGAGGTACTACGCTTTGGTTTGACGCCTTTATATCTGGGCTATGCCGATGTATGGGATGCCGTTGATATTCTGAAGGACGTGTTAGATACCAAGGAATGGGCACGGCCGGAGTATTCTCAGCGTACCGCAGTGACTTGATTTCTTGATGTAGTGCTTGCAAGTTTGCGCATCGCGATGATGCGCAAACCCTACAGCAAAGCGACGCAAACTACGCACCGCACTTGCTGTGCATCTTTACGCGAGGATGCGAATTTGCGTGGCTTGGGGGCCTTTGGGGCCATTGCCAGCAACATAGCTCACGCGCTGATTTTCTTGCAAGGCCTTGTAGCCTTCGCTTTGAATTTCAGAGAAGTGGGCGAACAAATCCTTGCCGCCTGATTCGGGCATGATGAAGCCGAAGCCTTTTTCTGCGTTGAACCACTTAACGATACCGGTTTCCATTTTGCATTCCTGATAATTTGATAGGCGTGACGCCTGGGAACGAGACGATCAAGAAAAGCAGATCGAGACAATGGAGGGACCGGTGCAATGGACTCTGGACTGAACGAATTTCGCAATACTTGAAGATCTAGCTAGCCCACTGTGGACGTGGATGACCATAATGTCAACGTCTATTTTCCGGAATGTGTCGATAAAACCCGCTAATTCACGGGTTTAGATGCTCATTTGGTCATCTGCGGAGCATGTTTTCGAAGCATGCTCAAAAGCGCACGACACCTTGCAGGAAGTGTTCGCGACGCATAAACCGCATGCATCTCCGGCGATTGTCCTTGGGCTGATGTAACGGTATAAGAGGGACACACACGAACAAGTGTGCCTCGTGCAATTTCGGGCAATGCGGCCCAATCTGCGATGCGGGCGATGCCCAGGCCCTCCATCACCAACGCGACCAGTCCACTACCTGTGCTGACACGCGCCGTTGCATCCGCATGTATACGTATGGTTTGCGCATCACTACGCAAGTACCAATCTTTCAGCACACGGGGGCCGGTGTGCATGAGCAAGCGATGGGTTTTCAATTGGGTGGGCTCGCGTGGCAGGCCCATTTCTTCAATATAAGACGGGCTTGCACAAAGCATGCGTTCATAAGGCCATAGCCGCGTGCCGAGCAAATCACTGGAGGCGGGGAAACCGCCGCGAATAGCAAAGTCCAGACCATTCTCGATGGGATCAAGCCATTTGTCGGTATAGGTGATATCCAGTCGAATACCTGGATTTTCGGCGCAAAATTTACGCAGTATCGCTGGCAGGTAGGTTACGCCCAAGAGGTCAGGCGCGGAAAAACGCAACCAGCCTTGTGCGCCATCCTGGGTGTGGTGCAGTTCGTCGCGGGCCTGTGTTTCAAGTCTTAGCAACTCTCGTGCAGATTGAAAATAGGTCTCGCCTTGCGAGGTGAGAACGACGTTTGCCTTGTCGCGTTGGAGGAGTTGCGCGCCCACCTGGCGTTCGAGTGCCTGCACCGCACGTGTGACGGCGCTGGGTGACGCACCTAGCTTGCGCGCTGCGGCCACAAAGCTCTGACGCTCGGCCACCGCACAAAACACTTGGTATTCCCACAGCGCACCTCTTTCCATTGCGATTCTCCATTGCATTTTTCGCAACGCGATATTGCAACGTAAATGCCCTGTTGCGCAATAGACTTGGGCGTCTTCACACGTTCCTATCGTCTAGAAAAATATGTCGCACGCTTTTTATATCGACCCCATCACGGGCACACAATATGGCTTGGACGAAGCGCGTTGGTGCTCCGATCAGCAGACGCCTTTAATGATTTCGCCATTACCAGGCATATCACGTGAGGATATCGACACGCGCGAGCGCTCTGTGTGGCGATATCGGGCGGCGTTACCCGCCACTATTGCGCGGCCGGTCTCCATGGGCGAAGGTTGTACCCCGATGGTGGAGCGTGCGTGGGGAGCCTTGCGTCCAATGTTCAAATTGGAGTGGTTCAACCCCACGTGCAGCTTTAAAGATCGCGGGGCTTCGGTCATGGTGTCGTGGTTGCGCCAGATTGGCGTGCAGGCTATCGGCGAGGACAGCTCGGGCAACGGGGGCGCTGCGATTGCGGCTTTTGGCGCTGCAGCCGGCCTGGACGTGACTATCTTTTCACCCAGCTATACGTCTACCGCTAAAGTCGCGCAAATACGGGCATTCGGGGCCCGTGTCCGTCTGGTCGACGGGCCACGTGAGAATTCGCAAACCGAAGCCATCAGTGCGGCAGGTGAGATGTTCTATGCCAGCCATAATTGGCAGCCATTTTTCTTGCAAGGCACGAAATCAATCGCCTACGAGATGTGGGAAGATTTCGGTTTTGAAGCGCCGGATAACGTCGTGATTCCCGCCGGAGCGGGTAGCAATGTACTGGGTTGTGCCATCGGATTCTCCGAGTTGCTAAGAGCGGGGCAAATTCGGAAGTTGCCGCGCCTGTTTGTTTCCCAGCCCCTGAATTGCTCGCCGGTTGATGCCAGCTTTCACGCAGGCGTTGAACACCTTGTGCCACGCGAGGTAAGCGCCACGATCGCCGAGGGGACAGCCATACGAAGCCCGGTACGCTTGCGAGAAGTGCTGCAAGCGATCCGCATCAGTGGCGGTCAAACCGTGGCGGTGTCAGAAGAGGCAATTGTGGCTGCGGTGCGTCGTCTGGCGGCAACGGGCTTGTATGTGGAGCCCACCAGCGCCAGCGCGGCCGCCGCGCTTGACGTGCTGTGCGAGCGGGGCGCCATCAAGGAAGGCGAGCGCACAGTTGTGCTGATGACAGGCACTGGGGTGAAGGCAACACAGACCATGACCTCACTTTTTTCAGAATAGGCATTTGGCTGTTGGGCGCGCAGCGCTTGGCGGACAGCCACGCACGGCGCGCAATGGCGATGTCGGGTGGGCTTGTTAGGCGGCAGCGCGCATGTTTACGAGTTCGGCATTCTCCGCTTGCTTGGTGGCCGCCGCCACGCAATAGACCCGCAGGCGATGGCCATCAGGGTCCAGTGCAACAAAGGTGCGGCCAAAGTCCAGATCCACCGGTCTTTGCAAAATAGGCAGGCCGGCCAGGCTCCATTCCTGGTGCATGGCGTCTACTTGCGCGGGAGTGGATTGAGCCAGTACAAGCTCGGTGCCACCACCACGCCCGGCGGCAGTCGGCGATACCGTGTGGCGCGACCACAGGCCCAGTTGGAGGCCGGAGTCGAGAACGAACAGGGCGAAGGTGGGGGAGCGCTCAATGGGTTGGAGATCAAGCAGTGCGCTGTAAAACGTGGCGCTGGCCTGCGGATTCTCGACGTACAGGATGACGAAGCTGGGGTGGGGCATGAGACGCTCCTGAATGATTGGAGCCTTCATGCTAGGGGGAACTACTGTCAGATTTTGGCAGTAGTGATTGCGTGGGTTTACGATTCTGCGGCGTGCAGTGCGCGCCATTCTTTCAACATGGCATGCCGACGTCTCGGATAGCGTTCTCCAAGCGTCAGGCTGGCAATGCGATCGGTGCGGAAGTGGCGATAGTTCTGGCGTAGCTCGCACCAGGCCATGAGCACGCGTACTCGCTCAAAGAAGCCGACGGCGAAGGGCCAGATAATGCGTTCGGTGGCTGCACCTTTATCGTCGCGATAGAAAATCTCAAGCTTCTGTTCCTGGCGAATGGCTCGTCGAATCTGCTCGAAGTCGATATGCTCCAAGGCGGTTTCCGTGTTGCGACCAACGAGTAGAGGAACCGCGTGCAGTTCTTCTCGCAGTGCGGGCGGCAACACGGCCGCAATCTTGGCCAATGCGTTGAGGGCGGCTTCTCCCAGGCGCGGGTCAGAGCGCTCTGCCACCCAGCGTGATCCCAACACCAGTGCTTCGAGTTCTTCCACTGAGAACATCAGGGGCGCAAGCATGAAGCCGGGTTTGAGTACATAGCCCACACCCGGTTCACCTTGTATGTCGGCGCCTTGCGCTTGAAGCGTGGCGATGTCTCTGTAAAGCGTGCGCAGGCTAATGCCGGTCTCGGCGGCCAGTTGATGGCCACTGACCGGCAGGCGGTGGCAGCGAAGGGTTTGGAGTAAATCCAGCAAACGTTCAGTGCGAGACATATGAGGTCAGGGAAAAGCCAAGGTATCTGCGAATTTTCGCCGTATTTGCCAGGGAATAGCGCAAGAAAATGCGGCCAGCTTGTGTCAAATAAGATTTGACGCCGTGTCAATAGGTCAAGGGATTGTCAAAAAATCTGGTCGCGGCAAGAATCCTCTCAGACGTTGAAGAACGATTGGCCAATGTGCCAACCGGATCCTCACGCATATAAAAAGGAGACAAACCCATGGCTATTACTCTTTGCGTTCCTGCTCGCAGGCGTTGGTTGGCACACACCGCTCTTGCTTGCGTCGCAGTGCTTGCAACGCCATTGGCGTACTCGCAAAGTGCGTGGCCGAGCAAACCGGTGAAGATCATCGTGCCGTACAACGCCGGCGGTGCGACCGACATTGTGGCGCGAGTCGTGGCTGAACGCTTGGGCAATCGGTTGGGTCAGCCGTTCCTGGTGGAGAACCGGGGTGGGGCATCTGGCATTGTGGGCACCGACGCGACGGCCAAGGCCGCGCCGGATGGCTATGTGTTCACGATATCCCTGAGTTCGTCTTTGCTGTTGAACCAGTTTTTATTCAAGAAGCTTCCCTACGATCCGGCGCGTGATCTGGTGTTGATCTCGCAGATTGCGATGGCGCCGGTCACCTTGGTCGTCCATCCCAGCATTCCTGCCAATACGGGGCCGGAGCTGATGGAGTACATCCGCAAGAACAAGGGCAAGATGACGTATGGCTCATGGGGAGTCGGGTCTTACGCGCATTTGGGCGGAGCCTATATGAGTCAGACCCTGGACGGCGATATGACGCATGTTGCCTACAAAGGCGAAGCACCCATGTTGCAAGATCTGATCGGTGGACAGATTCAGATGGCATTTGCGAGCGCGCTGGGAACCAAGCCTTATGTTGATAATGGACGTCTCAAGATTATTGGCGTGACAGGCGCGGAAAGAATGGAGGTCTTGCCCAACGCGTCTACGCTGGCCGAGCAGGGCTTGAAGGACGATGCCTACAGTGCAGTGGGTTGGGTGGGGTTGGCCGCGCCGGCGAAAACGCCCGCAGATATCGTTGCCCGGATATCCGCAGAGGTGCAGGCCATTGTTCAGTTGCCCGAGGTGCGTGAGCGGATAAGTGCGATGGGTTTTGTGCCAGTGGGCAATACACCTGCTGCTTTCCTGGCGAATTACAAGCGTGAGTTCCCTGTGTGGGAAGCGCTGGTTAAGCAATCCGGTGCTCAGCTGGATTGAAAAATGGGGCACCCACCAAATTGGTGGGTGCCCCATTTTTATGCGACGTGTGCTCAATGCTATTGAGCATCAGGCGAGGGTTGGCTTGGCCTCAGTTCTTGGCGACCGTTTTGCCGGTAGCCACATCGATGACTGATCCGTCTTCCAGGCTGACACGGTAGATTTCGCGCAACACGTTGCCTGCGAAGCCAATTTCAACGATGGAGACATCTTTGAAGGTGGTGTTGATGCCATCGGGCAAGATGGCGTTGAACTTCTCCGACTCTTGCTTCATGGCTTCCTGCAAGCGTGCGTCGTAGGGTGTCATGCTGTAGACCAGCGTGTTATGCGGGTTGTGAGCACGGACCTCTTTCCCGTCCTGCATGACGTTGACGCCACTTACACCAACGGTTTTGACCAGGTTCTGACCCGCTTCGGCCATCTTTGCATAGACCGGACCTGTGACGCGGGGCAATGGGCCATCGCGCAGGGGGGTGAGCGCCGCAGTGGCTGCGGTGTTGTACTGCATCATCGACTCAAAACCGGGGCCGGATTTAACGATGCCAAGATCCAGCCACCACGGATGACCTGCGCCTTTGGCGGCTTCAGTCGGGTAGAACGTTTTCAGGGTGGTTTGAATCGGAGCGGGCGGCTTGGGCAATGCCTGGAGCATCTTGCTTGGCGTTTGCGCATCGGCACTGTGAATGTGCAGGACCGTCACGTGGGGAATATTCGGAGTGTTGGCTTCGGTGTTCAGACCCAGTTTGATCAAGTCCTCTTTCAACGGGCCATTGATTTTGGCATCGAGGACGTCGGTGACATCTTTAGGCAGGCGATACACGACGCCGTATGTGGCGACATGTTCACGAAAGCCGGGTTTCTCAAGGGAGCTGTTGTCGATGGGGGCGGCGTGCGCCGAAAATGAGCCGCCCAAGATGCCGATAGCTGCCAGGTGCAAGACGCGCTTGATCATATGAACTCCTGTTCATTATTAGGAAGGGACCGGCCCGGTGGCCGATCGCAGCCTGGGCCGATGCCTGTGCGACATGGGATCCGGCTAACCCGCGAGAGTCAGCAGCTATTGTGAGCGCACTCCATGTCTTGCTTATTGCATCGTGCAAAATATTTCCGATAGATGACCACCGTTGGCTGATGGCAAAAAGGGCTGTCATATTTCGCTATATGAACTGTGCTTGGACTCATCTTGTCATTTGGGTGTGATGAGTGTGCTCGCTGCGAGGCGGACTACGTGTTGCGGGAGGGGGGGCTTGTGGAGACGTAGTGCTTAAGGGCAGGTCGAGGGGGACCTGTCGGGCTTCCCCATGACGGTCTGGACCGATCGGGTGGCGGTGGGTGGAGCGCGCGCAACCCGCGATCTGAACCCTGCGCTATTGCTGTTCAAGCATCGCGGGTTACGCGCGCTCGCCAGTGTTTCTACGATGAGGGTAATCGCGCGCTCCACCCACGCTACCATCTCCATGGCCCGGCTGGTGTTCTTGCGCTTCCTAGACTTGAACGGTTCTGGATCAGCAGATCTTTGAGTGTTGCCAGTGCCTGCCGCGCGGTACTGGGATAGAGTCAGCGACCCTGCAAAATCTATGGCTGCGGCAGCCGTCGCTGCCGCATTTCAAGCTGAAGGATTAGCCCAGGAAGACGATCACCACGATCGCCACGCCAATGACGAGATTGGCAAAAACCCAGCGACGTATGGCTGCCATAGCCAAACCGCCAGCAGGCCAGTTGCCGGTAGCGACGGCATTGCTCAGGCGCTTAAAAAGCACGAAGCGGATGTGGCCGAAGATCGCCATCATCAAGATGCCGGCAGTGGCCATGACTGTCCAGGAGAGGGGCATGAAGAACCCGCCGCCACTTTGCACCGCCATTTTGGCTTCTCGGCCGATCATCCAGAGGCCCGACACCAGAATCACCACAATCGCGATAAGCACGGCCGAAAAGAAGCGACCAAGCACACCATGCATGAGACGCAAGCGTGTCGGCGGATCAAGTTCCGCGGCCGCCGGCCGCAAGAAACAGTGGGCGAACAACATGCCGCCTACCCACAGGATCACCGACAGTAAGTGAACGAGTTTCAACGCGTTATAGAACATAGGGTGATCCTGGGGTTAGAAGTGAAAGGAGCCAGTTTGGGCTGAATGATGTCGCGCTTTCAGACGCGCTGTCAGCGAATCATATCCGCTCGGAACGCAAGCGCTCCCTGAGACCCGGTTGCGCAACCGTGACAAATATTGCTGCACGGCCTGAACAAATTAGATTTAGAATGAGAATGATTGGTATTTGTGATTAATAGATAGGAACCACGCCGTGCCGAATCCCGGGCTTGCCACCGTCGACGCCGTTCACACCTTGTACCGCAGTCACCACAGTTGGCTACAGGGGTGGTTGCGGGCCAAGCTGGGAAATTCCTTTGATGCTGCAGACCTGGCGCAAGACACCTTTTTGCGCGTATTGCGACACCGAAACGAGCTGGACGCGTTGCGAGAACCTCGGGCCTACCTGACCACCATTGCGAAACGGCTGGTGCTTAACCACCACCGCAGGAGGTCGCTGGAGCAGGCGTATATGGACGCGTTGGCCTATCTGCCGGAACCACATACGCCTTCGGCTGAGCAACGTTTGATACTGCTTCAAACCCTGCATGAAATCGACGAAATGTTGGCAGGGCTCTCTATGGTCGCGCGCCAGGCATTTCTGCTTGCACAGCTTGAGGGGCTGA
The DNA here is from genome assembly GCA_040391965.1 of Achromobacter deleyi. Lineage (GTDB taxonomy): Bacteria > Pseudomonadota > Gammaproteobacteria > Burkholderiales > Burkholderiaceae_B > Achromobacter > Achromobacter deleyi_B. Next base: position 59,460 of record JBEBWV010000010.1, on the reverse strand, counting down.
CCTATCCGGAAATTGCAGCGCAACTCAACGTTTCAGTGCGCTCTGTTCAACGTTATATCGTCCAGGGATATGAGCAATGCATCATGCTGGTTCATTAGGCGGGCAGGGTGGCCAGGCTGTCGCTTGCGCAGAGGCGCAGCCTGTCGAACGCGGGGTGGCGCGTGAGGCTGCCCGCTGGTTGGTGCGCCTGGGCTCCCCCCGCGTGACAGACAAGGACGTGCAGGCCTGTGAACGTTGGCGTGCGGCCAAACTTGAACATGAGCAGGCATGGCAGCGCGCGCAGCAGGTTAATGAGCGCTTCGGCTTGATCCCTGCTCAGCTTGGTTTGGCCACCTTGAATCGCCCTGCATTGCAAGAGCGCCGTGCCGCATTGAAAACCTTGATTGCGCTCATCGTGGCAGCACCGGTTGGATGGACTGTGTGGAAGGGCACGCCGCTGCGCGACATGACCGCAGACTATCGCAGTGCCATCGGCGAACGTCGCAAGGTGGCGCTGGCCGACGGCTCTTCGTTGCAACTCAATACTGGCGCGGCGGTGGACGTCGCGTATGACGAGCATGTGCGCTTTGTGCGTTTGCGCGCTGGCGAGATTGCTGTACATACCGGCGCTGATTCCATTACGCCAGCACGGCCATTTTTAGTGCGCACGTATCAAGGCAGCATTGCCACACAATTCGCCGACTTCTGCGTTCGGCAGGAAGACGAACGCTGTACGGTCAGTGTGCAGTCTGGCGAGGTGTTGGTGCAAACGCAGATCGAGCAAGGCGGCCAGTTGCGCTTGCGTGCAGGCGAAGCGCTCAGTTTCACGCGTGACGCCCTGTCGGCTGCGCGGGACGCTGATCCTCATGCGGCCGATTGGGTGCGCGGAGTGCTCTATGCCGATGGCATGAGCCTCAAAGATTTCGCGACCGCCCTTGGAAGGTATCGCCCAGGCATCGTGCGTTGTGATCCCGCTGTGGCCACGTTGCGATTGTCTGGCGCATTTCAATTGCGCGATACCGACGCAGTGCTGGATGCCTTGCCAGCGTCCTTGCCTGTGCAAGTGCGCTATCGAACGCCTTACTGGGTCACGATCGGGCCGCTTGAGAAAGGGCGTGCGTAAGTGCCTGGCGTCATTTTCGGCACTGTTACAAATTAGGCCAATAAACGTTGTCCGGTTTTGCTTTTCTGCGGGTCATGGTCAGGAGAGGCAAGTAATTGCCGGTGCCTGTTGGATTGAAAGGAAGACCATGGCTTACCCCCACGCTGGCCGCGCAAGCGGTGTTCGATCAGCCCGATCGACACGCTATCGGCCGAATCGCTTTTCCTATGCCGTGCGCACTGCGCTGGCGATCATGGCAGTGTCGGCTGCGCCGTTGCCGTGGCAACTGTCAATGGCCGCCGAATCGGCAGCAGGTACGCAGACAGTCACGCGTGATTATCGAATTGCGCCCGGGCCATTGGCCGACGGTCTGGCGCAGTTTGCCGATAAGTCCGGGGTGACAGTGCTGTTCAATGCCTCATTGGCAGGCGAGCTGCGTAGCGGAGGGCTCAACGGTGTGTTCACGGTAGCTGATGGATTTCAGCGCTTACTGGCGGGCACGGGGCTGGCGGTGCAGGAGCGCACGCCGGGCACCTACGTCGTGATCAGCATGCCGAACGCAGAGGCGCGCTCGGCGACGCAACTTTCTCCGGTGACAGTGGAAGGCGTGCGGGCCGGTGTTGATCCGGCATGGCAGACCACCACAGACCGCAAGGAATTGGATGCGTTGCAGATTCGAAACTGGAGCGATTTTGGCAAGCGTGCCGAACCCGGCGTGAGTTTCAACCGCCAGAACAACAGCATCAATATTCGCGGCCTGGATCAGGGGCGTGTGTTGACGCGCGTGGACGGCATTCGGCTGCCTTGGCTTGATGACGGTGCGCGCGGCGTGAAAGGCGGTTTGGACGCCATTGATTTCAACGCGTTGTCGCGTTTGGATATCGTACGCGGCATTGATTCTTCATCAGGCGGCTCCGGTGCTTTGGGTGGCAGGGCAGATCTACGGACTCTGGATCCGGCAGATTTGCTGCACGACGGCAAAACCTTTGGCGCATTGGCCAAAACGGATTACGACTCTGCGGACAGGAGCTGGGGCACAAATGCCGCGCTGGCGGGGCAGATTCACAGCAACACGTTCTGGCTGATTCAGGCAGGCGTGCGCAAGGGTCACGAACTGGATAACCGCGGTGATGTGGGCGGCTATGGTGCCAAGCGCACAGAGCCCAGTCCCGAAGATTACGACCAGCAGAGTTTTCTGCTGAAGTTGCAGCAACGGGTGGATGGTGGTCACCGGTTTGGGTTGACCGGCGAATACTTCAAGCGTGATGCCACCATCGACAGCATGTTCGAGCAAGGCCCGGGCACCGCGTATCTCATTGGTGAAAACAGCACGCGCAAAGAGACCAAACGCGAGCGCGTCTCGATGGACTACAGCTATCTGGCTCCTGAGGCCGGCGGATTCATTGATTCGGCAAGCGCCATGGTGTATTGGCAACGGCTGCGTCTGGATAGCGCCCTGGACGGGGTACGCTCTGTGGACGCCCGCGCCAATATCATTCCAGGCGATCCGTTCCGCTATGGCTTCCCCAGCGGCAACTATGGTCGCAATAACTCCATCCAGGAAACATTGTTCGGCATCAATGCTGAAGCGAGCAAGCGCTTTGCTGGCACGGTCTCGCAGGTTTGGAAATTTGGTGGAGAGTGGTCAGGCAACAGAACCGAGCAGTACTCGAACGGCTACGACAATTGCCCGACAATTCGCCCCGGTTTGCCCGCGCCATTCGGGCCGCGTGCGTGCGATATGTTGCACACGAATCAAGCCGATATGCCGGAGTCAAAGGGCAATCAATGGGCGCTGTGGGTGCAAGATGAATTGAGCTTTGCCGAAGGCCGCTACACCCTGACCCCTGCGCTGCGTTACGACAGCTACAAGCAAACCCCGCAAGCGGGCAATGGCTACGACAGCAACCGCAATGCCACCACGTTGCCGCCATCCTCCAGTGGCAATCGGTTCTCACCCAGTTTGCTGGGTGCGTGGAAAGTGCAGGAAGAGGTGCAGCTCTATGCACAGTACGCGTATGGCTTTAAGGCACCCAGCCCCACACAGCTCTATACCAACTATGGTGGTGCGGGAACGTATTTGCGCGTCGGCAATCCCTATCTAAAACCCGAGACCAGCAAGGGCTGGGAATTGGGTACAAAACTTGGCAACGACGATCTTGGCGGTGCGTTGTCCTTCTTTGATAATCGTTATCAGAACTTTATTGATCGTGATGTGCCGCTGACATCGGACTCGCCGCTGTGGCAGCCCGGTTGGGCGGGGCAGTATCCCTTGGGCGTGACGGGCACTGTGAATCGCGCCAAGGTGCGAATCTATGGTGCGGAAGCCAGCGCACATTGGAAATTCTCGCCGGGCTGGCGCACGTGGGGCTCGGTGGCGTGGGCTGTGGGTAAGGACGAGGGCACTGGCCAGAATCTGAATTCAGTGGCGCCGCTCAAGGCCATTGTGGGCGTGGGCTATGGCCGTGATGTGTGGGGTGTTGATGCCATGTTGACGACGGCTGCGCGACGCAACAAGGTCGAGTATCCCAATTCGACCAAGCTTGCCAGCAACCCTGATTTCCGTGCGCCTGGCTATGGCGTGGTGGACCTGATGGGGTATTGGCGTCCGGCAGCAGTGAAAGGATTACAAGTACAGGTTGGCGTATTCAACTTGTTCGACAAGAAGTACTGGGAGGCAATCAACGTGCCAACGCAAGGCGCGTCTGTGTTGCCGCGTCCGGTGGATTGGTACACCGAGCCGGGGCGCAGTGCACGCGTCTCGTTGACGTACCAGTACTGAGTTGCAGGGTCTGAACCGGCGCGAGGGGCCATCGCGTCGCGCCGGTTCAAGACAGCTAACCATTTTCGAAAAGGATATTTGGCATGACGAATACTTTTGAAACCCGCGCAGCCGCACTTCGCGCTCGCAACGACGCATTGGCTGCAGCCAAGCCGGGCCTGCGCGCCCGCAATATGGCTCAGGAACTCGGGGTGTCCGAGGCCGAATGGGTCGCGGCCGAATGTGGCGGTTTAATTGCGACGCCACTTGTGGGTGAACCTCAGGCCATTTTCCGGGAGTTCGGTACCTTGGGTGAAGTGATGGCACTGACGCGCAACGATTGGTGTGTGCACGAGCGTCACGGAATCTACGAAAATATTCAGGCTAATGGCCCGGTAGGTCTGGTGCTGGGGCCCGATATTGATCTGCGTGTGTTCTTTTCGAACTGGCATAGCGCGTGGGCCGTAGAGCAAGAGGGACGTCACAGCTTGCAGTTCTTCGACAAAGAGGGCGTAGCGGTGCACAAGGTGTATCGCACGCAAGCGACAAACGTCGTCACGTATGACGCGCTGGTTGCGCGCTTTGCTGGCGAGCCCGTATGGCCCGAAACGCAAGCCTATGCCGCCGCCACGGATGCGAATCAGGCTGAAGACAGTGACGCGCTGCGCACTGCCTGGTTGGCCATGCAGGACACACATGAGTTCTTCCCGATGCTGCGTAAGTTCAAGGTGTCCCGACTGGCTGCTTTGGCCGCGGCCGGTGAAGACCTGGCGCAGCAAGTGGACAACGAGGTCGTCGAGAAAATGCTGGAAAGCGCTGCGCAATCCACCCTGCCAATCATGTGTTTTGTGGGCAATCGAGGCATGATCCAGATTCATACGGGTCCGGTGCAAACACTGCGCCGCACAGGACAATGGTTCAACGTGCTGGACCCCAAGTTCAACCTCCATCTGGACACTACGGCCATCGCGTCCTCCTGGATCGTGAATAAACCCACGTCGGATGGTTGGGTGACCTCTCTTGAACTGTATTCCTCAACGGGGGACCTGATTGCGCAATTCTTTGGTGAGCGCAAACCGGGTAAGCCTGAGTTGCCAGCGTGGCGCAGCTTGATGACCAGTCTGTGCCGTCTTCCGTTGGCGGCGTGAGAACACGATGAAAAAATGGGGCGTGCTGGTAGTGGGATGGCTCTTGGCGGGCGCGGTGGCGGCAAGCGAAACCACCGCGCCGGCGACGCGCGTTGTTACCTTGGGGGGAAGCGTCACCGAAATCGTGTATGCATTGGGTCAGGGTGATCGTCTGGTCGGTGATGATCTGTCCAGCCTGTATCCGGAAGCGGCCACTCGTCTGCCGCGCATCGGGTATTACCGTGCCGTCCCCGTGGAGGGCGTATTGGCATTAAAGCCAGACCTGGTGCTGGCTTCCGAGCAAGCCGGGCCGCCAGACGCGCTCAAGCGTTTGGGCGACGTGGGCTTGCGTGTGGTCACGCTGCCGGATGCCCCTTCTGTTGATTCGCTCAAGGCACGTATCCGGGGGGTCGCGCATGCCCTGGATGTTCAGCCGGAAGGCGAAAAAATGGTGGAACGTGTATCGCAAGAAATGGCGCATGCGCTAAGCATTCCGTCTACGCAGGCGCGCGCGCTTCTCCTCATTAACCGTAGCGGCACGCCGCAGGGTGCAGGGCGCGGCACTGCGGCAAATGAGGTCATGAAGTTGGCGGGTCTGGTCAACGTACTGGATGAGCAGCAAGGGTACAAGCCGCTTTCGGCTGAAGCGGTGGGTGCGCTGGCACCAGACCTCATTGTGGTGACGGGAACCTCATTGGAGGCCACCGGTGGCATGGATGCCTTGTTGCGCCTGCCTGGCCTGGCCACGACGCCAGCCGCCAAGAAGCGTCGCGTAGTGGTAATGGACGACTTGCTGATTCTTGGCTTGGGTCCGCGCTTGCCGCAGGCATTGGCGCAATTAAAGCAAGAGGCCACGCGTGCTATGGCGCGATAACGCCTCGGTAGGCGCACGAGCACCGCGTCGGCCCAGCCCCTCGCGGTTTTTGTGCGGGCTGGCTGCCGTATTGCTGGTCGTGGCGCTGGCGGCCAGCGCCAGCGGCGCGGTGTCGATTCCACTGCATGCGTGGCCAGAGTTGCTGTGGGGAACGCCTGATGCTGGCAATGCCTTGTGGCGCAATGTCTTGATCGACATACGTATTCCGCGCGTGCTGTTTGCATTGATTGCCGGAGCGGCACTGGCGATCTCGGGCGCGGCCATGCAGGCCTTGTTTCGTAACCCTTTGGCAGAACCCGGGTTGATTGGAATATCAGCTGGTGGGGCTTTAGGGGCCGTAGGCGCCATTGTCCTGACGGCAGGCGGATTCTGGATCATGGCGCCAGCCGCGTTTCTAGGCAGCCTGCTGGCGACATTCGGCGCGTATGCGCTGGGCCGCAGGGTACCCGGTGTGGCAGGCTTGTTGCTGGCTGGCATTGCCATCAATGCGGTCGCCGGTGCGCTGATCGGGCTCTTCACGTTCATTGCCAACGATGCGCAACTGCGCGACCTGACATTCTGGAGCATGGGTAGTCTCGCCGGTGCAAGCTGGAAATTAGTGGGTTTTCTGGGCCCATGGATCTTGCTGTTGTGCTGGTGGATGATGCGGCAGTGGCGCATCATGAACGCGCTGTTGCTGGGCGAGCGCGAGGCGCAGCACCTGGGTTATGCACTCAAGCGTGTGCGCGCGCAACTGGTGTTGGCCACGGCCTTGATCGTCGGGCCGCTCGTGGCGGCCACAGGCGGTATCGGCTTTGTGGGTCTGGTGGTGCCGCATTTACTGCGCATGACACTGGGGGCAGATCACCGCTGGTTGTTGCCAGCTTGCGTGCTTGGCGGCGCATTGGCCCTGACCCTGGCAGATTGGTTGGCACGCGTGGCTGTCGTACCCGCTGAACTCCCGATTGGTCTGGTAACCAGTCTGGTCGGCGGGCCGTTTTTCATATGGTTGCTCGCACGCGGCCGGAGGCTCTCGTGATGATGGATGCCCAGAATCTGACCTTGTCTCGGGGTGGCACCACCATTCTGCGCAATGTGTCGCTTCAATTGAGTGCGGGTGAAGTGGTGGGACTGTTGGGTGCCAATGGCGCGGGTAAATCCACCTTGTTGTCGGCAATGTCTGCGGAATTGAGACCGGATTCGGGCCAGGTCATGCTTTCAGGCAAGCCACTGGTGGCCATGTCGCACAGGGAACAGGCACGTCACCGAGCAGTATTGCCTCAAAAGCCCGGGCTGAGCTTTGATCTGGGCGTGGATGAAGTCGTGGCAATGGGGGCCTACCCCTTTCTGGAGTTGTCTTCCAGCCTCGTGGCAACCGAGGTGGCCCAAGCCCTGGCATTGGCCGATGTGGCACATCTGGCGCCACGGCGTTACCCCGAGCTTTCAGGTGGCGAACAGCAGCGCGTTCAATTTGCCCGCGTATTGGTGCAGTGCAAGGCGGCGCGGGCGGCCAAGGAAAAACGGTTCCTGCTGCTTGATGAGCCCACCGCCAGCCTGGACCCCAAACACCAGCGGGACTTGCTGCGCGTAGCAGCAGCGTTGGCGCACGAGGGCAATACCGGCGTATTGGTCATTTTGCACGACGTGAACCTGGCGGCGCGCTGGTGCGATCGATTGTTGTTGCTTGACGGTGGCAGGGCCATTGCCACCGGTACGCCCGAGGAGGTATTGACGCCCGCGCACCTATGGCAGGCCTACGGAATTGAGGCGCAGGTGGGGCCACACCCACTGCAACCAGGGCGCTTACTCGTTCTCATGAGCTGAGCGGCGCGCAGGTCGGTAAAATAGCGGTTCTTAGAATGCTGTACGTGGCATCATCAACTTTTATCTTATCCACAGGACTGCGTGTCATGCCTACATTCGATGTCGTCTCCGAAGTCGACAAACACGAACTTACCAATGCCATCGACCAGGCTAACCGCGAACTGGTTACCCGTTTTGACTTCAAGGGCAGCAACGCCAAGTTCGAACTGGATGGTTTTGAAATAACCCAAACCGCGCCCAGCGCCTTCCAACTCAAGCAGATGCTGGACATTCTGCGCGGGCGTCTGGCCGCACGCGGCATCGACGTGCGCTGCATGGATGTAGCGGACCCGCTGGAGAATCTGGGTGGCGCACGCCAGAAGGTCACCATCAAGAACGGTATTGAGCAGCCTGTCGCCAAGAAATTGATCGCCGCCATCAAAGAAGCCAAGCTCAAGGTGGAAACGCAGATCAACGGTGACAAGCTACGCATCACGGGCAAGAAGCGCGACGATCTGCAAACCGCAATTGCGTTATTGCGTAAAGCAGATGTCGAGCTGCCGCTGCAGTTCGAGAACTTCCGGGACTAACCCGCGTTTTTGAGCGGCAAGAGCGCTGGGCCAAGCATCGCGGGTTACGCGCGCTGACCCGTGTTCCAATTCTTCAGGGAAGGACGCGCTCCACCCACGCTACGGCACCCCTGCCCGCAGATAAAGTAGCGTGGGTGGAGCGCGAAAAAACCGAGGGGAGAACGCCATCGTCAAGCGCGCGCAACCCGCGATGGGTGGAGCGCGAACAAACCGAGAGGAGAACGCTATCGTCAAGCACGCGCAACCCGCGATGGTTGACGAGACTAGAACGCCATCGTCAAGCGCGTCTACCCCGCGCTTTTTGCCGCCGCGTCTTCAGCCGCGCACCCAGCCCCGAGCTATCAGTGGTGCAAAACTACGACGATAGAGCGCTTGCGCACCGTTGGTGAGCGTTGTGCCAACGCGATGCCAAAGCGGAGTCGCCAGCACTAGCGCGATGGGTGCAAGCACCAAGCCGCCCAGAATGTCCAACGGGAAATGCACGCCCAAATAGACGCGTGACCAACCGACCGCCAGTGCCAGCAATAGCGTCAACCAGCCCCAGCCAGCCAAGCCTCGTGAGCAGATCAATGTCATGCCCATCGCTGCGATGATTGTGGTGTGGTTGCTGGGAAAGGACGAGGTAGGCGCGTGGGGGAAAAAAGCGTGGCCCAGGCCCAGAACAAAGGGACGCGCATGCGGCAGCGCAACCCCGATGAGATAGTTCACGCAAAGCGCCACAACAATCACCATCAGGATACGCATCGCGGCGCGGCGGCTATCTTCGCTGCCCCAAAGCCACATAGCTGCCAGCGACAGCGGGACGAGGTATATGAGCTTGTTAGCCAGAATCAGTGCCAACTGAATTTTCCACGCGGGCGTAGAAGGGTCGGCATTGATCTGTAAAAATAGGGACTGATTGAAAGGTTCCAGGGCGTTCATGACAACTCATCAAATCGTAATAAGTGAATGAGGGCGATCATAGCGGGGTTAACCGTCAGATCACTGAATTACGCCCCTGAATTACGCACTCTTACCGAACTTGTGATTTGCCATGACCGCTCCAGGCTACGCCGTAATGCGTTGGCCCTTGGCATCAATGACGGGGTCGCCATTTTCCTTGCTGAACGCCGCTTGTTGCGGGTTGGGAAGAATATCCAGCACCTCTTCGCAAGGTCGGCAGAGTTTCACCCCTAAAGGCGTGGCGACAAATGGGCGATTCAGCAAAATCGGGTGCTGCTCAATGGCGTCGAGCAGATCATCGTCTGTCAACGACTCGCGACCCAGGTCCAGCTCGTTGAAAATGGCTTCCTTTTCACGCATGGCCTCGCGCACGCTCAACCCCGCACGCTTGAACAAATCCCGCAGGACCTTGCGGGGGGGCGGTGTTTCCAGGTAGCGCACGATCGTGGGCTCAATGCCTGCATTGCGAATCAACGCAAGCGTGTTGCGGGACGTTCCGCACTTGGGGTTGTGGTAAATGGTGACGTCGGACATGCAGACTCCTGAGTCGGGTTGGATAAATGTGAGAGTTTGAGCATAGTGGAAATGTGGCGCGCAGGCCCGCTGGGTTGCCCGCGCGCACGTTCCGGCTAGCTGCCCAGCTTTCGACCCAAACGCCGCCAGCCGATCACGACACCTGTGATGCTGAGCGCTACGCCTCCCAGACTCAACAGGATCATCAAAGCGTCCCATAAGGGTCGCCGCGCCAGCAGACCCGGCCAATCCCAGCTGTGCAGGAATGCGAACAACCACCGGCTTACACGATTACTGCGATCCTGCCGACTGAGAATCTGGCCGGTACGGGGGTCAAGGTATACCCAGCTTGCCTGAGGGTTGTCGAACACGACACGCCATACAGGTAGCGGCCGTTCAACATGACCGAGCATGGCGTGTTCATCGCGCGAGTAATAGTAGGCGTCGTAGGCGTTAAGTACTTCGACCTCCGTAACGCTGGCGTCGGGTATCAATAAGGCTGCGGCGCTGCGCAGCGCATCAGGGTCAATCCTGGCGGCTTGCGCGTCATGGGCTTGCAGCACCGCCTGCAAGCCGGTTGCGCCATAGGCGAGCACGAGATCACGACCGGCGTTTCTAACCCAAACAAGTTCTCGAGGTGCTCCAGGTAACGCGTCTAGTAGGGCTGTAGGGTGCGCAAAGGCATCGGTGGGTTCCAAGAGGCCATTCTTGTAGGCAAGCACGGCCAAGGGCTTGGCATCACTTGAAAATACTTTCCAAGGATTCATGGACAGGAGGCCACTCAAGATCCAGGTGAACGTGATGACGGCGAATATCAGCCCGGACACATGATGCCAGCGCATCACTTTTTCTCTGTAGGGCGAGCGACTGCCGCTGGCATAGGGCCGAGAAAATCGCCAACGCAACAGGCCGACGATTGTGCCCGTTATCGTCAGCAGCACGCCAGCCACCGACAAGTACACGACGATGTCATGCCAGTATTGATTGAAAAAATTGCCGCGAAATGGATACAGCCAATGAATCCAGGCACCGACGATGTTCCAGAGGCGCTCTGTCCGCGTGGCATCCAGCACCACCGCAGCGGTCGCGCTGGACACATAGAGGCGTGTATGTGCGGGGTCGTCCATGTCAATGACATGCAATGGTCGATGAGAGTCCAGCGCACGGGAGTGCGTGTACATGTCTTCGAGAATTTCCCCCGCGTAGCTTGGGTTGAACTGTCCGTTGAAATAAGCCTGGCCAGTGGCCAGCGCGGTAGCGGCGTCGGCCGTTCCAAGGAGCGCGCCGGTGCTTGCATCCACAACGGCTCGTGCGCTTGAGGGCGTTCCGGCAAGCAGGTAAACCGGTAGCCCGGCACGTGTTGCCGCAAGACGAATCTCACTGACGGTGTTCAATCCCGTGGCGGCACGTCTTGCCTGATCGGGACTTATCGATATTGCTTCGGCGTGCAAGGGGGCCAGGTGCTGCCGGTATTCAGCGGGTGTGAGCTTTGGGTAGCCCACATACATCATGACTACCCCCGAGATAAACCACATCGCGAAGAAGGCGCACAGCACAATGCCTGCCCAGCGATGCAACAGGTAGAGCCAGCGCTTCATGCGCGAAGACAACGCGGGTTTGGTTGGAGGTCGTCGCGACTGGGGTGCGTGGCTTTGCATGGATTGCCTCATCTAGTAGCGTGCCTGCAAGGTGAGTTCGAACGAACGCGGCGCGCCCAGGTAGTACATCGGGGTGCCGGTCACATTGGACGCATAGACCTTATCGGTCAGGTTGCGCACGCGCCCCGTGATCGTGAAGTGCCGATCGAAGCGGTGCGACAACGCGGCGTCCATCGTGATGTAGGACGGCGCCCACACCGTGTTGGCGGCGTCTGCATAGGTGCGCCCGACATAACGGGCCGACACACTGCCACGCCAGTCTGGCGTAAAGGCGTAGTCCACCCACAGATTGCCAAGCTGACGCGGCGTGTTGGTGGGTACCCGGCCATTGCGGGAGACGGCCACGCCATTGATGACTTGCGAGAAGTCGTCGTAGCGGGGGTCTACCAGTGCGAAGTTGCCTTGAACAGACAGTTTGGATGTCACCTGGAAGCCCGCAGCGACTTCCACACCACGGGCCGATTGCGCGCCTACCGGTACGCTTAGGCCTGGGTTCAAGGGGTCTGGTGTCGACAGGTTTTTGCGCTTGATCTCATAGGCGGCAACCGTGGCGGTTCCTCGGCCATCCCAGAAGTCGAATTTCCCCCCCACCTCGGTTTGCGTACCGGTGGTCAGGCGGTCATTGTTCAAGGCATCTGCAAATGATGCAGTGGCCAGAACGCCAGACGGAGGATCTGCGGCGGTGGCGTACTGCGCATAGAGCGAGGCACCGGGGCTTAGTGTCCAGTTCGCACCCAGTCGCCCTGTCAGGGGCGAGTAGCGTCGGGATGCCTGGGCGGGAGACGATGCCGTGACGGCGCGGCGGTTGGTCAGGTCAAGGTCGATATAGTCCTGACGCAAGGCGGACACGAGAGCGACGCTTGGCAGAATTTGTGTGCGGTTTTCAACGGTCAGGGCGATCGTGGTGATCTTGTTATCGCGATCTGCCACGTGTCCACGCGTCATGCCGGGAATATCGTAAAAATTGCCGGGATTGAAGTTGTAAGGGTTCACGGCGTCGACCGTGGCGGGCAGACTGGTCGGATAGCGAGTTTGCTTATTGACGCTGGCATCCATCCCAAAGGACCAGTCGCTGGGCAAGCCCGCCAGGCTGCCTTTGTAAAGACCTTCCACGCGATTGCCGATCAGCTGTTGCTCATGACGTTGCAATAGTGCGCCGGACCTCAAAACACGGCTGTTGTCGGCATTGAACCGATAGGTCTCCAGATTCTGAAAATCGCGCTCGGCTTGGTAGTAGTACAGCGTGTTTTTAAAACTCAAGTTGCTGCGTGCCTGCCATTCCGTTATGGAGCGCGCCCACAGCACGGTTTGCTCATAGCGGCCATCGTCCACGTTGTAATTCTTGAAGCGTGTGCCGTCCAGAATATGACCCTCGCCTTGCACCGTGCCATTGGAACCCACCAGCAAAGGCGTGCCCCAGTAGGGGCGGTTTACCTTCTCATGCTGATACTCAAATGCCAGGGTATGCGTGACGTTGTCGCCCAAGTCAGACAGCAGTGACGCGGCAAGCTGTTGCGCACGCGAGCTATTGCCGTCTATCCAACCATCGCTGCTTGTGCTGTTGGCATCAATCCGCAAGTACTGACCTCGGCCCCCGGGCTCTCCAGCAAGTTGCTGATTCATACCCACTGAGTACTGTTGGGTGTTGAACGAACCGAATCGTATCTGCCCGTCATAGACGGTGTCGCGCTGGGCAAGCTTGGTCACATAGTTGATGGCCCCGCCCACCGCACCCGCACCGAATAAGAACGTGGCGGGTCCCCCGATGGCCTCGACGCGGTCATAGATCCAACTATCGACCGGGCGGGCGGCTACCGCGTCGTATTGCACTGAGATGCCGTTAAACAACTGAGATATCTGCCCACCGCTGAAACCGCGATAGCTGACGGTGCCGGCTGAGCCGGGGGGTGAAGCGTTGTCCACGCCAGGAATTCCTCGCGCGATTTCCTGGGTATTGAGCGAACCCCGCGCTTCGATTTGTTCGCGAGAAATAATGGTGACGGCGGCCGGCGTTTCCCGCAGCGTGAGACCGAGGCGGCTGCCCGTAGTGTCAATCGCGTTCAAATTAAGGGTGCCGTTTGGCGCGGCGGAGGTGGATGCCGCGCCATAGACGGTAGTGGGTGCCAGCAGTTGCGTCGGGGCGCTGGACGCAGTTGCGGAGGCGTCTGGAGATTGCGCCAACGCGGTTGGCGTGGCCAATGCGCAGGCGCTAAGCCAGGCGAGGGAATGGACTTTATGCATGATCAACAACCAGGGAGTGGGCGTGCCTGCGCACCGGCCTGCCTTGGCGCGGCGGATTGCCGAACCAACGAGAGGCCGCACAGAGTTGGCCCGATGAACGATTGAGCAGGCGCAGCTAAGCACCCGTGTCGGTTTATCCGTTCACGCGGGACGTCATAGAAAAGGCAGGGGTGTGCATACGTGCCGCCTGCGGCGGCGTGTACGCAGCGGAATTACGCGTCAGGCGGTGCGCGCGGCTGGGCCGCGCTCCAGGCGTAAAGCGGCCGAGCGGCCTGGTAGAAAAGCGGGGGGTAACTGATGCGGCTTTCCACCGCGGGCAACACAAGAACGGGGGCGGGGAATATGCCTACCATGGCTTGAGAGTTGCGGCAGAAGGGGCAGTGCTGCGCATCGGCATGCGAATCGTGCGAGGCGTCGTCGGCAGGGACGTCAATGGACATTGAGGCTGCGCCGTCCATCGTGCAATAGTCGATGGTGATTTTCTTCGCGCCATGCCAAGTGTTGACCGCATGTGCCAGCGAGGGCGCAAGCGATGCCCATACGATCACCAGCAAGGCGATCCATAGGCAAGGTTTGGTCAGGACACGAGCGCGGTACATGGGGCGCGATTATATAGAAACACGGCGTGAGCCTCCATGCTTTCTACGACATATTGATAGAAGACTGTCGTGCGTTGCGCGGCAACAAAGTGGTGCATCGGCACGAACTCGGTGCGCGCTATGCGCGACAAAGGTGCTGCGGGTCGGCGCGAACGGCACTTGCGCGCGCGTGATCGGGCCTGGCGTCGAGCAAAATCGGCGAGCACGATGGCAACAGATCGTCAGGCCATACGTGGCACAGCAATTGCTTAGGTATTCCTACTTGTATACAAGAGGATGCCAGTATGACCACCGCCGCAACATCGCAAGACACTCTGGGTTGGACCATCGCTCAATGGCAGCAAGCCTATCGCGAAGCGGGGGCAAGCCCAGAGGCGATGCTGGCCCATTTTGTGGCCCACCCCGATAGTCCGGCCGACAATGCCTGGATCTGCCGCGTCGATGCGCTTGCATTGCAGGAGCAGCTGGATGCTCTGCAAAGGCGGCTGGTGGCTCAGGGCGGGGACGTAGCGCGTTTGCCGTTATACGGCGTGCCTTTTGCGATCAAAGACAATATCGATGCGCTGGGTTGGCCAACAACGGCTGGCTGCCCGGCATTCGGCTACACCCCCGCTGACGATGCGACCGTGGTGGCGCGCCTGCGGGCGGCGGGTGCCATTCTTGTCGGGAAAACCAATCTGGATCAGTTCGCCACGGGTCTGGTGGGCACACGTTCGCCGTGGGGAGCCGTAGCCAACTCGTTTAATCCGGCCTATGTCAGTGGGGGGTCGAGCTCGGGCTCTGCGTCTGTGGTGGCGCGCGGGCTTGTGCCATTCTCACTCGGCACAGACACCGCAGGTTCGGGGCGTGTGCCTGCGGGCTTCAACAATATTGTGGGTCTGAAACCGACCAAAGGATGGCTCAGCACGGCCGGGGTCGTTCCTGCCTGCCGAACGCAAGATTGCGTCTCGATCTTTGCGCTTACGGTTGACGATGCCGACCACGTGGCGCAAGTGGCTGCCGGCTTTGATGCGCACGATCCTTATTCCCGCGCCAAGCCTCCGAGCGTTTCCAAAGCCGGCCTTGCTGCGCCGAGGCTGGCCATTCCTGCCTGCCTGGAGTTCTATGCTGATACCGAGGCGGCTGCGGTTTTCGACGCGGCTGTGCGCGCCTTCAAAACCGTGGGCGCGCAGATTGAGACCATTGATTTTTCGCCGTTTGAAGCGCTGGCCGCACTGCTTTATCAAGGGCCTTGGGTGGCAGAGCGGTTTGCAGCCGTGGAGGCCTTATGGCGCGATACACCCGAGGCGATGCATCCGGTAGTTCGTGGCATTGTCGAACAGGCGGTGAACTACACGGCTGTCGATGCGTTCAAGGCAGAGTATTTGCGTGCAGAGCTAGCACGACGCATTCAAATGGTGCTCGCGGATTACGATGCTTTGCTTGTCCCGACCACGCCCTCGATTTACACGATTGAACAGTTGCGCGCCGACCCGGTTACGTTGAATACACGCTTGGGCTACTACACAAACTTCACCAATTTGGCAGATTTGTCGGCGTTGGCGCTACCCGCCGGGATGCGAAGCGACGGGCTTCCAAGTGGCATCACCTTGATCTCCCTGGCCTGGCAGGACGAGGCGCTTGTGCGATTGGGGCGCCAATGGCAGGCGCATCAAGGTCTGCCGTTGGGCGCGACGGGCAGGCCAGTGCCAGCATTGTTCCATCCCGTCAGTCCGGAGCCTCACGCGAGCATGTTGCGTGTGGCCGTGGTGGGCGCGCATCTGACAGGCATGCCCTTGAATCATCAATTGACCGCCCTTGACGCGGTGTTCGTAGAGAAGACACACACGGCCGCCGACTACCGTCTCTATGCGCTGGCGGGCACCGCGCCGCCCAAACCCGGGCTGGTCAGGGCAAGTTCCGGCGCTGCGATTGAACTGGAACTCTGGGATGTGCCAACAGCCGCCTTCGGCACATTCATGGCACAAATTCCGGCACCGCTGGGTATTGGCACGCTTGAACTCGCCGATGGTCGCCAGGTGAAGGGATTCATTTGCGAACCACGAGGCGTCACCGGGGCACAAGACATCACGGCTTTCGGCGGTTGGCGCGCCTACTTGGCCAGCATGTAAACGGTCGTCAAGCTGAGCGCCTAGAATGGACAGCCAGCCGCCACCTTTCGGAATTCGTGCCCCATGACGACGCCAACCCTTACCTTTCACCCGGTCAACGAGCAAGATCTGCCGTTTCTGTTGAGCTTGCGAAAAGCGACAATGACCGAACACTTGATACGTGCTGGCGCGCCCACCGACGATGAGCATCATTTGGCGCGCATTCGTCATCGTTGGGAGGACGCTCAGATCGTCCGACGCGAGGGGCAGGCCGTTGGCCTGCTCAAAGTTTCCCGTGACCCCCACGTCTGGCGTGTTGTGCAAATTCAGCTCGCACCTGATTTTCAGGGGCAGGGTTTGGGTCGGCACATCTTGAGCGACGTGCTTGATCAGGCTGATGCGCTCGCCGTGCCGGTCACGCTTAGCGTTTTGAAGGGCAGCCCGGCGCAACGCTTATATTTTTCCTTGGGTTTTGTGGTGGTCGATGCGACCGAGCTTGAGCATGAAATGCGGTACTCGGGGGCCGACACGCCAGCGGCCATCTAGCGTCCACTGAATTTATTTTGGTTTGCCGGGAATAGGTCGTGCACCGCAAGCGTCTATGTTGGGTAGGACCTAACTTCACGTCACTTTAAAGAGGCACCCCATGCGTACTCGAATCGCTGCAGCCCTGTTTCTTTCTTGCGCCACTCTGTTTACCGCGGGCGCATATGCCCAAGCGGTCAAGACCCAGGATGGCATGTTGGTCAATAGCTCAGGAATGACCCTCTATACCTTCGATAAAGACGTTGCTGGAAGCGGAAAAAGTGCTTGCACTGAAGGCTGCGCCAAGGCGTGGCCTCCCGTGACAGCAGCGGCTGACGCCAAGCCCCAAGGCGACTTGACCATCATCACGCGTGATGATGGCGCGAAACAATGGGCATACAAGGGCAAGCCGATTTACCTGTTTGCCAAGGACACGAAGCCTGGCGAAAAAATGGGCGACAACTTCAAAGATGTCTGGCACGTAATCAAGCCCTGAGCCGCACTTTCTTGAGGTTCGTCTATAGCTACCATGCGCGCTGACGACGAAGCGTCCATTCTGGCCTGCATTCCCAGCCTGCGGCGTTACGCCCGCGGGCTGACGGGTGACGCCCATCGAGCGGACGATCTGGTGCAGGACACGCTTGAACGTGCCTGGAGTCGTTATTCGCGCTGGCAGCGCCGTGGTGAGTTGCGCGCCTGGATGTTCGGCATCATGCACAATCATTTCATCGATGGTGTGCGCAAGAATCAGCGCCAGGCAGAGCAGAGCACGTCGGGGGATGTCCCCGACGTTTCTGTGCGGGCTACGCAAACCGATCACCTGGAAGTGCGTGATCTGGATCGTTGCCTGCAAGCTTTGCCGCCAGAGCAGCGCGAGGTATTGCTGCTGGTCTGTGTGGAAGACCTGTCCTATCAGGAGGCTGCCCAAGTGTTGGATATCCCGATCGGCACCATCATGTCGCGACTGTCTCGTGCACGCGAGCGCCTGACGGCATTAATGCAGGGACGAGATTCGGTCAGCCGAATCCATCTCATCAAATGATATGAACGATACGCACCGCCAAACCGCGCCTGTTTCCGGCGCCCCGATTGCTGAAGCCGATCTGCATGCTTATGTGGATGGGCAGTTACCGCATTCGCGTCATGCCGATGTTGAGGCCTTTCTGGCCGCGCATCCGCAGGAATTGGCTCGGGTCAACGGGTGGCGAGAGCAGCGTGCATCGCTGCGCGAATTTCTGAATCCGGTCATGGATGAAGCCATTCCCTTGCGTTTGCCATTGGCCCCCCCGGAGCGCACGTGGCCGTGGCGCGGCTTGGCCGCAGGGGTGGCAATTGCCATTTTCAGCGCTAGTGCAGCCTGGTTTCTACGTGGCGCTTTGGATGCGGATCAGCTCCAAATGCGTCTGGCGACAGCTCGGCCGGATATGGCCGCGGGCGGGTATGCACAACGCGCGGCGATTGCGCATGCCGTGTATGCCCCCGATATGGGGCGGCCGGTTGAGGTGGGAGCGGATCAGGAGCAGGCACTGGTGAAGTGGCTGACCAAGCGCTTGGGTGCACCCGTGCGCGCGCCTTCGCTGTCAAACGTAGGGTATGAATTGGTCGGCGGGCGTTTGTTGCCTGGTGGCGATGGCCCGGTGGCGCTCTTTATGTATACGGGTGCCAATGGACAGCGCCTGACCCTGTATGTGACGCGGGAGGCGCAAGGCGCCAAGACCGCATTCCAGTACACGCAAGAAGGGGCTGTGCGCGTGTTTTATTGGGTGGAAGGGCAATTCGGCTATGCGCTGTCTGGCGCGGTAGAACGCGACGAGCTACTGAAGTTGTCGCAGGAAGTGTATCGGCAATTGGGGTAGCGGCAGCGCCGAACGCCCTCAATGGGCGGACGGCGCTTGAGGGGCTTAAGGGCGCCAGGCCAGCAAGTCGTGAACAAGGCGTTGCAGCACTTGTCGCAAGGGCTCCCCACGTTCAGGTTCCCAATGGTATGGGGCATCTTCGGTCATGTATGCCGACAACGCCATTTCCAACTGAAGTGCATGGTAGCCAGCCTCTGGCTGACCATAATGACGCGTGATCCAGCCACCTTTGAAGCGTCCGTTGACGATGTGCGTGAACGCGTCTGATGCGCCTAGCGCCTTCGCGGCCACCTGCTGCAACGAGGCCGCGCAACTGCTGCCATCGGCCGTACCCAGATTCAGATCAGGTAATTTGCCATCAAAGAAGCGTTCGCACGTTGAAATGATCGAGTGCCCGTCGAGCAAAATGACATACCCATGCAAGGCGTGAACGCGAGCAAGCTCCGCAGCCAATTGCGCGTGATAAGCATCGAAGTAGGCGCGGCGACGTGTTTGCACGTCCAAGGCCGGTTCAGCTTCGGTGCCCGGCAACCATACCGGGCCGCCGTCAAAGCGCGTGGTGGGGCAAAGTTCCGTGTTGGATGCGCCCGGATACAAGGAACCGCCATCAGGATCGCGATTCAGATCGATGACGTAGCGGGAGTGCGTGGCCGCCATTAGCGTCGCGCCACTGGCGCGCGCAAAATCATACAGACGATCCACGTGCCAATCTGTATCTGGTACGCCTTGCGCTTGCGCTTGTAGAAACGGGCGCAGTTCTGTTGGCACCCAGGTGCCCACGTGAGGAATGTTGATGACCAGCGGCGCATCGCCGCGGCTAAGTGAATAGAGCGAAGTCATGGTGTGTTCGGGTAGAGAGCAAGCCTGTGCATCGCGCCATGGGGCGAAGGCCCTAGAGGACGCCTAAAGGTTCAGACCCGAAGTTTCGCAGATTTGGGAAAACGAGTTCAAGATCCGCGCGGCTAGCCCCAAACCAGGTACCTAGCGCCCCGCCCAGTTGTTCAACGGCAAGTGTCGGCAGCAGGCGACCATTGTCGACAAACCCGGGGCCGTTTACGGCAATTTCAGGATGTGAACCGTACAGTTTTCCACCGCGTACCGCGCCACCCATCACGAAATGATGCGAACCCCAGCCATGATCTGATCCGTTGCCGTTCGAGCCCAACGTGCGCCCGAATTCGGATGCGGTGAAGGTGCTTACCTGATCGGCTACGCCAAGCTGGTTCAGCGCGCTCTGAAAAATGCTCATGGCGTCACCCAGTTCGCGCAGCAGGGCGGGATGGGTGTCGTTCAGGCCTGAGTGATTGTCGTAGCCGTTCTGCGACACGAAGAACACTTGGCGTTTTGCACCCAAGCTGTCGCGAGCGGCAATCATGCGCGCCACGATCTTGAATTGTTCGGCTAAGGGCGTGGCGAAGTTCCCCGGGATATTGATGTCGTTCAGCGCTTTGCGCAGTTGAAGGTCTGCTTGAATGGAGCGGGTGGCGACATGGGCTAGTTGTTGGCCCATCAAGTGGGGCCTGGGCTGGGTGATGAGTTCTCGCAACAGTGCTGTGCAGCGGCTTGATCCGTATAAGTCCTGTTCAAGCAGTTCTATACGCGTTGAACCATTCACTCCCACGCGATAGCCCGTCACCGCGTGTCCTGCGAGAAAAACGGCGGTGCCACCCGCCGTCACCGTGGTGAAGCTGCTATTGCTGTTGGCCGTCGCAAAGAGATCTGCCATGCGACCGGCCCACCCCGATGCCGCGCCTTCAGGTGCCAGGGCCTGCCAATAGGATTGCTGATCGTTGTGCGAGAAAAGTTTGGGTGGCAACGGGACTTGCGCACCAAGGTATTGGGCTTTCGTGGTGGGAACGATCAAGGGGCCAATATTGAGCAGGATGGCGAGCTTGCCTTGGTCATATAAGGGCTTGAGGGCAGACAGGCCGGGTGCCAGCGCAAACTGAGTGCCGACCTGATTGTCGTTCGCCGGTAGTGCGGTGGCGTGCAAGGACTCACGAGTCAGTGCAATGTCGGTACGCGCGGTCCGATAGGCACGGTAACCCGCGGCATCGTAGGGCACGATGGTGTTGTACGGGTCGTTCCCGCCATACAGAAAGACGCAGACGATCGCCTTGTAGTCATTTGGCTGGGTCAATGCCGCCGCATGCGCAAGCGACGCCAGGCTCAGACCCAAGGGCGCAGCGATACCGCTTAACCCAAGGGCGCCTGCGCGCTGCAGAAATTCTCGACGGCTTACTGCGAAGGGGATTGGCATGATGTGGGCCGCAAGCTATTTCTGAATCAGGTAGGCAGGAGAGGCGGCTACCAGGACGATGGCGGCACGCACGCGATCAAGCGGCTGCGCGGCGTCAATGGTGGCGACTGCTTGCGCAATGACAGTGGCATCATCCGGGTCAAACGTATCTCCCGCCAATAGCAGCGCGATATGCGCCACGAGCGCCTGCGGATCATTCGCCAAAGGAAGTTCCCTGCGATAGGAAGTTTGCAGATCTTCCCAGCCGCCGCGCACGTAGATCGCCAGAAAATTAAGATAGCCAGCAATGCTGGTTTCGTCGGTGATTTGCAGTTCAGGGGCAAGCAAGTTGCGCTCGGCCAGTTCGGTGGCCGGTGGCGTGAAGCGTGGCCGGAAAAAGTTGAATACCGAGGCCGCGCGCATGGGGCTCTGCGCCAGGCGGATAGTGTTGTCGGTGGTGTCAGGCATGGCCCATTTGTCGTTCGTCGAACGCGCTTCAAAGGCGCGCGCCCATGCCGAAAAACGAATAATGGGCTCTCGCACTTTGCCCCATGATGCAGATTGCAGATCCGGCGAGCGCGCTTCCGGGTCCAGCAAAATGGCACGTACAACGGCTTTTAAATTGCCGCGCTGGCCGTCGCCGTCGTCATTGAAAACGGCGGCCACGCGGCCCACGTAGGTGGCACTTGGATTGCTGGTGACGAGTCGTTGAATGAGTTGGGTGCCAATAAACGGACCCACGTTGGGGTGAGCGGCCAGCACTTCTACGGCACGTCGTAGTGAAATCACGCCACCCGTACCCGATGGAATCGTGGCACCCAGAAAGCGCTTTTCAGCTAAAGAGTGATCCGCTGGGTTCAGTGCCATTGGCCGTAGATAGAACTGAACTGTCGAGTCAGACCCGCTCAGGTCCCAACCGGTAAAGACTTTTGCCAGACCCTGTACGTCGGCATTCGTATAGGTTTGCACCGGCTTGCCATCGACAAGCCGCGGGCTGCCGTCGGTATTCAATTCGATCAATCCGATGCTGAATAACTGCATCACCTCGCGAGCATAATTTTCGTCAGGATGCCGACCGGTGCGAAGGTCTTCCTTGCGATTGCCGCGATACGTGAGCATGCTGCCCATCGACACATTCAAGGTGACGGCAGTGAGCAAGGCCTCGTAGTTGCCAAGCGCATGTTCTGCCAGCAAATCCATGAATGATGCGGCGCCAAAGAGTGGCCAATTCGAGGTAATGGCTGATACGCCAACAACGAATATTTCCGATAACGCAAAGGCTACGCGCACACGTACCTGGTCTTCGGCGGCAATAAACTTGCGCCAAAGTGTGGACTCCAGCGGCGCGTTGATACCGTTGCCCTTAAATTCCTCGGTGTTCTTGCCTTGCGCGACGAGCCAGTCGAAATGTGTCTGGGAAGGCGGGAGCGAAAGCTGTGCATCCAGCCAGGGGGCATAGCCTTGTGCCACGACAGCGTCGATCTGGTCGGGTGTGGGACCAAACGTGGCCTGAGCAAGAAAGCGAGAGGCTTGACCAGGCGTGGGGGGGAGGGGCTGAGCCGCGAGGACTGACATTGAGTAAGGAAAGTGCCGTAGGTAGACAACTCACCGTACTCAATGCCGCTTGCGGCTTCAATACTGCAATTTACCGGGGACTACGCCAAAAATACTCATCCTTTCGGCTTAATCACCGATAGCGTGTTCAAACGGCGCGCGTAATGCCGCCATCAATGCGAATGTTCTGACCCGTGATGTAGGTTGATGCATTTGAGGCCAGGAATCCAATCAGATCAGCAACTTCCTCTGCCGTGCCGTAACGGCCCATGGGAATGCGTGCGCGGCGGTCTTCTTTCTCGGGCAGGCTATCGATAAAACCCGGGAGCACGTTATTCATGCGCACATTGTGCGGCGCAAATTGATCTGAGAACACTTTGGTGAAAGCGGCCAGCCCTGCGCGAAACACGCCAGAGGTTGGGAACAGCGCTTCGGGTTCGAATGTGGCGTAGGTGGAGATATTGACGATGGACCCGGATTTTTGCTCCTGCATGATGGGAGCCACCAAACGCGCAATGCGCACCACGTTCAGCAGGTAATACTCCATTCCCAAGTGCCAATCGTCGTCACTGATTTCCAGCAATGGGCCTTTCGGACCGTGCCCGGCACTGTTCACGACGGCATCAATGCGGCCCCAGCGCGCCATGGTGGTGTCAATGAAACGAGCCAGATCTTCAGGCGAGCGGTTGGACCCGGTGACGCCAAGCCCCCCCAGCTCTTTTGCCAAGGCTTCGCCCTTGCCCGACGAGGACAGAATTGCGACATGAAAGCCATCTGCGGCCAACTTGCGCGCGGCTGCCGCACCCATGCCGCTGCCACCTGCTGTCACGATGGCCACTTTTTCAGTTGTCATGCCGGTCCCCCTCATCCATTGAAAGAACGGCTATTTGATCAGGGTCGCGGGTCGGTGGCAACGATCAATCACGCTTAAAGCAAAAGAGGCCATGCCGGCGCGTTTGCGCCAGCTTGACCTCTTGGATGTTGACGATAGTCGCGTGGCGACCAAGATCAGTCGGTGAGCTTGAGCACGCCTTTCATCAACGCGGCGTGTCCCGGGAACGAGCAGAAGAACGCGTAGTCCTGGCCTGGTGCCAGTTTGCTTACGTCAAACGTGACCGAATCCGATTGGCCACCGCCAATGACTTTAGTGTGAGCGATGACGCGAGCGTCGTCTTTCTTGAGGTATTCGTTATCCAGGCCTGCCGGGATGCCGTCATTAATGACGGGTTGCATATCGGCTTGCTTGGTCAACACCCAATTGTGTCCCATGACGTTTCGGGCCATGGTGCCGGGATGTTTGAGATTGACCGTGAATTGCGTGCAGCTCTTGCTGACCGAGATTTCTTTCTTGTCGAACTGCATCTGGTCATTGCCTGCAATATCTACTGAGCAATCTGCTGCAAAAGCCGATACGGATACGGTCGCCATGGCTGCTGCCAGGCAGAGTTTCTTGAGCATCATATTTTTGCCTCCAATCGTGTCGATGAGTAATAACCGCCAGCCGGTATTGCGGCATGAGGCTAGCGCTACGACATTCTCCACCTACTCTACGACGAAAAACACTGAACAAGTTAAAGAGATTTGACGCAAAGCAACTGTGTGCGACATATCAGCCACATTCAAGATCTTGTCAGGCGCCATTCTTAGAATCGAACGGTCATAGTGCGCTGCCCGGCATGACAGCGCCGTGATATTTATCAGGTCAATCCTGAGGGGGGCACGTGCGCACGTCGCCAACCCATCCCCCAACCTTAAAGCCGTCCCGCGGCTACGACATTCCTCTGCCCGGCCAGCCTGCGCTGTCGGGTGTTGCTGTATTTGGTGGGCCTGCGCTTACGTCTGTTGTGACGAGACGCGCAGGCCCCAACCGATATCTCACGGAGGAATTTTTTATGGATATGTCCGGTTCCCTGGGTATGACTCGTCGGCAATGGCTGACGAAAATTGGCTACGGGGCAGGCAGTGCCGTGCTCTACCAGGCAATGACCAATCTTGGTTATGCAGCGGAGTCAGACTACAGCGGTCCTATCAAACTGGAAGGGCGGCCCAAGAAGGGCACTTCTGTGCTGATTCTCGGAGCGGGACTAGCGGGCATGGCCGCCGCGCTGGAACTGCGCAACGCCGGCTACAAAGTAAAAGTGCTGGAATATCAGGAGCGGGCAGGCGGGCGCAACTGGACTTTGCATGCAGGAGATACCTATACCGAGTTAGGTGGTTTCACGCAGAAAGTGAAGTTCGATAAAGGCCTGTATATCAACCCGGGCCCGTGGCGCATTCCGTTCCATCATCGCGCACTGATGGACTACTGCAAGCGCTTAAAGGTGCAGCTTGAGCCCTTTGTTCAATACAACTTCAATGCGTATGTGCACAACACAGATGCTTTTGGTGGACAGCCTCAACGGTATCGGCACATTTACGCGGATTACAAAGGTCACACCAGCGAGTTGCTTGCCAAGGCGGTCAATCAGGCCGGTTTGGATCTTCCGGTTAGCACCGAGGATAAAGAAAAGCTCCTGGAGTCATTGCGCCGGTTTGGTGCCTTGGACAAGAACAATGCTTACGTAGAAGGCATGATCAGCTCCGAGGCGCGTGGATTTGGAAAGGAACCTGGTGGCGGGCCAGATGGTGCGCCGGGGCCTTCGAAGCTATTGAATCTGGACGATATTTTGCACTCGAATCTGTGGCGAAATATGAGCATTCATTCTCTTTATGAGTTTCAGCAGACCATGTTTCAGCCAGTGGGCGGAATGGGCATGATCGGCCAGGCGTTTGGACGGGAACTGAGGGATGTCATTCAATTTCACGCCAAGATTACGGAGATTCATCAGTCTGAGAAGGGCGTGAAAGTGACCTACCAGGACGGCGCTCACGGCAACAAGGTGATGACGGCAGAGGCCGACTGGTGTGTCTGCACTATTCCCTTGTCGATCCTCAGTCAGATTCCCATGAATGTCAGTGAAACCATGCAGGCGGCCATTAATGCGGTGCCGTATGCACCCGCCATCAAAGTTGGAGCACAATTCAAACGCCGATTCTGGGAAGACGACGACGCCATTTATGGCGGCATCTCATACACCAATCTGCCTATTTCACAGATCTCATACCCCAGCACCGATTATCTGAAACCGGGTAAGGGCGTGTTGCTGGCGGCTTATGCATTTGGCCCGCGTGCGGTGGAATTCAGCGCCATGCCGCCGGATGAACGCGTGGCCCGGGCCATCGAATATGGCTCGCAGATTCATAAGCAATACAAAGAAGAGTTCGACAACGGTGTCTCTGTGGCATGGCATCGCGTGCCATGGACGCTGGGCTGCTATGGCATGTGGACAGAAGCCACTCGCAAAGAGCACTACCAGAATCTGTGCAAGATTGATGGACGGATTGTCCTGGCAGGAGAGCACGCGTCGTACATCAACGCCTGGCAGGAAGGGGCGTTGTTATCTGCCCTGTCGGCCATTACGCGCCTGCATCAGCGTGCCATTGCCGCCTGATCGTCAGATCACGCCGAATGGGGGTTGCGAGCCCCTTTATCGAACAGGAGTTTCATCATGATGAACATCAGCAAACGCGCCGTCGCGCGTATGGCGGTGAGTGTGTCGGCGATGATGGCGGCGGGTGCCAGTTATGCCGATACCGCCGTGGTCGACGACGTGCAGTCGGGTTTTCCACAAACAACGGGTAAGCAGTTATATGAATCGATCTGCCTGAGCTGTCATATGGCTGGCGGCAAGGGCGCTCAAGGTGCGGGGAGTTATCCTGCGTTGGCGAACAACCCCAAGCTGGCCGCGGCGGGCTATCCCTTGTACATGGTGATGTATGGGCAAAAAGCCATGCCGGGTTTTGGTGGCGTGCTGAATAACGCGCAGATAGCTGAGGTGGTGAATTATGTACGCAGCAATTTCGGCAACCGGTACGACGATACGTCCACCGCGGCCGACGCCAAGGCGCTGAGAAAGCCCGGTTATCAGTATTTCACGTTGAATTAGGCTTTATTCTCATCGGGCAAGGCGCGCTGCGGATAGCACCTTGCCATGACGACTTTTCCTTAAGCGAGGTTTACATGATTTCAGTACGTCGCAGTATTTTTGCCTGCTCATTGGGTTTGGTCTTGTTGGGTACTCAGGCCGTTCAAGCACAAGAGGTGGTTCGTCATCCAGTGCCCGATTTTCCCATTGCTCAGTCGGTAGAAGTGCCACCAGGCATGACGACGGTCTATGTCAGCGGGACGGTGCCGCCAGCCTTGCCGGGCACCAAAGAGTTTGGCAATACGGAAGTGCAGACGGAAGGCGTATTCAAGAACATCGAGCGCGTGCTCGCCAAATCCGGTCTCAAACTGGGCGACGTCGTGAAGATGCAAGTCTTTCTGGTGGGCGATGCCGCACACGGAGGAAAGATGGATTTCGCGGGTTTCATGACCGGCTACAAGAAGTTCTTTGGCACGACAGAGCAGCCCAATTTGCCGGCGCGTTCTGTCATGCAGGTAGCGGGCCTGGTGAACCCGGGCTGGCTGGTTGAAATTGAGGTTGCGGCGGTGAAAGCGGCGAAGTAAGGTCGCGACGCGGTTTTGAGCTAGGGTAGGAGGGGAGTTCCTGATGGTGGCTATCAGTGCCAGCTTCAGGAGCTCCGCCGTCCTTACCCTAGTGGTTCGCCCGGCACGCAGGTCGTGCCATCTGTGGGCCAGCGCTTACTTAATTAGCGTAACGGGCACTTCGGCAAGATGTAGTACCTGATTGGCAACCGATCCAATCAACATGTTCAATACGGCACCATTGCCGCGCGTGCCCATGACGATACGGTCACAGTTATTGGCTTTCGCGTAATCGATGACTTGCGACGCCGTATGGCCGAATTCGATCTTCATGACATAAGGCACGCCCGCTTTTTCGAGCAATTCACGCGCGTGTTCAAGACTGGTTTCACCCGCGCGGGCGTAATAGTCGTCGATCATCGATTGGTTGATGATTCGGGACACCGAGGCGCGGCGTAGCGGCGGCGTTTGCACATTCAGCAAGTGCACTTGCGCCGACGTTGAACCCTTGGCCAATTGCGCAGCATGGGCAGCGGCGCGATCGGCGTTGTCTGAGCCATCCACAGGCACCAGGATCTTAAGCATTGTTCACTCCTTGGGTGAGGATGGTTTACTTGACGAGCGTGACCGGAATGGTGGTGAGGTGGAGCACTTTTGTGGCGATAGAACCCATGAAAACGCTGGATACCGAGCTCAGGCCGCGTGTTCCCATGTAAATCTCATTGGCGTTTGTGTCTTGCGCCACGCGGGCGATGGTCTCTGCGACCGGCCCGATTTCAACGTAGGACTGGTAAGGAATACCGGCGGCTTTCAGCAGTGCAACGGCGTCAAGCAACGCATGCTCTCCTTCGTCATGGTAGTAGGCGTCGATCTCGGTCTGGCTCAGGCCGCGTCCGATTTTTCCGGCAGCAAGTGGAACCTGCACGCTAAGCAGGGCCACCGACGCCAGCGGATCGTAAGATGCACTTTTCAGAAGGGCTTTTACGGCGTGTACGGCGTGTTCAGATCCATCTACCGGGACGAGTATGTGTTTCATGATGGTTCTCCTTGGCGCAAATCAGATGCGTCTTTAACCAGTTCATTTCTTTCGCTACTGTACCCAATTTGCGGCGCCTCTACAGCGCGTTGGTGCCAGATTCGTGCCCTAGCACCATGGCGCGGGAAGGCGGTGTGCCAACAGGTGCATGCCCAAGAGTTGCGAAGCCAGTCTGCTTAACGTGGCCGGGTCGCCACTTGTTTTCAGCTCACAGCGGGGTGTGTCGTTGGCGTCTGAATAGGGCGCAAGCAAATCGCGTTCGTGAAGTTGATGGCGCAGCCATCTTGCAACCGGCGCGCCTGTGTCCAGCAGGGGAATCGTCGGGCCAGCACTGGCTTGAATGGCGGCGCGCAAAAAAGGGAAGTGCGTGCAACCCAACACCAGCACGTCGGCGCCTTGTTCGCGTAAGGCGCGCACAGGCGACGCAACGGCTTCCAGGGTGTGGGCATCATCGAGTTTCCCCAGTTCCACGCGCTCCACCCATTGTGGACAAGGTGCGAGCAGAATTTTCACTTCCGGCGCTTCGCGTCGCACCAATGCTTCGAATTTTGGGCTGGCCAAAGTGCCTGTGGTGGCGAATACGCCCACGATGCCAGTGTGCGTCAGGTGGGCCGCAGGTTTGATGGCGGGTTCAACGCCGATCACGATCAAGCCTGGATGGCGGTGGCGCAATGGGTGGATCGCGGCGGCGGTCGCTGTATTGCAGGCGACGACCAGCGCTTTCACGCCGCGTGAGACACAGTAATCTGCTAGCGCAAACGTGCGCTGAACAACAAATTCCTGCGTTTTTTCGCCATACGGAACGTGTGCGGCGTCCGCCAGATAGAGCAGAGATTCTTGCGGCAGCGCGTCTTGAATGGCACGCAAAACGCTGAGGCCGCCGACGCCGGAGTCAAAGACGCCGATAGGCTGGTGGGAAGACATGAGGATCGAGAAAAATTTGCGAAATGCCGGTGGCTTGTAGTGTAGCGCTCGGGTAGCGGGCCCTGGCCTATAGGAACTGGGCTCGGTGAAGCTGCACTTGGTCAACGAATTTCTGTGTGGCACCTGTGCAGTCTTTTTCTCGAAAGGCCAGATTCATGGGCGCGCGCAATTTTGAGGCGTCTGACAAATTGACGTAGGTGACCCCTTCGATATTGATTCGGCGCAAGGATGCAGGCACGAGCGACACGCCAAGCCCCGCGGCCACCAGACTGAGCGTGGACAACATGCGAGGGGCTTCTTGTTCAATTCGCGGGCTGAAACCCGCTGCACGGCAGGCGGCGATGATGGCGTCATAGAGCCCTGGGCCACTATGCCGACGATACAGAATCAAAGACTCCTGAGCCAGATCCGTCAGGGCAATGCGTTTGCGCTTGCCGTTGCGCACCAAAGGGTGATCTGCTGGAAAGGCAACCAGCATGGATTCTTCCAGTACGGCTTGCACGGTGACACCCGGGCCTTGTCCATAAGGGCCACGGATAAACGCGGCATCCACACGTCCGTCCTGGACAGCATCCATGAGCTCGCCTGTGCTGCTTTCTTCCAGGGCTAACGACACCCCTGGCGCCGCATCCCGAAAGGCGCGGATCACGGAGGGCACGAAGGGGTGAAAGGCCGCAGAACCGGTAAAGCCCACTGTTAGTCGGCCGGCAGTGCCTTCGGAGACTCGACGCACGCCGTCGATCGCTTGGTCGACCATGGCGATGATGGCGCGTGCGTCGATCAGCAACGCGCGTCCACTTTCAGTGAGCGCCATGCCGCGCGGGAGTCGGTTGAACAAGGTCACGCCCAGCTCATTTTCCAGCACCCGAATTTGTTGGCTCAGGGGCGGTTGCTGTATCCCCAGACGTGCGGCAGCCTTGGTCAGGTGGGATTCCTCAGCGACTGCCAGGAAGTAGCGCAAAAGGCGAAGATCTATGGATGACATATCGGTTGAATATGATTAATGAGTCATTCATATATTAGACATTATCTTTGGTCAGGCGTAGTCTGACGCCCATACCCAATCGCCTCTTTTCGCACACGTAGCTCTCGCGCGAATTGCGATCTGCAAGCGCCTCAGCCCAGTCCGCTCTCGCCCAATTCGTCATAAGAATATGAACGCAGCCATTCCCGATACGCCGACACCGGCCGATGTTGATACCCGGTTCAGACCCACCTCCGGGCAACTTTTTTACGGTTTTCTGATGCTGGGTCTGACTGCTTTTGGCGGAGCCTTGCCTTTAGCGCGACGCATGGTGGTAGAGCGCCATGGCTGGCTTACCGGGCCAGAGTTCACTGAGCTATTGGGCCTGTGTCAGTTTTTACCTGGTGGCAACATCATTAATTTGTCGGTGGCGCTTGGCATGAAATTCCGCGGCGTGCGCGGCGCGTTCGCGGCGCTGTTGGGGCTTATCGCCGCGCCTTCAGTGATCGTGGTGATGCTGGGCATGGTGTATGACCGCTTTCAAAATGATCCTCACGTTCAACACTTGTTCGCTGGTATGGCGGCGGGTGCTGCGGGCTTGCTGATTTCCATGGCAGTCAAAATTGCCGTGCCGATGTTCAAAAGCCGCGACTGGGTAACGGGTTTGGTGGCGGGCGTGTGTTTTGTGGCGGTTGCCGTGCTTCGCGTGCCACTGTTGCCCACCATGCTTATTTTGACGCCACTGAGTATTTTGCTTGTGTGGAGGAAACGGCGATGATTCAAACGCTGATTTCGCTGGCGATAATTTTTTCGGAACTCTCGGTGCTGGCCTTTGGTGGCGGTAACACCATCCTGCCGGAGATGCAGCGTCAGGTGGTGGAGGTGCATGGCTGGATGACGGCCGCCGACTTCAGCGCACTGTTTGCATTGGGTCAAGCGGCGCCCGGTCCCAATCTGATGGTAGTGACATTGGTTGGTTGGCATGTCGCCGGATGGATGGGCATGCTGGTCACCACCATCGCCAAGTTCGGCCCTTCGTCCATCATCACGATTATCGTTCTGGGGCTCTGGGAGCGATTTAAAGACAAGCCTTGGCGCGGTATTGTGCAGGCGGGTATTTTCCCAATGACGATAGGCCTGGTGGCCGCCAGCGCATCGCTCATTACCGAGGCCTCCGTGCACTCGTGGTTGTTAGGCTTAATTACCGCCGTCGTCGCGTTGGTCGCCTCAACGACGCGTGTTCATCCTCTGTGGTTATTGTTGATTGGTAGTCTGGTGGGGCTGGTGGGAATCGGTTAGGGTAAGGACTGTCGCATTGCCGTAGAGGAAATGATGTCTCAGC
The DNA here is from genome assembly GCA_040391965.1 of Achromobacter deleyi. Lineage (GTDB taxonomy): Bacteria > Pseudomonadota > Gammaproteobacteria > Burkholderiales > Burkholderiaceae_B > Achromobacter > Achromobacter deleyi_B. The sequence continues at coordinate 28,234 of JBEBWV010000010.1, read as the reverse complement.
CAGTCAATGCCCCCCAACCCGACGACGTCCCGGCTGGACCGCGCATGGCCTTCATGCGCGCCCATGCGCGGTTGATGCTCGCCGCCTTACTGTTTTTGGCAGTAGGTGGCGCGCTTTATGCGGCAGGCCAGTCGATTGCGTTGGCACTTTTGCTGGGATTCGACGTAGGCGCACTGGTGTTCCTGATTACCACCTTCGCTATTTTCAGTCGGGCTGCCCCAGAACAAATGCGCGAGCGAGCGCGACAGCAAGATGTCGGGCGCCGAAGCGTGCTGTGGAGCAGCGTTGCCCTGTCATGCATTGTGATGGTGGCGCTGTGGGTTGAACTGCGTGCTGACAAGGGTGGGAGCTTGTTGGCCATTATTGCGGCCTTCGGCAGCATCGTCCTGTCATGGCTCTACATGAACACCATTTTTGCTCTGCACTATGCACATGGCTTTTATTCGCGCCATCGGCTTATGTACAGGGGGCTGGAGTTCCCGGGCACGAAAGAGCCCGACTACTGGGATTTTGCCTATTTTGCCGTGGTGATCGGCATGACATTCCAGGTATCTGACGTGCAAATCGTGAATCGGCACGTGCGGCGTATGGCGCTGGTGCACAGCATCATCGCTTTCTTTTTCAATGTGTTCATCATCGCATTAAGCGTGAACGTGGTGGCGGGGCAGGCATAGCACTACTGTGCTGCTGCCCCCCACACGTGAGAGCGACTATTGCAGTGCTCTCACGCTTGCCGCAAGACGACAGGCGTCAGGCGGGTGTGGCGCTTAATCGCCACAACGACGTAATTTCCGCTACACGAGCCTTGTGCAAAGGATCGGCGGGGTCGCCCGCACGCGGGTGCGTGGGACGGGTATCCAATCGTTCTACGACGCGTAAGCCAGCTTGCTCGATCCATTCAAGCAATTGAGCGCGCGTGCGCAGGCCCAAGTGCTCGGCGAGATCTGAAAGAATCAACCAGCCTTCGCCCTTGGGCGTAAGGTGTTCGGCCAAACCCGTCAAGAAACCGCGCAGCATCTGGCTATCTGGATCATAAAGAGCATGTTCCAACGGCGAGCTGGGTCGTGCAGGCAGCCAAGGAGGATTGCACACGACCAGGGGCGAGCGGCCCTGAGGGAACAAGTCTGCTTTCACGACTTCAATGGCGCTTTGCAGCCCAAGGCGTTCAACGTTTTCGCGTGCGCAGGCCAGCGCGCGTTCGTCGAGGTCTGTGGCCACCACACGTTTGATGCCACGGCGCACCAGCAAGGCAGCCAGCACGCCAGTGCCCGTTCCGACATCAAATGCCAGGTCGTAAGACGGTAGTGGTGCGCGTGCGACGAGGTCGATATATTCGCCGCGTACGGGTGAGAACACCCCATAGTGCGGATGAATGCGTGCACCCAGCGCGGAGAGTTCGACACCTTTTTTGCGCCATTCGAAAGCGCCGATCAGGCCAAGCAACTCACGCAGGGATGCAACATAAGGCTGCTTGCCCGGGCCATAGGCCTGCTCGCAGGCCTGGCGTGCATCGGGAGCGCGGCGCAGGGAGATACTGTGGTCGGCCTCGAACGGAATCAGCAGCGTGCCAAGAATACGCGCGCGTTGTGCTTGCGACTGGCGATACTGATTAAACGCATCGATTGGCGTGTCAGAGAGTTTGCGCGGCTTTTTATCGACGCGACGCGTCAGCGCTTGCAGCAATTGGCGAGCATTTTGAAAGTCGCCGCGCCAGAGCAGTCCGGTGCCTTCGCATGCCATACGATAAGCGGTGTCAGCGGACAGGCGATCGTCGGCAATCACTACGCGCTTGGGTGGCTGAGCCCCGCTTTCAGAGCGCCAGAGTGCGGATTGCGCTGTACCGGCTTCTTCCCAGTGCAGGAGAGGGGCGGCGCTCATCGCGTCACCACGAGAAAGACGTGGCGGCGAGCGGCCGAGCATAGGAATATTGGGGTCATGGAGAGGCGGACAGAAGGGTGTAGCCATGCACTGTAGCAGTTTCGAGCCCTGCTGGCCGCCGGGGGGGATATTGCTTGCTACTGGAATAGCACAACGGTCTTCTGCAAAGTGACCCAGATTCCCCATGCCAGCGGGATTCCTACGCAGGCCCAGGCAAAGGCCACGAGTGCCGGAGGCGTGCGGAAAGTCGAGGATGACTCGCCGTGCGTTTCGGAGGCGGCTGCTCGTTCGTGGGCCAGGGCTTTCTCGTGCGCCAATTCCTTTTCGGTCATGAAATATTTGGGATTGACGGGGCGAATTGCCAAGTTGCACAGAAAACCGACGACCAGCATGCCTGCAAGAATGTACATGGTGATGTCATACACCTGAGCGCGCGGCACGCCGATGGACAACTGGTATTCACGGATGTAATTCACCAGTACCGGACCGAAAATGCCGGCGGCAGACCATGCTGTCAACAGACGGCCATGAATGGCGCCAACCATTTGCGTGCCGAATAAATCAGCAAGATAGGCTGGCACGGTGGCAAAACCGCCGCCGTACATGGAGAGAATCACGCAGAATGCCGCCACGAAGAGGGCTAGCGCGCCTGTGTGTGCTGTCCAGGGGATGCTGGCATACAGGGCGAAACCCAGCACGAAGAAGATCAAATAAGTGAGCTTGCGGCCCAGTTTGTCAGACAGGCTGGCCCAGAAGAAACGCCCACCAATATTGAAGAGACTGAGTAAGCCGGTAAATCCCGCCGCAATAGCCGCAATGGCTGCCAATTGGGCCTTGTCCAACTGACCAAAGGCCAGATCGCCTCGGCCGATGAGCGCACCGGCGAACACTTCTTGCAAGAGTGGCGAAGCCATACCCAGAATGCCGATGCCCGCCGTCACATTAAGGCAGAGCACCATCCAGACGAGCCAGAATTGCGGCACGCCCCATACGCGTTTTACGTGGACGTGGCCCTTGGTGATCATGGCGTTATTGGCCTGCTTGGCCGGCGCCGACCAGCCTTCGGGCTTCCAGCCCGTAGGCGGCACGCGGTAGCCCATGGCGCCAGACATCATGAAGACGAAATACACGATGGCCATGGTCAGAAAGGTCTGCCAGACACCGGGCGACGTGGGGGTGGCGAAGTGGCGCATCAGCATGTCTGCCAACGGTGCACCGATCATGGCACCGCCTCCAAAACCCATGATGGCCATACCGGTAGCCATGCCACGGCGATCAGGGAACCACTTGATCAAGGTGCTGACCGGCGAAATATAGCCCAGCCCCAAGCCAATGCCGCCGATCACGCCAGAGCCAAGCCAGAGCATCCACATCTGGTGCAAATACACGCCAATCGAGGAAATGACCAAACCACCGCACCAGCACAGGGCTGACACCACACCCGCCTTGCGAGGGCCAGCACGCTCGAGCCAGCCACCCCACAACGCGGCGGAGCATCCCAGCAACACAAAGAACAGGGTGTACATCCAGCCCATTGTGGAGATTCGCCAATCGCAATGGGTCGCGAAAAGCTCTGTCATCAAGCTCATGTCGGCAGGACAGGCCAGCGCGGTCGCGCCACCCACTGCTTTTGATAATGGCAGCCAGAAAACGGAAAACCCGTAGGCCATTCCTATGCAAAGGTGAATAGCCAGGGCGGCGGGCGGCACGAGCCAGCGGCTAAAGCCGGGTCCTGCAATCGTGCGTTCTTTATCCAGGAAGCCAGGTCTTGAACCCGGTAGTTCCAGCGTGGTGCTTTGATTCATTGCGTCTCCTCAGGGGCGGTTTTTTAACCGATTGCGTGCGATACCCGTACACGGGATTCGCCGTCTTTGTAAAACCCTTGCCTATTGCGACTTGCGACCTGCACGCATCGAGGGCGATGCGCTTCGTGAACATCTATGTCAAACCCGAGGTACGGGCGTGAGGCGCAAGCGGTTGCTCGTGACCGCCTCCAGAACGATTTCATGCAGAGTGATGCTGCCCGTGTCCCCATCGGCATGAGCTTCCAGAAAATTCAGCAGTTCCGCCCGCATGCGTGGTTCCCAGAATTTGTGGATGTGGTTCGCGACGCCTTCAAGCGCCTCGTCGCGATCGGGCATGGCTTCGAAGAAGTCGCCGATGCGATTGGCCATGCGTACCAGGTTGACGATTTCCATGCTTGGTGAATTCCGTATCAAGAACCGATGCGTTCAGGGTGGGCGTAAATGGTGGCGTCTTCGTGGCGCAGAAAACCGAGCAAAGCCAGATTCGCCGAGTCTGCCAGGCGAATGGCAAGCGCAGTGGGGGCGGAGACCGCCGCCAGGATGCCGATACCTGCGCTAGCCGTTTTTTGCACCATTTCAAAGCTGGCTCGGCTGGACACCAGCACCATGCCAGGTGTGGCATCGATGCCCGCGCGCGCTAAAGCACCTATGAGTTTGTCGAGCGCGTTATGGCGCCCAACGTCCTCTCGCGCGATGATGATTTCACCGGCTGCATTGGCCCAGCCAGCGGCATGCGTGGCGCCGGTAATGTCGTGCAGCGACTGCTTGGCGCGCATCGCCTTCATGGCAGCAAGCACGGCCGTCACCGAAATAACCGAGCCGTCTGCTACGGCAGGCACATCGCGCAGGACTTCTGGCAGAGTCTCTACACCGCATAGTCCGCAACCCGTTCGGCCGGCCATGGCGCGGCGGCGCGTCTTCAGGCGTACCTCGCAGGCGGTTGATATCTCCAACTGCACCACAATGCCATCGCATTGCGGCACGAGCTCAATGCCGCGCACGTCTGCCACGCTGTCAATAATGCCTTCCGTTAAGGAAAAACCGAGAGCGAAGTCTTCCAGGTCGGCCGGCGTGGCCAGCATGGTGGCGTGACTAATGCCGTTGAATTCCAGCGCAATCGGCGTTTCTTCGGCAACCTGATCCAATTGCGCTGTCGTTGCAATAACGCCCGCCCGAATGCGTGTCACGGATGTCTGCACGCAATCGGACCTGAGGGGCGAGGAGGGCTGGCGGCTTGTCATGGCGGAGTACCGGATGGGGGTTACTTCCCGGTCAGCACAGTCGTGCTTTCACGAGTGCGCTCGCGCAGCAGCTTTTCCTGAATATCGGAAAAGCGCGACCATTGACGTTGCCATTCAGATGGCTGCGAGACACGAGTGACCTGTACGGCAGTCACCTTGTACTCGGGGCAATTGGTGGCCCAATCAGAGCTGTCAGTCGTGACGACGTTTGCGCCCGACTCGGGAAAGTGAAACGTCGTATATACCACGCCAGGTTGCACGCGATCCGTTAAGGTGGCGCGCAACACCGTTTGCCCTGCCCGGCTCTGAATGCCAACCCAGTCGCCTTCGGCCACGCCTCGGTCTTCAGCATCTTGCGGATGCAGTTCAAGCACGTCCTCGTTGTGCCACATCACGTTTGGCGTGCGGCGCGTTTGTGCACCTACGTTGTATTGCGAGAGGATGCGCCCGGTGGTGAGCAGGAGGGGAAAGCGGCGTGTGCTGCGCTCGTCCGTGGGCACATATTTAGTAATCATGAATTTGCCCTTGCCGCGTACAAACTGGTCGATATGCATGATGGGGGTGCCATCAGGCGCTTCGTCGTTGCACGGCCATTGCAAGCTGCCCAGCCGATCCAGCTTCTCGTAAGACACACCAGAGAAGGTGGGAGTCAGGCGGGCAATCTCTTCCATGATCTGACGCGGGTGCGTGTAGTTCATGGGGTAGCCCAGCGCGTTTGACAGCGCAACGGTCACTTGCCAGTCAGCCAGACCATTCTTGGGTTCCATTACCTTGCGCACGCGTGAAATGCGGCGCTCGGCATTGGTGAACGTACCGTCCTTCTCCAGGAAGGATGAGCCCGGCAGGAAGACGTGGGCGTATTTCGCTGTTTCGTTCAGGAACAAGTCCTGAACGACGACGCACTCCATAGCCGCCATGGCGGCGGCCACGTGTTGGGTATTCGGGTCGGATTGAACAATGTCTTCGCCCTGGCAATACAGGCCTTTGAAGGTACCCGCCAAAGCCGCCTCGAACATGTTCGGAATGCGTAAACCCGGTTCCGGGTGAATCGATACTCCCCAGTCGGCTTCGAACTGCGCCCGGGCAATATTGTCCGAAATATGGCGATAACCCGGCAGCTCGTGAGGAAAAGAACCCATGTCGCATGAGCCCTGCACGTTATTCTGGCCGCGCAATGGGTTTACCCCAACGCCCTCGCGCCCGACGTTGCCGGTGGCCATGGCCAGGTTGGCGATCCCCATGACGGTCGTGGAACCCTGGCTGTGTTCTGTGACGCCCAAACCGTAATAGATGGATCCATTGCCACCCGTCGCAAACAGGCGGGCGGCGCCACGAACCATTTGAGCCGGTACGCCCGTAATCTCCTGCATGGCTTCGGGGGAGTTTTCGGGGCGCGACACGAACTCGCGCCATTCGTTAAAGGCCTTCGCCTCGCAACGCTCGGCCACAAAGGCTTCATCGATGAGCCCTTCAGTGGCGATCACGTGTGCCAACGAGGACAGCAAGGCCACGTTTGTGCCCGGGCGGACTTGCAGATGGAAGTCCGCCTTGATGTGAGGCGAGCTCACCAATTCGATGCGACGCGGGTCAATGACGATCAGACGGGCGCCCTGACGCAGGCGCCGCTTCAGACGCGAGGCGAAAACAGGGTGCCCGCTGCTCGGGTTGGCGCCCATGACGATCACCACGTCGGTATGCATCACCGAGTCGAAGGTCTGTGTGCCCGCTGATTCGCCCAAGGTCTGTTTGAGGCCATAGCCGGTGGGCGAATGGCACACTCGCGCGCAGGTGTCGACGTTGTTCGTGCCAAACGCGGCGCGAACCAGTTTTTGCACCAACCAGGTTTCTTCGTTGGTGCAACGCGACGACGTGATGCCACCGACCGCATCGCGCCCGTGTTCGCTCTGAATACGACGAAACTCGGTGGCCGCATACTGAATGGCTTCATCCCAGGACACTTCTTGCCAGGGGTCGGTGATGTGCTTGCGAATCATCGGCTTGAGCACGCGTTCCTTATGGGTGGCGTAGCCCCAGGCAAAACGTCCTTTCACGCATGAGTGGCCCCGGTTTGCCTGGCCGTCTTTCCACGGCACCATGCGCACCAGTTCCTGTCCCTTCATTTCCGCCTTGAAACCACAGCCCACACCGCAATAAGCGCAGGTAGTGACGACCGAGTGCTCGGCCTGCCCCATCATGATGACTGTCTTTTCCTGCAAGGTAGATGTCGGGCAAGCCTGCACGCAAGCGCCACAGGACACGCATTCGCTATCGAGGAAAGATTGATCCTGGCCCGGTGAGACGCGTGAGGCGAATCCCTTGCCCGAGATGGTCAGCGCAAAAGTGCCTTGTGTTTCTTCGCAAGCTCGCACACAGCGATTGCACACTATGCACTTGGACGCATCGTAGGTGAAGTACGGATTGGATTCGTCCTTTTCGCTCTTGAGATGATTGGCTCCGTCAAAGCCATAGCGCACATTGCGCAAGCCCACTACACCCGCCATATCCTGCAATTCGCAGTCGCCGTTAGCGGGACAAGTCAGGCAATCCAGGGGGTGATCGGAGATATAAAGCTCCATCACGCCGCGGCGCAGGTCATGCAGCTTTGGTGTTTCCGTGTAAATCACCATGCCGTTTTCGGCGGGCGTTGTGCACGACGCGGGGTAGCCACGTCTGCCCTCAATCTGCACCAGGCACAAACGACAGGAGCCGAACGGCTCCAGGCTGTCGGTGGCGCATAGCTTGGGAATATTGATACCGGCCTCGGCGGCCGCACGCATCACGGAAGATCCTTCCGGAACAGATATCTCCTGTCCGTCGATCGTCAGCGTGACGTAGGTGGTTGACTCTCGCGCCGGTGTGCCCAGGTCACGATCGCGCTTCATTACGGTTTCTAGCATGGCGGTCTCGAGTGAAGACTGGGTTTACGCGGGGTACGCGGCGGGTTGATCTGAACTCGCGACGCGAGCGTCGCCGAAGTCTTCGGGGAAATGGTTCAGTGCAGACAGCACGGGGAACGGTGCCATGCCACCCAGCGCGCACAACGAGCCTGCGAGCATGGTGTCGCACAAGTCGCGCAGCAAATGAATCTGCTGCTCCCGATGCGTTCCTCCGGCGATGATTTTGTCGATGGTCTCGACGCCGCGCGTCGAGCCAATACGACAGGGCGTGCATTTTCCACAGGACTCGATGGCACAGAACTCCATCGCATAGCGCGCCATGCCGGCCATATCTACGGTGTCATCAAACGCCACCAGACCACCGTGGCCCACCATGGCCGAAATCTGTATGTAGGCCTCGTAGTCCAGCGGTACATCCCACTGAGACTCCGGTAAATAGGCACCGAGTGGCCCGCCCACTTGCACGGCGCGTAACGGACGACCCGATGCGCTGCCACCGCCAAACTCGTAGAGCAAATCGCGCAAGGTCAGGCCGAACGCTTTTTCGACCAGACCGCCTTGTTTCAGGTTGCCTGCCAATTGAAAGGGAAGCGTGCCGTGAGAACGCCCTACGCCATAGTCTCGGTAATACGCTGCGCCCCGCGCCAGAATGATCGGCACGGTGGCAAGCGAAATGACGTTGTTGATAACGGTTGGTTTCCCAAACAGTCCTGAAATAGCGGGTAAGGGCGGCTTGGCGCGCACTACGCCGCGCTTGCCCTCCAGACTTTCCAGAAGTGAGGTCTCTTCGCCGCAGATGTATGCGCCTGCGCCCTTGCGCACTTCCATATCGAAGCAGCGGCCACTGCCATGAACATCATCGCCAAGCCAACCCACACTTCTCGCGCGGGTGATGGCGGCCTCCAGTGCCGCGATGGCATGCGGATACTCTGATCGCACATAGACATACCCTTGCGTGGCCCCCACGGCGAGACCGGCAATAGTCATGCCTTCTATCAGCACATAAGGGTCGCCTTCCATCAAGAGGCGATCTGCGAAAGTGCCTGAATCCCCTTCGTCGGCATTACAGACAATGTATTTCTGCACGGCGGGCGTGGTGGCGACGGTTTTCCACTTGATGCCGGTGGGGAATGCCGCACCGCCTCGGCCACGCAAACCGGATTGCACGAGTTCGTCAATCAGCGCTTCGGGGGTCATGGTCAATGCGCGCTTGAGCCCTTGCAGGCCGCCATGCTCGGCATAGTCGTGCAAGGACAGCGGATCAGTCACGCCAACGCGTGCAAAAGTGAGGCGCTCCTGATGCTTGAGATACGGAATATCTTCCGTCAGGCCCAGATAAAGCGGATGAGCGCCGCCTTGCAGCCATCCCGCTTCAAACAATCCGGGCACGTCTTCGGGTTGGACAGGGCCATAGGCGATGCGTCCCAGTGGTGTTGTGATTTCCACCATCGGTTCCAGCCAGAGCAGGCCACGCGAGCCGTTTCGCACGACTTCCACCGTGTCTGCCATGGCTTCGGAGCAAGCCAGCACCGCGTCAGCGACGGCATCAGCATCCATTGCCAACGCGGCGGCATCACGGGGCACGTAGATAACGATTGGCGCGCTCATGCCAGCACCTCACGCGTGCGAGCCAGAAGACGATCTAACTTCTGCTGAGTGACGCGCGCATAAGGCTGACCATCAATCATGACGGCGGGCGATTGTGCACAGAGGCCCAGGCAATAGACGGGTTCCAATGTGAACTCACCATCCGGGCTTGATCCATGGAAGTCACAGCCGAGCACACGGCGGGCGTGTTCAGCCACCTGTTCTGCACCCATCGCCTGGCACGCTTCTGCGCGGCACACTTCCAGCTTGTGGCGAGCCGGTGGATCGCTACGAAAGTGCGGGTAGAAGGTGATGACACCGTGTACTTCAGCACGTGACAGGTTCAGGGCCTCGGCGATGGTTTGCACCACCTCGGCCGGAATACAGCCCAATTCGTGCTGAATGGCATGGAGGATGGGTAATAAGGGCCCTGGCTGCTCTTTCATGCGGGCCACGACTTGCGCGGTGACGGCAATGGCCGGGGCTGATGATGCTTGCGCGATATCTAGTGCGCGTTCGCCGCCTCTTGCACCGCCGGTGGATGCCAGATCGGACTTGGCCTTGTGGATGTGCACGGCGGTCTCCTTTTGCAGAATCCGTTTTACGGAATCGTGTTGTTCTTGTTGCGAAGTCGGCACGTTTTCTAATATGCTAAAAAAAACATAATAAATTGCCGATCCTTCCGCGTTGCAAGTACTCTAAACGGGTATTCGTGCCTCTTCAATATGAAATAAATGACATATAAATTTCGCATTGGGCTACGCCCGCAATGGGTGCTTGGCAATGACGATGAGTCCGAAGTGGTGTCTCTGCACGAGATGCTCGCGCTCCTGTCTGCCATCGATGCCACGGGAAATATCGTGGGTGCATGCCGCGCCTGCGGGCTTTCCTATCGGCACGCCTGGGGAGTGTTGCGTCGTTTTGAGGCCACCTTTGGCACTGTGCTGCTAATCACTAATCGGCGGCAGGGCACCAAGCTATCGCCCTTCGCGCAACGTTTGCTGTGGGCCAACCGGCGCATCGAGGCACGCCTGATGCCTACGCTGGATAGCCTCGCGTCAGAACTTCAGGAAGAACTCGTCAAGCTCATGCCGGAAAGTGCGCCGCAGCTGCGATTGCACGCGAGTCACGGTTTTGCGGTGGAGTCGTTGATGCAGCATCTTGGCGCGAGCAAACCCGGTCTGGAACTGCGTTATCGAACCGCCATTGAAGCCTTGGCGTCGCTGGAACGAGATGAATGCGATCTGGCCGGTTTTCAGGTGCCTTGTGGCGAGTTTGAAGAGCCCATCATGGAACGTTATGCGCAGTGGCTCGATGCCGATGCGTACATGCTTATTCACTTGGCTATACGCAACACCGGCCTGTTTGTCACAGCGGGCAATCCCAAGCAGATTCGCACGATGGCCGATCTGGCGCGTCCCGATGTTCGCTTTGTGAATCGACAGATCGGTTCAAGCACGCGTTATCTGGTTGGTTTAATGCTGCAGCGCGTCGGTGTTTCTATTGGAGATGTGCAGGGTTACGAAACCAACGAGTTCACGCACATGGCGATTGCCGCCCACATAGCCAGCGGCATGGCCGATACCGGCGTGGGCGTGGAAACAGCAGCCTGCCGGTTCGGACTGGAGTTCATCCCGCTGGTGCGTGAGCGCTATTTTTTTGCTGTTCGAAAATCTGCTCTGGAAAGCGCCGCCATGCAGGAATTGCTGCGCACCATGCGAAGTCCGGAATACGTCGGCTACGTAGGGCAATTAGTGGGCTACGACGCCAGTCATACCGGGCGCTTGCAAACGCTGGACGAAGCCTTCGGCTAATTCAAAGGCGCGCAGGCCCGGTTGCCACCGGGACACAGGGCTTGCGCGATATGATGCACAGATGAGTAAAGTCATTTTCCTGACGAATCACCGCAATTCTGGAAATCCAGACTTGGCGTCGGTCGTTTTGCCTGAAGCGGGGCAACCGGCAAGAGACCTGCGTGCTCGCCCCTTGCGTGATCTTCGTATTTCCGTCACTGATCGCTGTAATTTTCGCTGCACTTATTGCATGCCGCGGGAGGTCTTTGACGCCAGTTACACCTTTATGCCCCATTCGGCGTTGCTGTCGTTTGAAGAAATTACCCGTTTAGCCTCGGTGTTCACACGCTTGGGTGTCGAGAAAATCCGCCTGACTGGTGGTGAACCCTTGCTGCGCAAGAACATCGAGACACTGATCGCCATGCTGGCGCAATTGCGCACACCTGCTGGTAATCCACTGGACATCACGCTCACCACGAATGGCAGCATGCTTGCACGCAAGGCGCTTGCGCTGAAAGAAGCGGGCTTGACGCGTGTCACTGTCAGTCTGGACGCGCTGGACGCAGATATGTTTGCCGGCATGAGCGACAGTAAGTTCACACCTGATGATGTGCTGCGTGGCATCGATGCCGCGGCGCAAGCCGGACTGGCACCGGTGAAGGTCAATATGGTGGTGCGCCGCGGTTTAAACGATGACCAGATCTTGCCCATGGCAACGCGTTTTCGCCATAGCGGCCATGTGCTGCGCTTTATTGAATACATGGATGTGGGCAGCACCAACGGTTGGAATCTCAGCGAAGTGCTGCCCAGTCAGGAGGTTTTAGCCAGAATAAGCGAGCATTTTCCTCTGGCGCCGGTGCAGGCCGATGTAATGGGTCGAGTCGCTGAAAGCTGGAAGTATCTGGATGGTGCCGGTGAAATCGGCGTCATCTCCAGTGTTACGCAAGCGTTTTGCGAGGGCTGTACGCGGGCGCGCCTATCGCCCGAGGGCAAGCTTTTTCTCTGTTTGTTCGGCCACGAAGGGCATGATCTTCGTGAGCCGTTAAGGGCGGGCGAGACCGAAGAACAGTTGGCGCAGCGTCTCACGGGCATCTGGGGCGCGCGGCGAGATAACTATTCCGAGCAGCGTGGGCAGGGTGTCACACCTGACGACGGCGGACACAAAATAGAAATGAGTTATATCGGTGGTTAAGTCCGCGCAGGGCTATGACGCAGGCTTGCGTGCCAGCACGGCCGGGCTTATTTTGGCGGGTGGGCAAGGTTCGCGAATGCAGGATGCCGATAAGGGTTTGGTACTGCTCGGAGGCGAGCCCATGGTTGCGCACGTGGCTAGACGCCTGGCACCGCAAGTAGCCACCTTGATTATCAGCGCGAATCGCAATGTGGAACGCTATGCCGACTATGGGCGCGTCGTGTCCGATGATGTCGGTCTGGGCGCTTGGCAAGGGCCGTTGGCAGGGGTGGCAGCAGGTCTTGCGACCTGGTCGGGCGAGTGGTTGGTCACGTCACCGTGCGACACACCATTTTTGCCGGAAGATCTGGCCTGCCGCCTGATCGAAGCGGCGCAGGAAAAAAATGCGCCGTTGGCAACCTCCCGTGTGCAGAATCAGCGTCATTCTGTTTGTATGGCGCTGCGCACGGATTTACTGCCTGACCTTCAGGATTACCTGCAAGGTGGTGATCGCAAGGTGGAACTCTGGCAGCGCAGGGTGGGCGGCATCGAAGTGCATTTCGATGACACGCCCGATGCGTTTATGAACGTCAATACGCCCGAAGAACTGAGCCAGGCTCAGGGTTACGACAGCCAGTGGCGCAGGTCGTAGTAAGCCACTTTTTCTTTGTCATGCACGGGCACGCCTGCGGGTAAGCGCGCCAGACCACTCGCCCACGGCATGGAGCTGATGACACCCGAGCCTTGATGCACATAAGGCACGAGCTCTCGGCTGCCGTCCTCGGTGACTTGGCTTTGCACGCGTAAGAACTCCTCACGGCTGTCTTCGCGAGGCCGCTCTGTGCGCAAAGGCAACTGGCTAATCGGCGGGAACAACTCGGTCTTGCCTTGCATGCGTCGAATCAGCGGTGTGACCAACATGGCGAACACGGCATAGGCGGATACGGGGTTGCCCGGCAAACAGACAACAGGCTTGCCACCAATATTAGCCAGCGCAACCGGCTTGCCCGGTTTCATGCGTACCTTCCAGAGTGCCAGCTCACCGCCAAGCGACTCCAATACTGGCTTGACCAGATCGCGTTCACCGACGGAGACGCCTCCTACGCTGAGCACGAGGTCACATTCCGAAAGCAAGGTGTTGAAGGCCTGCAGCAAGTCAGCTTCATTGTCCCGGGCGTGCAGCACATGCACCGCCAACGCCCCCATATCGGCCACCATGGCAGCCAGCATCGGGCCATTTGAATTAAAGATTTGCTGTTGCGCACGGGGGGAACCCGGCACTACCAGCTCGTCCCCGGTCGTCAAGATGCCAATGCGCAACTGCGCATAGACCGGCACCGTCGACAAGCCTTGAGAGGCCATCAGCGCGATGTGAGCAGCCCGAAGCTGTACGCCTGCCGCGAGCAGGGTGTTGCCGCTGCGCGTGTCTTCACCGCGTTTTCGCACATGCTGGCCAAGGTTCGGTGTTTGCAAAATCAGCACCTGGCCATCTGCCTCTTGAGTATCTTCCTGAATGACAACGGTATCGGCGCCCTCGGGGATAAGGCTGCCTGTGAATAAGCGTGTGGCAAAACCCGCTTTCAGTGGCTCCGGCACGTCGCCAGCAAAACATCGTTGCTGAATGGGTAGCGCCTGTCCGGCATGCCAATCGGCAAGACGAATGGCATAGCCGTCCATGGCGCTGTTGTCTGCGGGAGGAAGATCCAGCGTGGCGACAAGCGGGGCGGCCAGTACGCGGCCATTGGCTTGATTCGGGCTCACGTCTTCACGGCGTGTGAGCGGGGCAGCGGCGTTGGCCAGCAGAGTTTGAGCTTGGTCGAAGTCGAGCATAGGGCGATTCAATGGATTCCGGCGTAAGGCGAGCAACGCGCATGAACGAATGTCCAGTGCGCGTTGGCTGGCGCTATTTCTCTTCGCGGCGGCGAAACTGCGTGGCGAAATTGCAAGGGCCGTGGTCGCTATCAAGCTGTTCGCGAATGATGTTCGTCCAGGCGGTTTCGCAGGCGTTATTCGAGCCGGGCAGGCAAAAGATCAGCGTGTTGTTTGCGTAGCCGGCAAAGGCACGAGATTGAATCGTGGAACTGCCAATATCGGCGTAAGACAATTGACGGAACAGTTCGCCAAACCCGGGAATCTCTTTATCCAGCAAGGGCACCACGGCTTCAGGCGTGGAGTCTCGATGCGAGAAACCCGTGCCACCCGTGGTAAGAATGACCTGCACTTTGGGATCCGCGATCCAGTTGCTGAGGATGCGGCGAATTTCGTAGAGATTATCTTTGACGATGTCGCGTTCAAGACATTCGTGACCCGCTTGTGCCAGGCTTTCTGCAAGAAGATTGCCGGACGTGTCGTTACCCGCTGTGCGCGTATCGCTCACGGTCAGGACGGCGCAGGCCAGGGACACGCGTTCTTTGTCGGTCATGGAGTTTCCTCAGAGGGCTTTTGATCGGCATCCCAAGATTGGGCACGGTCTTGATCAGATTGTCGTTGTTCAACCCAGAAGCTGCGTCCGCTGGTCAGCGTTTCACGTTTCCAGAAGGGTGCGCGGGTTTTCAGTGCGTCAATAATGTATTCACAGCCGCGAAAAGCATCGCCTCGATGGGCGCTGGCAGCGGCCACAAACACAATTTGCGCATGGCGGGAGAGCGCGCCCACGCGGTGCACAATGACTGTGTCTGACAGGTTCCAGCGCGCCCGGGCCGTTGCAGCAATTTCGTCCAACTCGCGCTCGCACATGCCCGGGTAGTGTTCCAGGTGCAAGGTTTGCGTAGCGGTGTCGGGCGCGTAATCGCGCACATAGCCGATAAAGGTGACGATGGCGCCAGCATTCGCGTTGGCATCGGCCTCAAGCCGGCTACGTAATTGTGCCAAGAGTTGGGCGGCGTCGAAGTCAGCCTCTTGAACGATAATCACGGCGTTCAACCTCCGGTTACGGGTTCAAAAACCGCAACCTCGTCGCCGGGGCGTATCGGGGCAGAAGCCTTGGCGTGCGTCTGGTTGATGGCCAGTTTCAGGCGCGCTGCTGGCGCCAGTTGAGGATAGCTGGTCTGCAGGGCCGCGAGCAGTTGCGCGCCATCGGCGGCACCATTTAACGGCCACACCTCAGCGCGCTTGCCAACCAATTCTGCGACACGCGCAAAATACAGCAGATTAATTGTTGCGCCATTCACCGCTTTTGCCTCCCGCCTTGTATTCAAGGCGAATTTGCTCGATCACGATGCCCTTGTCGGCCGCCTTGCACATGTCATAGATGGTCAGCGCGGCCACGCTGCAGGCTGTCATGGCTTCCATTTCCACACCGGTTTTGTAGCTCGTATGGCAAGTGGCGCGAATTTCTACGCAATGCTCGTCGTCGTTCAGTGCGAAGTCCACGCCGATGAACGCCAGAGGCAGGCTATGGCAAAGGGGAATCAGGTCTGCACAGCGTTTGGCGGCAAGCACCGCCGCCACACGGGCCGTGTTGAGGACCTCTCCCTTGCCTTGGCCCGGCTGAGTCAGCAAGCCATAGGCCACGGCGCTCATGCGCACGCGGGCGGCGGCGATAGCGACGCGCTGCGAATCCGTTTTGGCGCTGACGTCAACCATGCGGATCTGACCGGCTTCATCCAGGTGGCTCAAAGTGGGGGTGGACGATGGCATGGTGGGTGTAGATCGAGAATTGTTAATGTTTGAAAAGAGCGGGCCCAGCCCGTCGGATTAGGCCACATACCGCCTATGATAGACGAGCCCTGCGGGGGACGCGATAATCCCCCGTTATTCGTATCAGGAGACACACGATGCATTTGCGGATGCCCCAGTTTCGGCTTACCCGCCGCGTCGGCAAGATTCTCCTGACCATTGTGGTCATCGCATTGCTCTTATGCGCTTTGGCCGCCTGGCAGGTTCCCCGAGTATTGCGTAGCGTCCTCACGCAGGATGTCGCCCACCTGATTGGCCGTGACGTGTCGGTCGGCAAAATCACGTTCAATCCGTTTACGCTTACCGTTCGCGCACACGACCTGGGCGTCGCGCAGCCAGGCAGCGACACGCCGCTGCTGAGCATGGCGCAGATGGACGCCAGTGTGGCCTGGAGCTCTCTCTTCTGGTTTGCGCCCGTCATTGATGCCGTGGCGCTGCGCGAGCCAAAAATCGCGCTCACGCGAGAAGACGTCACTCGCTTTAATTTCTCGGATATTCAACAGCGATTTGCGCAGCAGGCTGCTGCCGCGCCACCGGAACCGCCCAAGGCCGATACGGGTTTGCCGCGTTTTTCGCTGAATAATATGGTGTTGGAGGGCGGCTCAATTACGCTGGATGACAAAGTCACCGGGCGTCATCAAGTCATCGACGACATTGGTATTGGCATTCCCTTCATTTCCACCTTCGGCTACGCCACGGATATTGATGTGCAGCCGCGCGTGCATTTGCGCATCAACGGCAGTGAGTTCGATGTGAACGGTGTCGCCCGGCCTTTTGACGTGGTGCCCAAGTCCACGTTGAATATTGCATTTTCTGGTCTGGCGCTTGATAAATGGGCAGATGTCTGGCCCATGCCATTGCCGTTCAAGCTGCAGCGCGCACTTCTTGATTCCAATCTGGAAGTGGTCTTTGAGCAACCGAAGGACGCCGCGCCCAAGATTCTCGTGACGGGCGATCTCGGAATGCGTCAGTTTGACCTGCGGGACAACACTGGCGCCAGCCTGGCCGCATGGAGTGCGCTCACGGTTAATCGAATCGAGTTCGAGCCCATGGAGCGCCAGCTCTATATCGGCGGAATCGGACTCTGGGCACCACAGGTGCAGGTTCGCCGCTATGCCAATCAACATCTGAACTGGCAAGATGTCGCTGACAAACTCAAGCAGCTCGGCGCACCGCCTGCAAGCGTGACGCCACCAAAATCCACCGACCAGAAGGGTGGGGCAGCTGTCGCCACGATTCCCGGAACACTACCGACTCCAAGCGCTGCCAAGGCTGCCCCTCGCGAGGCGGCCGGTGCCACAACACCGAGCCCCGTGCCCCCTGCGCCAACGCCCGCAGCACCCGCAAGCCCCGCGGCCGCCCCGGAGGCGCAGCCCCCCGGCACGTGGCATGTCGCGCTGGATTCTTTCAATGTTCATGACGCCGAACTGCAGGTCAATGACGACGTCAGCAAGCTGGACTACACCTTGTCCGGCGTGGCCGCCACCGTTGAAGGCGTGGAATTTCCCCAGCCAAAAGATCGGCCTATTGATCTCTGGCTCACGGTCGACAACAGTACCGATGGTGGGTGGATACGCGCGAAAGGTCCGCTAGTGTTGCAACCCTTGTCGCTGGAACTAGGCGTGAGCATGGGTAATGTCGCGCTGGCACCCTTCGCACCTGTTATTCGCAGCGCAAGCCCTGTCGATGTCCTCGATGGGCGCTTGGGGCTGCGCGGCCAAATTCATGTACAGGAGAAAAACGCGGCGGTAGATGTCTCCGCGACCGGCGTAAAGCTGGATCTCACTGGCCTGCATGCACGCGATGAGTCGCTCAAGCCTGCGGTTGATGTGGTGCTGGAAGCACTGCACCTCACGGCAGATCGACTGGCGATGGGGCCTGGTGCGTCGGCTTTCACCGTGCAGGCCACTGGCATTCAGCGTCAAGGCACGTTAGCCATGCAAGGCACGTTTACGCCCACGCCTCTGACTTTGAAAACGTCAGTCGACCTGAGCGGACTGGACGTGGCTTCGTTCGCTCCTCTTGTAGCCTCCAGCTTGAACGCCACAGTTCGTTCCATCACCATCGGCGCCAAGGGGCAGGCAGCGTTCGCCGCGGCTGCGGGCGCGACTCCAATGAAGGCGAGCTGGAATGGCGCGGTGCAGGTCAGCGACGTTGATCTGCAAGATCGGGTGAACCGCGATGACTTCCTGAATTGGAGGAGTCTGAATCTTGATGGCATGGCGATTACTCTTGCAGGCTCCAAGATAGCCGCCCATCTGGGCGACATTACGCTCGATGATTTCTACGGACGTATTCTGCTCAG
Organism: Achromobacter deleyi; assembly: GCA_040391965.1. Classification (GTDB taxonomy): domain Bacteria; phylum Pseudomonadota; class Gammaproteobacteria; order Burkholderiales; family Burkholderiaceae_B; genus Achromobacter; species Achromobacter deleyi_B. Next base: position 9,879 of record JBEBWV010000010.1, on the reverse strand, counting down.
TGCGCAGGGCCGCCTTAATGTGATGGATCTGGTGGCAGCACCGGGGCAGGCGGGCGGCTCTATTACACAGGACACGCAGACGCCCGGGCGTCAGGTAAACGCTCCTGTGGTGGCTGCGCCTGCGAGTCCGATGCCCGAAATTTCAGTGAACAGTGTGACCTTGAAACGGGGGCGGATGACTTTCACCGATCGCTTCGTCAAGCCTAATTACGTGGCCGAGCTCTCCAGCATTGAGGGTTCCGTATCGGCGGTGTCATCGGTTAATCCGCAGCCTGCAAAGGTCAATGTGACCGGCCGGGTCTATACGAGCGCGCCATTGTCGATCAGCGGCACGGTTCAACCGTTCGCGAAATACCTGGCGCTCAATCTCAAGGTGTCGGCCAAGAACGTAGATTTGCCGCGCTTCACTACCTACTCTGCCAAGTATGTGGGCTATCCGATCAAGCGCGGCAAACTGTCGGTTGACCTGGAATACAAAATTAAAGACCGCGCGTTGCAGGCGAGTAATCACGTGGTGCTCAATCAACTGACCTTTGGCGCGAAAACAAACAGCCCGGACGCGACCAAATTGCCGGTCATGCTTGCAGTGGCACTCTTGAAAGACGCGCGCGGCAATATCGACATCAATCTGCCGATTTCCGGCTCACTGGATGACCCGGAGTTCTCCGTTGGCGGTATTGTTGTGCGCGTGCTGATGAATCTGGTGGTCAAGGCAGTTACTTCACCGTTCAGTTTGTTGGCCTCGGCATTTGGTGGCGGAGACGAGTTGGCGTTTGTTGAGTTTGCTCCGGGCAGTGCAGTGCTTACGGAAGACAGCCAGTCGCGTATTGCGACCCTGATCAAGGCCTTGACGGATCGCCCGGCACTGAAAATGGACATCAGTGGCCGTGCGGACCCCGCTAGCGATATCGACGGTTTGCGCCAGGCGTGGGTAGACCTCAAGATTCGTGAAGCCAAGGCTGGCGCAACGGCGGGTCGAGGCAAAAAACCTGATCTGAGTGGCGTGCAAGTGTCGGCTGCCGAACGTGAAAAATATTTAGAGCAGGTATATGACGACACGAAAATCAAGGACAAGCCACGCAATTTGATCGGCATGGCGAAATCCTTGCCGGCGGCAGAAATGGAGGCCTTGCTGCGTCAGGCCGCGCCCATTGGCGATGAGCAGCTACGTCAATTGGCCGATGCCCGCGCGCAGGCAGTTTACGAGAAACTGCAGGCTCAGCCGGGGCTGGCTGATCGCGTGTTTATCGTGGCCCCGCAACTGGACGCTGACGGCATCAAAGACGAGGGCAAGCCCTCACGAGTAGATTTCTCTCTGCAGTGACCCCACCACGGGCGACACTGACGGCGCCTGATTCGCAGGTGCCGTTGGCTAAGCTCCTTCAGGAGATGGCAATGAAAGATGAGGACGACCAGTTTGATAGCCTGATGCCGCCGCTGCACTTGAATCGACGAGGTTTTATTGCCACGACGATTGCCGCCGGATTTTCGCTTGCAGCAGGGCCCGCGGTGGCACAGACGGCTATCAAAACGGACGCCACCGGTCTGTTAGCCGGGAAAATCGATATTCCGACGGCAGACGGCAAGATGCCTGCCTATCGGGCGGCCCCGCAAGGCAAGACGAATTTGCCCACCTTGCTCGTGGTATCCGAGATCTTCGGAGTGCATGAATATATCCAGGATGTCTGCCGCCGCTTGGCGCACCTGGGCTATCTGGCGATTGCACCTGAATTGTTTGCACGGCAAGGCGACCCGTCGAAATACACCGATATTCCTACATTGCAGGCCGAAGTGGTCAGCAAAGTGCCTGACGCGCAGGCCATGGCCGACCTGGATGCCACGGCAACGTGGGCAGCGGCTAATGGCGGCAATCCGGATCGGCTGGGAATACTTGGCTTTTGCTGGGGCGGCAGAATCACATGGCTCTATGCCGCGCACAACCCCCGACTCAAGGCAGCTGCCGCCTGGTACGGGCCGTTGGCCGGTGAACCTACCGATCTCAAACCCAGGAATGTGCTGAGTCTGGTACCTGACCTGAAAGCCCCCGTTTTGGGGGCTTATGGCGGCAAAGATGGGGGCATTTCCCAGAGCGATGTCGATCGTATGCGCATCGAATTGGCAAAAGGGCCTGAGGTGGCTCGCGCCTCGCGTATCGATATCTACCCCGATGCACCGCACGCTTTTCACGCCGACTATCGTCCCAGCTATCGGAAAGCCGAAGCGGAGCAGGCTTGGCAGCGTATGCTCGATTGGTTCAAACAGCACGGTTTGTAAGCCGGATCAGCGCCTCAATCGGGAAAACCGTATTGAGGCGCCATGCATTACGGCGCTTTTTCGCCCGGCAGGCCGTCGCTGACTTCAGCAAGGGCCTGCTTCATATCGTCGTAGCCTATCGTGCGTTCATGCTGGAATGCTGCGAGAACACCCGTGCAACCGTCGCTGCCCGAGCGGCGCATGCTTTCCATCATGCTCTGACCTTCAGCCTGCCCGTCACGGAATTCACGCTCAAAGTTGTCCACAGCAAAGCCGTACTCTTGGGCATACCGTCGCAGGTTCTTGCTGGCATTGGCTTGGTGCTCGGCCAGATCAGGGGCGGAGGCACCGCAACTGCGCGCGGCGCCATTGCTAGCGCCGGCCGCGCTCACAAATTGTTCAAATTGTTCCTGGTCTTCATTGTCCGGCGCGGCGACCGCAGAGGTCGCGGCAGTGAGCAGCATGACGGCGCTGATCAAGGTCATACGCATGGAAAGCCCCCCATAGTGCGTCACTTCAGGCGGCGGGATCGCCCAAAGTGATCGTGTTGCATAGTCCGCCATTATGGCAAGACCCTGTTGCCTGATCGTAATCAGAGCGTATTTTGTGGTTTCAGACTGTGCATGTTCATTTCTTTCTGCTCGTAAGGCAGAACTGAGGCGCGACACGATCTATGATGGAGGCTAATGGCCGCGGCGTTTAAAGCGGCCATGTGCTTTCTGTTATTTGACCCTAACTTGCTGGAGCTCTACATGACGATTAAAGTCGGCGATCGCGTGCCGGATGGCACCCTGACTGAATTCATCGAAACCGAAACCGCGGCTTGCGCGCTCGGCCCAAATGCCTTCCAAGTGGCCGATCTGGTCAAGGGCAAGACAATCGCGCTGTTCGCCGTTCCGGGCGCATTCACCCCGACCTGCTCGGCCAAGCATTTGCCTGGCTATGTTGAGCAAGCAGACGCCTTGAAAGCCAAGGGTGTGGACGAAATCTGGTGCGTGGCTGTCAATGACGCGTTTGTCATGGGCGCCTGGGGCCGTGAGCAAAAAGCGACGGGCAAAGTCCGCCTGCTGGCCGATGGTTCGGCACTCTGGACCACCGCGCTTGGCCTGGAATTGGACCTGATTGCCCGCGGGATGGGTGTGCGCTCACAACGTTTCTCGGCACTTATCGTCGATGGCGTCGTGAAGCACCTGAATATTGAAGGCCCGGGCAAGTTTGAAGTCAGCGACGCGGCCACGATGTTGTCGCAGGCCTGATCTTTACCTCGATGTAGTTGCCGTTTATCACGAAGGCCGCACACGCGGTCTTCGGCGCTGCCGCCGCTCGCGGTGGTTGCTTGTGTACCCATGCTAGCCACGATTACTTCCTTCTCGTCGCTCTATTTTGCGACCTTGCTGATGCTGATCGGCACCGGCCTCTTCAACACCTATATGGCGCTGAGGCTCACGTCTCAGTCTGTCAGTGAGGTCTGGATTGGCGCACTGATTGCCGCGTATTACCTCGGCCTGGTGTGCGGGGCCCGTCTTGGGCATAAGTTGATCATCCGGGTGGGGCATATCCGGGCATTCGTTGCCTGTGCTGCCATCGCTACCAGCATGATCCTGGCCCAGACCCTGGTCGACTCCATGCCCTTATGGCTGGTTTTCCGCCTGATATCCGGCATCGTCATGGTGACCGAGTTCATGGTGATCGAAAGCTGGCTCAACGAACAAACAGAAAACCACCAGCGAGGACGGGTGTTCTCCGTCTATATGGTCGTCTCCGGCCTTGGCACCGTGCTTGGTCAATTGGCGCTGACGGGTTACGCCACGCTGGATCTGCGCCCTTTGACGCTGGTCGCCATGTGCCTGGTGTTGTGCCTGGTGCCCATCGCCGTGACGGCGCGTTCGCACCCACCCACGCCCTTGCCAGCCCCGCTCGATATACGCTTTTTCATGCGCCGCGTGCCGCTTTCCATGACCGTATTGTTTGTCGCTGGCAATCTGTCTGGCGCGTTCTACGGGCTGGCGGCGGTTTACGGCGCCAAACATGGCCTGACCACCTCCGAGGCGGCCATGTTTGTGGCAGCAGGCGTCACGGCCGGGCTGTTGTCGCAATGGCCCATGGGTTGGTTGTCCGACCGTATTAATCGCGCAGGTTTGATTCGTTTCAATGCCTTGATGCTGGTGGTGCTACCGATTGGAATGTGGGGCTGGTTGACCTTCCCATACTGGGCGCTGCTTCTGGTGTCGGCCGTGTTCGGGATGCTGCAATTCACGCTCTATCCGTTGGGAGCAGCGCTTGCCAATGATCACGTTGAATCCGAGCGTCGCGTCAGCCTGAGCGCCGTATTGCTTATGACCTATGGCGTGGGCGCTTGTCTTGGTCCGATGATCGCGGGCACGCTGATGTCATTTGCCGGGGCAAGCATGTATTACGTCTTCGTCTCGGCCTGCGCGCTTATTCTTGTGTGGCAGGTGCGCCCGGCTAGGGTGACAGGCGCGCATCAAGTCAATGAAGCACCGGTGCAGTTCGTGCCAATGCCCGACAGCCTGCAGAGCTCACCGGCGGCCTCTGCGCTGGATCCCCGTGTAGATCCCGATGTTGATCTCAATATGGAGATGGTGGACCCGTTGCCAGATGTCGTGAAGCCGCCAGCCAGTGCCGAGGCGCGTCCAGAGCCTGCACCGGCTGCCACTGAGGCAGAACTGAACGGGCCGCAAGATCAGAAGTCTGAGCTGTCGGACCGTCGTACGGGCACATAACGCCAGTTAGGCAAGTCAGGCGCGGGCTCGGTCGCCTGATTACCAGGGAGCCATCAACACGATGGCGCTCAATGCCAGCGCTAAACCCAGGCCGTTCAAGCGGCTCAGCGGTTCTCGGAATACCAGCGCGCCGACCATCGTGCCTAGTGCGATGACTCCCATGTTCATCGATGCGAACACCAGTGCCGGATGCCCGGGCAATGTCTGGTGCGCCCGAATGTAGGTCAGAATGTTGCCGAAGTTGGCCAGGCCCAGGGCTACGCCTGCGAGCACATGGATCATGCCCCAACGCACACGTCTAAGTAGCAGGAATCCCAACATAAGCAGTCCTGCCAGCACGAACGCCAGGAACAAGCCGCCCGAAAACGCCGTGCCCGCACGCGCCACTTGTTTGAACAGAATGTCGATCACGCCATAGCCGAGCCAGACAGCCAGGGGCCAAATCCAAAGCGCCTGTGATGAGTAGGCATCTGTCTGCTGTGCTTGTGTCGGGCCTGAGCGGCGCAACAGGCAGAACAGCGCACTGAATGCCAACGCGATGGCAATCAATTTGCGTGCGGAGACTGCTTCCCCAAAAAGCAGAAAAGCAGCCAGTAAGGGGATGAACAAGGACAGCCGCTGTGCGGCGTCGCTACGCACAATCCCGGCGTGGCGAACCGAGGCAGCCATGGCAAGGAACACGCTTGGCAACAAAACGGCCAATGCAATCAGAACGGGCCAAGGTGTTGTTGGCGTCAGGAGCTGACTCGCATCCGGCGCGAGGACGAACCAGCACAGGGTGGCGGCCACGACGTAATTCACGGCAATGGCCTGTCGAACATCGACGCCTGCGCGTCGCGCCAGTTTCAGCATCACCGCGACAGTGACACTGCACACCACACTGGTCAGCAAATACAGCAGCCCGGGGGTGAGCGCCATCATGAGTTCGACCCGCATGTCAGTTCAGCGGCAGACCTTGCCTGTATGCCCAAGCGCTCCAGCAGACGCTGATCTGCCTGCATTTGTGGATTACCGGTAGTGAGCAGCGCCTCTCCGTAGAACATGGAATTAGCGCCTGCGAAAAAGCACAACGCCTGCAAACCCTCATTCATGGCTTCCCTCCCTGCCGACAGGCGGACCATGGCTTTAGGCATGGTGATTCTTGCCACCGCAATGGTGCGCACGAATTCAAAAGGATCCAGTGCGTCAACGCTGGCGAGCGGTGTGCCTTCAACGCGCACCAGATTATTGATCGGTACGGATTCGGGGTAGGGCGTCATGCTGGCCAATTGGGCAATCAGGCCTGCACGTTCATGGCGCGACTCCCCCATGCCAACAATGCCACCGCAGCAGACGTTGATGCCTGCGTCACGCACGCGCGCCAAGGTATCCAGGCGGTCCTGATAGGTGCGCGTGGAAATGATCTTGCTGTAGAACTCGGGCGAGGTATCCAGATTGTGGTTGTAGTAGTCCAACCCGGCCTCTTTCAAGGTTTGTGCTTGCCCGGCACCCAGCATGCCCAGCGTGACGCAGGTCTCCAGTCCTAATGCCTTAACTGCCGTGATCATCTCAGCCACAGCTTCCAGATGATGTGGCTTGGGGCTGCGCCAGGCGGCACCCATGCAAAAACGCTGCGCGCCGCCGGCTTGCGCCGCGCGAGCGGCGACCAACACGTCGGCAAGTGGCATCAGCTTGTCTGCCTGAAGGCCCGTATCGTGCTGCGAGGACTGCGGGCAGTAAGCACAATCCTCAGGACAGCCTCCCGTCTTGATCGACAACAGACTCGACAACTGGATCGCGTTCGCGTCAAAGTGTTCCCGATGCACGGTTTGGGCGCGGTAGAGCAAATCCATGAGGGGTAAGGCATAGAGCGCCTCAACCTGGGTGGTGCTCCACAAGGCGTCGGTGGATGGCGTAGCAGGGTGGAACGGGACGGGCAGGGCAATAGAGGCAGTCTGCATGAGGGGCTCCTGGTCGGTCTCACAGATCGAACGGCAGAAAAAATCGTCTGGCCGGAATGATCGGCGGATCGTAAGAACTTGCCGGGCATTTGCGCAACTGTGCCTGAAGCGTGAAAATTAAAGGTATTTTGGTGAGAGAAGTCTGGGGGATGGCAGATTTTGGAGGCGAGGGGCTTCTAACGTGGCTTCATCTTCTTAGACGATGATGAATCATTTTTATTGTTTCTATTTGTAATTAAGCGGGGTGTGCGTGCGAGCGTGCGGCGAGCAATAAAAAAAACCAGCACATTGTGCTGGTTGCCCATGCCTGTGACGCGTGGAACTCACTGGGTGAAGGCTCAAGGGCTCTGCGGCCGAAAACTGGCGGATAGTAAGCGCGGTTTCTCGTTCAGAGACCTTTCGCGTGCTTATCTGCTTTATTTCTTTTCGATGGCATCGCGAACGTCGTCACGTGCTTCGCCGACTTTGCGTTGCACATGACCGACGTTCTTTTCCACCTTGCCTTCGAGTTCGGTGCTGCGGTTTCCGGTCACTTTGCCGGCAGCTTCTTTGATGGTGCCTTTAACTTCCTTCGCGGCGCCCTTGATGCGGTCGTTGTCCATAGCTCGCTCCTGGTTTGGTTGGTAGTCTTGTCAGCTGAAAGTGCGGTTGTATGCACCGAACTCAACGGCAGCGGACAACCCCAATGTACGGTCGAGGCGAGCGCGAAAACAGACGGATCCGGACTAGTTCCACTAGTCTTTTTTCACGCTTTTTCGAGCGGCACCGGATGAACGCAGAGGCTTTTCGTAGCCGATGATTCCGCGCTCTCTGGCCCATACAATCGCGGCGCTACGTCGATGAACGTCGATCTTGCTATAGATCGTGGCGACGTGATTGCGAATTGTGTTGCGCGATAAATGCAGGTTTTGCGCAATGTCGTCATCGCTTAGTCCCTGGCACATCAGGCCGAGCACTTCGCGCTCACGCGTAGAAAGATCTGACAATTCGCCTTGACCCTTCGCGGCACCGCCAGGCTGGCGGATCTGCGCCAGTTTTTCGATGACTGTGCGGCTGAACCAGGACGTGTCTTGCATCACCGTCTCGATTGCCGCGATGAGCTCCACTTCGCTACGTTTGCGCGCAGTAATGTCTTGCAGCACAAGCAATACGCAGTGCTGATCATGAATAGTGACGGCCTCGGCCGAGGCCAGGCAGGAAAAATGTTCCTGTTCTTTGGTGGCGACGCTGATGTCCATATTGCGCACGCTTTCGCCGTCTTTCAAGCGATTGCTCAGTACCTTGCCGATCTTGGCGTCTGACCAAAGCTTAATGTCGGCAAGCGTTTGCCCCAGAACCTCTTCTGCGGCGTACCCAGTGGTTGCGACAAACGCATCATTGACGTCGAGTAGTCTCAAGGTCTCTCGTGCGCAGACCGCCATCGGCACAGGGGCCAATCGAAACGCCTTGGAGAAACGTTCTTCGCTTTGCCGCAGCGATTGTTCAGCCTGCCTGCGGGGCTCTAGGTCGTTGAAGGTAAAAAGCATGCAGGAGTCATCACCGACCTCAATGGGCTGGCCCGCTACAACTACCAATTTTGGCGAGCTGTGCGGAAGTTTGAGCGTGGCCTCACGTTGGGCAATGGTCTTGCCCTGCGCCAGATTTTCGACGGCCTTATCTTTGTCTTGTGCCTCTTCCAGCACGTCGATTTCGTACACGGATCGCCCCAAAACCTGCTCACGGGTGTAACCCGTCATGTCGATGAAGCCTTGATTCACCTTTATGTATCGCAGGTCTGACAGTCGGCAAATGACGGCCGGTGCCGGGTTGGCATTAAAGGTGCGCTCAAAGCGTTCTTCTGCGTCAAAGCGGTCCGTCACGTCTTCGATCACTACAGCCATGAACTCAGGCGGCGCATCCTGGATGGCGAGAACCAAACCCCGCATTTCGAGTGTTCGTTCAAACTCCCCATCGTCTTTGCGGGTCAGTTCTACGAGCATGCCTTCGAAGGCGGTGCCGGCAATCGCTTGATCCAGTGGGAACTGGGCTTTATCCAGCGCATGATTGTTTCGGAATTTCAGTGAAAAGAGCTTCCGATAGCCAGACGCTGTCAGGCCAAGACCGTCGACATCTTTGGCCCCGTGCATAGCTATCGCCGTGGCATTGGCCCAGGCAATCGTGCCATCGGGCTCGATCAGAATAATGCCTTCGCTTAAACCGGCGATGATCTGCTGCAAGTAAATACGGCTGGCTTGGGGGGCGTTGGTCGTCTCAGTCACGTCGATTTCCTTCTGCGCCGCGCGCGTAGAGCTCTGAGCATGCCGCCTCCGACTGGGTATGTCCAGCAGGCTAAATCGACTAGGCGGATTGGTGCTTGCCGATTTTTCGCAATTCCTGAGCGGCCTCTACCTGATCCTGCCGTCGGTATGCGCTAGCTGACGCTGGCTTAAGGAACTCGTGATGACTGTGGCCATCTCGTAATGGATGGGCAGGGAGTGTAGGGGAAGAGGGGAAGAGGGGAAGAGGGGAAGAGGACGCTGACAACGCCGCCCAAAACAAAAAAGCCCCGAATAGGGGCTCTTGGCGCTTACTGCTTTAAGTAGTCTTGGCAACATAAGAAAGCTAATGGCGGAGCGGACGGGACTCGAACCCGCGACCCCCGGCGTGACAGGCCGGTATTCTAACCAACTGAACTACCGCTCCGCAGCGGCTTACTGAACTATCTTCACTACAAAATCTTTACTGCATGCCAGGAAAAGAACTGGCGTCCCCTAGGGGATTCGAACCCCTGTAGCCACCGTGAAAGGGTGATGTCCTAGGCCTCTAGACGAAGGGGACTTGGACTGACATGCTACTACACAACAAAACGCCCCAAAGCGGGGCTCATCGCATGTGCTTCAAGAAAGCTAATGGCGGAGCGGACGGGACTCGAACCCGCGACCCCCGGCGTGACAGGCCGGTAT
>JBEBWV010000009.1:0-86166 GCA_040391965.1 Achromobacter deleyi | reverse complement strand
TGGTGGTCTTCGGTTGGCCAGCTTCGTTGGCGTTGATGTAGCCGTCGCCCGAGATTGGATCAATGGTAATCGTGGCAGCAATCTCAGTGTCTACCGTGTAGCCAAGATCCGCTTGGGCGCTGGCGGTGTTGCCTGCGACGTCGGTCGTGGTGACCGACGCGTGGACGGAGTCTTTAGCCAACAAGTCAGGCGTATTGACTTCAATGCTGTAGCCCAGCACGCCATCAGTCGAGGTGACGGCGCCGGTGTAGGTGTGGCCGTTGATGGTCAACGTAACGGTATCGCCCGCCTTGACATCACCACCGACGGTGCCGGTGATGGTGGTCTTCGGTTGGCCAGCTTCGTTGGCGTTGATGTAGCCGTCGCCCGAGATTGGATCAATGGCGATCGTGGCAGCAATCTCGGTGTCTACCGTGTAGCCAAGGTCCGCTTGGGCGCTGGCGGTGTTGCCTGCGACGTCGGTCGTCGTCACCGACGCGTGAACAGAGTCTTTAGCCAACAGATCAGGCGTGTTGACCTCAATGCTGTAGCCCAGCACGCCGTCAGTCGATGTGACGGCACCGGTGTAGGTGTGGCCATTGATCGTCAGCGTAACGATGTCGCCTGGCTTGACATCACCACCGACGGTGCCGGTGATGGTGGTCTTCGGTTGATTGGCTTCCGTTGCGTTGATGTAGCCATCACCCGAGATCGGGTTGATGGTGATCGTGGCTTCGGGTGGCGTCGTATCCACGTCATACGGACGATTTGCATAGCCCGTCGCAGTATTCCCAGCCGCATCGGACGTGGTGACTTCAACGAAGATTCGATCAACGTCGACTGCCACCAGATCACTGACTTTTACGTCAATACTGTAGACCAGTGCGCCGCCCGCAGCCACGACGACCTGGCCCGTATAGAGCGTGTCATTCACGTTAAGGGTAACGATGTCGCCCGCTTTGACGTCGCCGGTGACCGTACCGGTTATGGCAATGTGGGTTTCTTTCGCTTCTACGGCATTGATAATGTCGTCACCAGCGATGACATCGATGGTAATTCCAGCTTCTGGTGGGGTTGTATCTACGCCATAGCCGCGATCGGCATCGGCGCTAGTCGTGTTGCCTGCGGTGTCCGTCGTCGTGACCGATGCATGGACATTGTTGTCTGCTGCGAGTGCTGAGCCCGGAACATTGATGCTGTAGCCCAGCGAGCCATTGCCCAGATCGACGACGGTGCCGGTATAGGTGCCGCCGTGCACGGTCAGGGTGACGGTGTCGCCAACCTTAACGTCGCCGCCAACTGTGCCGGTGACCGGGATGTTCTTGCCCGACTCTTCGGCGTTGACGATGCCGTCGCCCGCGATGGTGTCGATGGTGATCGACGCTTCAATCGTGGTGTCCACACCATAGCCGCGATCTGCATCGGCGCTGGTCGTGTTGCCAGCGGCGTCAGTCGTGGTCACGGATGCGTGCACGTTGCTGTCTTTGGCAAGTTCAGAGCCCGGAACATTGATGCTGTAGCCCAGCGAGCCATTGCCCAGATCAACGACGGTGCCGGTGTAGGTGCCGCCATGCACAGTCAGGGTGACGATGTCGCCCACTTTGACGTCGCCGCCCACCGTGCCGGTGACGGGGATGCTCTTGCCCGACTCTTCAGCGTTGACGATGCCGTCACCCGCGATGGTGTTGATAGTGATCGACGCATCAATCGTGGTGTCTACGTCATAGCCGCGATCCGCATTGGCGGTGCTCGTGTTGCCCGCCGCGTCGCTGGTCGTGACAGAAGCGTGTACGTTGCTGTCCGCAGCCAGTTCGGAGCCCGGGACATTAATGCTGTAACCAAGCGATCCATTACCCAGGACAATGACTGCGCCCGTGTAGCTGTGACCGTGTACGGTCAGCGTAACGGTATCGCCCACCTTGACGTCGCCGCCGACGGTGCCGGTGACTGGAATGCTTCTGCCCGATTCTTCCGCATTGACGATGCCATCACCCGCAATGGTGTCGATGGTGATGGCGGCCAACGGCGGCAGCGTATCAACCTTGGGGCCGGGGTCCGATGGGCGGGGTGTCGTATCGACGCCCGGAGTGCCCGTGGTGTCACCGTCGTTTGAAAGCCCAAAGCCTGAAACGCGCGGCACATTCACTTCGCCACGACCAGGATTCGGGTAGGCAAGATCCAACGGTGACGTGGTTTCCAGAATGCGAGCCAGGCGCACAAAGCTGCTGCCTCCGCTATCGCCGCCACCGGCCACAATCGCGGCGGTGGGTTCCAATTGATCAAACGGGTCTTTGCCGGCTTCCAGCGCGGCCAACAGACGATCAGAGTCTGTGCCGGTGGGTGGTGCAACAGCGGCTTCGGACGGGTCGGGCAGGGGGCCTGCCATATCGCCGCTGAAAGCCACTTGTCGGCCTTCGCCGATGACTACGGGTAAACCGTTCTCAACCTGCAGCGCGACGCTTGAACCGGAGTCGGTGACGATGTCACTACCGACGGGGATCTTGCTGCCCTGATGCAGTTCCGTGAGGGACGCGTCGCTGTTACGAATCCAGGCGCGCCCGGTGATTTCAGTGACGACTGCAGGTGAGGTATTGGCCATTTGGTATCCACTCCGAGAAGAATTTGATATGGCGCAATACTAGGATTCAACAGAATTGCGCGATATTGTTCTCAGGGACAGGTACCGTAGTGAATGTGGCCTTCTTTACAATTGTTTAGAATTGGCACGCAGCAAAAGGCTGGATTTAGCGCGATTGCCGACGAACAGTATCTTGCCGAACGTGGAAATGCGGACTCAGACGCTCTTTGCGGGATGAACGCCAGGGCCACGCATCACGGTAATACCCAATCTTGTCAAAATGATGCGGGTCTGGTCATCAGGCACATCTTCAGCGTAGACCTCGATATTCAAGCCGCGCGCGGTATCAAGAACGGACGCGGTCAACTGCTGACTCCCGGGGCTTTGCGACATGCCGCCGATAAATCCACCCCCCAGTTTTACGTAAGACAAGGGCAGGCGGTGAAGGTGTGTCATCGCACCAAATTGCTGCGCCAGGCGCCGTAGACCCACGCGAGCACCAAACTCTGATGTGACGCGTGCCATGGCGTCGACCTGGTCATAGCACTCCACCAGCCCATGTGCGTCCACTTCCAGAAATAGACGGGGGGCAACAGAATTTCGCTCTGACAGCAAAATCCGCAATTGATGCACAAATTTCTGACCACGCAGCGAGGGCAGTGCAACGCGAACTGCCAATTCTCCGGGGTGGGTGGCCAGCCAGTCCAGACCCAGACGTACCGCTTGCAAGTCGCAGTCGGCAGACAAGTCCAGTCGCACGGCAGGGGGAATGAATAGCGTGGCGGGAATAGGTTCGAGACGCGCGTTGTTGTGAAGCATCAACATGGCTTCGGTACGCACCTGATGACCGTCCGCGGTCAGTAAGGGGTCTGTCTTCAGACTGAAGCGGTTTTCTTTGACACCCGTGAGAATGGCGTCTTTCCAGGCAGATTCACCAGAGGTAGACGTGGACTGCGCATCCGTCGAGCCCGCAATGACCACTTGATCATTGCCCGCGCTTTCTGCTCGCATCAAGCCAAAGTCCAATCGCGCCAGGATGTCGCTGGCCTTGGCACCTGGCCCGTAGTCTGTGAGCGATTGAGCCCAGCGGCACAGATGACCCTCACCGACGGGGATGCGAGACTCGTGCAATGCCACCCGCAGTTTGTCGGCCACCATAATGGCTTGTGGCGCGGCGCAACCCGGCATGAGCAATGCAAAATCTGAGCCGTTTAGGCGCGCTAGCAAAGGATGGTTGACATGCATGGCGGCCAGAGCGCCCGAGACTCTGACGCAGACGGAGTGCAGCCATTGGTCAATAAACTCACGCGGCATATGGCGGTTGAGGTCAGCCAGATCGCGTTGACGAAACACCAGAACGTGACCCCCCGCGTTCGACAACCGAGAAGGCAAGGCCTGAGCAGGAGTGGCCTTGGCGTCCAGCTCGCGTCGGAATTCGTTCACAAAATACTTACGGTTCGGCAGGCCGGTAACAGGGTCTTGATTGAGTTCGAGCTTCAGCGATTCAATCCTGGAGTTCTGCTCTTCAGACGTGGCGTGAACGCGCTCACGCGTTTGATTTAGCGCCTGAACCACGCCCGAGAGTTCAGGCACCCGGGCGGACATTTCCTTGACGGGTTCATCCTGCCCGATTGAGCGGACTTGTTCACTGACCTCAAAGAACAGCCGATTTTTGATCCAACGCACCAAAACGAATGCAAATACGGCCCAGAGGACACCCGCGCCAAGCACGAGCGCGATCATTTTCAAGCTGCTCTTCCACAGCGTTTCCCAGGCGTACCCGTCGCTGGCGGTCAGCGTGACTTCACCGATTTGACGCCAACCGTCGCTTACCGTGTGGGTGGCAGACTGCGGGTGCAGCGGCACCAGCGCCTGAAACCAGGCGGGTACGGCGCTGGCAGCTTCTGAGGTTTTTCGTTCAATAAGTGTCTTGCCCTCGGGGTCTGACAAGCGCACCAAAGAAAAATGGCCACCATCAAAAAGGGCTGAGACCAGCAACTCTTGAACAATGGGTTCATTGTTCGCAGGTTGGGACAAGGACAGCGCCAAGGACACGGCAGCATCCGTGCTTTGCACTTTCAATTGGTCAGAGAGGTACTCGCGCGCAGCGTTCACGCTGAGCGCCAAGGTACCTAGCAGAATGATGCCAATTGCGATGGAAACACTGAGGAGAAGCTGTCTAAGTATGGACATGGTGTTATTTCCAGGACATCAGGGGCGTATGCCTTCACGTTCCATGCGCTGTTGCAGATCACGCCAGCGGCCCAGCCGGTCTACCGGAGAGGCATTTTTGCCGTCTACGTATACACCGTCGGCATTGAAACTGAAAACCGGGGTCAAGTCACGCCGTTGGGAGGCCGGCAAGATAGTTGAGATGAGGCTGTCGAGCACCAGAGGGGTCGCGTTGGGCGTTGCGTAATAGCCCAGCACCATATGCGCTACCTGCTCGCGGCTCATAGGGCCGCCGATGCGCGCACGAACATAGATGAAGCGCAGCTTGTTTGACGGAACGCCCAAGGCCAGCAAAGAGAAGTACTTGCCAATGACGTAGTCTTCACAATCACCGGCGCCCTTACCGAGCGATTCCAGTGGTGTGGCCCAATAATCGGTCTTGCCCCACACCGTAATGTCTTCTGCAGACAACAGTTTGGTGTTCCAGAAGTCATTGACGAGCTTGAGCTTGTCCATCTCTTGCAGCGCGGTATTCGTGCGCAGCATTTGCAGCCATTCTGCTACTGAGTTGGCGCCGCGCGAGCCATAGCGGCTTGCCGCTAGGCTCTGCAGTTTCTCGGCATTGATCTCAAGGGCAAAACTGCCACTCCACCAACACACCAGACACAGCAGAGCCAATCGGGCAAGGCTCAGCGCTTTGCGAAAACGACGGGTCGAAGGCATGAAACGAATTTTCACACCTTTATGCGTCTGAAAGAAGCTGATTGTAAAAAAAATGCACGAACCAGGATTTAACACCTGGGTCGCGCAGTTTTTTAACAGAGAGTCAACGATCAACCTGGTTTTACATCCAGGAGATGAATGGAGGATTCGTCATTCAAGGTGGCGTTTGTAATTGTGCGAATATTTCGCCGAAATTATCTTCGCCTGTGAAACCACCTTGGAATCTTTGATCGCGTCGTTGGCTGCTCATGACAGCTCAGGTTCGCCAGAGGAGAACCTGGCTGTTTTTTACACTTCTCTGGAAATACCGTGCACCAAAAGCGCAAGTTGCAGACGGTCGGCCACGCCGAGCTTCTCGAACGACGAGGATAAGTGCGCTTTGACCGTGCGTTCAGTGATGCCCAACGCTTCAGCAATCTCCGCGTTGGGTTGGCCACTGGCGGCCCGCCGGGCAACGGTGTCTTCGCGCTCTGTCAGAAGCCCTTTGTTCCAATCATCCTGACTTGGCGCGCGCTCACCGACGAGCTGAAGCAAGCGCGTGACAAGTGATCTCCCCATCCAGATGCCGCCGTCTCTCACCACGCTTAGCGCTTGCGCCAGCGAGGAAGAGGGCGCGTAGGCATGGCAATAACCATGCACACCAGCACTTAGAACCTGGGTACCTTCTTCGTCATTTGGGCGGGCGCTCGCCACCATGACAGTCAGGCCGTCGAGTACTTGTGGCCAGCTCGTGTCTTGCCACGCAGGCAGGCGTGGCAAGCCTGCATCCAGCAGGACCACACTGCGGCCTTGATCACGCCAGCGAGGCAGGTCAGCCAGGCTCCGGCCACGAGCCGGGAGCCAGTGCTGCGCATCCAGACTGCGCCATTGTTGCCAGAGCAAGTCATCATGCGTGACCAACAAGACAGGAGTGGTTTTCATGTAGCCTTTTTTCAGGTATTCGTTAACGCTCAGTAAAGGCGTTGGACTTGGCGCGCAAAATCGGCTTGAGCAAGTACTGCAAGACCGTCCGTTTGCCCGTCAGGATATGCACTTCAGCCACCATGCCGGGAATAATCGGCAGCAGCTTGTCGCCCACAGTGGCAGCCGTTCGCACCCGCACGATGTAGTACGAGTTGCCTTTTTCGTCCGTCACCGTATCCGCGCCTATCTGTTCCACGGTGCCTTCCAGGCCGCCGTAAATGGCGAAGTCATAGGCGGTGAATTTCACTTCAGCCTTTTGATTCGGATGCAGGAAACCGATATCGCGCGGTTGAATACGCACTTCCAGAAGCAGGGTATCGTCGCTAGGTACAATTTCGATGATGTCCTTGCCGGGCTGCACGACGCCGCCAACGGTGTTCGAAAACAGCGTTTTCACGGTGCCGCGAACCGGTGCGCGAATTTCTGCCAGTTTGACTCGATCAGCCAAAGCCAGTTGGCCTTGATGCAAGGTGGCCAGCTTTGTGTTCACTTCCGACAATTCGCTACGCGCCTGATTGCGGATGTTCAGTTCGGACTCTTCGATTTTGCTCTGGGCTTCCTTAATGGAAGCCTGGATTCTGTCGATCTGAGCTTCGGCGCCTTTTTGCTCACCGCAATAGCGAGCAACGTCACGCTGCAAGCGCAACAGATCCACTTCAGACACGGCGCCGCTCTTGAGCAAGGGGCGAGTGACTTGCAACTCTCGTGAGGTCAATCCGCAACTGGCAGAGGCCTGATCGCGCTTGGCAATCGTTTCCCGAAGCTCTTCCTGGCGTTGCTTATATTGCTCGCGGGCAACGTTTACCGTGGCGTTGAGCTCGGTCGTCCGTGCTTGCCAGGCATTGCGTTCCATCTCGGCCAGACCAGGCGCCTCTTTGAGCACCTGTTCTGGCGCAACGAATGGCTCACCGGTGGCTAGCGCGTGCAGTCGGGCAGATTTGGCCAACAGAGACAGATACTCGGCATTGTTCTCACCCAGCGAAGACGCAAACCGGGTGTTATCAATTTTGAGCAGAATGTCGCCCGTTTCAACGATCTGGCCGGGGCGCACCACAATCTCTTCGACGATCCCGCCGTCCAGACTTTGAATGATCTGGACTTGGCGAGATGGCACGACTTTACCTTCGCCGCGCACCACTTCATCAATGGAGCCGACAGCGGCCCATGCCAGAAGCAGGGCAGTGGCAATCAGGGAAACCCACAGCAGCACGCGCGGACCACCCGCTTGCGCTTCATGAATCATCCATTCTGCATTGCCTACATAGTCTTTCCGTTCGGGCGGTTTCCCTTTTTCCGAGCCACTGATCAGCCGGTCAAAAAGGAAAACGAAGGGCGCGCGCAAGGCACGACCCAAGGTGCCGAAAAATGAACCTTGGGGTTTGTTATTGGCTGGATTGGTTTGCATTCGGCTTAGCTCCCGCGTCCGACGCGCCCTTGGCGCAGAGCTTCAACAACTTGTTCCTTCGGACCGTCAGCAACGATTTGCCCCTTATCGATAACGATGAGTCGATCAACCAGATCCAGCAGGGCGGTGCGGTGCGTGACCAACAAAATAGTCTTGGTGGCACTCGCTTCGCCCAAGCGCTTACGCAACTGACCTTCGCTCTGGTGATCCATATTGCTGCTGGGTTCATCCAGCAGCAATATCGGCGGATCATTGATCAGCGCGCGTGCAATGGCCACAGACTGACGTTGGCCGCCAGAGAGCGACTCGCCTCGTTCGCCGATGACCATGTCAAAGCCGTTGGGGTGCAAGTTGGCAAACTCGCTCACACCGGCCAAATCAGCTGCCGCAAGAATGCTTGCGTCATCGGCGTAGGGCGCGCCCATGGCCAGGTTGTGCTTGAGGCTGCCGTAGAACAGCAGCGGATCTTGCGGTACATAGCCAATTGCGCGGCGCAAGTCGGCCGGGTCAATCTGACGAATGTCGATGCCATCAAGGAGCACCGCGCCTTCGGTCGGTTGATACAAGGACAACGCCAGTTTTTCCAGCGTGGTCTTACCTGACCCGATGCGTCCGATAATGCCCACCTTCTCGCCGGGTTTCAGCTTGAAAGACACTTTCTTCAGAACTGGTTGCGTGCTGCCAGGATAGGTAAAGGTGACGTCACGGAACTCCAGCGCGCCGTGAAACACGGGGCGGTGCAGAAACTCCGACTCTGGCGGACGCTCGACGGGCAACTTCATATAGTTATCGATCGAGCCCAACGAGGTGCGTGCATTCTGGTACTGCATCAGCAGGCCAGCCACTTGCCCCAAGGGGGCCAGGCATCGGCCAGCAATCATGGACGCGGCGATGATGCCACCCATCGACATGTTCGATTCCTGAGCCTGATACACCCCGATAATGACCACGGCAATCGAAACAAGCTGCTGCGCTGCAGCCACAAAACCGACGGTCGTCGACGAAATCAGCTTGAGCTTGCCGCCGGTTTGCGCGATGAACTCCGTGGCTCGTTCCCAATTGCGCTGAATGGCACCTTGACCGTTCAAGGTCTTGACGGCTTCATAGCCCGTCAGTGCTTCAACCAAGGTGGCGTTGCGCTGTGAAGAGGCTTGGTAAGTCGCCATGGTCAGCGTCTCCATCCGAGCCTGTGCCGCAAACGACACCAGCAAGATCGCCACGATTGCGACGAGCGGAGGCAATACCATCCAGGGTGATATCCAGGCTAGCGCTGCCAGGAACAGCAGGATGAACGGAAGATCCACCAAGGTGGTAATACTGGCAGAGGCGATAAAGTCGCGAATCGATTCAAACGAGCGCAGGTTAGCGGCGAACGAGCCTACTGAGACGGGTCTGCCTTCCATGCGCAAGTCCAGCACGCGCTCCATGATTTTGGCGGACAGGCGTACGTCCACGCGCTTACTTGCGCTGTCGACGACGTGCGCACGCGCCGTACTCAGGATGTAGTTGAAGACCACCACAAGGCTGATACCGATGGCCAGAACCCACAGCGTTTCAATCGCGTTGTTGGGTACGACACGGTCATACACGTTCATCGTGAAGAGCGGCATCGCCATGGCAAAGATGTTGATCAGCAACGCTGCAATCAACGCATCGCGATACAGACGACGGTTCTCAAAAATGGCCGCCCAGAACCAATGGCGTTCTTTGACTTTGGATACTTCGGGCGCGCGTGCATCAAAGCGGAACTGCGGCATCACAAAGCACACCAGGCCGGTGTATTGCTCTGCTAAGGCGGCAGGTTCCATTTCGACGGCGGTACCGCCCAAATCGGGGTGACTCACCACATACTTGCCGTTTTCCGATTTGAGCAGCAGGCAAGCCCGCTCGCCGCGCAAGAGCAAAATTGCGGGCATCAAATCTGACGAAATTTCGTCAAGAGGTCGCTTCACGACCTTGGCAGAAAGTCGCGCGCGTGCGGCGGCTCGAGGGAGCAGCGAGGGCGTGAGCTTGTGGTTTTCCAGCGGCAGTCCGGCAGACAGCGCTTGACCGGTCGCGGTGACACCGTGAATACGGGTCAACTCCACCAGGCATTCGAGCAAGGGGTCTTCGTGGGCAGCACGCGGGTCAGCGCGCCACTCCCGGGACGAATCTTCAGAGTACTTGTCCATCTTCGTCGTCCAGGAGGTCTAAATCTTCAGAGAGCCGCGCACGTTGCTGTTTGCGTTGGGTGAGTTTCTGTTGCGCCTGAATGGGTAGGTCTGTCAGGCGCAGTGTTCCGTTTGCGATCAATGCGTCGATTAAATCCTCGAGAACGCGGACAAACTCCGCGTCTGATCGAGAAAAATCGCTATCTTTTATTGCCATGTAGCCTCACGAAGTGAGCGGCCTAAGGGCGCGCTCTAGGAGTGTTACCTGCATTGGCTGGAGACGAAGTGTCCAGCGGCACAATAGTGGGTGGCAGCGTTCCGTTGTTGTATTGAACGCGTACCGGTGCGAGACGAGCGGCGTCGGGCACTGTGGAATTACATAATTTGATGACCTCTTCTGAGACCTCCAGCTTGCCGTTCTCTTCGGGCATTTCATTGCGTGCCGGTTGCAAGGTCAGGGCAGGCAATAGTTCGTGTGAAAGTGCCAGCCAACGATATTGAGCCAGCTTGTAGTCATACAGCGCATTCGTAAGGGCGCGACGGGATTCGAACAGTTCGTTTTCCGTGTCGAGCAAGTCCAGCAAAGAGCGCTGGCCAATCTGGAATTGTTCGCGGTAGGCTCCGCGGACCTTGGTCGTGGCGATTTCATGGTCGCGCAAATACGGAATTTTTTCGCGCAGGCTCACCACGTTGTTCCACGCGACGGCCAGGTCTTGTTGCAGGTTGCGGCACGTGTAGTCGCGAATATCGCGAGCAGCATAGGACTGAGCAGCCGTTTGGCGCACTCGCGCCGAATCGGCCCCACCGCGATACAAGTTGTACGTCATCATCAACTGGACGCTTGAACTCTGAACACGGCCATACTGATACGTGGGTTCGTTTTGATCTCTTCCCGTAGCGGCCACAAATTCAAATTTGGGTGAAAACGCCGCGCGCGATGAAGACACGCCCGCATCGGCCGCCTGCAGGGCTGCTTGCTTGGAAAGGAATGTTGGGCTGCGACGCAGTGAATCGTTGAAATTGGCAGGTTTGACGGGCAGTTTCGGAACCATGTCTGGCGTAGGGGCCAACGCTTCGGGCGGCAGTGCGCCCGTGATGCGTTGGAAACGCTGCTGCACGTCCAGCAAATTGGCGGTTTCCGTCATCAAATTGGTCTGCGCCAGAGCCAAACGTCCGCCAGCCTGTTCCAGGTCGACCCGGCGCCCTACACCCGAATCTGCCCGTTCGCGAATTTGCTTCAGCGTTTCTTCGTGCAGGGTGTAATTCTGGCGGGCGAGCAATTCCATATCGCGATAGCGTTGCAAATCGAGATAGGCCTGCGTGGCGGCTAGCGCGGTCGTGTCACTCGTGGCGAGCAGATCGTAAAAGCGTGCCAACTTATCGAAACCCGCTTGTTTCACATCACTGCTGGTTCGAAAACCGTCAAACAGCATTTGGCGGAGTTCAATGTTGTAACCTGGGCGGCTCCAATCCTGGGAGCCCGAACCGGGTACGTTATTGCGGTACTCACGGCCAACGTAACCTTGCGCATTCACTTGCGGGAAAAAACCACCGCGGGCCACATTCTGGCCTTCGAGCGATGCTTGAAAGTCGTGATATTTCGCTTGAATCTCTGGGTTGCTGAGCAGCGTCTGCTCAACGACTTGATTCAACGTGGTTACGGATTGAGTTTGAGCTTGTGCCCAAGCACCCGGGGCAAGCATCACTGCCACCAGCGCAGCGGAATAGGTAACGGAACATTTGACCATGAAGTAAACCCCGGAAATCGACTTGGTGATAAGTGCGCACATATTGTGTGCAAATGTCATTTAAGGCGATTAAAGCTTTGTCAATTCTGAGTTGTAACTGTCGACTAACTGACGGGCTATGGGGCGAGAATGTAAGCAAAACGGGTCTGTTCGGCCATAAAACGTCTTGATTCGTTGCGCTGATGTGGTACTTCGTAACTTGTTGCCGCATCTTGCCACTGCCGCGAACTCCACACCAGATATTTTGTATCGTCGGCATTGTTTTGTAGCTAATTTGTATGTTTATTTTTGCGCTATTTCTGTAATCAGTTGATGGATATCAACGATTAGCACTTTTTGTCACAAATTAATCAAATGATGCGGTATCGGGGTAGTGCTGGTACTAGTATGAAAGGTGCCGTTGTACTAGGTTGAAGGCATGTGCATAATCTCGATATGCCGCTGGTATTTGCGTGTTCTGGATGCTGTTTATTCCGCATGCCACCAGCCGGATCATCACCTTTTCGAGTGCTTCCATGGCCCAAACCCTTTACGACAAACTCTGGGACGCCCACATCGTCCATCAGGAATCCGACGGCACCTGTTTGCTCTACATCGATCGCCACCTGGTGCATGAAGTCACCAGCCCGCAGGCGTTCGAGGGCCTGGCGATTGCCGGGCGCAAACCATGGCGCGTTGGCGCGAACCTCGCGGTGGCCGACCATAATGTCCCGACGCTGAATCGCGCCAAGGGCATTGAAGATCCAATCTCGCGTTTGCAAGTTGATACGCTGGATGCCAACTGCGATAAGTACGGCATCACCGAGTTCCGCATGAACGACCTGCGTCAGGGCATCGTTCACGTCATCGGCCCGGAGCAGGGCGCTACCTTGCCCGGCATGACGGTTGTCTGTGGTGATTCCCACACCAGCACCCATGGCGCGCTTGGCGCATTGGCGTTTGGTATTGGCACCTCCGAGGTAGAGCACGTGCTCGCCACGCAGACCTTGCTGATGAAAAAAGCCAAGAGCATGTTGATCAAGGTCGATGGCGATATGCCGTTTGGCTGTACGGCAAAAGACGTGGTCCTGCACATCATTGGCATCATTGGAACTGCTGGCGGCACGGGTCATGCCATTGAGTTTGCGGGCAGCACCATTCGCGGCTTGTCGGTGGAAGGCCGCATGACGGTCTGCAATATGGCCATTGAGGCGGGTGCGCGTTCGGGCATGGTTGCGGTTGACGACAAGACCGTGGAGTACTTCCGGGGCCGTCCTTTCGCACCGACGGGTGTGTTGTGGGATCAAGCTGCCGCTTACTGGCGCACGATGCGTAGCGATGCGGATGCCAAGTTTGACCGCGTGATTGAAATCAAAGCCGTTGAGATCAAGCCGCAAATTACCTGGGGCACGTCGCCAGAAATGGTATTGCCGGTGGACTCGCGTGTGCCGGACCCGGATCGTGAAAAAGATGATGTGCGTCGCAGCGGCATGGAGCGCGCGCTGGAATATATGGGTTTGAAGCCCAATACGCCGTTGACCGATATTCGTATTGATCGTGTATTTATTGGTTCCTGCACGAATTCACGCATCGAAGACTTGCGCGCGGCAGCTGTGGTGGCGCGCGGTAAGCACGTGGCTTCCAACGTCCGCCAAGCCATGGTGGTGCCAGGCTCCGGTCTGGTCAAACTGCAAGCGGAGCGAGAGGGCCTGGACAAGATTTTTATCGAAGCTGGCTTTGAATGGCGCGAGCCAGGCTGCTCGATGTGTCTGGCCATGAACGCGGATCGTCTGGAACCGGGTGAACGATGTGCCTCCACGTCAAACCGCAATTTCGAAGGCCGGCAAGGGCAGGGTGGTCGTACGCACTTGGTCAGCCCGGCGATGGCCGCGGCCGCCGCGGTAGCGGGTCACTTTGTTGACGTTCGCACGTTTCGCTAATCGTTGAGTAGAAAAAATCATGCAAGCATTTACAACTCATGAGGGCTTGGTTGCTCCGTTGGATCGCGAGAACGTTGACACCGATCTCATCATCCCGAAGCAGTTTTTGAAATCGATTCAGCGCACAGGTTTCGGCCCCAACCTGTTTGATGAGCTGCGATATCTTGATCACGGCGAACCGGGTATGGACAACAGCAGGCGTCCGCTGAATCCTGATTTCGTTTTGAATCAGCCGCGTTATGCGGGTGCTTCGGTGTTGCTGGCACGCAAGAATTTTGGTTGCGGCTCCAGCCGCGAGCATGCGCCATGGGCACTGACTCAATATGGATTCAGGGCCATCATTGCGCCGTCTTACGCCGACATCTTCTTTAACAACAGCTTCAAGAACGGCTTGCTGCCGATCGTGCTGTCCGAGTTGGAAGTGGCCCGCTTGTTCGACGAAGTGAAGGCATTCCCGTCGTACAAGTTGCGTATTGATCTGGAAAACCAGGTCGTTATCGCAGCGGATGGTCGCCAGATGGGTTTTGATATCGAACCGTTTCGCAAGTACTGCTTATTTAACGGCTTTGACGATATTGGCCTGACCCTGCGTCATTCCGACAAAATCCGTGCCTTTGAAGCGGAGCGCCTGGCGCGCCATCCCTGGCTGGAAAGCCGGCCTATCGTTTGAGCCTACAGCCACCTATTTGACTTACAGGATCAGTAAATGACCCACAATATCGCAGTGCTTCCTGGCGACGGTATCGGCCCGGAAATTATCGAACAGGCTGTGCGTGTTTTGCAGTCGCTGGGCGTTCCTTTCAATATCAAGCAGGCACCCGTTGGTGGCGCCGCATTTGATGCGTTTGAGCATCCCTTGCCGCCAGCGACGCTGGCGTTGGCCAAAGAGTCGCACGCCATCTTGTTTGGTGCTGTCGGCGACTGGAAATACGACAGCCTGCCGCGCGAGTTCCGTCCTGAGCAAGCTATTTTGGGACTGCGTAAGGCCCTCGGACTGTTTGCCAATCTTCGTCCGGCAATCTTGTATCCGGAGCTTGCCAGCGCATCGTCGCTCAAGCCGGAAATCGTGTCGGGTCTGGACATCCTGATCATTCGCGAACTCACGGGGGACATCTACTTCGGTACGCCGCGTGGGGTTCGTACCGCTGCCGACGGCGTGTTCTCGGGTGAGCGTGAAGGCTATGACACCATGCGCTACGCCGAGTCCGAGGTACGGCGCATTGCACGCATCGGGTTCGAATCGGCACAGAAGCGCAGCAAGAAATTGTGCAGCGTGGACAAGGCTAATGTGTTGGAAACGTCGCAATTCTGGCGCGATATCGTCATCGAAGTCGCGCGCGACTACCCAGATGTCGAACTCTCGCATATGTACGTGGATAACGCGGCCATGCAATTGGTGCGCAACCCGCGCCAGTTCGACGTCATTGTGACGGGCAACTTGTTCGGCGACATCCTGTCAGACGAAGCGGCCATGTTGACGGGTTCTATTGGTATGTTGCCGTCGGCATCGCTGAATTCCAGCGGACAGGGCTTGTACGAGCCGAGTCACGGTTCGGCGCCAGACATCGCTGGCCAAGGCATTGCCAACCCCCTGGCGACCATTTTGTCAGCGGCTATGTTGCTGCGTTTCTCGCTCGACCTTGCCCCCCAGGCTGATCGCATCGAAGCAGCCGTGCGCAAGGTCTTGGCCGATGGTTTGCGTACGGCTGATATTTTCGAGCCGGGCACGACCAAAGTCAGCACGTCCGCCATGGGCGATGCGGTAATTAAAGCGCTTGGTTAAGGCGTAACTACTGATCGGCAGCGGTGTCGGATTCGACCAATACGACACCGCTGCCGTTACTGTGGCCCCAATTATTTACGACGCAGCGCAACATCCACGCCTGCATTCTGATAAATTGTTGGACGTTGTACGTTTTTTTCCCTATGACCTTCTATCTTTCTTAAGAGCGATTGAAATGAATCAAGCAGTAGGCCTCGTCGGCTGGCGCGGTATGGTTGGGTCCGTCCTCATGCAGCGCATGCGTGACGAGAACGACTTCGCACTGATCGAACCGGTGTTCTTTTCCACCAGCAATGCAGGCGGCGCCGCGCCCACTTGGGCCACAGGCGCAGGTCCATTGCAAAATGCCTACGACATTGACGCTCTTAAAAAACTGCCGATTATTCTGACGGCCCAGGGCGGTGATTACACCGCCGAGGTCTATCCGAAGCTTCGCGGTGCAGGCTGGAATGGCATCTGGATTGATGCGGCCAGCACGTTGCGCATGGCTGACGATGCCATCATCGTGCTTGATCCGGTGAATCGCCCGGTTATCGACGCTGCCCTCAAGCGCGGTGTGCGTAATTTCATTGGCGGCAATTGCACCGTCAGTTGCATGTTGATGGGCTTGGCCGGATTGTTCAACAACGACTTGGTCGAGTGGATGACCTCCATGACCTACCAGGCCGCATCCGGTGGTGGCGCGCAACACATGCGCGAACTGCTGAACCAATTCGGTCATATCAATCAGTCGGTCAAGCACCTGCTGGATGATCCTGCGTCCGCGATTCTCGAAATTGACCGCGGCGTCTTGGCCAAGCAGCAAGACCCGTCCCTGCCGCAAGAACATTTTGGTGTGCCGCTCGGTGGCAACCTGATTCCCTGGATCGACAAAGACCTGGGCAACGGTATGTCCCGCGAAGAGTGGAAAGCCGAAGCCGAGACCAATAAAATCTTGGGGCGTGGCGAAGCCTTTGGCTCCGCGCCGACCCCAATTGACGGCTTGTGCGTGCGCATTGGCGCCATGCGCTGCCATAGCCAGGCACTGACCATCAAGCTCAAGCGCGATGTTCCTTTGGATGAAATCACCGACATCATTGCATCCGGTACGCAATGGGCGAAAGTGGTTCCGAATACCAAAGAAGACACCGTGCGTGCGTTGACGCCGGTTGCCGTTACCGGCACCCTGGATATCCCGGTTGGCCGTCTACGTAAGCTTTCCATGGGCTCGCAGTATCTTGGCGCGTTCACCGTGGGCGATCAGTTGCTTTGGGGCGCTGCCGAACCTTTGCGTCGCATGCTGCGCATCGCGCTGGCAGAGGCCTGAGCGCTAAATAGGGTTAACGCCACGCGTTGAGCGTTGTGTATCCAAGACAAAGGCACCTTCGGGTGCCTTTGTCTTTTTTGCGCTGCATAGCGGCTTTCGCTTGCCCAATTGCGGCTGGAAGGTTTGTGAATCTCCGCTGATACATTACACTTTTCAATTAAGTGTCAGAACGCCATTCGACGATAAAAATTCGGAAATTCAGCTTATGAGCCAGTACACGCGCCAGTTCACACATTCCCGTCGTTCCCGAGCCCTGCAATGGGCGGTCGCGCTTGCGATCGGTACGACTGCGTGTGGCGCAGCTCAGGCCTTGCGTGTTGGGCATTCGCGCGTCGTTTCTGCGCCCGGCGCACCGTTGCAGGCGCTGGTTGCCTTGCAAGATCTCACGCCAGAAGAACTGGCTTCGCTGAAAGTGTCGTTGGCTGATGAGGCGGCTTGGCAACGCGCGGGCCTGCGCCCACCCGTCCCGCTGGCAAGTATGGTGGTCAAACTCGAGGACGGGCCTAACGCTACCTATAAGTATGCGAGGATTAGATCGGCAGATTCCTTGTCGGCGCCCGTTGTTGATTTGCTCCTCAATGTCAGCTCAAGTTCTGGCCAACGGCAAGTGCAGGTCAGCATTGTGGTCCCATTGCGAGGCAGTGGCGTCGATGTTGCGCCGGCAGCGGTTGGCACGTCGAGCAGTCGCGGCCGCACGGCAGGTTCGGTTGCCGTCAAGTACGGCGACACCATGTACGCCATTGCGCAACGCAATCCCGTTGCCGGGGCTGACGTCAATCAAATGCTTGTGGCACTTTGGCGCGCGAATCCAAAGGCGTTCATTGAAAGCAACATGAACATGGTGCGTGCTGGCAAGACGCTGGCGTTGCCCGATGCGGCAACAGTGCGAGCGATAAATCCGGCTGAGGCGCGCCGAATCGTGGCGGAACATAACGCAGCGTATGCGCGTTATCGGGCCCGCGCCGCAGCCGCCGTGACAGCCAGTCCGGCCGTGGTTCGTGCGCAGGAAGGCACCTCGGGTGCGGTAACGACGGCGCCGGGAGATTCCTCTACCTCAACAGCCGCGCCAGCCCAGGATCGTCTGCGCATCTCTAACGCTGCAGCACAAGATTCAGCAGCGGCCAAGGCAGATGCTCAGGCCGACGCCAAAACATCGACAGCGCGCGCATTGGCAGACGCAGAAGGCCGCGTGAATGAACTCCAGGGCAACGTGAACGCTCTGAACCAGGCTGTAGGAAAGTCTGCAACTGCGGCGGACAGCAGTGCTGGTCCGGGCGGTACAAGTACGAGTAAGCAAGCTGCTGCTACGCCAGGAACCTCGGGCGCACCCGCACCCGCAGCGGGAGCAGGCGCTGGCAACGCTGCGACGTCGTCAGCAGCGCAAGGCACCGATGCCAACGCTGGCGCCGGACAAGCCGCCAGTTCATCGGCGGCCACGCCGCCGACGGGAGCCACTGCGCCTGCGAATACCGCAACGGGTGCAGCAGCCGGCACAAATAGTCCGGCAGCAAGCGGCTCGGCGCCAGTGGGAGCCGCAGCGACGGCCACCACCACCACTGCGGCGGCAGGTAGTGCCGCGTCGCCCTCAAGTTCAGCCGCGCCAGCTACGACAAACTCAAGCCCAGGCACCAGTGCCAGCAGCGCCACGTCTGCGCTCACTCCGCCTGTCGCAGGCGTTGCAAAAACAGGATCGTCGACGCCAGAAATGGCGAAGGTTGATCCGAAAACGGGTCAGCCAAGCACGGATGACTTCAATTCAAGTTTGCCGCCCTGGTTGGCCGATAACTTGTTGGTGATAGTGACGGCCATTTTGGCGCTGATTGCCTTTGCCATCGCCTGGATGCTGCGCCGTGCAGGCACGCGTCGTGACGATGACGATGAAGAAACCTATGCCTTTAATGAGCCCGAACTCAATACCGCGGCTCTCAATAACAGGCTGAATAACATTAATCTGGACCTTGACGAGCCGCCTACGGATGAACCGCGCCACGTTGATGGTCCACGGACTTGATTCATGACGAGAGTAGCTTTGGGGCTGTCTTATGACGGCTCCGCTTGGCAAGGTTGGCAAACCCAACCACATCGAATAACAGTACAAGACACGCTGGAAGTTGCATTAGCCCGCTTTTCTGGCGTGAAAGATCCCATTTCCACGGTCTGTGCCGGGCGTACTGACACGGGTGTGCATGCTGCCATGCAAGTCGTGCACGTAGATACTGGGCTGGATCGTCGGCTGGAGTCCTGGGTAAGAGGCGTAAACGCATTCTTGCCGCCCAGCATTTCGGTGCAGTGGGCCCAGCAGGTATCGGAAGATTTTCATGCCCGCTTCTCTGCACGTTCTCGCACCTACGTCTATTTGTTATGGCGAGGTCGTGTTCGACCCGCATTGTGGGCGGGCAGGGCAGGCTGGTGTTTTCAGGCGCTGGATGTAGAAGCTATGCGTGCGGCCGCCAGTAGCTTGCTTGGCGAGCATGATTTCTCCAGTTTCCGTTCGTCGCAATGCCAGGCCAAGCATCCGGTGCGTACGATGCATCGTCTGGACATCGAAGAGCGGGGTCCCTTCCTGGTGTTCACCTTGCGTGCCAATGCATTCTTGCACCACATGGTGCGCAACTTGATGGGTGCGCTGCTGCAAATTGCCCAAGGTCGCCAGTCGGTTGACTGGATGCCGGAACTCTTGGCACTGCGTGACCGCAAGCAAGGGGCGCCCACCTTTGCACCCGACGGCCTGTATTTGTCGGCTATTGAGTATCCCGCAGAGTTCGGTCTGGATGAGCTCGACGGCGGCGCATTGTTATTGTCGCCCTTTACCCACCCTTAATCGCAAGCCGTCCTAGGTATATAGCGTCGGTTTTCTGGAGGCAAACGAGATGCAACGCCGTGTGTTTCTCAAGAAGGCGACTCTTGCCGCCGCCGCAGGCGGGACAGTCTTGTCGACGGGTGTATTCGGGCAAGAAACACCAGGCGTCTCTCCAGTAGAGACGCCTGCATCGCCTGCAACTGCTGACACGCCTGCCATCGCGCCCACGCAAACACCTCTCGTCGAGCCCCCGAGTGCGGTGCTTGGCGCTCCTGTCTCATCCACTATCACGTGGCGATTGGCATCAAGTTTCCCCCGTGAATCGGATGCTATTTTCGCGGGTGCCGAGAACTTGGCAAGGTACGTATCGGAAGCCACGGACGGCAAATTTGTTATCCAGGTTTCGCCCGCCGGTGACATCGTGCCGGCCATGCAAGTGCTTGATGCTGTTCAAAGCAAAACGGTGGAATGCGGCCACACGGCCTCAAATTACTACTTCGATAAAGATCCTGCGTTGTGCTTTGATGGTGGCGTTCCATTCGGTTTGAACACGCGACAGATGAATGCCTGGATGCGCCAGGCAGACGGCTTGGCGCTAACGCGCGTGCTGTTTAACAAATACAACATCATCAACTTTCCCTGCGGCTATACCGGGGCGCAAATGGGTGGCTGGTTTCGCCCGGAAATCAAAAGCATCGAAGACCTCAGGGGCCTGAAAATTCGTGCCGGTGGCTTGTCCGCTCAAATATGGTCCAGGCTGGGTGCTGTGCCTCAAGATGTCGCCGCCGCTGACATCTTTACCGCACTTGAGCAAGGGGCGCTGGATGCGGCCAAATGGATCGGGCCTTACGACGACGAAAAACTGGCGCTCTATAAAGTCGCTAAAAACTATTACTTCCCGGGTTGGCAGTCAGGCACGCTGCAGGTGTCGCTCTACGTGAATCAGGACGCTTACGATGCGTTGCCGCAAGCCTACAAAGCGGTTTTGGCGCAGGCCAGTGCCATGGCGTCCACCGAGATGATCGCGACATACGATGCAGAGAATCCTGAGGCATTGCGCCGCCTGGTGGGGCAGGGCGCGCAACTCAAGGCATTTCCGAAGGCCGTCTTGCAGGCCTGCTACGACGCGTCGTTGGCCGTCTATCAAGATCTGAGTGCCAAAGATGCGATGTTCAAGAAAGTCTACGACAGCATGAAAGCCTTCCAGGAAACGCAGATTCCATGGTTTCGCATCGCGGAAAGCAGCTACGACAGCCTGATCGCCAGTGTTACGCAACGCAAAACACCCGAGTAAGGATTACGTCCCAGTCGGGAGATTCATCTCGCCACGCCGGATATACTGATTTCAAGGTGCCACTCACCGGCACCACACTTCATTCAGAGCTATGCGTACACGCATCAAAATTTGCGGACTCACCCGCGAGCAAGACATTGAAAGCGCGGTATCCGCTGGTGCGGACGCCATCGGCTTTGTGTTCTACGCACAAAGCAAGCGCTACGTCACACCGGAACGTGCGGCGCAATTGCGCCGCCTGGTGCCACCTTTTGTCGACGTGGTCGCGTTGTTCGTGAACCCGCAGCCTGCCGACGTGCAAGCTGTGCTCGATCAGGTTCAGCCCGAACTGCTGCAATTTCACGGCGATGAAACCCCGGAACAATGTGTGCGCTACGGCAAACGATTTTTGCGCGCTTTTGGTGTCGGTGGCCCGGGCTTGGACACTCCCGAAGCTGTGTTGCAACAATGCAACGAATTTAACCAGGCGGCAGGCTGGCTGTTTGATAGCCATAGTGCTGGCTACGGTGGCAGCGGACTCGCCTTTGACCACACCTTACTAGACGCGGTAAGGGCAGATTCCCATGCCAGACCGCTGATTTTGGCGGGTGGGCTCACCGCCGAAAACGTGGCTGAAGCGATTCGTTTGGTGAAACCTTGGGCCATCGATGTAAGTAGTGGCGTAGAACTCAAGCCAGGAATCAAATCTTCTGATAGAATCTCGTTCTTCGTTCAAGCAGCGCAACAAAACGCAGCCACTTGAGTGAAGAAAAAGAGAAGTAAAGAGAGAAGAAGTAATTAAGAAATAAAGCGTTGCCAAGCAGTAATGCAAGAGCCCAAAAGCAATACGTGTTGAGTAAGAAGTTAAGTAATCAACGCATGTATTAGTAATGAGTTCTGCAATATAGCAAAGCAAACATGGCGATTTGCACTAAGTAAAAAAGCCATATATAATTCTTCTTCTTTGCAGGCGGTTAGCTCAGCTGGTTAGAGCGCCACGTTGACATCGTGGAGGTCGTTGGTTCGATTCCAATACCGCCTACCAAATTCCTGCAAAGCAGTGCCCAGCACTGCCTGAAAAGCCGCATAAGTCTATGACTTAAGCGGCTTTTTGCTTACCAGAGCCTCCAAGTGATACCCAGGGGTACCGACCGTGAATAAGGGTAGGCGTGAGGGTAAGGAAAATTCGATAAGAGTAAGGCCCATTCGGGCCTTTTTTTTGCCTCGGATAAACGCAAATCGAGATAATCAGACCACCACTGCATTAATGCGCGACGCTCAGTCTAGATACTGAGCACGGTTATACGCCCGTCGGGTTTTATCGTTCTCAATGTGGGCGAACTGTCGTTTGATAGATTCAAATCGAATACCTCTTCGCTTGTTCATTACGGTTGACGCTAATCCAAGGAATCTGTGGCCGGTTTGTTGGCCCTCAAACCCCCATTAACTCTAGCGCTTTATTGATTGCCCCGGCAATCGTATACAAGTTGGGCCTATGGTTGGAAGGTTGCCGGTTTCGAATGCCGTTCTTATGGGTGGTGAGCCGTTGAGCCCAGAATCTGCTCAACACAGCGAGCCCAATAAAGCAGTCGGGCATCTTCTTTGACAAAACCCACCAGTTGGAACCCCAACGGTAGACCATTGGGGCCGCGGGCTACCGGCAGCGTGATTGATGGATTGTGCAAAAGGGACCAGATCCGGATGAACGCGGAACTACCGGTGCTACTCGCCAGAGGGGCTTCGCCCAAGGTGGACGGTAATGCGATCAGGTCGACGTCGCGAGCGACATCATAGAAGGCGCGGCGGCAATCATCGGCGGCATCCAGCGCAGCTGCATAAGCCGCATGGGAGATGCCTTCTCCCATGGTCAGATAGTCGATCAGGCCCGGGTCACAGCGTGCGGCATGGTCACGTTTGATCGCTGCGTACTCGCGTGCCAAATCGTAGGCCATGATAATGTCTTGCGCCTCACCCATGGTGTCAAACGCCTGGGGCACGGTTAACTCGACGACCGTCACGCCAGCGGCTGCCAGCGACTTCAGGTTGGCCTCAAAGCTCTCCCGCATGCAGGGTTCGCAATCAGCCCAGTCTTTGGGGCGCCATACCCCCAGCCGGAAATCGCGGCGCACGGCCGCTTGAGCGTTAAAACGGGGATCGCCGGTGAAGGCATGCATGAATAGCACAGCATCATCGACCGACCGCGCGATGGGGCCGATAACGTCCAGTGGTCGCGAGTAAGTACGGATGCCAACGTAGGGGATGGCATCCAGGGTGGGTTTAAAACCAACCGCGCCACAAAATGCCGATGGGCGCAGAATTGAACCCGCAGTTTGAGTGCCGATGGAGAGTGGCACCATGAAGTCCGCTACCGCTGCCGCCGAGCCTGCCGAGGAGGCCGCGGGCGTGCGCGTCAGATCATGCGGGTTGCGTGCAGGTCCGGGCAGCATGATGGCGTGGCGTGACACTGTATTTTTGCCAAGCACGTTAAAGCCCAGGGCATGTGCCTGACGTACCACCGGCGCGTCTTCGGTGGGACGACGGCCGGGGAAGATTTCCGGGTCTCCCAATTCGGTGGGCATGTCGGCGGTGTCGATGGTGTCTTTGATGCCCAGTGGTACGCCGTCGAGACGGCGAGACCGGCCCATCTGGTCCCAGATTTTTGCTCGGGCCAAAGCGGCTTGTGCTGTCACATGGACCCAGGCCTTGACGCCGTCATTGCGCTCTTCGATGCGATCGAGGCAGGCAGCCGCCCATGCTACGCACGTGAGCTTGCCTTGATCCAAGGCTAACAATCCCTCTGCCGCAGTCAGAGAGGCCAGCGCCGAAGGCGAAGGACGGCGCACGGGCGCCACGCAAGACACTACACGGGATGTAGAACTCAAGATTTCGCTCCTGAACAGACTTGTAATGGGAAACAGACATTCCAGAACATCACGATCCTATGCTCTGCAGACTATGGCGCGATGTGCGTGCCACGGCCGATATAAAGATCGCTCATGTTTTCGTTGGCCAACAGCGCCGGGCCGGTATCAGTCAGTACGATGCGACCCGAGTCGAGGATGTAGCCTCGGTCACTGAACGCCAATGCCTGACGCGCACGCTGTTCGACCATCAGCACGCCCACACCGATAGTCGGCAAACGTTGTACTTCGGCGAAGACCTGATCGGTCAAGGCGGGCGCCAGGGCCGCCGATGGTTCGTCAAGCACCATGAGACGTGGCGAGGACATCAACGCCCGTGCGAAAGCCAATTGTTGACGTTCGCCGCCCGACAAGTTTTCAGCGTAGGTTTTACGACGTCCGGCCAACGCAGGGAACAAGTCAAACATGTCTCGAATGCGTGACTCGCGATTGTCGACGTGTTCGACGACCTGCAGGTTTTCCAGCACGGTGAGGGCACCAAACACGTTACGTACCTGAGGAACGTAGGAAATGCCGATACGCACACGTTCTTCGACAGGCAATGACAACAGGTCATGACCATCGAAAGTCAGGGTGCCGGACATGCGAGGCAACAAGCCCATGACGGCCTTGACCAACGTGGACTTGCCTGCACCGTTAGTTCCAGCGATGGTCACGATTTCCTGTGCGCAGACTGTCATGTCGATATCGGAGACGATGTCCACTTCTCCATAGCCGCCCGCGAAATTCTTCAGAACCAGGAAACTCATATCACTCCCCCCATGTACGCTTCGCGCACCTGCTCGTTGGCCAGCACACTGTCGGGTTTGCCCTCGGCAATGACGCGGCCCCGATCCATGACATACATGCGTTGCACGATGCGTGCCAGTTCATCCAGGTTGTGCTCGATGATAAGCACGGTCAGGCCGCCCTGATTCAGCTCGACAATGCGCGAGGACAGTTCCTCGATCAACACTGGATTGACTCCCGCGAAGGGTTCATCGAGCAAGATGCAGCGCGGCTTGAGCATGAGCAAGCGGCCGAGTTCGAGCAACTTCTTTTGTCCGCCAGAGAGCTTTCCCGCGGGCTCATCGGCGACCCGTGTGAGATTGAGAAAGGCCAGCAATTCGTGCACACGCTCGGCGATGCGCTGCTCCTCTTTCGCCACCTGATGACGAGAGAAAAGGAGGGCAGTGAGTTTTTCGCCTAACTGGTTCGGTGACGCGGCCATCATATTGTCAAACACAGAGAGCTGACTGAATTCGCGTGGGACCTGGAATGTGCGCGCCAGCCCTTTGCGAACCCGTTGGTGGACGGCCATATCAGTAATGTTCTCGCCTCCAAACGTCACTGTGCCAGTCATGGGTGGGATATAGCCCGTGGCGACTGAAAAGAGCGTGCTTTTCCCCGCGCCGTTGGTGCCGATCAAGCCTAACAATTCACCTTCGTATACGTCGAGTGAGACGTTATCCAGCGCCTTGAAACCGGCAAAACCTGCGGACAGACCGTTGATCGAGAGCAAGGTCATGCTTGTCTCCTGCGCGTAGATGTGTTGCCGAAGATGCCTTGAGGCCGATAGAGCACGACGCAGATGAGCGCGAGTCCGATGATGCCAATTCGCACGCTTGCCATCTGCACCTCGGACACGCCGCCTACGACGTCGCGGATGAATCGAGACCCTTCCAGAAAGCCGACCAACAAGATCGTGCCACCCACGACCCCACGCAAGCGTCCAACACCGCCCATGATGATGGCGATCCAGATGTAGAACGTAATGAGAGGCACGAATTGCTCGGGGCTGATGAAAGTGAGGTAGTGCGCCTGAAAGGCGCCCGCCAGACCTGCCAGACCCGCACCCAACATCAGCGAACGCGTTTTGAATTGGGCCGGGTCTTTGCCCAGTGCTCGCACTGCCACTTCGTTGTCGCGCACGGCTTCAATGACACGACCGAAGGGGCTACGGATCACGCGGTGGATGACATACAAGGCACCAGCGTTCACGGCCAGCAACAGCAGCATGATCCAGAGATCGACGTTGGCCGGCGACGCCCAGCCTGCAAATAAGCGTGGGATACCGGGCAAGCCATGCATGCCGCGCGTCAGCCACTCCTCTGTCTGGAGAATCATCCGCACGGATTCAGAGAAGCCCAGCGTCACGATGGCCAGATAGTCGCTACCCAGCCGCAAGGCAATTATTCCAAGTGGATAGGCCGATAGCGCGGCAAAGAGCGCAGCGGCCATCATGGAGACAGGTATGGGAACCCCTTTTAGCGATAAAAGGGCGGAGGTATAGGCGCCGATTGCGAAAAAACCGACATGCCCGAAGTTGATAAGGCCCGTGAATCCGTAGTGCAACGACAGGCCGAAGGCCAGCAGCATGTAGATCAGGATGCCAATCGCGATGGCAATAAAATAGGCTTCCATTATTTCACCTCACAGCCATCGGGCGGCCAAAAATACCTTGTGGACGCAGCAGCAAGACACATAGCAACAGCGCGAAGGCGAATACGATTTTGTAGGCAGGGCCAACAACCAGGCTGGCGAGTTCCTGCGCCACCGAGAACACCAGAATCCCGACAATCGCACCTAGTGGATTGCCGATACCGCCAAGAATGACGGCAGCAAACATGGGCATCAACAATTCCCAGCCCAGTTCGGGAATTACCACGGCTTTGATGCCGAGCAGCACGCCGCCCAATCCGCAGTAGGCGCCTGCGATGCTCCATAGCGTGATCATCACGCGGCGTCCGCGGATACCGCTGGCGGCCGCCAGCTCGGCGTTATCGGCCACAGCGCGCATGCGGCGCCCGGTCGGCGTCATATGCATCAACACGAACACCAGAGCAAGCGCGGTCAAGGCTGTTGCCACGATGTAGACATCGGCGGGCAGGATGCGAATGCCGCCGAAATTCCACGCCCGCGTAAGCGGCATATCGAAAGTGTGTTGGTCCTGGCCTGCGAAAAATGTGATGGTGCTGCGCACAGCAAACGCTACCCCGATAGAGGCAATGAGCCGCGACACATTGGAACGCGATTCCAGTGGGCGAAATACCCAGACATAGAAAAAGAGCGATGCCAGCACCGTCGCCACGATGGCTGCCAGGCCACTTAACAGCAGTGAACCGGCAAAAAATGCCTGTGTTGTGACGGCGGTATAGGCACCCAGTGTCATGTAATCGCCACTGGCGGCGTTCGGAAACCGCGCGATGCCAAACACCAGCGTGATCGCCAGTGCAGGCAGTGCAAGCAGCATCCCGATGACGACCCCGTTGATGGCCGCATTGATGACCGTTATTACGTCCATTCTTGTTTTCCCCTTGGCGTCTTTTCTTAGACTTTGCCTGGAATGACTTCGTTGAGTACCAGCTTGCCACCGCGGATGTCGAACACGCCGAAATCGGGTACGGTCTCTCCTTGCTGGCCGAAGTCCAGGCGTGACGATGCACCGTCGTAGTCAATTGGCTTGCCGGCCCGCAACAGATCGCGGCCTTGCGCAAACGAGTTGACTTTCTGCCCGCCACCTTCTGCTGTAACCGAACGGATTTTGCCGTTGATGGCGGCAATCTGAGCGCCCGGGCCCGCCGCTTCAATTGCCAGCGCTAGCGTGATGACCATGTCGTAGGATTGCGAGGCGAAGATGTCCGGCTCACGTTGCGTCTTTTTTCGGAACTCGGCGGCGAAGTTCTTGTAGGCCTGATGTTCGTGCGCGGCGACGTTGGAAATCGAAATGATGTTTTCGGTGGCCTCTTTGCCCAACGCTTTCACCAGGTCCTCGTTGGCGGTCCAACCGGGCAATATGAATTTGCAGTCCTGCCCGGTCTGAAACCATTCTTTCAGAATGATGGTGGCGTCAGGCCGATAGGCGCTGAGTGAGATGACATCGGGTTTGCTGGCCAGCACTTTGGTCAGTTCGGTTCTATAGCTGGTCTGGTTGGGCTCATAGATGACGAATGCACTGACGCGACCGCCTTTTTCTTGCCATGAATCACGGAAGTAGTTGGCCTGGCCGACGAAGGTGGAATTATTGAATGCCATCACGGCGGGACGCTTGAAGCCCCGCTGGCGAGCGACTTCGGCGAATGCGCGTCCAAACACCGCATTGGATGCCTGGAACATCCAGGCGAGTCCTTGCTTGTTTTCCAGCAGCATTTCGGGCGCGCCGCAGGTGTTCATGGTGATCAGCCCGGCAGCATTCGTGATTGGCAGACAAGCCAGACCGACAGAGGAGGGCCAGATACCAATGACCGCCTCGACCTTATTGATCTCGATGAGTTTTTTAATCGCGAGTACTGCAGCATCAGGCTTGGTCTGGTCGTCTTCGGCATATAGCTGAAATAGTCGACCCGCCGCGCCACCGGCTGCGTTGACTTCGGCCATGCCGATCTTGATGGCCTCCAGCATGGACGGGCCGTAGGGGCCGCCCACGCCAGTAATGGAGTTCAGGGCACCCAGTCGAAAAGGAGCCGCTGTTTGCGCGCGAGCAATCGTCGGGAATGCGCTGGCTGCGGCGATTGCTGCACTGGCGGCGATGAACTCGCGCCGGGAAAGGGAGTTGGGCTGCGTCATGATGGCTCCTTGCCGTGTGAACTTCTCTGTTCAGCTTCGAATGACAGCCGGCATCGACGACACCGGCAATGGATACAGCGGGGCTACGGTTTTGGTCTTGCTACGAACTTTTGCTTAATGCAGGGTGGACTACTGCACGACACCGCGGGCGCGCATGTTGGCGATCTGCTCCGGCGTCACGCCAAAACGGCTTAGTACCTCGTCAGTGTGTTGTCCCATTACGGGTGCAGGAGTACGTAACGTGGCGGGTGTGCGAGAAAACTTGGTGGGTGTGCCGATGGTTTTCATGCGGCCCAGTACTGGATGATCCAGTTCTTGCACCATGTCTCGCGCCAGATAGTGCGGGTCGCGCATGGCGTCGCCGAAATCGTTGATTGGCCCACAAGGCACGCTGGCTCGCTCGCAACGTTCAATCCATTCGGTCGCGTCGGCGTGGGCGAATTCGGCTTCCAGCAAGGGCGCCAGTTCGGCGATGTTCGTCAGTCGATCGGAATTGGTGACAAAACGCGGGTCGTCGATCAGCTCTGGGCGACCCAATACATCGGTGCACAATTTTTCCCATGTCCGTTGATTGGCGGCTCCAATCATGATGAAACCCTGGCGGGTGTTGAATGCCTGATATGGAGCGGAAACCCGGTGACGGCTGCCGGTACCTTGCGGCACGGTGCCGTCGGCAAAGTAGGCAGCGGCTTCCCATACAAACCATGGCAAGCCACATTCGGCCAGCGCGATGTCGATGTGCTGACCCTCGCCAGTTTTCAACTGATGGATGCAGGCGGCCAGAATGGCGTAAACGGCGGTCAGGCCCGCGCCCACGTCATAGATGGCGATGCCGGACTTCAACGGCCGACCACCTTCTTCTCCCGTCATGCTCATAATGCCGCTCATTCCCTGCGCCACCAGGTCAAAACCACCTTTGCCTGATGAGGGGCCAGTGTGCCCGTAACCGGAGATAGAGCAATACACCAGGCGTGGATTCAGGCGACTGAGCGTTTCGTAGTCCACACCCAGCGATTTCGTCACGCCAACGCGATAGTTCTCCACCACAACATCGGCCCAGCGCGCCAAGTCATAAAGCACCTGACGAGCCTGCGGGTCTTTCAGATTGAGCGCGATGCCTTGCTTGTTGCGGTTGATCTGTGCAAAACAGGTAGATTCGCCATTCACATACGGGCCCATTTCGCGCGAGTCATCGCCCGTTCCCGTCTTTTCAACCTTGATGACTTCGGCACCCAGGTCGGCTAAAACCATTGTGCAATACGGACCGGCCATGATCTGCGAGAGATCCAGAATTTTGATGCCTGCCAAAGGAGATACGGGGGATTTCATGTGCTTGCTGCCTTTGATCTGTATCTAGCTCAGCGACCGACAAAGGCCGGTGCCATTTTTCGGGCGAAGGCGTCGCGTCCATGGCGATAGTCTTCGGTGTCAAAGCAGGCATAGGCCTCGCGCCGTTCGGCCGCGTTCAAGGGC
This sequence comes from Achromobacter deleyi, assembly GCA_040391965.1. Taxonomy (GTDB): domain Bacteria; phylum Pseudomonadota; class Gammaproteobacteria; order Burkholderiales; family Burkholderiaceae_B; genus Achromobacter; species Achromobacter deleyi_B. The sequence goes on along the minus strand of JBEBWV010000009.1, from coordinate 56,428 downwards.
GTGCCTGTGCGCACTTGGCGCACGAACTTTTTGTGCCAGCGGTTGACCAGCGGCGCGGCGCGGGCGATGCGCGTTGCGGTGTCATAGGTGTGTGCCACGATTTCGTCATCACTGACGATACGGGTCAGAATGCCTTTGTTCAGGGCCTCTTGAGCACTGAAAATATTTCCCTCAAGCAGAATCTCCAGGACGCGCGTGGGGCCAACGACCGACATCAAGTCGTCGAGCTCCTGGTGATCGACAGTCAGGCCAATGCGATTGACTGGAATGCCGAACCGGCTGCTTTGGGCGGCCAGCCGGATGTCACATAGCGCGGCAAGCTCAAGTCCGCCACCCACGCAAACGCCTTCAATACAGGCAACGGTCGGATGACGTAGATTTTTCAAATGATCGGTCATGGACAGCGTGAACGCTGCATAGTGAGCTGCTTGGGCGACCCCATCGCGGTCCGCGTCAAATCCGCCGATGTCGCTGCCGGCGCAAAAGGCGCCACCGGCGCCGCGCAGGACGACGCAACGAACCGCGTCATCGGCATCCAGGTTTTGCATGACGCGGCCGAACTCTGCATACATGTCCATCGTGAAAGCGTTGCGCTTTTCGGGACGATTCATCAGGACGGTCGCGATGCCGTCATCGGTGCACGTGAGGTCGATGCTCATACTGAGCCACCCAGGAACAACTCGGTACCTCGCAAGACCACATGATCATCCAGTGTCAGCGTGGCACCCGTCACGATGGTGTCGTAATGCGCGGCCGCCTTGACCGTGCCGCCGATATAGGCGCTTGTGCCCAGCGCGAGTTGGATCGAACCGTAGACGCTTTCGTCGGAGAGCATGGTGCCGTCCAATTGGCAGCAAGGATTCATCCCCACCCCTAACTCGCCCAGGTTGTAGACCAGGGGATCATTGAAACCCGCCAGCAATTCACGGAACTGACGCGCAACCTCACCGCCTTCGATCGCCACCGCCATACCTTTTTCCATATAGATACGAACGGGCTCGTCACGGATCAGCGACACGCCAGGAATGCTGGCGTTCACCACAATTACGCCTTCGGCAGTGCCTTCAACGGGAGCCAGGCTGGATTCGAGGCAATAGCCTGCTGAGATGTCGGTCGTATTGGCAAAACCGTGTAGCGCCCGTCCGCGACGACCAGCGATGCTCATGCTGACGTCGGTACCGGCATCGCTCGTTACGCGTGCATGGCTGGCTTGCGTGAGAGCATCGGCCAAGCCTTCGATCTGGGGGCGCAGGGCGTTGAAGTCTGCTTCCCAGCCGTCAGCCAGGAAGAAATCCGGTTTATGGGACTCCGGAAGAACGATCACGCCGACGCCAGCGCGTGTCGCTTGTTGACGCGCGTCGGTATGAGCCGCGTTTGCGCGCGTTAGGGCGATGACCAGATCGGCAGCCTTCATTGCTTGAGCAACCACCGGTGACAGTTGCTGGCCGTGGCGCGGCGAGCCTGCGATTTGAAGCAGGTGCAGCCCCGCTCCCACTTCATCAACAGCGATTGCCAGTGCGGCTACGTTGTGATCCGTGTAGAGGTCATACAGCACCAGGACTTCCATGCCGGGCTTGGCAGCGCCCAGTTGTTGCACTACCTTGCGTGCGTTCTTGAGTTTCAGCAGCGTATGCATGATGGCGCCTCAGGCTTTGGACTTGGCAGCGTCAGCACTAGCCTGGGCGTCAGACACGGCACGCTCCAGGATGTCCAGACCCAATGTCAGTTCTGCGTCGCTGATGGATAGCGGCGCCAGATAGCGGATGACGTTTCCATAGAAACCAGCTTTCACCAGAATCAGTCCCGCCTGATAAGCGGCTTCGACAATACGTGCGGCGAGCTCGCCCGCAGGGGCCTGCCCGGTTTTGTCACGCACCACCTCAAACGCCACCATCGCGCCCAAGCCGCGGACATCGCCCACGATGTCATAGCGTTTCGCCCAAGACTCGAAGCGCTCACGCACTCGGGAGCCTACGAGTCTTGCCCGAGCGGGGTAATCCTCACGACGCATGATGTTGATCGTGGCCAAGGCAGCCGCGCACGCCAACGGATTGCCGCCATAGGTGCCGCCCAATCCACCCACTTTCGGGGCATCCATCAAGTCCGCGCGCCCGACCAACGCGGCGATAGGCAGCCCACCTCCCATTGACTTGGCCAGCGTATACAGGTCAGCTTCGATCCCGGAGTGTTCGGTAGCAAACCATTTTCCTGTACGGCAAAAGCCGGATTGAATTTCATCGGCGATCAGGACGATGCCATGCTCTGTGCAGTAGTCGCGCAGCATTTTCAGGAACTCAGGGGGGGCGTCATGAAAACCGCCTTCACCTTGCAGCGGTTCGATGATTACGGCGGCCAAGTGTTCCGGCGTGATCTCGGTCTCGACCAAACGGCGGAAGTCGGCAAACGCGGCTTGTGCGCAGGCCGCGTCACTAGCGTGGCCCGAACGGTAGCGAACCGGGAAGGGTGCACGGTAGATCTCGTTGGCAAACGGACCGAAGCCTGTTTTATAGGCGGGCGCTTTGGCCGTCAGGGACAAGGCCATATAGGTACGTCCATGAAAGGCATTTTCGAATGCCACCACGGCCTGGCGGCCCGTTGCACGACGTGCCACTTTGATGGCGTTTTCCACGGCCTCGGAACCGGTGGTCTGGAGCATGACTTTCTTGGGCCATGCGCCTGGCACCAACTCGATCAACGCCTCGGCCAACTCGATATAGCCCGGGTACATCACGATGTTGAAGCAAGTGTGCAGATACAACTCTGCTTGCGCCTGTACAGCGCGCACTACCTCTGGATGAGCATGGCCAACATTCAGGGTGCCAATTCCCCCCGCAAAATCGATAAAGGAATTGCCGTCCAGATCCGTCAGCGTGGCGCCGCTGGCATGCGCGGCAAAAACCGGCGGGCCGTTGGCTACGCCGAGTGCCACTGCGGCATTGCGCCGCGCTTGAAAGGCCCGGCATTGCTGCCCCGGGAATTGCGTGAACTGCGCGGCGTCTTTCATGCCAAGTGCTCCTGGTTTGCGTCGGTCCGACGACGAATTGGAGTCACTATATTCTTGTATGTTTTATTGTGTCAATTGCTATTTACAATTCCGCATGCATGATTGTGTACAATCTTGAGTCCAAAAAATGTTATGCTTGAACGCTTAAAAACAGGTGCTTACATGTCCAAAGATCGTGCCACGCCAAATGTTATTTCTGCCACGCCGCTCGCAGAGAAACGCAAGATGGCATTCACGCAAGACGTGATTCTCGACCTGCGTGAACGCATTGCCTCTCAGGCGCTGTTACCTGGCACCCGCATTCCCGAAGAGGATCTCGCGCAGGCCTATGACATTCCGCGCGCCAAGGCGCGTGAGGTCTTGGCCACGCTCGAAGACCGTGCGCTGGTTGAGCGCGTGCCGAACAAGGGCGCTGTCGTGGCACACGTGGATATGGAAACCACTTATCGGCTGTATCAAGTGCGAGAAGCGCTTGATGGGTTGGCCGTACGCTTGGCCATTGAAAATGCCACCGCGGCGGACTGGGAAATGCTACAGATTTTGCTCGGAGATCCCTTCGAGCAAAGTTTGAAGGATGGCGATATTGAGGCCCATGTGGCGACCATCGAACAATTCCGCGATCACATCAAGGAGCTGGCGGACAACCCTGTTCTCAGCGACATGATTGAGCGCATCTATGACCGCACGCGTGTATCCATGCGACGCGTGGCGCTATTGCCGGGACGGGCCGAAATGGGGATAAAACAGTACCGTGCCCTATTGGCCGCCATGGTGCGCGCAGACGCTGACGAGGCCGAGCGTTGCGTGCGCGAACTCAACTCAAGCGCGCGCGACTACATCGAAAGGTATAAGAATTACGTGATTTGATTGTCGGCCGTGCTCAACTTCCAGGCGAGAAAACCGGACTGATATGCCAGGCGGCGCGTTCCAACTGAGGGTTTTGCGGGACTGTGTGTTTATTGCAGAGCTGCTGCATCCCATTCGGTCGCCACAGTCGAGGACGCGGCCCCAGCACACAACTCGACGGGAATACCGGTTTAGTCGGGTGGCTTGGTATAGCCAGCCCTGATCGGTTCGGATGGAGGTGATATCCGAGAAGTGCTGAAGGGCCGGGCTGCTCAGCGACGGTCTTTATCGGCAAGCTGGTGTTCAGTGGCTTCCGGTCTCGCGCCAGTTCGCTTATTCATTATCGTTGAGGCCCAACCTCTGAAGCCGTGTGCGGTGTGCTGGCCAGGGCAGGGCAAGCCATGAGCCGCTCTGCCCTAAGTCAAGCGTTTGGGATACTTCACACGTCATTGGCAAGGCCGCAAACATGACATTATCCACCGCGATATTGATATCCTTCGCCACTAAGGCTTCTTTGTATTAGTTTTCTCTTGAGCGCTTCCAACTGCTCAGGCGACCACGACTTGATTCCTGTCACCTCGACCCAAGCATTCAAGTAATGCTCAGGTGCATAGACATGCCCGTATCCCATTGGGACAGTGTCCGCTAAAGCCATGTCGATGAGTATTTGAAGCATGCTCACAACCGGGTACCACTCCAACATCGGCGATACATCAGGCCCCCTGGGAGATTTCATCCAATCTGCTTCTTGATAAAACAGGCTCTTTTCAAAGAACGTGATCGCATCGCTTGCGTATTGCAGATATACGAAACGCAAATTTCCCCACTTTGCGTTGTCATTATTGAATGTCCCATTCTGGTTCATAAAGCGTACGAACCGTCCGCCTTCAAACACAGGTAGCCATTCCGGAGATCCTGCTTCACGACTGTTAGTAAGCGAGCGCCATTTTTCACTCGGGAAAGGGGGGCCGCTCCAGACTGCACCATCAATTGGGTCGTCGAGAATGTCAAAAAAAGTTATAGATCTTTGGGAGTTAAAGGCCCCAAGGCTAAGTCCATGAAGATACAACTTTGGTCGTTGACCAGCGGGAAGTTTCTTCCAGTAATCATAAACTGCTCTAAAAAGAGCCTGCGACGAAGCAAGTCCGCTTTCAGGCTGAACGAGCAAGGAAAGTGGGCTGTTCAAATACGAATATTGCAAAGCAACACTTGCTACATTGCCATCCAATAGAAACTCTAGTCCGTCGATGGCAGAAGGATCAATCCAGCCCGTACCCGTTGGCGTTATTATTACCAATGCTGCGCGATTGAAAGCATTAACGCGTATTAATTCATTCAGCAATAGTTGCGCACGCTCACTTGGCGTATTGGCGATCTGCAAACCAGCATAAAGTCGTATTGGCTCTAGCGAGGCTCTATGATTAAACTCGCCTATTTCCGCAGCCGTTGGGCCTGAAGAGACAAACTCTCTGCCTGCGCGACCCAACTTACGCCATTCAAGCTGTGACGTTGCGTTGCCCGCACGTTCAGTAATGAGCGGTTGTGGCCGATCTGGTTCAAGCAAAGCATCATATTGCTTGAATGAATTGTCCAAAATTCGGAATGCATAGTTAACCAAAACTCCATTTGCAAGAGTGATGGCAAGGAGAACGGCAATGGTGACACCAGCAACGATGGAAACTCTGCGTGGGAAAAATCTATAGAACTTATTGGCTATGGATTTTCCTAACCCTATCAGGGCGCGCGCGATAAGAAGAAGTACCCCAAAGCTTAAGATGGCAATCAAACAGACGCTGAAAGGATAAGCGCTGTCTACGGACTCCATGCTTAAAATATTGCGAACCGAATTTTGCCAAATTTTTGAATAATATAATGCAACCAATACAGCAAACAAGCAAATAACGGCCGCTATTGGTTTTATGTATTTCAAAATCTGGGCGGGCAAACCGGGCAATTCAAGATATCGCCAGATATTGCGCAGAATAACGCCAATTCCATACCCCGAGCCAAAGGCAATGCCAGAAAGAATCCCCTGTACCACATAATTTCTGGGAATTAAACTAGGTGTCAATGATGCGGCGAAAAATAATGTACCTACTATCAGGCCAAAACCGCAAAATGACTTGCATAAAGTCAATAATAATTTACTCATCGGAATAATTTCCACATTATTAAAATAAATTATAAAAGAATGAGTTTTAAGCTATCTATGTAAATTACAGAAAAATCTAAATCTATTTGACAGAATTTGTTAATTATATCTTAGAGAATATATTCCAAAAACCCCTGTAACGTTACGCAGATGCAGAAGGCACAAACCATACCCCCGTTGCGCAGATGGTGCGTCGGTGTTTCCCCCGGAAAGCAAGCGTCCTGGGTGGTGGTTTCTGAAAGTGGGTCTATGGGAAATTTTGCATGAAGGCCCCACGATTTATGGATGGCCACGTCATCGCTATGATGAAGCAAGCCGAGGCCGGCCCGTTCCTGAACGTTGCACTCATTGCCGTCAGGTGCTTATTCGGGCAGGGATCAGCGGTTTTACCCAATAACAGAGACCTGCCATCACGGCTTCGTTTCCACCGGGCACGACCATTAAAAATGGAAGGAACCTGGCGCTCGCCATTATCAATGGAAATCTTGAGAGCATGGGGAGAACACTGATTTATTGAGAACAAGGCACGTGCTGCGCAGAGGAGCTAAATAGTAATTATGGCAATTCGAGTTCAATCGCGATCAGGCCAAAATCGTAATTTTTGTCGTCGATAGCCGCCTGTCTAGTTAATCAGACTGCCCTGTATTAATATGCGACGCTCATTTAATAGCAGGTCGTGGCGGCAGGCGCAGGCACTTGTTCAGTTCCATTCTTCATGTTTGCCACAACAGGGTTAAGGCAACCGTACTGTCCCCGTCTATCCATTCCGTCTTGCATCTGGACCGGACTGGCACCTGGTGAAGAAAACAGTCATCGAGCACCGATACGGCCGTTATAGAGTTTTTCTATTTCGAATGGAGAAACTGTAACTTTAAGTGTCATTTCAATAATCTGGATATCGTGAGGTTTCAATGATTAAACAATATTGAATGTATCTATCGGTGCCAGTTTGACCATACGGATGGTATCCAAAATAACTATTTCACTAAACGGATGGTATCCGTTGCCGTCATTTATATAATCCGTAGGTATCCATTCGTAATATTTAGATAATCTGGATGCTATTTATCTATTAGTTGTCTGAATCGCAAAAAAATCGGTATACATTGCGTCCTTTTTTTGCGAAAGCCCATTTCGTTCATGCAGATTGGTTCGTTACGTAGTAATACTTTTACAGCAATCTAGTAATACTTGGGCGTCAGATTATTAACTGAGATATAGAGGATCCACGTTTTGATATATGGCACGAAGAAGTGGCTGACGGCGACGCTCGCGATCAGCACGTCCTACTGGGGTGCCGCCATGGCTGCGGACCTAACAGTTTCGCCAGGAAATACGCAGGTGTTCGACGGCTCGGCCAGCTTCCCCGGTGGCATCGATGTTAGCGGCGGCACGCTGGTGATTGGCGGCAACGGTGGTGGAGCAGGCGTTGCTGTCAATGGGAACGTCAATGCGACGTCGAACGCCACCATCGCGGGCTTTGGCTCGATTAATGGCAATCTTGCAGTGACGGGCAACTCGCGCGTCGCACCCGGGTATGCCGTCGGTACGCCGACTGGTGTCTCCAATGGCAATCTCGTTGTCAACGGCAACCTGTCGATGAACAATGCCGTGTTCGATTTCGAGACCGGCTATGCAGGGCTGCCTATTACGCAACCTGGTACCGGCGACAACATCACTGTCGGCGGCAACGTCGCACTCAACAACACGACGTTGAATGTCTCGGTGAATACGTTGGGTGTCACTGCCGGCTACTACCGGATCATGTCATACGGCGGCACGTTGAGCGGCAACGGTCTGACGCTGGGCACGATCACCGGCGACTCCTTGCCTGCGGCGAACATCCAGTCTCTGACCGGTGACAAGCAGATCAACCTCATCCTCGGTCCGAGTACGACCAACTTGTGGAACGGCAACAGCGTGGCGTCGGCCACCCGAGCTGGAGGCGGCAATGGCACCTGGAGCGCCGCCAGTACGAACTGGAATAGCCCAACCAATGCTACGGGATCGCTGCCCGATGGCGGATACGCCATTTTCACAGGCGCAGCTGGCAATGTGACCGTTGATGGCAGCGCCGGTCCCGTACGCGTGTCGGGCATCCAGTTCGCCACCGACCGATATCGTCTGCAAGGCGCTCCCATTACGCTGGTCGGCAATGGCGGCAACCCGCCTGCTCTTGTCGTGGGCGACGGTACCTATGCTTCCGGCCAATTCGTCGACACCATCGACAACGCGCTGCAAGGCACGCAGGGCTTTGTGAAGACCGGCCCGGGATCGCTGATCCTCACCGCCGATAGCAGCGGGCTGAGCGGCCCCATCCTTATCGCTGACGGTGCCTTGGAAATCGACGGCAAGTTGAACGGTCCTGTCGATATCGGCCGCGAAGTCGTACTGGCCGGAGTCGGCCAGTTGGGCAGCACCACTCTCTATCCCACCGCCGTCATCTCGCCGGGCAATGATGGGTCGCCAATCGGCACGCTCACCATCAATGGCAACCTAACCTTCGGCGAAAATACCGTCTATCGCGTGCATGCCGATCCTGCCAGCAGCGCGAGCGACCTCATCCACGTGACCGGTGTCGCCTACCTCGATGGCTCCGTGGCGCACGTGGGACCCGACGGCAACTATGCGCCGCGCACGACCTACACGATCCTCACGGCGGATGGCGGCATACAGGGCCGGTTCACCGGTGCCTCGAGCACGTATGCATTCTTGACGCCCACGCTCTCCTATGACACGAAAAATGCGTTCATGACGCTTGCGCGTAACGACGTGCCGATTGGCAGCGTTGGCAACACAGGCAACGAGAGCAATGTGGGCGGAGCACTGGATCAGGAAGCGCCACCCACGACCGGAAGCGGTTCGCCTTCGACCGGAAGTGGATCGTCGCCGGCCGGAAGTGAAACGCCTTCGACCGGAAATGGATTGACGTCGGCCGGGAACGGTAGCGTACCGGCCGCAGGCACTGGCGCCAGCCAAGTGACCACGGCGGTCCTTTCCATGACTCCAGGCGAGGCACGCTCCGCGTTGAAGATGCTTTCCGGCGAAGCGTACGCGAGCACTGCCAGTGTGCTGCAGAGCCAGGGGGACACCGTGCGCATGCTGCCCATGGCCCATTTGCGCGGCAACCTCGACGCGCCGGTACTCGCAGGACGACCCACGGCTCAGTTGGGCCAGTCGTCGTCGGACGCTCTGCCGCAAAGCGGTGCATATCCGATTTGGGCGCAAACATTCGGCAACTGGCGCACGTTCGCGGGTGACGGCAACGCGTCGCGCGTGAGCCAATCGGACGGCGGGCTCTTCGTTGGCGGTGACGCTGCGGTGGGCAGCGGCTGGCGATTGGGTGGTGCGCTTGGCTACACCGGTAGCAACAGTTCGATCTCCGATGTGTCGTCGCGCACGAATGTTGACAGCTATACGGCGACGTTATTCGGCGGACGAAACTTCTACGTCGGATCCGGTCATTTCCGCTTCATGGCCGGTACGGCCTACACGTGGCACGATATCGATACGAAACGCGACGTGTCGGTCGGAAGCCTGAATCAGCGGCTGGAGTCGTCCTATAAGGCATCTTCGACGCAGGTGTTCACCGAACTCGGCTACAACCTGCCGCTGGGCGATGTCTACACCATTGAACCCTACGCTGGCATGGCGTGGAACCAGGTCCGCACTCGCGGCTTCGAGGAGTCGGGCGGTACGGCTGCGCTGCACGGAGCGGGAAGTTCCGACGATGTGACGAGCACTACGCTTGGTTTGCGTGGCGGATGGCAGTTCGGTTCCGATCAGGCACCTGGCCGTCTGACGGCATCGCTGGGCTGGCGTCACGCTATGGGCGACGTGAAGCCGAGGCAGGAACTGGCTTTCGACGGTGGCAGTACGTTCTCGGTGGCAGGCGTTCCGATCGCGCGCGACGCCGCCGTGTTCGGGCTGGGTGCCGAAATGACCATCGCGCGCAACACGACGGCTGGCATCTCCTATGACGCGCAGTTCGGTGGTGGCAACCGGCAGCAGTCGGGTCTGTTCAAGCTGGCCATGCGTTTTTAGTCCAACGTAAATCGTACGCAGGCGTCGCAGCGCGATCAGGGCGCCTGCGGCGGCCTGCATCAAGCGAGCGGCTCGTGCTTCACCGGCTCCAACCGTCGGTTGCGAGCTTGGTGAGCCGCTTCGTCTACATACTGCCAGGCGGCAGTTGCGACATATCATTTCCGGCTTTCGACATCGTGCCAGATTTGATTAAAAGATGATTTTTTATTCGTGGCTTTATTGGAAAATTTCGTTTTCCAGGCTGAACGTAATCAGTTCCTGATCCGTGCTGACATTAAGTTTTCGCATGGCCGCCACTTTTTGCCCGCTTACTGTTTTGACGCTGCGGTTTAAGCTTGCTGCAATCTGCATGACAGATTCGCCACGAACGAAATGGCGCAGTACTTCAAACTCTTTGGGCGACAGGCTGTTAATTCGCTCTGCCATGAATTTCGTGCGTTCATCCATACGGCCATCTTGTTGAAATCCGGGCGGATAATAGACACGGCCCAACCGTAATGCGTGAAGCGCAGTCAATATTTCCTTCAAATCACCACTTTTTGACACGACGGCGCGCACACCCGAATCGTATAGCGCAGAAATAATCATCGGATTCGATACCATGGTCAATACCAGGATCTGTGTTTGCGGAAAACGACGTATTAAATACTTTACCAGCCGGATGCCGTCACCATAAGTTTCGTCGCCGGGCATGGAGTAGTCGGTGACGATAATGCTAGGGGCTCGTTTGCTGACTTCCTCAATAAGTTCAGACGAACCGGCTACCGCCGCTGTGACGACGAAATTGAGATCTTTCTCAATGAGATCGCGCATGCCCATCAATACCAATGGATGGTCATCGGCTAAGACAATGGTCTGTTTGTCCATGGGCGGTACGGATCGAGTAAAAGAGTCGTCATATTTTGCAACAGTGGTCAATACTTATCCAGCATGTTTTGTAAGTCGTTGATTAATGAATTTATCTCTCGGGATTGATTCGGCAGCAACCCGGAGCTGCGGATGCTTCGCTCAATGGCTTCGCAGCGCTTTGCATATCCTTTGAGTTCAACCACCACCATCGCCCCGCGTATCCGGTGAAGGGTCGACAACACGGCGTGCGTAGCTTTCTGCGCGCACGCCTGACCGAGAGTTCGTATATCTGCCTGCATGGTTTCGAGAAAAAGCTGGCGAAATTTTGGGTCGATCTGCGGTTGTTCGCCGGCGTTGATAGCGGTTTTCTGCTCGGGCATCGCGCTCTCTGCCGCGGAGCGCGTGGTATTGGGGTGGGGCTCGTATATTTGCTGAGCATTTGCCACTGCACCGACAGTGAGATATTTGCGTAGCAAGCGAAGTCCTATAGGTTTGACCAGCCACGACGTCATGCCAGCGGCCATGCAACGCTGTTCTTCTTCGCGCATGGCGTTGGCCGTGACGCCAATAATGGGAATCTTGCTGCCGCGTGAACGTAACGCGCTGGCAAGTTCATATCCATTCATGCGTGGCATATTCACGTCGGTCAAGACCACGTCGAATGCATCTGGTTGCCATATCGCAAGGGCTTCTGCCCCGTCATTTGCCACGACTACCCTACAACCGAGTTGTTCCAGTTGCTGGCAAAGCGTGGCCTGGTTAATTGGGTTGTCCTCCGCTACCAGCACTCGCAGCCCAAGCGGGTCGAACGCCTGTGCTTGGTCAGTATTGAGGTAGGCCGCAGTGCCTCTGATGGCGTGCTCTATGGCAAAAGCTATACCGTTTCGACTGTGCGGGCTTATTTCGCCTTGAGCACCTGGTGTCTGGGCGACCCCATCGGCCGTGCTCAGATAGATACCCTTCCAATTCTCAGGGGGGGCATACTCGGGCAGCAGAACGTCCAGCAGTACGTCATCAGGTTCGGCGGTCGGCAGTGGGTGGCTTGCAGCAGAAGCGGTGGCGTGCCAGCGGTTCAACCATTCGCAAAGACCACTGGTCAGTTCTCGATGGGGAGTGCGCACAAAGACCCGAATGCCATCTAGCTGGGGCTCGCCGCGATCAGTGCTGTCGGCACATTTATTTAGCGTCAACGTCAACGAGAAGCTGCTACCAAGACCAAGGTCGCTCACTACACGCATTTCTCCATGCATCAGATCGGCCAGTCGGGCGCAAATTGAGAGCCCCAAGCCAGCGCCGCGCACGGTGTGCGTCTGGCCATCTATCTGATAAAACGGCGTAAAAAGACGCTCTTGCTCTTTCAGCTCAATACCGATGCCAGAGTCAGCCACTTGTATAACAAGGGTCACCTTGTCAGCAGACTGATCGACCACGCGCAGGCGTGCGATGACATGCCCGGAGTCGGTGAATTTGACGGCATTATTCAAGAGATTGTTCAGAATCTGACGAATGCGTATGTCGTCGCCCAGCACCTGGGCAGGGATGTCAGTATCGACATAGGAAAAGACAAGCAATCCCTTTTGTGTCGCCATTGCGGTGACTCCGCTGACGGCCTGCTCCACCAATTGGCGCGGATCAAAAGGAACGCGTTCCAAGTCCAGTTGCCCCGCCTCAATTTTGGTGATGTCCAGGATATCGCTGATGAGTTGCAGCAAGATGGCCGAGGAGTTCATGATGGTGTGAACGTGCTGGCGTTGCTCATTGGTCATGGACGTGAGTTCCAGCAATTCCAAGGTACCCAGTACCCCATACAGCGGCGTCCTGATTTCATGGCTCATCGTGGCCAGGAAGGTTGATTTTGCTTCGTTCGCGGCGTCAGCGTCCTGCTTGGCTTTGGCTAAAGCACTTTCAATGGTTTTACGCGCACGGATGTCGGCGAAGGCGCAGAGCACGACGCTCTGGCCTTTGTATCGAGTGGGTGTATAGGCGACATAAAGTGGCCGACCATCAGCAGTCACAAACTCATCAATGACGCCGGGTTCAGTGGCGTTCAAGACCTGTTTTCCAATGGAGTCGTCCGTGTTGGAAAATGGGCCAATGTGGTTCGGCGTAACGTTCAGCCATTGTTGCGCGAGTCGATTTCCAAATACCGCACGGCCATCGGGTTTGTTCAAGACACAGAGCGCAATGGGCGAAGTCTCGATGACCGCTCGGCTGAAGGCTTCGCTCTCAACCATGGTCTCCTGCGCTATGCGCGCCGGTGCTACGACCCGCCGGTTGTACCAGCGCAGGAACGCCATGCCGCCGAGGATGCCAAATAACAGAAGCAGTGCGGCACTGATGGGCCAGCGTGGGTTTCCGCTTAGAAGGCTCTGATAAGAAATTCGATAAATACCGGTCCATGTGCCAGAGGGATCAGTTCTCTTGAAGAGCAGACCCGAGCGCTCGAATTCACGATCACTTCTCGATACGGAAGGTACAGGAGGGGTGCCGAGTAAAAGTGTGCCGTTGCGAAGCAACCACATATCGCTATAGCTAGGCTTTCTCAGAATAGTGTCGCGGGTATTGATGCGAGCCATGCTGAAAAGAATGGCGCCGTAGACAGAAGGTGGGTGATCCAGATCTTCCCGCCACGCATCGGCCGGGATATCTGCGGCCAGTACGCCCACCATTTGCTGTGGCAAGTCTGCTGATCGCAACCACAATACTCTTTCATCTTTGGTCGTAATGTCTGACAACATTCCTTCGCGCAGGTGTGTGCGAACCAGATCTGTGACAGCGAAATAGGCGGCTTCGCTCAGTGGCGAGTAACCGGAGTAAGCATCGACAGCCGGCACGCTCACACTGAAGCTGCTGCCTAGATCGATCAGGAAGACCTCGGCGGCGGGGTAATGGGAAGTTGTCCAGAAAGCAGTATAGGAGTTTGCGAGATACTCGCCGAAGGGAAAAATGGCGTTTCTACTATCGGGACAATCTCGCTGCGCCTCACACGCCAGCGAAAAGGGCATGGAAACCGCAAACTCGCGTCCTTTGAACAAGACGGCTCCCTCGCGAAGCGCCGAAGGTTGACTGCTCAAGGCACTATGGCCTCCCAATCTGGTACTTCCGATTGCCCGGTTTTCCAGGCGTAGTCGTTGCAGAAAGGTCTCTTGTTCTCGAATGTAGCCGACCAATTGCGAGAAATTGACAGTAACTTTGTCTCCCTCTTCTGTGAGGATTCGCTGTGCACCCCAATAAAGTGCGCTGGCGAGTATCAGTACGATAGGTAATACACCAAATAATGCGAGATTCAATAGATGTGACGCGCGAGTCACTCTGTTGAATGGAGTATTTTTCATCGTGTTGGGCAAACTGTAAGTCTCCGAGGACAAGCAGGCCAGCCGTGATTATCTGGACAGCAGGTAAGCCTTCGCAGTCAACCGAGTACAAATCGGTGAGTCAATACAGACTCATCAATAATATGTCTAACTAGCCGTTTGATAGGCCTGTTTTTTAAGTTGATTCACCGGAACGGGCCTGCCGCGCCATCGGCATGCAGCAATCGAAGAAATTCAGAGGCCTCGACCGCCGCGGAGATTAAAAACCCCTGAACGTTGTCACAACCGGCCCGACGTAGAAACTGCAGGTCCTCAGCCGTTTCCACGCCTTCTGCCGTAACCTGGAGACCAAGCTGCTTTCCGAGCAAAATGGTGGTGGCCAAGGCGGCGGCAAGCACTTCATCTTGTGAGGCACCGTGTACCAATGAGCGGTCAATCTTCACTTCGGTGAAGGGTGTGGACACCAGGTTGTACATGGAGCTGTAGCCTTTGCCGAAGTCATCCTGAGCGAGACCAAAGCCTTTCAGTCGCAGGCGGCAGGCTCCCATGTGATAGCGGCCGGGAATGGTCGTCGTGGAGTCCTCGATGAGCTCAAAGCAAATGTCTTCGGGGAGCGCGCCTTGGGCACTTACCTGCAAGAGCAACTCATCGGGCAGCTCCGGCATATCCAGTAACTGAGTCGGCAGGTTGACGCAGGCCGGCAAATTCATTCCTCCTCGCCTCCAATCACGTTGTGCCACCAGCGTGTCCTCAAGAATGCGCAGCAAAAGCGCATGCTCCAAACGGTGGTAGTGAATGGCAGGGAGAAACACGCCTGGCAGCAAGACACCCAAGTCGTGGTGATGCCATCTGGCCAGGGCCTCAGCCCCTACGATTTGACCCGTAACAAGAGATTTTTTGGGCTGAAACCAGGCCTGAATCTGGTGGTTTTGCAGGGCTCC
Organism: Achromobacter deleyi; assembly: GCA_040391965.1. Lineage (GTDB taxonomy): Bacteria > Pseudomonadota > Gammaproteobacteria > Burkholderiales > Burkholderiaceae_B > Achromobacter > Achromobacter deleyi_B. The sequence goes on along the minus strand of JBEBWV010000009.1, from coordinate 41,278 downwards.
GATGAGGATTTCCCTGCTGAATCTGGGCTCGTCGGACGAGGCAGCGCTCTTTTTGCTGGCCATCGTGTTGGGGGCGTTGAGTTGCACCGCGAGATCAATAATGTTTTGCGGCGTGACGGGCTTGTCAAATGCACCGATCACCGCGAGACCTTCTTCTTTGGCCATTAAGCTCACGCTGTTGATCATTCGACGAGTGCATGAACTCATAATCGCCAATAGCGGCCTGCTCTTCAATTTTGCGATTTCATGGATGAACTGAATCCCGTCCATGCCGGGCATGTGCAAGTCCGTCAGGATGAGTTGATAGGAATCCACCTTCGCCATGGTCAGAGCGTCTTGCGCCGAACTTGCCGTATGAACGTCACGAAATCCGGCGTGGCGAAACATCTCTTTCAGATGGGCGCATTGGAAGGCGTGGTCTTCGACCACTAGCACTTTGAACATGCTTTCGGTCGCTATCGACATTGATCTCGGATGCTTTGAAGTGCCCGCCGCAACACGGGCAGCGGCAGCGGCTTTGTAAGAAGGGACGTCATGCCAGCGTTGGTGCATCGTTGAATTTCCTCTGGAAACGCGTTGGCGCTGATGCCAAAAATAGGCGCCTTATAACCACGGGCGCGAAGCGCAGTCGCGAGTTCGTAGCCATTGATCAATGGCATGTTGATGTCGGTTAGAACCACCTGGTACTCGAGTACGTCGCGCAGATCCAGTGCTTCCTGGCCGTTGTTAACCAGTTGAACTTTGCAGCCCAAGTATTCCAATTGCTCTTTAAGTATCAATTGATTGATGGCGTTGTCTTCGACAACGAGCACGCTGAGCGAAAGTGCACCCGACGCCGCCGCAATGTCGAGAATCGGATAGTGCTGACCTCGGTTCTGAGCACGTTTGACCGCCTGCCCAATCGCACGCAAGCTATAGGCGTTCACGATCCACCGCCCGTCTTGCTTCTCAGGACGATGGGGGGCAGAGGGCAAGCCGATTACGCGTGGCCCGGACCATGCGTTGGCAGCATCCTGATCGTCGTACCATACGTCGACGAGCACTGCGTCAGGTACCGGGGTGGTCATGCCCGCGTGATAAGGCAGCGCCTGTGCACCCCAGCGACGCAACCAGGCGCAGAGGTTAGTGGCAACATCTTTGATGCCCGAGCGTACATAAACGGGGGTGGCTTGCAGAGCAGGGGTATCGTGACCAAATTGGTCAGATTGCACGGGTAGTGCAATGGTGAACGTGAGGCTGGTCCCAAGGCCCGGCTCACTGATGACATTCATGCTCCCGTCCATGAGCTGCGCCAGGCGCCAACAGATCGACAGGCCCAGCCCAGTGCCCTTGACGACGTTCTGGGCATTCGCGACCTGATAGAAGGGTTGGAATAGATTGCTCTGGTGCTGCGCGGGGATACCGACTCCTGTGTCTACGACCTGGAACGAAAGCGTTGCCTGGTTGTTGTCGGTGCCAACGAGACGTAAACGCAGCACGACCTGTCCGGATTCGGTGAATTTGATGGCGTTGCTCATCAAATTATTCAGAATCTGGCGGATCCGATTTACATCGCCAATGACGCAGTGCGGAATGTCGTCGTCCACCCAGACATAGGTACGAAGCCCTTTGTGTTCTGCGCGAGCGGCATAGGCACCCACCACTTCTTCAACCATCGCGAGCGGCGAGAACACTAAAGATTCGAGTTCAAGATGCCCCGCCTCTATGCGCGAGATATCGAGTGTGTCGTTAATCGTGCGTAATAGCGCCGACGAAGACTTCTGCATGGTCTCCAGATACTGAGCCTGCTGTCGGGTCGTGGGTCCAAGTGAAAACAACTCGAGTGTGCCAAGAATGCCGTACAACGGGGTGCGAATCTCGTGACTCATCGTGGTCAGGAAAATGGTCTTTGCGGTGTTGGCCGCGTCGGCCTGAGCCTTGGCCTGCAAGAGCGATGCTTCAACCTGACGACGTGCCGTGACGTCACTAAATGCGCACAACAGCACCTCTTCGCCCCGATAGCGAGTTGGGGCAAAAGTCATGTAGACGCTGCGGCCGTCGCGCAACTCAAATTCGCTGTGAGTGCCGTGCGACAGATTGGTCAAGACAATGTCGTGCCAGTCTGCGTCATCATGGAGCCATGTACGCGCCAATTCATTGGCGAGTGCGACCGATCCATCTTTGCGGCTCACCATGCATAGCGCAACCGGCGCGGTCTCGATGACGGTTCGGCTGAATTGCAGACTTTCCACGAGCTCGTCGTACTGCTTCAGGGCCGGCCGCAGCAGTTTGATATTGATGCGGCGAACACCCAGCAGAACACCTATCGTCAGGACGAGGCACAGCCCCAACGCCAGGCGCACGGCAACAAGGCTATCCACAAGTAGTTGATGCAGAGGAATGCAGTAAACAAGCCGCCAGCCGGCTTCGCCGACGGTTTTGCTTAGCGCCAGATATTCCGGAGCTTGTCCCTCGCCACCATAGAAACCAAAACTATCTTTCCACATGCCGCGAGAAATGCTATTGACCAGTTCAGGTGCGATCCGGTTGTGCAAAACCTCGTCGCCCTCGCGGTCAAGCAGCACATAGCGGGTCTGGTGGAGATTAGAGAAGTCGATTCCACCTTCGATGTCTAGCACCTCCAAACCCAACCAACCGGCTGTGTCGTTTGAGTCAAGGGGAGTAAACATGTAGAGGCGGTTCTCGGCATCGTCCGGATCTCGCAGCCAGACGATATGAGCCGCCGCGGAGCGGAGATTGATCTTTTCGTAGGGCGCCAGAGCGCTGGACAGCCAAAGCAGCCTCGAAGGATCTGTGGCTGCACTGGATTTTGGCTGAGGCCAGATGGGCACGATGGGAAGATCTCGGCTGGCCGGCGCATAAATGAGGCGCGTGTGATTGCGATCAAGATCGCGCAGATCGCGCGGTGTGACAAACAGCGTCCACCTTGATGAACCTTCCCCATCATCCAGGGGAATCACCGATACCCGGGTGTCACTCACGTAAGGCGGCGCGTTCGCCGCTTTTTCTAACTCTGAAACGGCGGAGTTTCTAAGGGATCGCAGCATCGCCTCACGGCGGTCAAAGAAGAGCTGCGCGTTATAGGCAGCCGCATTCATCTCACGGCGGTGCGAGGAAACGAGGTTGCTGAAAGTCCAATACAGATACAACGCCATCGCTGCCGCAATGCAGAGCAACAGCGCCAGCGTTAATAGACGCAGAAGCACTGTCGGAACTTTTGGTGCTGACGGTAAGTCAGCAGGGAGCAAAAGGGTCTTTCTTTGAGGCATGCCATCACGATAGAAACGGTGGGGCTTGCTCGGAATAAGAAAAATCTCAAAATGTGGGGCAATTGTTGCGGGATGACGAAATATTGCTGTCGGCTGTTCAATTTTGAGAATTTTCTTATCGTTCTGGTGAGGACGAAATCCTATGCTCAATCGCCGGGCTGACACATTGAGCGAGCGACCAGATGAACACCACAGCGATTGGGAATTGCCCATTTCCGCGAGATATAACGAATATTTTTTCGTCGCCCGCCACGATTCAGAACGCACTTCGATTTCAACCCGTCTTTGATGCAGATGGCCGCGTCTGTGAATATGCTTTGCGGTCAACGGCGTCAGGCAAGCTGGATATGTTGCAAGCGTCCTCGACTTTGAGTCACGGGATCGCTTTCTTTCAAAGTCAGCAAAAGATTGTTCCCTTCTCGCAGGAGCGGTCATTTCACGGCTGCACAGAGCAGGTCGTCGCCCAGAAGCTGGCGGCGGAGCTGAGTCAGGCCTTGGAACTGGTGCGTCGCATGCACGGCGATCACGCAACACGCCGCAGTACGATGCCGGACTATCCGAACGACATGATTTCGTTCACGCTGCCGTGGATCAATCGCCCGGGAGAGTTTGCACGAGTGATCAACGTATTCCTCGATTTCAATGTCCACTTTCGTGCGCGTATCGTTCCCCACTTCCGCCATGGAATTCGCTCGGACTACTCGGAGTTGCAAGTGACGGGGGTGAGGGTCAGCCTGCCTGCGCAGATTGCAGATTCCCTGTCGTTGCAAAGACGGTTTCTCACGTTTCTGGATTTTGCAAAAAACCGCCAGCTGGAAGTGCTCGTGGGTGAAGTGAACGACATGGGAGACTTTGCTTGGCTGCGCGCGCAGCCCGGTCTATTGTTCCAAGGCGATGCGCTATCTACTCACTTGAGTGGGGATTTTCTCAGGACGTGGTGGACGCAGCAGCCCGACTGGCAGACATTTTCATTCGGTGCAGCGAGAGTGCGTAATGACTGGAATGTGCACTTCGGCCAATTGACTACCGTCTGATATTGATCGACCAACGTCGACCTCGCGGCAAGTTCAGGCGTTTCGCTGGATCCGCTAGTGGTGGTTCAATGGTGGATTCGCCGCGACATCACCTACGAACGTAAATAATGAGCACGCAGAAAATTGAACGAAAAATTGGGGTCTGTCGCCTGACCGGCATTCAAGGGGATTTGCTTAGCATTCACCTGATGCCAAGCGCACATACTTTTTTATCTGAATCAGCGGAACCGCAAGTAGATACCGCCTTTGCCGAGACACTGACAAGGACGCCCGTCATCTGGCAAGACGACGAACTATGCGTGGCGCAAGGCGTGGATATTCTTCAGTCGATCGATACCGCAGCTATAAAGCAACTTCGCCACCATCGATTGATTTGGAGTGGCTTCGAGAACGATGCGCCATTTAGCGAAGGCGAGTTAATCAAGCTAAATGCAAGTACCAGTGCCCGTATGGTATCGCTTGGCACAGCGGACTGGTTGCGCCTGTTTCTGCTAAGTATGGTTTGGCGTGCGGCGGCATCAACGCAGCCTGAGTTCGGCACGCTGCGGATTTCGCCGACCGATCTCGAGGAACTGCGTTTGCGCATCGTAAAGAAAGACCCGGGTGATGCGAGGCACTATCCCATTGTTCTATATCAGATCGTGAACCGCGGATTGCCAACGAATCAGCGGCCCGTCATGGAGCAGTCACCGCTCAAGGTGGCCGGTGCTGACGGCTCTGTGAATGTTCCATACGTGCGGCTGCACTTGGACGGAATGATTGCACATGTGTATTTAGCCAGAGACATACCGCTGCACGAAGATGTCTTGGGGCTGTTTGTGGGAATCGGCTCTGAGTCGATAGTATTTGCGAAGGAGTCCGAGGGCTCACGTGCGCCGGTCGGCACTATGTAAGCCTTAGGCGATAGCCCTCAAACGCCAAAGGAGGCGCCCGTATCTCAAATTGCCTCGGGGCAGGCCCGCGAATTACTACGCGATTGCACCACCGCGAGCAGCAAGGCAATGGCGGCGACCAGACCCGCGGCCAGTATCGTGCCAGCAACGCCCGCCACGTTAAGCATGATGCCGCCAAGGGTTGCGCCAATACCGATGGCGCCGTTTAGTACCGCCGTATGGACAGCGGCAGCCGGTGTTGCCGCGTTGCCCGCGACGCGAAGCACCCATGCTTGGAGGCTGGTGAACAGTGCAGTGATGGCCGCGCCCCAGCAGGCGAGCAGCAGCGCCACTGGTACGGTACCGGCTTGCGGTCCCAAGGCACCCAGTCCAGTCAGCGTTAGGCAAAGCGCCGCCAGCGCCGTGAGTGTCACTCGGTGTAGATATCGATCAATCAACACGCCAGCGGCAATATTGCCCAGAACGCCTGCTGCGCCGAAACCAAACAGTAGCGCTGCGATCATCACGCCCGGAATGCCGGGAATCGCCGCAAGATAGGGATCAATAAAGGTATAGGCCCAGAAATGGGCTGCGGTGGCACAAGCCGTCACCAGGTAGATGCAACGCAATGCGGGTGTTCGCAGCACGGTACTCAGACCGTGCTGGTGTTCGCTGGAAGTGACCGGGATGCTTGGTAGCAGCGCGAACATGAGGGCGGTTGTCACCGCAGCCAGTCCGCAGATCGCGCCAAACGCTGTGCGCCAATCTGCGGACTGGCCGATGAGATTGGCCAGCGGCACGCCCGCGACAGTAGCAATGGATATGCCGCCAAAAACGATGGCAGTTGCCAGGCCGGTGCGTCCAGGCGGTGCGATGCGTGCTGCGGTCGCGGCGACCAGGGCCCAGAACAGGCCGTTAGCAAGGGCTCCCAGGGCGCGAGCACCCAGAAGTGCTGCATAGGTTTGAGACGCCATCGTGGCCGCGTTGGCGGCAAGCATCACGAGCATCAGGCAAATCAGTAAAGGTTTACGTGGGATGCGGCCCAGCCTGCCAGCTGCCAGCAGGCCGCTTGCTGCGCCGATCCAGGCGAACAGGGTGACAGTGAGACCCAATTCCGCATTGCTGCGACCAAAGTCGGTGGCCATCAGCGTTAATAGACCTATGGGCACAAACTCGGTCGTGACCATGGTGAAGGCACCAAGGCCCAGCACGATGATGGCAAGCCAGGCGCGGGATGGCGTGACGCAAGAGCAGGGCAGCATGGTGGTGGCGGGTCAATTGCTTGCAGTACGCCACGGCGCGGCAACGGCTCAGCGCGGCCATTCTACTCGTTGCTCGCGAGGGTCAAGGCACCCGCCGCTTGCGGCTTGGCGTGAGCGAAACTGCGCGCTGGAGATTGGACATAACTGGCCGTAGCTCCCGAAAGCCTGCCGCGAGATCTAGAATGCTTCGGATCTCATCGGATGGCGGCTATGGCAATACCTTTTTTGCGCAGGTTGACAGGGGCTCAGCGCTCGCCTGAGGCGAATCGGCAATTGGCATACTTTCTGACGTTCGTGGCGGGTGCCGCGAATGCGGGCGGGTTTCTTGCCGTTCAGCAATACACCTCTCATATGTCGGGCATCGTTTCTTCGATGGCTGATGATCTGGCGGTGGGCGGCATTATTGTTGTGTTGCAGGGCATCGGTGCCTTGCTTGCCTTTCTGACGGGCGCCGCCACGTCGGCATTTCTGATTAATCTGGGCCGCCGTGCGCATCTCAGCAGCGGCTATGCACTCCCACTTATGCTGGAGGCGGTTCTGCTGGTGTGTTTTGGGCTGCTTGGCGCGCGAATAGCGATGCACTGGTGGCTATATGTGCCTGCGACTGTGATGCTTTTGTGTTTCATCATGGGTTTGCAAAATGCCATGATCACTAAGGTGTCCAATGCCGAGATTCGTACGACGCACGTGACTGGAATGGTGACGGACGTAGGCATTGAGCTTGGTAAGTTGTTTTACTGGAACGTGGCAGTGTCAGATGAAACCAAGCCTGCCGTGCGCGCCAATCGGCAAAAGCTCTGTGTGTTGAGCCTGCTGATAAGTCTATTTTTCGCGGGCGGAGTGGTGGGCGCGGTGGGGTTTCGCAAAATGGGGTTCAGCGCCACCTTGCCGCTCGCCTTGTTGTTGATGGCGCTGGCCATTGTGCCGGTGCTCGACGATTGCCGTGCCTATCTCAAGCGGAGTTAAGGTTTAACACTGAGGACAGTCCAGTTTGCGTGTTGACTGCATCGCCATGCGATTCGTTCGATTCGGAATGCGGTACGCTATACGCTTTCCAAACATCGCCAAACGTTCATGACTGCCCTCCGAGCACCTCAGGATTCCCCGCTGTTCATCGCTGCGTTGGCGCGTGGCATCTCTCTATTGCGCGCCTTCAGTGAAGGGCGACCGGCGATGACCTTGCCAGAGTTGGCAGAGGCTACCGGCATGAGCAAGAGCTCGGTACAGCGATTTGCGCACACCTTATGGACGCTGGGCTATCTGCGCAAGGACCCGTCAAGCAAGAAGTTCTCGCTCGGGCCATGGTCGTTGGAGTTGGGCATGAAGTATGTGCAGACCAGTCCACTCGTATTGGGCGGCAACCCGTTTCTTCATTCCTTGAATCGAACCAGTCAGGAAACCTGCAGCCTGGCCGAGCCTGATGGTTTGGATATGGTCTATGTGGCACGCTTTGCGACGCATAAGGCCATGTTTGTGAATATGCCGGTGGGTATGCGCTTGCCTTTGTATTGCACGGCGGCGGGTCGGGCGGTGCTTTCACGATTGGACCCGGCTGTGGCACGGGCATTGTTCGAGCGATGTGATCGAGTGTCGTTCACCGCAACGACAATTACCGATATGGACGCGTTGATGGCAGAGCTGGAGTTTGCCCGCCAGCACGGCTACGCGCGTTCCAATGGTGAGTTTTACCCCGGCGATATCACGATTAGTGCTGCAGTATTGGACAACGGGGGCACCCCCGTGGGGGCAGTTAATGTGTCCGTTCCCTCAAGCCGCTGGTCGTTCGACGAGGCCCAAGCCGTATTTGGCCCTCAGGTTCTTGAAACGGCACATGCCATCAGTGCTTCGCGCACGATAGGGCGTGGTCACGCGTTTTTCGAAATGGAGCCGTCGGGCGGCGCGTTGCGCGCGGCATTGGCTTGGGTTGAAGACGAAGCTTGAATGCACCATCAAGGTGCTCTGCAAGCGCCCGATCGTAGTGCGATTCCGTCAAATACCATACTAAATAACTAGGTAATTAATTGGCTCGCTAGGGGAATCTCCCTAATTGGCGGGTTGGCATGCGCCTTGCTACTCTGTTTATGACGCAACAATATCGGTTAGCGATACGACTGAATCTAAATGTGGATTTTATCTTGTTGCGAGAGACCGAGTCATCACTGAGGAGTAAGTGTGCAGATGTTCGCCGATGTACCTTTTCAAGCTGTCTCGGGTTTCATGGGGCTGCCGTCCCAACCCACGCAGCCAGATCAGGCGCCACGCGTTTGCGTGGTGGGTATCCCTTTTGATTGTGGTACCCATCCGTTTCGCATCGGGGCGCGCCAGGGACCGGATGCCATTCGAGAGCAATCTCGCTTGCTGCGGCCTTTTGATTTGTTTCAACGGGTTGGGGTCGATAACCCCACCCACTATCTACGCGCTATCGATGTTGGCAACGTGACTTGCTACCCAGGGGATGCGGACGCGTCCTTTCCCCTGATTGAGGCCGGCATAGGCGCAATTCTGGATGCCGGCGCTATCCCTGTGTCGATGGGAGGCGACGGCGCGGTCACGCTTCCCCAACTACGGGCAGTGGCCAAACGGCACCCTGACTTCGTAGTGCTGCACTTCGACGCACATACCGACACCTATCCCATCCCCGGCTACAACACGGCCACCACGTTCACGCGCGCCGCCGAAGAGGGCTTGCTGGACGTGGCGTCCAGCTTTCATGTGGGTACGCGTGGCAGTTCTTTTATGGCGGGCGTGCTCGAGTTTGGTCGTGACGTGGGCTACACGATCGTGCCCTTTGACGATTTCGACCAGAATCAGGCCGCTACGCTGGCCGAGATCAAACGGAAAGTCGGCACACGTCCGGTCTACCTCTGTTTCGATATGGACATCTTTGACCCCTCATGCGCACCGGGTGTGTGCACGCCTGAGTGGGGGGGGCTGTCGGCTAAGGAAGGTTTGGCGCTGCTGCGCCAATTGACTGGTCTGAATTTCGTCGCTTTTGATGTCAACACGGTCTCGCCGCCACAAGACGTGCAGGGCGCTACCGCTTTTCTGGCCGCGACGGTGATGCAGGAGTTCTGCGCCCTGGCCGCCGCTGCGGTGCAGTTGTTTCCCGTCGGCCGTCCGGTCTGACCGGGGCTGTTCTCTTTATTCAATCTGGCAAGGGGATGTTCATGAAAATCAAAAAACTGTTGCTTTGCGCGTTGATGGCTGGCGTGAGCACACAATCAGCCGTGGTGACGGCACGCACACTGGATGAGGTACGTGCAGATAAAACGCTTGTCGTTGTCACGACCGCGTCAGCGCCGCCGCATGGATTCAAAAATCCCGTATCCAATCAGCTCGAAGGCATCATGGTGGATGTTGCCAAGGCTGTAGCCAAGCATTTGAAAGTGTCGGACAAGCTCGTTGATGTGCCGTTCTCGGGCCTCATTCCTACCCTGACCTCAGGGCGGGCGGATGTGATGTCTGCCCCCCTGTTCATCACGCCTGAGCGGGCGGGCGCTATTGATTTTTCTGTGCCGGTATATGAATGGGGTGAGGGCATTGTTGTCAGTGATCGCGCCAAGCGCGGCTATGGCAAGTTCGAAGACATGAAAGGCCAGCGTGTCGGAGTGCTAGTGGACTCGGTGCAGTTCAACATGATCAAAGAAATGCCTGACACGAAGGTCACCACCTATCAGGACTACTCCACCTTGTTGGCCGATGTGCGTGCCGGGCGTATCGATCTGGGCATCGTTGATCCTCCCAGCATCATCTATCAGATCAAAACCAAGAATATTCCTGGCGTGAAACTCGACACCGGTTATCAGCCACAAAAGAAATGGCAAGTCGGCATGGCTGTTCAAAAGGGCAACGCGTCCTTATTGAATGCGGTCAACGCGGCGTTGACTGAAATGAAGGGCAACGGCGAGCTGGCGGCTATCGGGCAGAAGTGGGGCGTGTCCGATCTGATCAGCAAATGATGCCAACCCGGCACGCTTGAAGGAGTTTGTCTTGGATCTTGCAACCTTGCGCATGTATCTGACGCCCTTGCTTGAAGGTTCGGCCTGGACGTTGGCGCTTTTCTTTTCTTCGGCTTTCTTGGCAGTGGCATTGGGGCTGCTCGTCTGTTTGTGCCGCCTGTCTTCGTCTCGCTTGCTGAGCCGTGGTGCCCGCTTCTATATCGAGGTCATCCGCGGTACGCCCTTGCTGCTGCAACTGTTCTACATCTACTACGGTTTGCCGGAAATGGGAGTCGTGATCAACGGGTTTGTCGCAGGCGTGCTGGGCCTCACGTTGAATTTTGGCGCTTATCTGGCCGAGTTGTTCCGTAGTGGCATCCAGTCGGTGGATTCAGGTCAGTACGAAGCGGCAAGGGCGTTGGGGTTGAGCAAAACGCAGCGCTTGCGTGAGATTGTGCTGCCCCAGGCATTGCGTACGGTTTTCCCGGCACTAGGCAATTATGCGTTGGTACTGATCAAGGAAACCTCTCTGGTGGCTGTGATCAGTGTCTATGAACTCATGCGGGCTGGCGAGATGTTGGCTGGTGCGACGTTCCAGGCATTGACGGTGTACACGATGGTAGGGGTGATCTATTTCGCCATGTGTAGCGTGTTGTCCTATGCGTTTCGTCGTTCGGAAAAGCGCCTGACCGTTCCGGGATACTGGAGCGGCGCCGGTGAGAACCACGATATTTCAAAGGCCTGACGAATATGGATACGCGTAATCATCTGGCCCCCATCATCACGATGCAGGGTGTCAATAAGTGGTACGGGGAGTTTCAGGTGCTGGATAACCTGGAGCTGGAGGTGATGCCCGGCGAGAGGTTGATTCTCTGCGGGCCTTCGGGTTCAGGGAAATCCACGACCATTCGTTTGTTGAATCGGCTGGAGGATCATCAAGAAGGGACAATCCATGTGGATGGCATTGAATTGAATTCAACGCTGAAAAACATCGAGCGCATCCGTGCGGAAGTGGGCATGGTGTTTCAGCACTTCAATCTGTTCCCGCATCTGACGGTACTGGAGAACTGCACGCTGGCACCGCGGCTGGTGAAAGGCGTGTCTCCAACGCAGGCTAGCGAGCGTGCGATGGAGCTACTTGAGCGGGTCAAAATTCCGCAACATGCCACAAAGTACCCCGGGCAGTTGTCGGGTGGACAGAAGCAGCGCGTGGCGATTGCTCGGGCGCTGTGCATGCAGCCGAAGATCATGCTATTTGACGAACCTACTTCTGCGCTCGATCCTGAGATGGTGAAAGAGGTGCTCGATACGATGGTGTCGTTGGCGCGCGAAGGCATGACCATGGTTTGCGTGACGCACGAGATGGGCTTTGCCCGAGAGGTGGGCGATAGGGTCGTCTTCATGGATCAGGGGCGCATTGTCGAGTCCGCCAGTCCTGAGCGCTTCTTCAGTGCGCCGCAAACTGAACGGGCCCAGGCCTTTCTTGGCCAGATTCTTGCCTGAACCTTGAACTTGCCTCTGTGGATTCACTGCGTCCAGACATGAATACACCCTAAAAGTTAGGATGGATGTCCAACTTTTAGGGGGTCGTTCCTAGCGGTAAATTCAGGTGGAATCCTGGCGGCTTTTACGTGCAAGCAGCGCCAGGTTTGCGTTACTCGGTTGTCGTGCCGTCAAAGTGCTCATCGCTGGCGCGCGCCTTGGTGGCGTGAACGACTCCTTCGCGATGCTCGGGAGGTGCATAAAGCGTATACAGCTTAAGCGGTTCGTTGCCGGTGTTGACGACATTGTGCAGCGCGCCGCCGGGAACAATGATGCCGTCGTCGGGTTTGATCTGATGGCGAACGCCGTCGATATGAACTTCGCCCGTGCCCATCTCGATACGGAAGAATTGGTCATGGCCAGCATGCACTTCTTCGCCGATGTCTTCACCTGGTTGCAGCACCATAAGCACCAGTTGCAAGTGTTTGCCGGTATACAAAACGCGACGAAAATCGGTGTTTTCCTCGGTCAGTTTCTCGATATCTTCTACAAAGCCTTTCACCGTGTATCTCCTTTTGGCACCGGTCAAATGTGTTTGGCCCGTCATAGGTCAAACACGGTCAAACTTGAATGAGTGTAGCGAGCTTTAAATACGAACGGGTGTGTTCCGAGCCATCAGGTGAAACTGATGCGCCGCCTTGCTGCAACCGCAATGCAAAAGGGGGGTCAGGCGTCTCGGGTTTCGGTCGCCCAGCTTGCCGAAGAAATGTGGGGAGACAAGCTGAGTTCGCCCACGAGTTTCTCGACCTGCTCGTCCTCTTTGCGTGTGCTGTACACCGTTGCCTGAACTTCCACGCTTGCGGCTTCTCTGCTATGACTTTCCAGGCTGCGCAGTCGCAGCCCCTGCACGCTCATCGCTTCGAGCAATTGGGCACGAACCAGTGCCTCGTTACGTGACGCACACATTAATGTGATGACATAGACGCGTTCGGCGTATTCCTGCTCGGGCAAATAGCGATTCACGAACGAGCTTAGGGTTGGCAGGCACGTGTTGGCAAGAATGATCAATATCGCGACTTCAAGCGCCTCAAGTTTTAAACCATACCCCGCTAACGCGCCGACCGAGCCGGTTGCCCAAACGGTGGCGGCAGCGCTCAGGCCGCGAATGTTCAGGCCGTCGCGCATGATCAGGCCAGCGCCCAGAAAGCCGATGCCGGTGACCACCTGTCCGCCAAGACGGGAGGGGTCTGAGGAATCGAGCAGGCCCGGCAAGGATGTGTAAGCCGCAGCACCGACGGCTACCAGTGCATGGGTAATGAGTCCGGCGTAGTTCTGACGCCATTGGCGCTCAAGACCAATACACGTGCCAAGCAGGATCGCGACGACTAAATTTGGGGCAATCGACATAGCGACCAATGACTGACTCCGGTTTTGCATCTCGAGCCGGCGATTCGATCTGCGGTGATAGTGGCGGGTGCTACTCGGTTTGCCATGATATGCGTGCGCCTTTTCTCAAGGAGCACGTCGCAATGCGAGAAACACCCCGGAGGCCATGATAAGGGCGATTCCGGCTAATGCCACGTTGTCCGGCGGTCGCTGGAACCAAAACGTACTGAAAGCCACGGCCATTAGTAGTTGAAAGTAATTCAAGGGGGCTAACGTAGCGGCAGACACTCGCCGGTATGCCGCAATCAGCAAGAGTTGAGCAATGCCGTTGCAGACGCCAAGTCCAACGATGAACAGGCTGTCCAAGGCACCTGGCCATGGGTCAGGCAAAAAGAAGGGGGCGGGTATGGCGGTGGCAATGAGGCAGATAAAGGCGGTGTAGGCGTATTGCACCGGCCCGGCCACTTTGCCGGACAGGCGTCGCGTCAATACCTGAAAAACGGCATAGCTAACGGCGGCTATCGCCATGAGTAGGGTGCCTAGCCACGGCAAATTCGACCCGGGGCGAACAATGAGCAGCATGCCGCCAAAGCCAGCGCATACCGCCAGCCATTGAGCAGGTCTCACGCGTTCATGCAGCAACCAGGGTGACAAGGCCACCATGATGAGCGGCGACGTGAAGTAAATGGCTGTGGCTTCAGACAGAGGGAGCCAATTGAGCGCCGTCATGAAGCACGTGCCGACCGTGGCCAGCAGCAGCCCGCGCACGATCAACAGGGGCTTGTGCGGTGCATCGCGAAGTCGTACGCCGCTGTGACGGTACAGTAGCGCCAGCGCCAGAACGGCCACGGCGGCATAGCGCATGACGTTCAGGAACGCCGGTGGGTAGTACGCCAGCATTTGCTTGGAGCCGGCGTCAAAGGTGGCGAACGCCACCAACGCGCCCAGGAACAGAAAAATGCCCGCTTGCCGAGAGGCGGCGGGCGAGGCCTGTGCGGCCGAAAGAGTGGTCATGGACGTGTGCTGGAGGTGTTAGCGAGACTTGCCTGATAAACCCTGGAGAAAGGCGTCAAGTGCAGGCCCGATGGCTTCCACCATGTAGCCGCCTTCTTGGACAACGACCGTGGGCAAATCCAGCGCGCCAATGCGCGCACCGATGTCGCGGTACGCATCAATGTCCAACTTGAGAACACTGATCGGGTCGTCTTTGTAGGTATCAAACCCCAGGGCCAGAACGAGCGCTTCGGGTTTGTAGTCTCGTAGCGCCACTAGCGCTGTATCCAGTGCCTCAAGAAACTGGCTATTGCCAGCACCGTGGGGTACGGGCAAGTTGAGGTTGTAGCCCAAGCCTTCGCCATGGCCTCGTTCGTGGGCATAACCCGTGAAGAAGGGGTAGTAGCCGGTAGGGTCCGCGTGCAAGGACACCGTCATGACGTCATTGCGCTGGTAGAAAATGTTCTGTGTGCCGTCACCATGATGCGCGTCGACATCCAGCACGGCCACTTTGGACCAGGTCTGGCGCAGCCGACTGGCGGCAACTGCAGAGCTGTTCAGGTAGCAAAAACCGCCCGCACGATCCGCATGCGCGTGATGCCCGGAAGGACGGCACAACGCATAGGCGTGGCCTTTGGTCGCGGCCACGTGCTCGGCGGCAGCTAGCGCGCTGTGAGTGGACCGAAGTGCAGAGCGCCAGGTATTGGGGCCAATCGGGCAGGACAAGTCGCTCAGGTAATAGCCGGTTTGCGCCACGATTGACGTGGACGGGCACGGCGGACGCGACGCTTGATCAACTCGGCCGTTGTAGTACGGGGACAGGTTCGGCAGTACCTCAATGCCCGGGTCAATACCCGGTGCCTTCATGGCTTGCCATCGGGTATATGCCGTTTCCAGGTAGTCCAGATACTGCGTGCTGTGCACGCTTTCAAGCGGTTTGCGTCCGTAATCAGGTGGCGCTTGTACATCGACGCCGCGCGCTGCCAACGCGTTTTGCAAACTCTCGGCACGCGCCGGAAGGTCCGTCGGCGCGCTGATGCGACCCAGCCGCATGAACTGCTGGGGGGAATGCAGTAACTGTTCTTCGGAGAAAAACGCCTTCATAGTTGCCTCGTTAGTTGCTATGCGTGCTTGAGTTCGACTTCAACGAATACAAATTCTGTGTCACTGGGGTTGATGACATTATGTTCAACACCTACGGGTCGGTAGTACGCCACGCCGGTGGTGAGTTGACTGGTGATTTGACCTTGTGGCGTGTCGAGCAGCAACGGGCCGGTGGTTTGCGGCACCACCACATAGTTCATGCCATGCCGATGCCAGCCGGTTTCGCCGCCGGGCGGGAATCGCCACTCGGTGACAGTGACTTGCTCATTATCAATCTGGACAGTAGGTATTGCAGCAGGTCGGTTCATTTGTGTCTTCCTGAATGTGGTTTGCGGATGGAAAAACGACAGTGCCTTGCACAATGGCTGGACATTTCTACTCTGCACGCACTTGAGTCGGATCCCAGTGCTGGCCCGGCACGGCGGCGATCAGCTGTTGCGTGTAGGCGTTCTGGGGGTTGTCGAAGATTTGCCCTGGCGTGCCGTATTCCACGACTTTGCCTCGGTGCATTACTAATACTGAATGGCAGATTTGCGCGGCGACACGTAGGTCGTGCGTAATGAACACGAGTGCAATGCTCAGCCGTTGCTGCAACTCGTGGAGCAGTTGCAGCACTTGGGCCTGAACCGAGACATCAAGTGCAGATACCGATTCGTCGGCCACGAGCACTTTCGGGTCGAGCGCCAAGGCACGTGCGATGCCAATGCGCTGGCGTTGGCCCCCTGAAAACTGATTCGGGTAGCGATCAAACGCGGAGGGGTCCATGCCGACGAGCGCCAGGAGTTCGCGCACACGAAGCTCCGCTTGCGCGCGTGATATTCCATTGGCGACAGGGCCGTCACTAATGATTTTTCCCACCGTGTGCCGGGGGTTCAAGGATGCAAACGGATCCTGGAAGATCATCTGGATATCCTTGCGCATCGGGCGGAACTGTCGTTCCGACAGTCTGGCAATGTCACGGCCGTCAAAGAGCAGTTCGCCGCCATTTATGCCAACGAGCTTGAGCAAGCATTTACCAATAGTGGACTTGCCCGATCCTGATTCCCCGACAATGCCAAGCGTTTCGCCACGCTTGACCGAGAAACTCACATCGTCTACGGCATGCACCACGCGCTTGTGACCAAACCAGCCATGCCCAAGCACGTATGTCTTTTTCAATGACTTCACTTCGAGTACGGGCTTGTCGGTGTCGGGGGCAAGCGCACGTTCCTCTGCTCGCCGGTGAGGCACGGCCGCAATGAGCCGCCGCGTGTAAGGATGGCGCGGCGCGTTCAGCACTTCCTCGGCCGGCCCTTGTTCAACCAGAACGCCTTTCTCCATGACGGCCACTCGATGCGCAATTTCTGCCACCACGCCAAAGTCGTGAGTGACGAACATCACGCCCATGCCTTTTTCTTTTTGAATACGGGCAATGAGGGCCAAAATCTGTGCCTGTGTCGTGACATCCAGCGCAGTCGTTGGCTCATCGGCAATCAGCAGGGCAGGTTCCAGGGCTAGCGCCATGGCGATCATCACCCGCTGGCGTTGGCCGCCTGATAGGCGGAACGGGTAAACGTGAAAGAGGGTGGCCGGATCGGGCAAGCCGACGAAATCCAGCAGCTCCAGCGTGCGCCGTTGGCGTGCCGCGCCTGGATAGGCGTCGTGAATACGCATCACCTCGCTGATTTGGTCGCCTACCGTCATCAAGGGGTTAAGGGCGGACAAAGGCTCTTGGAAAATCATGGCCATGTCTTTGCCACGCATCGTTTGCAACACCGCTTCTTCCTGACGGAGTAGATCGGTGCCCCGCAGCAGAATTTGCCCTTTCTGCGGGGTTAAATAATCAGGAAGTAGCCCCATGATGGCGTTGGCGCTCATGGATTTTCCCGAGCCAGATTCGCCCACGATACAAAGAATTTCTCCGGCCCGAATGTCGTACGAAATGTTCTCTACGGCAAAGGGGCGATCGCCGCCTTTGGGCAGCGCAATCGACAGATTGCGAATCGATAAGAGAGGGGTGTCAGGTGTCATGAGTGTCCCTTTAGTCGCCGCGTTTGCGCAATTGCGGATTGAGGGCGTCGTTCAGACCTTCGCCGATCAGGTTGATGGCCAACACCGTAAGAAGAATGGCCACACCTGGCCACACACTCATCCACCAGGCTTCACGAATCATGGTGCGTGCCGCGCCAATCATAAATCCCCAGCTCATCAGATTGCGATCTCCCAGACCGAGAAACGAGAGTGCTGACTCCGTCAGAATGGCGGTGGCCACCATGAATGAGGCCGACACAATGATGGGTGACATCGCATTGGGCAGAATTTGCGTGGTGATAATGCGCGTAGGCGTTTGTCCGATAACGATAGCCGCCTGCACGAACTCGCGTTGCTTGAGAGTCATGAACTCCGAACGTACCAGGCGTGCAGTGGGGGGCCAGGAAACCACGGCAATCGCGCCCATAATGGAATAGACCGAAGGGCTCAGAATGGCCACAAGCACAACGGCCATTGCCAATTGCGGGATGGTCTGGAAAAACTCAGTGAACCGCATCAATGCGTCGTCCACGCGCCCTCCGCAATAGCCTGCCACTGAACCAATAAGAATGCCAAAAACCAGCGCGACCGTCGTAGAAAGAAGGCCCACCATGAGGGAAACGCGCGCACCCCAAACGAGGCCGGCTGTAATGTCCCGGCCCAGCATGTCGGTGCCAAAGGGATAAGCCGGGTTGGTAAATGGGGCAATGAGCGGGTCGGCAACCATCATCCAGGGTGAGTCCTCGTACAAATAGGGTGCGGCTAGTGCCATGATCACCACGACAAGCATGACGACCAACCCGAAGACGGCGCCGTAGTTCTGCATATAGCGTTGCGCGAAGCGTTTCATGCGGCCGCTCCTTGCTGCCCACCCGCTGCAATGCGGGGGTCGATAAACCGATACAAGAGGTCGGTTAGCAGGTTAAAGAGCACTACGAGAATGGATGTCACCAGGAAGATGCCCAGCAGCAATTGATAATCGCGCTGTAGCAGGGCATCGAACATCAATCGGCCGATACCTGGCCACGAGAACACGGTTTCCGTGAGCACCGCCCCGCCAGCCATCTGGCCGAGCTGGATGCCTGCAAAGGTAATGACCGGAAGCAAGGCATTGCGCAATACATGAGCGCGAATCACGCGGCTTGGGCTGGCGCCTTTGGCCTTGGCAGTTTTGACAAAATCCATGCCAATGACTTCAAGCATGGAGGCTCGCGTAAGGCGCACATAAACGGCCATGAAAAAGCAGCCCAGGGTGATGGTGGGCAGAATCAGGTGCAAGGCAATATCGCCTGCGCGCGCCAGACCTGTCAGCTTCGCGCCAACGGTTTCCATGCCAAAGGCCGGTAGCCAACCGAGGAATACCGAAAAAAGCAAAATGCCCATGAGAGAAAGCCAGAACAACGGCGTGGCGTAAAGCAGCAGCGCACCTGTCATGACCGTGCTGTCTATCCAGCGGCGTTTGTTGCGGTAACGTGCCTTGGCCGCCACGACACCAAGCCAGACACCTAACACGATGGAGAAGACGAATGCGCAGATCATGAGCAAGAACGTGGCAGGCAAGCGTTCCAGAATCAGATCAAGCACGGGCACATGGTTTCGATAGGAAAAGCCCAGATCCAGTTGAGCCACCCCTTTCAAATAGAGGTAGAGCTGGGTCAATAACGGTTTGTCCAAGCCGAAGGCGACACGCAATTGCTCTATATAAGCGGGATCGCCTGCACCCGCCTGGCCAGCGAGAACACTCACCGGGTCACCCGGAGCCAAGCGGATCAGGAAGAAGTTGATGATGACCACCCCCAGCACAACGAAGAGCGCCTTGCCAATGCGGGACACGAGAAAAGACAGGAATTTCATTCGCCATACCTCTGGGTCGGGTGTCGCGGCCAACATCTGTTGCACGGCCTGGAGCGGCCGTGCAACAGATGCCTGACGTTTACTTCTCTATATAGACATCGTCGAAGGACTCGTTCAGGCCAATTGCCGTTCGAACGAGATTCTTCACGTTGCTGCGATATAAGGTTGGAAATTCCATGTCGATCAGGAACCCGTTGGCTACATCGTTCACCAGCGTCGTTTGAAGCTTGCTATAGAGTTCCTGTCGTTTGGCGGGGTCGACCGAGGAAGCCGCTTCATCCCACATCTTGTCGGCTTCAGGGTTGACGTAACCCTGCACATTGGCAAAAGGCGAGCCCTTCACAATGTTCGACGCGATGTACAGGCGCTGAACGCCCAAGGCAGGGTCACCATATTGATACGTGAAGGTGGTGGTCAGGTCGAAGTCCCAATTGCCAGTGCGACTTGCCCAACCACCCGCGTCGGTCGATTCAAGATTGACCTTAAAGCCCAACTGCTCCAGCGCTTGTTTGGTGTACTCGCCCAACCTGTCCCAGGTTGATCCGTAAGGAAAGCTGAGTTGCCGAATGGTGTAGTCCTCGGGCTTGATGCCTGATTCCTTGATCAGGGCCCGCGCTTTTTTCATGTCAAACGGCATGGCAGGCGTATTTTTGTCGAAGAACATTTCTGTGGTCACGAACGGGCTGGTCGACACTTTGCCCAAACCAAAGAATATGTTGTTCACCACCAGATTGCGGTTCATGGCTGCCATAACAGCCTGGCGCACTTTGAGGTTGTCAAAGGGTGGCTTGCGCATATTCATGATCAAGTACGCTTGCGGTGAGAACATCTCCCAGCCTGCCGTTGTGTATTCCACCTTGGGCAACGCGCGCAGACGTTTGATATCGACGTTATCGACATCCCCGCCGCGCAGCACATCCACGCTGCCGCGTTCAAATGCTACGGCACGTGACGCCGAGTCGGGAATGATGTTGAACACCAACTCATCCAGATACGGTTTGCCCGGCTTCCAGTAGTTATCGTTGCGCGAAAGCTTGATGTACTCGCCGCGCTTCCACTCTTTGAAGATGAACGGGCCCGTTCCAATCGGTTTTTGATTAGCTGGATTGGTCAGATAGTCGGTGCCCGCGTAAATATGCTTGGGCATCATCGGCGCGAAGCCGGGTTCGAACATCAGCATGAACGCGGGGAACGGTGTTTTAAGTTTGACCGTGACCGTGAGGGGGTCAACCTTGTCTACCGACTGGACGAACTTATTCAGAATCACGCGCGCACGGGCGTGGGTCTTGGGCAACATGTCAGCCAGTGAGAAAACAACGTCGTCGGCGGTAAACGGTTGCCCGTCATGCCATTTCACGCCGTCTTGCAAGTGGAAGGTGTATGTTAGCCCGTCGGGCGAAGCTTCCCAGGATTTGGCCAGACCAGGCAGGGGTTTGAGGTCTGCCGAATAGGTAAGCAGGCTCTCATAGATTTTTCCCGCGACAAACTGGGTGGGGCCTTGCTGGTTGATGGCGGTCACAAGGACCGGCGGTTCGGGCTGCACAATCATGTTCAATGTGCCGCCCTTGGTCTGGGCGAGCACATCCGTCGTGGGTAGCGTAGCCGCCAAGACTATTGCACCAATGCTAAGTGGAAACCATTTTGTCAATTTCACTGCGCGCCTCCGGGCTGAATAGATTCAGACGGGCAACCGTTGTTGGGCTGCGAAGAACGTCTGACGGTAGACAACAAGCAAGCCCCATGCCACCTGGGCTATTCCTGGGTAATGCAGACAGAACTACGACAACAATGCTTCGTGCAGGTGCTAGCAAGAGGTGCTGCGCACCAAAACGGGGGGTCAGCGACGCACAGGTTCCACGCCGCACCAATCAACCATGAACTGCGCCATGGTGGCTGCCACGCGTTTCATGCTGGCGATTGACACGGACTCGTCGATGCCGTGAATGTTGCGGGCTTCCGGGCCGAAACACGTTACGGGGATGTCCGTCATGAGTCGAAAAAGACGCGCATCTGTTGTGGCCGTGCAAGCTAAGGGCTCGGGTTCGTGGCCCGTAATTTTTTGGTAGGCACTGGCCAAGGCACGCATGGCGGGCGCGTGAAGGTCGAACTCGCAACCCGGCGCAAAGTGGCCTTCGAATCGCAAGGTAACGGTCAACGCCGGGTTCAGCCGGGCAACTGTTTCGCGCACTCGTGTAGCGACGATGTCACGGGCCTGCTCGGGAGACATGTCCGGATAAAAACTGAAGCGCACACCGAGCGTGCAAGTGCAGGGCACCGAGGAATTCCACTCGCCGCCCTCGATTTGGCCAAGATTGAAATTGATGGGGTGATCATGTTTGGCAAAGGCCGGGTGCTTGCGGGACGGCTCATTCCATTGCGCTTCGAGTTGCTTCAGGTCAGCCATCACCGCGATGCCGGCCTCTATAGGATTGACGCCTGACCCCATATAAGCCACATGTGCCGGCCGCCCGGTGAGCTCCACAAACATCCAGCACACACCTATCTGTGCGCTAAGCATGCTTTCGGCGAAGGGTTCCGGGATGATGACCGCTTCAAAGTCGCTCATCTTCGCGCGTGTCAGTGCATTTTGCAGCGCGTGTACGGTCGAGAGCGAGCCAGCCCCGGTGTCCTCTTCATTAAGGACGGCGTTAAAGCCGACGGTGGCTGCGGGTTGCAGACCGAGCTCATGCAGCGCCTTAAAAGCGGTTAAGGCGCAAATGATGCCCGCTTTCATGTCGCCACTGCCTCGTCCAAACAGCCAGCCATCGCGCACGAGAGGTTCAAAAGGCGGATTCGACCACATGGATGCGGGGCCGGTGGGTACGACATCGATATGACCGTTGAATAAAACAGACTTGCCGCTGTGCTTGTCTGGCAGATGGCGGGCCAACAGGTTGTAGCGCCCGTTGTCCGGGCCGCACGGGCAGGCATAGAGCGGCAGGTCTTTGAGTAGCGCGTCGTTCAGGAAGATGCGCTCTGGTTCAAGCCCGATGTCACGCAAGGCGCCTTCCAGGAATATGGCTCCCGGCTCTTCGGCGCCGGATGGGCTTTCAGCGGCGACGAAGTCCGATAGCGTTTGAACCATGTAGGGTTCGAGTGCGTCTATGGTCGCAGAGATGCATTGAGTGTCCGGCTGCACGATTTTCCCCTTTTGTTTTTCAAGGACAAATTCAAATCACCTGGCACTGACTTGCGACTGTGTGCTGCACTCGTCGTAAGCCAGTCCCGTATCCTGCCATTTGCTCAGCGTGTATCTGTGCCGGTTCCGCCAGCCCGCGCAACCATTGCATCCAGCAATACATTGCAGCCCGCTTCCAGATCGGACGGCTTGGCATCTTCTATTTCGTTGTGGCTGACGCCATCTTTGCAAGGCACGAAAATCATGGCGGTGGGCGCCACGGCAGCCATATAGACCGCGTCGTGTCCGGCACCCGTCACGATATCCATGGCCGGGAAGCCTCTTGCCGTGGCTGCCTGGCGAATTTTGCCGATAAGGCTATGGTCAAACGGCGTCGGGCGGAAGTACTGCACATCTTTGACGTCGACGGTGACCTTGTACTTGGCGGCCACTTCCTGGCAGATCAGGCGCCATGCCTGATCCATTTTCTCAAGTGTTGCTTCGTCCTGATGACGTAAATCCACCGTGATTCGGACCTGTCCGGGTATCACATTGCGTGACCCTGGGTGTGCATGAATTTCACCGACAGTGCCCCGACCATAGGGTTGATGGGCGTTGGCGATGTTCACCACGGCTTGGAGCAGATAGCTCGTGGCGAATAAGGCATCGCGGCGGATAGGCATAGGTGTCGGGCCAGCATGCATTTCCATGCCGGTGATGGTCACGTCATACCAGCGCAAACCTAACGAGCCGGTGACAATGCCGATCACTTTGCCTTCATGTTCAAGAATGGGGCCCTGTTCAATGTGCGCCTCGAAATAGGCATCTACGGGGCGACCACCCACGGGATCTTGCCCTGCGTAGCCAATGGCCTGCAATTCGTCGCGAACGCTCAAACCGTTGGCATCCCGGGCGTCGAGCGCTGTATCCAACGTGAATTTTCCGGCAAATACACCAGAACCCATCATGACGGGCACAAACCGCGAGCCTTCCTCGTTGGTCCAGATGGCCAGTTCGAGCGGCGCCTCGGTCTGAACCTGTGCGTCATTCAGGGTGCGCATAACTTCCAGCCCGGCCAGCACGCCGAAACACCCGTCAAACTTGCCGCCCGTGGGCTGGGTGTCGATGTGGCTACCGGTCATGACTGGCGGCAATTCATCGTTGCGGCCGGCCCGGCGGGCGAACACATTGCCAATTTTGTCCACCCTTAGTGTCAGGCCGGCATCTCGCATCCATGCTGTGACTAGGTCTCGTCCCTGTCCATCGAGTGCCGTCAAGGCTAAACGACAGTTCCCGCCTTTGGGTGTTGCGCCGATTTCGGCCAGATCCATCAGCGACTGCCACAGCCGCTTTCCATTAATTGAGAGGGTAGGTGAGCTCATCGGTTTGTCACTTGCGGTAAGGAAGCTGGTTGAGAGGGGCGGGTTTCAAGGGCGACTGCCGTGTAAAAGCCGATCGGTCAACGTGCCGACGCCAAGATCCGTCAGGACGCTATCGTCCCTGCCGAAGTCCTCCCGTAATCGCGCCAGAATGCCGACAATGTGCGCGTGCATGGCGTGGCGGGCACGGATCGGGTCGCGATCCAGAATGGCTTCCAGAATCCGGCTGTGTTCGGCGTGGGCGGTCTCCCAGACTTTTGCCGTCACGAAATAGTCTTCCAGGCGGCTAAACAAGGAGCTGGCTTCGCTCATGTTCCATAAATGGGCCACGCTTGCCGCCAGCGCCGCATTGCCGCAAGCGGCGGCAATGGCGCTGTGAAAATTCCGATCATGCATGCTGGGCGAGTCCGTGAACGACATCGCCTGGAACGCTGCCTTTATCTGGTCCAGTTGAAGCGCCGTGCCTTGTTGCGCCGTCAACGCGGCGCATTCAGGCTCAATCAGGAGTCGGGCGGCAAGCAAGTCAAACGGGCCGATGTCGTGCGTAACTTCCATGTCCCGCTGCGTAGTCGGCGGCTTGTGTCTGGTCGCCGGTAGAAAATCTTGGTCTTTGGGTTGCGCCACGAATACGCCCGTGCCCACCCGCACTTCCACGTAACCCTCAATTTCCAGCGCAATCAAAGCTTCGCGGATGGAGGCACGGCTGACCTGAAGCTGTTCGGCCAGTTCGCGCTCCGCAGGGATGCGTGCGCCCGGCAGAAAGTCTCCGGCCCGAATGCGTCCCGCAATCTGATCCGCAATGATCCGATAGAGACGGGTGACGGCGACGGCTTGGAAGGCGCTCATGGCTTGGTCAAGGTGGCATCGAGTGGCCTAGTGGTCAGGCCACCAATATACCGAGCGACTGTGCGAAATCAAGATTCAAACGGCATGGAATTACCCGCGATAGGGAAAACGATAGACGTCCGCGAGGAGCCGGGTTCGAACGAGCGGCGACGACGACTCCGGCTCGGGGAGGCCGCAAAAGGGCTGCTAGTTGGGGGGGCGAGAATGCGCTGAAAGCGTGGTCGGCGGATAAGGTGGTTGGGCCCCGCGCCGATTTCTACGTCAGGCGTTGCTTGTGCGGCGCATGCGCTTGAACAAGCGATGCGCCATGGTCAGGCAAAACGTTTGAACAACCGCGGCGCAGATGGAAAGGCCTAGCGCCACGCTCCAGGTGCGCTCTCCAATAATGCCCGGGGTAAAGGTGTCGAATACCAGACCGGCCATGCTGCCGGCCGCGAGAACGCCGATCCAGCCGTTGAGCGGGACGAAACGTGCCATTACCAGGGCAACTGCCGCCAGCGTAAACAACGTGGGGCTGAGGAGAAAGGAATAGAACACGGAGATCTCCTGGGTGCTCTATGAGGTTTGAGACGCGAAAGAATAGCAGAGCGCTAAGACAGAGCCAAGGGTTTACCAGGGGCGCCGACACCCGGCTCGTCATACTACGTGTGTGTCAGGCGATTACTCGGTGCCCTCTGAACCCAAGGGCTGCTGGGTAAAGGCGCGCACCAATTGGGAAATGCTGTCGAGTTCGGCATGCGCGCCGCTCACCCAGGCCGGCGTTTCAAACGGTGTATCGGCGGGGGCGTTGTCAATGCTCTCTTTCAGATCGCCCAACAGCTCGAGAGCCATTGAGGTGGCTTCCGGGTTGCTCCGGGTGGCAAGTGCGATGGAAATTGCCAGGGCCTGTCGCAGCGCGAGCAGACGACCATCTAATTCAGTACCCATATTGAAAGTGACTCCAGGTGAAGCATGACGTGTATAAGGCGGCATTTTACGGGAGTGACCGCTTCGCCGCTGGCAACCACCCTCTATCCGGCGGTCGATCTCGGTTCTGACGGGAATTGGACCTTGGACGGGTTGAGATAAATCAAGATGGCCAGACCGGCGCTGGGTAACAATGCCGCCATGCAATCCGCCAAATGTGTACCTTTCACCGATCAGCCCGCTTGTGCTGCAGAGCCATTTTTCTCGCCCGAGTTGTTGGCGCGATTAGACAAGAACGGGCCCAGGTATACCTCTTACCCGACCGCGGATCGCTATGGCGACGCCTATACTCCGGAGCAATATGGGCAGACTTTGTCGCTGAGGGCGACGCGGCGAGAGGCGGCGCCACTCTCGCTTTACGTGCATATCCCATTTTGTGATTCGGTCTGCTATTACTGCGCCTGTAATAAGGTAGTGACAAAGCACCATGATCGAGCGCTACGTTACCTTGACGCGTTGGACAAGGAAATATCCTTGCATCGCGACGCCCTCGGGCCTGGCCGGCCTGTGTCGCAGCTGCATTTTGGGGGCGGCACCCCAACATTTTTGTCGGATGAGGAACTGGCCCGATTGATGGCCAGCTTGCGTGACGCATTTTCGTTCGAGCCGGATGCCGAAATTTCGATTGAAGTCGATCCACGGACAGCCACGCATGAGCGATTGGCCCATTTGGCTGCCTTGGGGTTTAACCGATTGAGTTTTGGTGTGCAGGACTTCGATGAGGCCGTGCAGGTCGCGGTGCATCGGGTGCAACCTTTTGAGGACGTGCGCGCGCTCATGCAAAGCGCACGCACATTGGGTTATGCCTCGGTCAATGTGGATTTGATCTATGGGCTACCGCTGCAAACCCCCGCATCGTTTGCACGCACCATCGCGCAAGTTAATGCGTTGCGGCCGGACCGAATTGCACTCTATGCCTATGCCCACATGCCTCAGCGTTTTAAGCCGCAGCGGCGAATTCTGGATGCTGACTTGCCGCCACGCGAGACTCGGGTAGCCCTGCTCGCGGCCGCGATTACCGGCTTTCTTGATCATGGCTATGCCTATATCGGCATGGATCATTTTGCGCTGCATGATGACCCGCTTGCCGTTGCAAAGCGGGACGGGAAGTTGCACCGGAATTTTCAGGGTTACAGCACGCAACCAGACCGTGATCTGGTTGCGCTGGGCGTGTCCGCGATTGGCAGCATAGGAAACACCTACAGCCAAAACGACAAGACCTTAGAGGGGTATTACGCGCGTATTGAAGCTGGTGAGTTTGCTACGGAGCGCGGGCTCACCCTCACTGAGGATGATGTCATCCGACGTGACGTGATTATGGAAATTATGTGTCAGGGACGTCTCGACTACGCGGCCATTGAACACAAGCACGATCTGATCTTTAGGGAGTATTTCACGCGCGAATTGCAAGGTCTGTCTCAATTGGCCGACCTTGGTCTTTTTCACCAAACGGCTACTGGATTTCAACTAACCGAGTTGGGCTGGTATTTTGTGCGCAGTATTGCAATGACCTTCGATGCTTACCTGAATCAGGTAAAAACGACGGCCACGTACTCACGGATTATTTAAGCTTTTCGTGGTGAACACCCCACCGTGTCAATGCCTGCGCTAAAGCGCTGCCCAGCAGCGGCTTAATTAAGCACTCGTCAAAGCCGGCACGCAGGCCAGCTTCGATATCTTGGGTAGTCATGGTGACGCTGAGCAGAATCAAGGTGGTGCGAGGTTGTTCCGAACGATCAGGTGACGAGCTCGCATGATCTTCTTGTTCGTGTGCACGAATCTGGCGCGCTAACGCATGACCGCTGAGCCCGGGCAGGCGGTAATCGCTGATGACCAAGGTAGGCCGGTGAGTCAACCAAGCCTGAAACGCCACATTCCCATCAGCGGCGACGATCGTTGGGACACCGAGTCTATCGAGCTGAGCGAGCGTGATTCTGCGGCATACCTCGTGGTCTTCTACCAGCAGAATGGTGGCGCAATGGAGATGCTCAATGGGGAAAGGCGTGCTCATGCGCGGCGCATCACTTTGTTGGTAATGCAGCAACACACATCAGGCTCGAAGCGATGTAGGTATGGATGTCGTCGTCGAACGCCTTTATTTGAACGAGCGCTGCGTTGCGCAGCCGCACGACAGCATCGTGATCGTTGCGTATGAGCGCGCTGTCGAGCTCGTCCAAAACCGCTGAAGCCGCTTCGATATTGGTACCCAGGAACGCAAGCGTGCCTTTGCTCCGGTGTGCCGCTTCGCGTGCCAGCTCAAAAGAGTGTGGGTCGGTGGCGTCTTGGAGGGCCTGTATATCGTCTCGCAATAAGGCGCGAGTCTGGTCGAGTAAAGAGCGTCGCTGAACGGGATTCGGATAAAGAACACAAAGTTCGGCGGGGGCAAGCAGGCGGACGGGCATTGGGATGGGATTTGGCAATGGGGGGTTGCGTCGGATGCCAACGAAGCTGGCCTCCGACCAAATCAAATTAAGTCACTAGGGATTACAACAACTCAGCACTGATAAAAAGGTGTGGGCGTCAGATGTGGAGATCCTTCTCGAATTTGGCACGTAAATAAAGTCCGAGAGCGAGATCGTCCGCAAGGTCGAGCTTGCGCATAGCGCGGCGCTTATGGGTACTGACGGTTTTCTTGCTACGCAAGAGTCTGGCCGCCACTTGCGTGACACTGAGCCCTTGATTGATGTTGCGCAGTACTTCCACCTCGGCGATAGTGAGGCGACTGTCCGGGTGAGGGGGGAGGATATCGCGAACCTGTCCGTCTTCCAGGGCGAGAAAGCCACGGGGGCGAGCCAGTACGCCGCGAATCAGGTCGGCCACAAAGCCCAAGCCCGTGTGCTTGCCTAGATAGCCCTGGGCGCCGGCACGAAAAGCCGCGTAGCGGGTTTCGCCCACTTTGCCAGCCGAAAACGTGATGATGGCCATCTTTGGGTGCTGGCGGCGCAAGCGCCTGATGAAATCAACGCCATCCCAGGCTTGTCGGGGAAGATAAAAATCTACAAGAGCAACATCGCAAGGCTGTTCCTTCAGGTTTTCCAGCAAGGATTCAGCGGATGTTTCCTGAAGAATAACGGTGAAATCGGTTTGTTCCTTTAAAAAGGCGCTCACGCCAGCAGCGACCACGGGGTGGTCGTCAATGATGGCTATGCGAACCTGATGCTTGGGGCGCGACAGGAGCATGTATCGACGAGACGCGCTTGGGTCTGATGCACGCTCTTCGTTTGCGACGGACGACTGAGAAATAAGTGGAGCTGAAACAGGGGACACAAGTTTCCTGCTGGGCTGGTTGAGGAGGCCTGCCACATGGGCCAGGGGCTTCAGGAGAGGGTGCGCAAAACGTTTGTAGCGACCTCGAGGTGCTATTCCAAGATTACGTTTTGCGCATCCCCTCGTGACCACAAAAATTGGCAAATCGGACTGAATTACCTTTCTGCCAATGTCTTTTCAGTGATCGAGGCGGGACACCACGCCAAGCAAGCCCTTTTGTTGGTTCGTGCAAAGTGCTTGGTTCTATAGATGGCGAAGTTGGCGGTAGCGCGGATTATGTAGGTGGTTTCCCGGGGGGATTGGTGCTACAATCGCTTTCAACAGCGCAATATTTTTTATATTCTCAGGCACCGCAAAAGAATGTCTTTCTATCTGGCACGAACTACGACCCGGAACTTTCGCCATATGTCGCGTTAGGTTTTTCGTGCGTCGGGTTCCACCGTGTCAGGCAAGCGGTTTACCTTAAGCAAGACCCCCAAACAACGCGGCTACTACAGCCGCGTTTTTGTTTTTCTTTCCCAGAACCCCAGGAAGCTTTTCGATGGTACAGATCACATTGCCCGATGGTTCGCAGCGTCAATATCCGGGACCGGTTACGGTCGCCGAAGTGGCGCAATCGATCGGTGCCGGGCTGGCTAAAGCCGCGCTGGGTGGACGGGTGGCGTTCGACGGAGTCGAGCCCAAGCTCGTTGACACCAGCTATTGCATTGAGCACGACGCGCAACTTGCCATCGTGACCGCCAAAGACGCTGATGGCCTGGATGTCATTCGCCATTCCACGGCGCACTTGCTGGCCTATGCCGTCAAGGAGCTGTTCCCGGACGCCCAGGTCACCATCGGTCCCGTGATCGAAAACGGCTTCTTTTACGATTTTTCGTACAAGCGTCCGTTCACGCCTGAGGATCTGGAAGCCATCGAGAAGAAGATGGCAGAGCTCGTCAAGAAAGACGAAGTGGTTACGCGCGAGGAATGGACGCGCGATGCGGCTGTTGAGTATTTCAACAGCGTCGGCGAGAAGTACAAGGCCGAGATCATCTCGTCCATCCCTTCCAACGAAACCTTGAGCCTGTACCGCGAAGGTAATTTCGTGGACTTGTGCCGTGGGCCGCACGTGCCCTCAACGGGAAAGCTGAAGGTATTCAAGCTGATGAAGGTGGCCGGCGCCTA
Organism: Achromobacter deleyi; assembly: GCA_040391965.1. Classification (GTDB taxonomy): domain Bacteria; phylum Pseudomonadota; class Gammaproteobacteria; order Burkholderiales; family Burkholderiaceae_B; genus Achromobacter; species Achromobacter deleyi_B. The sequence continues at coordinate 11,331 of JBEBWV010000009.1, read as the reverse complement.
TTGGCGTGGCGACAGCAAGAACGAGATGCTTCAGCGCATCTATGGCACGGCCTGGGCAACGAAAGAGCAGCAAGAAGCCTACCTGCACATGCTGGAAGAGGCTGAGCGGCGCGATCATCGCAAGATCGGCCGCGACCTGGGTCTTTTTCATTTCCAGGAAGAAGCGCCAGGCCTGATTTTCTGGCACCCCAAAGGTTGGGCGCTGTGGCAACAGGTAGAGCAATACATGCGTGGCGTGTATCGTGATAACGGTTATCAAGAAGTGAAGGGTCCGCAAATTCTGGACATTTCGCTCTGGAAGAAGACTGGTCACTGGGATAACTATCGTGAAAACATGTTCACGACGGAGTCCGAGAACCGCGTCTATGGCTTGAAGCCCATGAATTGCCCGGGCCATGTACAAATTTTTAACGCCGGTCTGCACTCGTACCGTGAGTTGCCATTGCGCTACGGCGAGTTCGGTCAGTGCCATCGCAACGAACCGTCAGGTGCCTTGCACGGCATGATGCGTGTGCGCGGCTTTACTCAAGACGACGGCCACATCTTCTGTACGGAAGATCAACTGCAAGATGAGTGCGCCGATTTCACGGCATTGCTACAAAAGGTTTACAAAGACTTCGGCTTTACCGAGGTGTTGTACAAGGTCGCAACACGTCCGGAAAAGCGTATCGGTACTGACGAAGTGTGGGATAAGGCCGAAACGGCGCTGATGGAAAGCTTGCGTCGTACCGGCTGTGAATTTGAAGTTTCACCGGGTGAGGGTGCTTTTTATGGCCCGAAGGTTGAGTACACGCTGAAGGATGCTATTGGCCGTCACTGGCAATGTGGCACGATTCAGGTGGATTTCTCGATGCCGGTTCGTCTGGGTGCCGAATATGTCGACCAGAACGACCTGCGTCGTCCGCCAGTCATGCTGCACCGCGCAATTCTTGGTTCTCTAGAGCGTTTTATCGGTATGCTCATAGAAAATCACGCTGGCGCAATGCCTCCTTGGCTGGCCCCGGTACAAGCAGTTGTGTGCTGCATTTCGGAGCCGTCGGCCGATTATGCTGCACAAATAACACAAAGCCTGAAAAAACAAGGCTTTAGAGTAGAGTCTGATTTGCGTGGTGAAAAAATCACTCGTAAAATCAGAGAGCACAGCCTGCAAAAGGTGCCGTATATCCTCGTCGTCGGCGACAAGGAGAAACAAAACGGTACCGTAGCCGTACGCGGCCTGGGCGGTCTGGATCTTGGCGCCATCCCGTTTGACGAATTCGTCTCACGGTTGGCTGAAGATGTATCCGCTCGGCGCGACGTCATTCATTCTGAAAGCAGCGCTGCTTAATCATTCTAGGAGTTGTCAACATCGCCACTGAAAAAGCCAATCGCATCAACGGTGAAATCCGCGTCCCCGAAGTGCGCCTGATAGGTCTGGACGGAGAACAACTTGGCATCGTCAAGATTGCCGACGCGTTCCGTCTATCCGAGCAAAGTGACGTGGATCTGGTCGAAATCGCGCCGAACGCCGAGCCGCCAGTCTGCCGTCTGATGGATTACGGTAAGTTCAAGTACCAGGAGCAAAAGCGCCAAGCTGAAGCTCGTTCCAAGCAAAAGGTCATTCAGGTCAAGGAAGTCAAGTTCCGGCCTGCCACCGATGACGGCGACTACCAGGTCAAGCTCCGCAATTTGCGCCGCTTCCTGGAAGACGGCGACAAAGCAAAGGTGACCTTGCGGTTCCGTGGGCGCGAAATGGCCCACCAAGAGTTGGGTATGCGAGTGCTTGAGCGAGTGCGCGACGATCTCCTCGAACTTGCTCAAGTCGAAGCGATGCCCAAGCTTGAAGGCCGCCAGATGGTTATGGTGCTGGCTCCTAAGAAGAAGGTTGTGCCGGTCGGCAAGCCTGATTCAGCCGTGTGAGTCGCGTCGCCCTCAAGTAGATCTGGCCAAACGGCAATACTGCAACCGGCCGGTTCGCATTGAGGGGCCACTCTGCGCTACGATGTCATAACACCGCCTTCCCCTAAGGGAGGGCGGTGCACGTTTCGGGGTATCGCGATGCATGTTTTATTCATTTTGGATCCTTTGCCGCTGCTTAAGGCGTACAAGGACAGTTCTGTTGCCATGATGCGTGCCCTGGTGGCGCGCGGCCATACCCTCAGTGTGGCGTTGCAAGGTGACCTTTTTATCGAAGCTGGCGTCGTGCGAGCCTCCACAACTCTTATCGAGTTGGTGGAAGGTGCAGACCTGCACGGCCACGATTGGTGGCGCGAGTCGTCGGCAGCAGATCATGATCTGGCCGAGTTCGGTGCCGTCATCATGCGCAAAGATCCGCCGTTCGATATGGAGTACGTCTATTCCACCCATCTTCTGGAATATGCGCAGGCGCAAGGCGCCCAAGTATTTAATAGCGGTGCTGCAATCCGTAACCATCCGGAAAAGCTGGCTATTACCGAATTTACAGAGTTCGCTGCGCCTACGTTGGTGACGCGAAACATGGCGCGCCTAAAGGCATTCCATGATTTGCACCACGATGTCATCGTCAAGCCGCTAGACGGCATGGGTGGCACCGGCATTTTCAGGTTGCAGCCGAAAGACCCCAACCTCAATGCCATCCTGGAAACGCTGACGGACAACGGCGCGCGCACAATCATGGCGCAGCGTTATATTCCGGAAATCCTTCAAGGCGATAAGCGGATTTTGCTTATTGGCGGCGAGCCTGTGCCTTATGCACTCGCCCGCATACCGCTTGCAGGTGAAACTCGAGGAAATCTGGCGGCGGGTGGGCGTGGTGTGGCCCAGCCCTTGTCGGCACGAGATCTTGCAATTGCCCAGGCGGTGGCCCCGAAGTTGGCCGAGCGTGGTCTGTTGCTCGTAGGTCTTGATGTCATTGGCGACTTTGTCACCGAAGTCAATGTGACAAGTCCGACGTGTTTTGTCGAAATTGCCGAACAGACGGGTTTCGACGTGGCAGGTATGTTCGTTCAGGCGCTAGAGCGTGCGGTAGCGGCAAATGCTGCCATCGCTACGAAGTCGGCCGCCTGATGATGGATGTGTCATGACTACCGGTATTGTCATTGTTGTTCACGCTCCGTTAGGCGCAGCAATGCGGGAGTGTGCCAGTCATGTCATGGGCGACATCCACGAGATGTTGGCCGTGCATGACATTCAGCCCGACGATAAGCCGGATGCGCTGACGCCTGAGGTGCTGCAGGATATTCTGCAGCAAAATCACGGCAGTGGCGTGTTGATCTTAACTGACCTGATCGGTGCAACCCCGGCAAATATTGCCAAGCGGGCGGTCGTCCAAGCCATGGCACAAGGTATTCAATGCTGCGTATTGGCGGGGCTGAACACCCCGATGTTGCTAAGAGCGTTGACCTACCGAAATCTTTCCTTGGCCGAGACGCGTGAAAAGGCGTTGGCGGGAGGGGTGCAGGGCGTCTTGCGTGTAGACTGACCGGCACGGATTTGCCCTATTATGTTGATGAAATGCGCATGCCACTAAACGACACGTTTTTTGGCTGTGCCCAACACCACAGCTGGTTCTGCAGTCATAATATTTCCTATGCCTAATACAGACATCGTCATCAGCAATAAACTCGGTTTACACGCACGGGCAGCAGCCAAGCTGACCCAGTTGGCAAGCAAATTCAATAGCGAGATTTTTATTTCTCGTGGCGCTCAACGCGTTAACGCCAAGAGCATCATGGGAGTGATGATGCTGGCGGCGGGACTAGGCGTTACGGTCAAGCTCGAGGCTTCTGGTGGCGACGCCGATCAGGCGCTCGCTGAAATCCAAAATTTGTTCGATAGCAAATTCGGTGAGCAAGAATAGAGCGTCCTCTGGGGAGACTGCTATGCCAAGTGGGCAAGCTAGCCCGCTTGGTGTGGTGATGCGTCCTGATTCCGGGGCTGGCTATGCCAGCCCCGTTGTTTGTCTCTATGGCAAAGGGGTTGCCAAGGGCTACGCCATTGGTCGAGCCGTGGTCATGGGGGCCGCGGCGCTGGAAGTGGCGCACTACCGCATTGCCCCAGAAGACGTTCCGGCTGAAAGCGCACGCCTGACGCAGGCCTTGGCCAGTGCGCAGCAAGAATTGCGCCTGATGGCAGACACGCTACCGGCCGATGCGCCACGCGAGTTGGGCGCCATGCTTAACGTGCATAGTTTGCTCATGGGCGACACACTTCTGGCGGACCAGACGCTCGCGTTGATTGCCGAGCGGCATTACAACGCTGAGTGGGCTCTGACCACGCAAGGGCAGATTCTGGGGCAGCAGTTTGACGCCATGGAAGACGAGTATCTGCGCGAGCGCGGGGCAGATGTGCGCCAGGTCATTGAGCGCGTGCTTCATGTCCTCGCAGGCAGCTCCGCAATTTTGCCTGACATGTCGCACATGGGCGGCGATGATTCCCTTGTGGTGGTCGCACACGATATTTCCCCCGCAGATATGCTGAGATTGCGGGGAGGGCGCTTTGCTTCCTTCGTGACCGACCTCGGAGGACCCACTTCGCATACGGCCATCGTTGCGCGCAGCATGGGCGTGCCTGCCGTCGTTGGCATGGGAAACGTGCGTGAGCTAACGCGCGACGGTGACATGCTTATTGTGGATGGCGCGAGCGGCGTCGTCATCGTGAATCCGTCACAGCGCATTCTGGAAGAATATCGTCGCAGTCAGGATGCCTACGCGCATGAACGAGCCGAATTGAGCTTGTTGCGCGATGAGCCAGCAGTCACGCTCGATGGTATCGACATCGTGTTGCATGCCAACATCGAACTGCCGGAAGAGGCGGCACTGGCATTGGCCTCAGGCGCGCACGGCATTGGTCTGTTTCGCAGCGAATTCCTGTTCATGGGTCGGCCTGACCTGCCAGGAGAAGAGGAGCAGTACGCGGCATACTCTTCTGTTGTGAATGTGATGGCGGGGCGCCCTGTCACGATCCGAACTCTTGATATCGGCGCGGACAAAACACTTGATGGTGAAGCAACGGTTGCCACCAATCCTGCCTTGGGCCAGCGTGCTATCCGATATTGTCTGGCTCGCCCGGAAATGTTTGCGACTCAGCTGCGTGCCATTTTGCGTGCGTCGGCGCACGGGCCCGTGCGTTTGTTGATCCCTATGATTTCCCATATGCACGAGGTGGTGGCCACGCGTGCCGCCATCGAGTCCGCGAAGCGTGAGCTGGACGCGCGTGGACAAGCCTATGCGGAACATATGGAGGTCGGTGCAATGGTCGAAGTGCCTGCCATCGCCATCGCGATCGAGCCCTTCGTGCAGGCTCTGGATTTTCTGTCTATCGGCACGAATGACCTGATTCAATACACGCTCGCCATTGATCGCGGAGATCACGATGTGGCGGGTCTTTACGACCCACTGCATCCTGCGGTGTTACGCCTGCTGGCTCATACCATTAACGCCGGTGAGCGGGCAGGCAAGCCTGTTGCGGTCTGTGGCGAAATGGCGGGTGACTCACGTATGACTCGCCTCTTGCTGGGGCTTGGCCTGACAGAATTTTCTATGCATCCCCAGCAACTGCTGGACGTGAAACGAGAGTTGCGGCGGGCGCACTCGAATGCCTTGCGTGTGAAAGTGGCGTCAGCGCTCAATCGGGCGCTTCCCGTTGACTTGGATACCCTCGATCTGGCTTAGTCCCGATCAGATGCTTTGCGTGGCGGTTTCTTTGCTCACTCGTTCATCACGGTAAACCTTCAAAAAAACACGGCGCTCAAGGCGCCGTGTTTTTTTGCGCTGCCGACACCATGCCGGCAGTTCTCTTCTTAGCTGTGATAAGCGGATTCACCGTGACTGGTGACATCCAGGCCTTCGCGCTCCTGATCTTCTGGAACACGCATGCCGCACAAGGCATTCGCAATCTTGTAGGCGATAAATGCGACCACGCCAGACCAGACGATGGTTAGCAAAACCCCTTCAAGCTGGACCCAAACCTGACCCAGAATCATGCCTGGTTCTGCCAGACCCGGGCCGCCCAATACTTTGGCGTTGAACACGCCGGTGAGCAGTGCGCCGACAATACCGCCCACGCCATGAATGCCGAAGACATCCAGTGCGTCATCAGCACGCAGCAGGCGCTTCAAACCATTCACACCCCAGACGCAAATCACGCCTGCCACAATACCGATGAAGAATGCGCCTACCGGGCCCACCAAACCTGCTGCCGGAGTAATGCCGACCAAGCCTGCAATGGCGCCTGACGCGGCACCCAGCATCGACGGCTTACCCTTGATGGCCCACTCCGTGAACAACCAGGCCAACATGGCACCTGCAGTGGCGATCAGCGTGTTGAAGAAGGCGAGTGTTGCGTTGTCGGTTGCGCCCAGTGCGGAGCCCGCGTTGAAGCCGAACCAGCCCACCCAAAGCAGACACGCACCAATGAATGTCATCGGCAGGTTGTGAGGTTGCATGGCTTCGCGGCCATAACCAATTCGTTTGCCCACAACGTAAGCACCGACCAGACCCGCCACACCCGCGTTGATGTGCACCACGGTGCCGCCGGCGAAGTCGAGTGCGCCTTTCGCGTTCAGCAGCCCTGGCGCTGTTTCAGAGGCAAACCAGACCATATGGGCGATGGGCACATAGGCAAAGGTGAACCAGATTGCGGTGAAGACCAGCACGGCGGAAAACCGGGCTCGTTCGGCAAAACTGCCAACAACAAGCGCGCAAGTGATGCCCGCAAACGTAGCCTGGAACGAGGCAAACAGCAGCTCCGGTACCGTGCCTGACATCGAGTACTTACCGTCACTCGGATCAAACATCCCAGAGAAAAAAGCACGCGAGAGACCGCCGAAGAAGGCATTGCCTTCCGTAAATGCAAGCGAATATCCGTAGATGAACCAGAGCACCAAACCCAACACAAAGGTGCTCATCACCTGCAGCAAGACTGACAGTACGTTCTTGCTGCGAACCAGGCCGCCGTAGAACATTGCCAGGCCGGGAACGGCCATCATCAACACAAGCAAGGTAGAAACGAGCAACCAGGAGATATCTGCTTTATCCATTTTCAGGCTCCATTTAGTCTTTATATAGTTACAGAGCGGCTTCGCCCGATTCGCCTGTCCGAATGCGGATCACCTGTTCCAGCGGTGCTGTGAAGATCTTCCCGTCACCAATTTTTCCGGTGCGGGCAGCTTGTTCAATGGCCTCAATGACCTGGTCGACCAGGTGATCGGGAACCGCAGCTTCAACACGTAGCTTAGGTAGGAAGTCAACGGCATATTCGGCGCCGCGATATAGCTCGGTGTGGCCCTTCTGGCGTCCAAACCCTTTGACCTCAGTAACGGTCAATCCTTGGACCCCAATTCCGGATAACGCCACCCGCACTTCGTCGAGCTTGAAGGGCTTAATGATGGCAATGATGAGTTTCATGGCAATTCCTCTCTTGGTTGCACATTGGCATCAACTACCAAGCAAAACTCGTGCCAGCTTTGTTTGCACGTAGAAGGGCACCACTGCGGGCACACGTTGTGCAATTACGCACCTTGTTGGTGCATTTACCTATGCGCTAAGGCTTCATTTCGGTGCATTGACTCGAAGGTGCAAAAACGCAACATATGAATCTTATTTTGCATAATATGTATCTAAATAATTCAAACATAAGGTCAGATTGTCAGAGTTTTGAAGCCACAAATGCGGTGAAGGCAACTGCCCATGAAAATCGCGCGAGGCTTTGCTGCAAGCGTTTTCTGTGTTGAGCAGCTGAAATTTCGGCGTGACATCAGGTAAACAATTAGGGTCTGAACACAGACTTGTCATGCCACTCCAGCTTGTATGGGGTAGCTTGTAACTAAAAGTTAGGTGAATAAGAATCGCGTGTTCCTGTGCAGGCAGCAGATTAATTCGGGGCCCGGAGCGCTTTTAGGTGCCGACGGTTCTGACATGAGTAAGAAAGAGCAAGCCATGAAGATTCAGCGTAAATACCTTGGTGTGTTGGCCCTCGTGGCCTCGGTTGTCGTGCTCGGCGGCTGCAACAAAACCGAAGAAGTAAAGCCTGTTGCTGCGCCCGCAGCCGCGACCACGCCAGCTCCCGCCGCCGCACCCGCCGCACCCGCCGCTAAGCCCACTGCAGCCAGCGCCGTTCCGGCTGAGTGCGATGCATACCTGGTCAAGGTCAATGCATGCATGAGCAAGCTGGGCAGCGATAACGCGCTTGCAGGCAGCATCAAGCAGCAAGTTGAGATGACCAAGGAGCTGTGGGGCGCTACGGACAACAAGGCAGAACTGGCTGAGCAATGCAAACAGTCCACAGAACTGTTTGCCCAGTCGGCAACGCAGATGGGTTGCTAAGGCTAGCGAACAGGGCTGACTGATCAGACGCAGCGCATGGGCGCTGATGTCGTTTGGTGGTGTCCTTTACGTAAGAGAGCGGTCTGCGAAAGCAGCCGCTCTTTTTTTGTGCAGCGCAGTCTGCTATTACACTTGCAGTATCAAGAACGTTTGCGAGGTAGCTATGAACCGTACTCAATGGATGGAAGACATCCAGAAAAACATCTCTGACCTGATCGCGCGCAGCCCGGCTGCCGATGTCGAGCGCAATGTGCGCGCCATGATGACTCAGGGGTTTTCGAAGCTGGATCTGGTCACGCGTGAAGAGTTCGATGTGCAGGCAGATCTGTTGGTGCGCACGCGTGCACGGGTGGATCAACTGGCGGCTCAGGTTGAGCAGCTTGAAACGCGCTTGAGTGCCTTGGAGAAATAAGAACTCGGCGCTACGCTGCAGCATTATCAGGACTTTTTTGTCACGGCCGCCTGCGCGGCCGTTTCTTCATCTGTGCATACTGGTCTCTCACTTTCTGGGTTGAGGCCGTCATGACATTAGCCGTACTAAGCAGTCGTGCGTTATGCGGACTGGATGCCCGTGCCGTTCGCGTGGAAACGCACCTGGCGCCAGGTCTGCCCGTATTCAACATCGTGGGTCTGGCTGACATGGAAGTGCGGGAGAGTCGGGAGCGGGTGCGTGCCGCCATCCTGAATAGCCGGTTTGATTTTCCGGCTGGCCGCATTACCGTCAATCTTTCGCCTGCCGACTTGCCTAAAGAGTCCGGCCGATTTGATTTGCTCATCGCGTTGGGGATCTTGCTTGCTTCCGGGCAGCTCATGCCCCCCGAAGTCACGCCTGACGACCCCGGGCTGAAGGGAGGTATGCCTCGACCTGTGCCGGACACGCATTTGGACACGCTCGTGCTGGCCGGCGAGTTGTCGCTAACCGGAGCGCTGGTTCCTGTGGCGGCGCCTCTCGCCATTGCTTTGAGCGTGAATCAGGCGGCTGGCGGGGCTATTTTGGTGCTGCCGGAGGGCAGCGCAGAGGTTGCGGCCTGGGTCCCTGGTGTGCGCGTGCTATCAGCGCGTACGTTGGCGGACGTGGCGGCCCATGTCATGGGTGTGCAGGCATTGAGCGAAGCGGTGCCGGTTCCCTGGCCTCAGGCGGAGGCCCCCCCTTGTTTATCTGATGTGCGAGGCCAACCCGCGGCGCGCCGCGCGCTGGAGGTGGCCGCTGCCGGCGGCCATAGTCTTTTGATGGTCGGGCCGCCCGGGGCAGGCAAGAGCATGCTGGCGCAACGATTGCCAGGATTGTTGCCGGAGCTGACAAGACGTCAGGCCCTGGAGGTGGCAGCGATTACCGGATTGGCGGGTGGCATAGAAGCGTTGCAAGGGCAGCCACCATTTCGCGCGCCGCATCATTCGGCATCTGCACCGGCGTTGGTGGGTGGGGGCGGGCGTCCGCGGCCCGGTGAAATCAGTCTGGCTCACCATGGGGTGTTGTTTTTGGATGAATTACCCGAATTCAGTCGGCGCACATTGGAGGCCCTGCGCGAACCGCTGGAGGCTGGCCATGTCGTCATTGCCAGAGCGTTGCATACAGTGCAGTTTCCCGCTCGCTTTCAGTTGGTCGCTGCGATGAATCCTTGCCCCTGCGGATGGCGCGGCCATGGGGCCCGCCAGTGCCAATGTACGCCGGAGCAGGTGGCGCGTTACGTTGGCAAAATATCCGGGCCTTTTCTGGATCGGATTGATCTGCATATAGAATTACCTCCGTCAGATCCCTCCTGGCTGGATGGGCCACCGGGCGAATCTTCCGCCGCCGTGAGGGAGCGCGTACTGTGCAGCATTGAGCGACAGCACGCGCGACAAGGTAAGGTCAATGCCGCCCTGGTCGTCGGCGAGTTAGACGCCTGCTGTCCGCTAGAAGAGAGGGCTCGAGCGCTGCTGTTGCAGGCAATGCGTCAGATGAATGGTTCGGCCCGAGCCGCCCACCGTGTGCTCAGAGTGGCACGGACTGCTGCCGATCTTGACGGGGTCGATATATTGCAGATTGCGCACGTCGCTCAGGCGATTCAGTATCGTCGTCCCGGCGCGTGAATGGTGTTGTGGAACGCCCGTCGACGCCGACATGGGCCGCATCCTTGCCCTTTACGACTGGCCGACTCGACAAACACCTGGAAATCGCCATATAATCAAAGGCTTTCCCGGGTTCAGTGCATATGCACCCTGGTGTCTGGTCTTACTGGGCACCGTTGTTGCTAGGCCGTGCTTTGGGAAGAAAAAGTGGTGCGGAAGCACTGCACAAAAGCAGCAAGCAAAAGCAGCAAACAAAAGCAGTACACCAAGCAGTACCCCCAGAAGTGGCGGCAGGTTTACAAGTTTTGCGACAGGGTTCAACGCTTTCGCAAGCACCTGGTGTCATAAAAATCAACAATGTGTTTAGGGAATCATCATGCCCAAGATGAAAACCAAGAAAAGCGCCTCCAAGCGCTTTAAGGTTCGCGGCAGCGGCTCCATCAAGCGTGGTCAGGCGTTCAAGCGTCACATCCTGACCAAGAAGACCACCAAGGCCAAGCGTCAACTGCGCGGCTCGACGGCGGTTCATGACTCCAACGTGGCCTCCGTCAAGGCCATGATGCCTTTCGCTTGATCTAAGGGAGATCTACTATGCCTCGCGTCAAACGCGGCGTAACCGCCCGCGCACGTCACAAAAAAGTCATTGCCGCCGCCAAGGGTTACCGTGGCCGCCGCGGTAATGTGTTCCGTATTGCCAAGCAAGCGGTCATGCGCGCTGGCCAATACGCCTACCGCGACCGCCGCAACAAGAAGCGCACGTTCCGCGCTCTGTGGATCACGCGTATCAACGCCGCCGTCCGCGAACATGGCGTCAGCTACAGCGTGTTCATCGCCGGCCTGAAGAAGGCTTCGATCGAACTCGACCGCAAGGTCCTGGCCGATCTGGCCGTGCGCGACAAGGCCGGCTTTGCCGCCATCGTGCAGCAAGCCAAGGCTGCCTTGGCTGCCTGATCGCGCGCTTTAACTCATCGCGCATCGCTGCAAACGGGGCTGTAAT
>JBEBWV010000008.1:0-86244 GCA_040391965.1 Achromobacter deleyi | reverse complement strand
CAATCTTGAGCAAACAGGAGAAACGTATGCTCAACGGGCAGTTGCAACTGACCGCCACCGTTAATTTGGGCGCGTCCATGACGCGCCTGCGCCGCCCGCTTTTTGTGGCGGGCGTGCTTAGTTTGGCCATTTTGGCCGGCTGCGCATCCAAAGGTACCCGTGCCCCCGTCGTCGATATGACCGGTGGCCAAACGACCCCATCCACCCAGACTGGCGGCACGTATGTCGTCAAGCCGGGAGACACGCTTTACAAAATTGCGCGCTCGACCAACGTCGACGTAGAAAATCTCAAGCGCTGGAATAACCTGAGCGATCCTAACCAGATATCTGCTGGGCAAACCTTGCATTTGTCTGCCTCATCGGGCAGCACGGGCAGCACCACGCAGTCCTCGGTTATCACCAGTAGCAAGCCTGCGCCGCGTCCGCTTGATCAACCCGAATCATCGACTCCGGAACCGCTCACGCCTACGCCAACGCCGGCACCTGCTCCCACCGAAGCGCCTGCTACGCGCGCCGCTGACGCTGGCGTCATCAATTGGGCGTGGCCTTCGAACGGGCAGGTCACCCAATCGTTTAATAACAACAGCAAGGGGCTCGATATTGCGGGCGCCTTGGGCGATCCCGTCAATGCGGCGGCCGATGGCAAGGTGATGTACAGCGGCAACGGTGTGCGTGGATTGGGCAACCTGATCATCATTAATCACCAGAACGGGTTCATTACTGCTTATGCGCATAACCGCTCGCTGCTGGTGAAAACAGGTCAAGACGTCAAACGCGGCGCAAAAATCGCTGAAGTCGGCCAAAGCGATACCACGTCGCCGCGTCTGCACTTCGAGATTCGTCGCCAGGGCACGCCAGTTGATCCCATGCAGTACCTGCCTGCACGATGACGCCCACACTAGTATTTGATCTCGAAACCCTGCCTGATGTGGCAGGGTTGCGCAGACTCAACAACTGGGGCCCGGAGGTCACGGATCTTGATGTCGTCGAGCGTGCCTTGGCCGCCCGTCGAGAAGCCGTTGGTCACGATTTTTTGCCGCTTCACCTGCATCAAATTGCCGTCATAGGCTGTGTTTTTCGTGATGATCAAGGCTTTCGCGTCAAGACACTAGGCCTGCCCGATGATCCGGAGGCCACATTGATCTCCGGATTCTTCAAAACCATCGAGCGCTACACGCCAAAACTGGTCAGCTGGAATGGCTCGGGTTTCGATCTGCCTGTTTTGCACTATCGCAGCTTGATACACGGCGTGCCCGCTCCGCGTTACTGGGATATGGGCGAAGAAGACCGCGACTTCAAATACAACAACTACATTTCTCGCTACCACTCTCGTCACACTGACTTGATGGATCTGCTTGCCAAGTACAACGGTCGTGCGAATGCGCCACTGGATGATTTGGCGAAGCTTTGCGGCTTTCCTGGCAAGCTCGGCATGGACGGCAGCAAAGTTTGGGAAGCCTGGCAACAAGGCCGGGCAGACGAGGTGCGTGCCTACTGCGAAACGGATGTCGTCAATACCTGGCTTGTGTATTGCCGTTTTCGGTTCTTGCGTGGTGAGCTTGATCGCGTCACGTATGAGGCGGAAATCACCCTGGTGCGAGACACGCTTGCCGCCAGTGATGCGCCGCATTGGAAGGAATATCTCGCGGCTTGGGATGCGCTGAGCTAATCGATTGCGTGGGCGACGACCCTGACGCTCCCACGCAATCGACTGAAACATAGATTGCGAACGCGAAACCTGCTTGAAACCGAGTTGCCAGGACAATGGTCTCGCTTTCTTCACTTTCAGGAGACATTCATGTCCCGATTCGCAATTCGCTCTACCTTGGCTGCCGTAACCTTTGCCTTGGCCGCTGGCGGCTTGGCCGGTAACGCTGTGGCGGCTCCCCCACAGGACGGCGGCATGTCTCACTCCATGCCCCAAGGTGAGCACATGCGCGGCATGCGCGATGGCCTCTGGATTCCAGGATTGGGTCCGGTTGGCAAGAAGCAAGTCGAGCAATTGAAGCTGGACGCCAAGCAACAAGCCCTTTTCAAAACCGCCCAGGATTCCCAGCGCGATTTGCACAAAGCGATGCGCGACGCCGGTGGCCAGCGCCACGAATTGCTCAAGGCACAGCTTGACAGCGGCAAACTTGATCCACGCGCACTCGCCGATCAATCTGACAAGGCTCGTGATCAGTTCCGCGACGAAGCCCAGAAAGTTCGCGCCAATTGGCTCGCCGTCTGGGATAGCTTGAACGACGGTCAACGCGCTCAAGTGACTACCTTCTTCAAGGATCGCATGGCCAAGATGCAAGAGCGCCGTGACTCTCGTGGCGAACGCCACCATGGTCGCCCGGCACCGCAAGGTGCTGCTGGCGCACCCGCAGCGCCTGCTGCACCCGCCGCACCTGCCGCCAATTAAGCGTTTATCGACCGAGGCGATTTAATTCGCTGACGTTGACACGCAAGTGGTGTCTACCACCCCCGCCAGCACGTTGTGCTCGCGGGGGTTTTCGCATCCAAGCTGGTGCTAAATGGGCGCACGCTCCCCAACGTTGGGCAAACCGATGAGCGGATGCTGGGGGTGCTGCACTGCAATAGTGCGAAATTCATGGACGATTCAGGGTATTGCCAGTTGAGCAATACCTGGCATGAATCGTGCTTAGGCAAAGAGGTGCCGGTTTACAGATTCAAAACCGGCTAGTCGAGACGTGCTCGTGCTCGTTCGCCCTCTGGCCCTAATCGTTCAGGATCCGCACCATGAAGAAGACGTTGCTTGCTCTGCCGTTCGCACTCGCTGCCGGTTTTGCCTCGTCGGCACAGGCAGAACCCACTGATCTGGGCGGTGGATTTTCGCTCAGTGGTAACGCCACCATCACCAACGATTACCGCTTTCGCGGCTATTCACAAACAGATTTTCGGCCAGCCGCGCAACTGGGTATAGATTTGACGCACAGTTCGGGTTTTTACGTGGGAAATTGGAACTCCAATGTGTCGAACTATGTGTTTACGGATGGCAACCTGGAGATGGATTTCTATGGCGGCTGGAAGGGGGACGTAGGTGGAGGTTTGACGCTCGATGCTGGCGTTTTGCACTATTACTACCCGGGCTCAAGCTCACCTAAAGGCGGTAACTACAACAACACAGACCTCTACCTGGGTGCGACCTATGGCAACTACACGTTGAAATACTCTTATACCCCCGGGGACTTCTTCAGTACGCCAGATAGCAAAGGCACCTGGTATCTGGACGGCACCGCCAATTTTGATCTCGGGCAAGGGTGGGGGCTGATTGCTCATCTGGGATACCAAAAACTCAAGAATCAAACGGATATGAACGGCGACTCCATTGGTCACTATGTGGATTACAAGCTGGGCGTAACGAAGGATTTAAGTGGGTGGGTGCTCGGTTTGGCGGCAGTGGGTGCCTCTAAAGATAATTGGCTTCCTACCAAGTATGGACATCCGTCTGGGCGGATCGGGGCCGTCTTCTCCGTGCAGCGGGCCTTCTAACTCGTGTCTTTCGCCCGCAGCGGGAAAGCGACTTGATAAAGGGGGAGACTGACGCTTGGCGCTCGCTTTCCCCCGCTCAAATACGCCGCAAACTCGTCAATTTTGCACCCCGTTCGACAGTCCATTTCTGATTCGCCCGCGCTCCTTCTACAATGCCGGGTTGCGTGTAATTTTGGACTGCGTGAGATGGCTGACGTTTTAAGTATTGAATCCCTGGATCTTGAAGCCAGGGGCATTGCCCGACGCGATGGGAAAGTCGTGTTCGTGGAAGGTGCATTGCCCGGAGAGCGCGTCACTGCGGTCACCGTGCGTCGCAAGCCATCTTACGAAGTTGCCAAGGTGGATGAGATCCTGCGACCTTCGTCGCAGCGTGTCGTGCCCCGTTGCCCGCACTTTGGCGTCTGCGGCGGCTGTGCCATGCAGCACCTAGAACCGAGCTCGCAGGTGGCGATTAAGCAGCGTGCACTGGAAGATACGTTCTGGCATGTAGGGAAGATCAAACCGGCTCGCATGTTGCCGCCGCTGCATGGCCCGACCTGGGGCTACCGTTATCGTGCTCGGTTGTCGGTGCGTGTGGTGGCGAAAAAAGGCGGCGTGCTGGTGGGCTTTCACGAGCGCAAGAGCAGCTATGTGGCCGACATGCGAGAGTGTCATGTCTTGCCGCGTCATGTGAGCAACCTCTTGGTGCCCTTGCGCGCCATGTTGGGCTCCATGTCCGAACCCACCAAAATGCCGCAGATTGAAGTGTCGTTGGGTGAGGGCGTTACTGCTCTCGTGCTGCGCCATATGTCCCCGTTAACGGACAATGATATCGCCATTTTGCGTAGTTTCGCGGCGACCCACGATGTGCAGTGGTGGTTGCAGTCCAAGGGGCCCGATACGGTGATGCCGCTTGAGCCTGAACACCTGGACTCGCTGACCTACACGTTGCCTGAGTTCGGTCTACGCATGCCGTACCGACCCACCGACTTTACCCAGGTCAATCACGACATTAACCGTGCCATGGTGTCGCGTGCACTCAGTCTGCTGGAAGTGCAGCCCACAGACCGCGTGGCTGACATGTTCTGTGGCCTGGGCAATTTCACCTTGCCGCTCGCAACGCAAGGGCGAGAGGCCGTGGGGGTAGAGGGCAGCAAGGCACTGACCGACCGCGCCTTTGAGGCGGCGGCACGTCACGGTCTTGCCGATCGCACCAGTTTCGCCACGTTGAACCTCTTTGAGGTCGATGTCGAATGGCTGCGTGGCCTCGGGTTCTTTGATCGCATGCTGATCGACCCACCCCGCGAAGGCGCGCAAGCGGTATCACAAGCGTTGGGGCAACTGTCTTACGCAGAGCGTCCGCGCCGGATCGTTTATGTGTCCTGTAACCCCGCTACGCTGGCGCGCGACGCCGCTATTCTGGTGCAAGACGGTGGCTATGTGCTCAAGAGCGCAGGGGTCATCAATATGTTCCCGCATACCGGTCATGTCGAATCCATTGCCGTATTCGAGACCTTAGGCGAAGACGCAATTCTTGAAGCGCAAGCGGCAGGTCGAATCCGTGCTGCCGCCGCTGCAATCGAAGCGCAAGCTCAGGCTGAAGCCCGGGCTGCTGCTTTGATTGAGGCTAAAGCCGTGTCTGCGGCCGCCGCGTTAGCCAAGGCAGAAGCCAAGGCCATCCGACGCGCCCAGTTTGAAGCGAAATCGCGCGAGGGTCAGCCTGAGTCTGCACCTGATTCGGGCGAGCCTCCCGCCCAGGAATCGTGATTGCGCGGAAAGTCTGGTGAAAGAAACAATAAGGGCGCCCTCGGGCGCCCTTATTGTTTCCCAGAGAGCTGACAACGCTGGACTTATCATCGAGATGTTTTGTAGCGCGGGTGAAGCGCGACCCAATTTGCACGACTACGCACTTGGTGAACGCGCGTAACCCACGATGCCCGGCACGGCTATTCTGCCGCTCAAGGTCGTGGGCTACGCACGTTGAATGCGAGTGTGTTCGTCGTGATTTTCTCGCGTTTAACGCACGCTACGCGCGTGCGTCGTAGTCGGAGAGAGGCATGTTGTCCAGCGGGTACACCGGTCTTTGCACGTTCTCAAACGCAAATAACCCATAGTCCGAGCTGGTAACGCCAGGGCTATCGCATTCAACGAGTGCGCTGGAAATTGGCACAAACACCGGACGGCAGTACATCCGTGATTTAGCCAAAATGAACTGTGCGCGGCGCGGGTCAAGCCCGACGCTCTCGAACACACCCAGATCCCAGGGTTCGTGTGGACGCTCGGTGATCACCAGTTTTGCCGCCCCAATATCGAGCACGGCACTGCGGCCCATGCACGCTGTCTGGCCGGTGTAAGTGGGTCCGGTAATCACGTAATCGCCATTCGTGACGGCTACTACCGTGCCGCGCAAAAGAACCGGGGGCACGGCGCGTCCAATCTGGACGATCTCGCGTTTATTGCCGACCAGTAATTCGATGTTGGCACCGACACCGGCCTCTGTTAATTGCTGGACGGCTTGCGGGTCGCAGAAGAGTCCGGCGTAAATGCCGGTAAGCCCTGCGTTGACGGCAGCCATCAAGACGTCCATGGTGTCGCATGTGCCACCCGACATACAGTTGTCGCCGTGGTCTAACAGCAAGACCGGCTTATCTGCGCCTATGGCCAACGCAGCTGCGCGAGCGAGGGATGCATCCAGCGGTTCGCTGTCGTAGAAAAAGCCATCTCGCTCGGACCACAGGCGTGCTGCAATTTCACCCGCCACTCGATCCGCCGCGGCGGCATCACCGTCGCCCACCACGATGACGCTCAGACAAGGCGCTGGAATATCGGCCAGCCCAAAGCCGGCCAAAATCGATACACCGAGCATTCCGGCGCTTTCTGCATCGCGAGCCGCCTGGACCGCGCTGCGCATCGCACCCTCGGCGGTATTGCTGCGCAGCGTATGGGTGATCATTGGCAGGCGTCGCCAGGCAAGGACGGGTACGCTACGACCATCGATCTTGTCGAACAAGAGCCTGCCAGCATGTTCGCCGGTTTCGTACATGTCGATGTGCGGATAGGTCTTGAAGCTGATGATGACGTCGGCATTGTCGATCATCTTTTGTGTCACGTTGCCATGCAAGTCCAATGCGACCGCGATCGGCACGCCGGGTGCCGCTTGTCTGACACGTTCGAGCAGATCGCCTTCGCCATCGTCGGTGCTCTCCGTTGCCATGGCGCCATGCAGGTCAAGCAAAATGGCGTCGCAGCCGCGGACGCCCGCCACAATGCGGTCGCAGATGTGCTGATACGCCTGGGCTTGCACCCGGCCACTTGGATAGGCGGTTGCCGATATGGGCGTGACGAGTTCGGCGCCGCGTGCTTCGGCCAGGTCGATAAACGCCGACATGGCCGTGCGCTTGCCCTTGTTCTCCTGATAGGCAGCGTCATCGTAGGTGGGGCCTTGGTTGCCGAAGGAAGACAAGGGCGTGGGAACAGGCGAGAACGTATTGGTCTCGTGGTTCATGCGTGCGATCAAAATCTTCATGGCGCGACGTTTCTTTCAACAGTTTCAATTTTTCCGCAGCAGCGCAGCATGGCGTGCAGCAGCACATTGCAGCCAGCCTCCAGGTGCTCGGGGCGGGCGTCTTCGATTTCGTTGTGGCTGATGCCGTCTTTGCACGGGACAAAAATCATGGCAGTGGGAGCAACGCGGGCCAAGTAGACGGCGTCATGTCCGGCACCGCTGATTACTGGCATGGCACCCAGGCCGATGGCCGCCGCGCCGTCGCGCACGGCTTGCACCAGTTTGGCGTCAAACGGCTGTGGCGGGAAATACACCACTTGCTCCTTATCGATCTGAACGCCTGCCTGCCTGGCCTGTGCCTCGCACTCGGCTGTGAGCGCAGCAGCCATCTTGTCGAGCGTTGCGTCGTCGGCTGCACGCAAATCTACGCTTAGACCCACACGGCCCGGGATGACGTTACGTGAATTGGGAAAGCAATTGATCCAGCCCACCGTGCCACGGCCGTGTGGCGCATGATCCAGCGCGATACGATTGACCGCGCACACCAGATTGGCGGCCACGAGCAAGGCGTCATGGCGCAGCGCCATGGGTGTCGGACCCGCGTGTGCTTCCTGGCCAGTGACGGTGACGTCGTACCAGCGTTGGCCCAATGCGCCTTCGACGATGCCGATGGGGAGATCGTTGGCCTCCAGGACAGGCCCTTGTTCGATGTGCGCTTCAAAATATGCGCCAACCGGATGGTCGCCCACCACATCCTGGCCGTTGTAGCCGATCTCGCCAAGTGCTTGCGCTACCGAGATGCCTTCTCGGTCCTGGGCGCCCAGGGCATGCTCCAGCGTAAACGCCTTGGCAAACACACCCGATCCCATCATGACGGGAACGAAGCGCGAGCCTTCTTCGTTGGTCCATACCGCGACTTCCAGCGGGGCTTCAGTCACGAGGTTCTGGTCGCGCAATGTGCGCAGCACTTCAATTCCAGCCAACACGCCATAGTTGCCATCAAACTTGCCGCCGGTCGGCTGCGTGTCGATATGGCTGCCTGTCATGATGGGAGGCAGCGCCTCGTTCGAGCCGGCGCGCCGCATAAAGATATTTCCGATCTGGTCGACGCGAACGGTGCATCCCAGCTCACGCGCCCACGACGTGACCAGGTCGCGTCCTTGCCGATCCAGGTCAGTCAGTGTCAAGCGGCAAACGCCGCCTTTGTCAGTTGCGCCAATTTTGGCTAGTTCCATGATCGACTGCCAGAGCCGATCGCCGTCAACGCGCAGGGCGCTGACTGATTCCAATGTGGTGAGTTGCATGAAGTGTTCCCCGGTATTCGTTGGCCATTGGCTCAGGTCAGACGCCCACGCCCAAGTGGCGGTCCTTGACCGCGTCGTCGGCAAGAAACGTCGCATTCGATCCCTCGAAGACAACGGTGCCTTGTTCGATAATGAAATGATAGTCAGCCAGTTGTGTGCAGACTTCCAGGTTCTGTTCGACCAGGAGAATGGACACCCCTGACGCTTTGATCAGTTTGAGCTGTGCCACGATTTCTTCGACGATGACGGGTGCCAACCCTTCGACGGGCTCATCAAGCATGAGCAGGCGAGGGTGATTCATCAATGCGCGCCCGATCGCCAGCATTTGTTGCTCGCCGCCTGATAACTGTCCACCACCGTTGCGGCGCCGTTCCTTCAGACGGGGAAAAATGCGATAGATATCGTCCAATTGCCAGGGCGAGTCGCGACGCAAGCCGAGCTTCAAATTCTCTTCGACAGTGAGTAGCTTGAAGATGCCGCGATGCTCGGGCACCAGGCATACACCCATTGATGCGATCTTGTGCGCAGGCATGCCACTGATCACACGATCACGAAACGTGATTGATCCGCCTGCAGGCGTAATGACACCTGCAATCGTCTTCAGTGTTGTCGATTTGCCGGCGCCGTTGCGTCCCAGCAGTGTCGTCAAGCCACCCTCCGCAACCTTGAGCGATAAGCTCTGCAGAATATGGCTCTTGCCGTAATAGCTGTCTATGGATTGGACGTTCAGAATCATGCCCGACCTCCGGTGATCATGTTGCCCAGGTAGGCGGCACGAACTCGCTCATCGTTGCGGATCGCTTCTGGCTTGCCTTCAACCAGAACACGGCCTTGCTGCATGACCGTTATCGTGTCCGAGATATCCATCACGATATTCATGTTGTGCTCGATCAATACCACCGTGTGATCCACGCGCAGACCACTGATCAGCTGCTTCATTCCTTCGAGATCATCGATACCCATGCCTGAGGTCGGTTCGTCCAGAAAGATGGCTCGTGGCTTTGCAGCCAGGGCCATACCGACCTCTAGACGGCGCTGCTGACCGTGCGAGAGCACACCCGAGAGCGCGTCTGCCGACGGCTGCAGACCCATCCGCTCGAGGATTTGATCGACCAACTCTCCATGGGCACGCGAGCCATTGGGACGATGCCAGCAATCAAACGCCCCAGTGCGATGCACGCCCTGGGCTGCCAGGCGCAAGTTCTCTCGTACAGACAAATTGGCGAACAGACTGGTCACCTGAAATGATCGTGCGATGCCGCGTTGCACGCGTTGGTAATCGGCCAGTGGGGTGACGTCCTCGCCGTTGAACGTGACCGTGCCTTCGCTGGCCTTGAGTGTGCCGGTGAGGGTGTGGAATAGCGTGGTTTTGCCCGCGCCGTTTGGGCCAATGACGGAATGCACGGTGCGCGGCTGCACGTTCAGATCCACACCGTGCAGGGCGACGAACTTTCCGAAACGCTTGATCACGCCTCGGGCTTGCAAAAGGGGAAGTGTTGGGTCGGTCATGCTTGCTTCTCCTTTGCGGCAGGGGAGTCCGGGCGTGTGCCTCGCACGGCGCGCCAGATCCGTTCGCCCATTCCCCAGAGCCCTTTATGCATGAACAGACTGACGGCGATCAGCAAAAAGCCCAACAGCATCAGCCAGCGCGGCCATAACGTCGATAGCCAGTCGGAAAGCAGGACATAGAACGCCGCACCGAGTACGGATGCAAAGAGGTTGCCCGTGCCGCCAATGACCGTCATGACGAGGATCATTTCGCTGGTGTGATATTCAATGCTGGACAGTGGCGATATGCCTGTCATGATCGCGAGAAAAGCACCCGCCAGCGCCGTGACCGCACCCGAGATGGCAAATGCAGCCAGCTTGAACAGGCGCACGTTGTAGCCCACGGCAGCCGCACGCGCTTCGTTATCGCGAATGGCCAGGAGGGTGCGCCCGAAGACCGAGTTCGTCACGCGCAACAGCAGCCAGAAGACCAGAACAAAAGACACCGCGACGAAGCTGTAGAACTGCCATGGCGAGGCCAGAGAGGCGAGTTCAATACCTGCAATCGATATCGGCGGACGGGGCACGTCGAGCAGACCATTGTCGCCACCCGTTAGGTCCGGCAGGCTATACGCCAGGAAGTAGAACATCTGCGCGAATGCCAAGGTCAGCATCACAAAATACGTACCACGTTGGCGGATCGCAAACCAGCCGACCAGTAGCGCGGCAAGTGAGCCAACCACAACGGCGGCAAGCAAGGCAAGCGGCAGGGGTAGCGATAGTCGCGTGAGCAAAACGCCCACGGTATAGCTGCCCATGCCAAAGAAAATGCCTTGGCCGAACGAGAGCAGGCCGGTAAAGCCGAGCAGCAGATTGCATCCCAGCACTGCCATTGCATAAATAAGCACTTCAGTGGCCAGAGAGCCGGACTGCAGTACCAGCGGCAGCACCAGGATGGTTGCCAGCGCCAGCAGCAGTTGCAAGTGTGTGGTCAAGCGCAGCATCATCCTCTCCCCATCAAACCGTGGGGACGAAGCAGCAGCACGGCCGCCATCGCCACGTAAATCATCAGGCGTGCGCCTTCGGGCCACAGCGTGCTCATCACACTCTGCACGATCCCGATCAGCAAACCACCCACCAAGGCGCCAGAGAAACTTCCCAGGCCGCCTACCACCACGATGACAAAGGCAATGCCCAGCGCTTCGATGCCCATGAAGGGTTCCACCCCTCGTATGGGCGCTGCCAGCACACCGGCAAGCGCTGCGGTGGCAGCACCCAACGCAAAAACCAGGCTGAAGATTCTGAATACGTTGATGCCCAATAAGGACACCATTTCAGTGGATTCGCTACCTGCACGCACCGCGCTGCCCAGTCGCGTTCCTTCCAGTACCCACCACAGCACGCAGGCAAAAATCGACGTGAAAGCGATGACAAACAGACGGTACTTGGGATAGATGAAGTCGCCCCACATGACCACGCCCTGCAAAACATCCGGTGCAGTCACGCTGTCGCCCAGCGGGCCCCAGATCACGATGACGGCTTCTTGCACAACCAATGCCAGGCCGACCGTGATCAGGATATGAAACTCATGCGCCTGCGCATAAACATGACGCAATAGCAGTTTCTCCACCAGCCATGCGCAAGTGCCCACGAGCAGTGGCACCAGGAACAACGCGAGCCAGAAACTCAGCCCCCACTGCATGGCCTGAAAGCAGAAGTAGGCGCCCAAAAGATAGAACGCGCCATGGGCGAAGTTGACGAACCTCAATAGACCGAAAATGATCGACAAGCCGACTGCCAAAAGGAAGTACAGCATGCCTACCCCGATGCCATTGACGACCTGCAGCAGGTAGACGTTCATAGACTTACTTCTTACAGCCGGTTTGATCGACGGGGAGGAAGGACTGCCCGGAATGCACGATATCGGCATAGTCGTCGCTGTCTTTCATCTTCGACTTTGCCTTGCCCTTGAGCAGGTAGTAGTTCTTGAGCACCTGGTGATCTTCGCGGCGAATTTCCTCCGGACCCGTCAACCCGTCATATTTCATGCCTTCCATCGCGGCGATCACGGCTTTTGGATCGGCACTATTGGCCTTTGCCATGGCATCCAGCATGATCTTGGTGCAGATATACGACCCGGCCAGGCTGTAGTTCGGATTGATCTTGAGTTTTTCGCGACACAGTTTGACCAGCTCATGATTCAGCGGGGAATCAATAGCGTGCCAGTACTGGGCACCAAAATACACGCCGTCGCACAGATCTGCGCCAAGCGCTTCGAACTGTTCCAGCCCCGAGGCCCAGGCCACCAGGATGGTGACGTTGTTCTTCATGCCAAAGCTCACTGCCTGGCGCAGCGTGTCCGATGACTGCGAGCCAAAGTTCAGGATCAGCAAGACGTCCGGTTTGGCCGCCATCGCGTTGGTCAGATAACCGCTGAATTCTTTTTCAGCCAGCGAGTGATAGCTGTTGCCGACGTGCTCGATGCCTTTCTCTTTGAAGATGTTCTTGGCTGCGCTAAGCAGGCCGTCCCCGAAGACATATTGCGGCGTAATGGTGTACCAGCGCTTGGCATTGGGCAGTGTGTCGATCAGCGGACGCACTGTCTGTTCGATGGCTCCAAAGGTAGGCACGGACCAACGGAAAGTAGCTGAATTGCAGTCTTTGCCGGTGATTTCGTCGGCGCCTGCAGTGGTGATGAAGATGGCTCCGACTTTCTCGGCCTCTTTACCCATGGCCAGTGACTCCGACGACAAAATGCCACCTGCCCAGAATTTCGCGCCTTTCTGTTGGGCGACTTCCTGTACCTTTCTTACTGCCGTGGCGGGTTTCCCTTCGGTGTCGAGCACGGTGTAGGCCAGAGGGCGACCCAGTGCGGTGCCGTATTGTTCAAGCACCAGCTTCATACCCAGGTCGGCAAACTTGCCATTGGCAGCAAAAGCCCCCGACATCGGTACAGGGCAAGCAAATTGGATGGCGTTGCCGGTCTGCGCCAGCGCACTGCGCGCGGCCCACAAGGCGCCAGGGATGGCGGACAGAGTGGCTATCTTCAAGAGGTTACGACGATTCAAGGTATTCTCCCCGTCGCCTCGCGCAGGGTACACGGGCGACATTTCAGATTTTTTGACGTCAACAGGTGCAGCAAGGCGTGATGGGTATCGAATCTATCTTGGTGTATTTATCATGATAAATAGGATAGTTGTATGATCCGTGAGGGGCGATAGCGCGTCAATAGACGGTGCATCAGGTTTAACCCGGGGGTCATGCCCTCCTGCAGAAGACGAAGACCTCCCGATCTGGATGGAAGGAATACAGAGAGCGCCGATGACCATCGAGAACGAAACGCGCACGCGGAGCCGAGCTGTCGCGCAGCCAAAACGCAGTGATCTCGTCGCTGAAGAGATCAAGCGATTGATTACGTCCAAGAATCTGCTGCCGGGCGACCGATTGCCGCCAGAAATCGCATTGCAAGCCTTGTTCTCGGTAAGCAAGAGCACTATGCGCGAAGCGCTGAAGTCACTTGAAGTGCAGGGGCTGATCAAAGTCAGTACCGGGCCGGGCGGCGGGGCGAGGGTGGTCGAAGTGCCGCTGGATCGAACCTTCCAGTTGATGCAGAACTATCTGTTCTTCAAGGCAGTGTCTATTGACGACATCTATCAGGTGCGCAAGCAGCTTGAGCCCGAACTGGCCGCCAGCGCAGTACCGTTTTTGACCGACGCCGATTTCGAGGCGTTGGAGCACAACGTTCATTGCTGCAGCCCCAGCTCGTACGACGAGAATGATCCCTTGGCGCAGCGGCAGGAAGAGATTACGTTTCACGACATCATCGCCGCGGCGTGTCCGAATTCTTTCCTGCGCTTCAGTTGCGAGATGATCAATCAGATGATTCGTCAGCTCACCGTTTACGACAACGAAATGCCCCTGCATGAGCAGCAGACATTTGGCTCTTCAAACATGAACTTCCATCAGAAAATCCTGGTCGCCGCGCGTGCCCGGGATAGTGACGCCGTGCGCACCTTAATGACCGAACACATGCAGGACGCCATGCAATCGGTGCAGTTGCTACGCGGCAAATTGAAGGGCAGGCTCATTCTGGATTCAGAAATGTCGCAACGATCCCTGGCCAAGCGCTGGCCTCGTTAGCCCAAGGGTTATCCCAGGCGTCATGCAAACGCCGCACTACACTGGCCGCATGACGATTCCTCTCTCCATTCTGGACTTGGTCCGGATTACCCAGGGCGCTGACGCCCGGGTCGCACTTGACCGAGCACGCGCGTTGGCGCTGCACGCCGAAAAATTGGGCTACACCCGTTACTGGGTGGCCGAGCATCACAACATGCCCGGTATCGCCAGTGCCGCCACGTCAGTCACGATCAGCCACATCGCTGCCGGTACCAACACGATTCGCGTCGGCGCTGGCGGCATTATGTTGCCCAATCACTCGCCGCTGGTCATTGCGGAACAGTTCGGTACATTGGCTGCTCTATTTCCGGGTCGGATTGATCTGGGTCTGGGGCGTGCGCCTGGCACCGATCAGGTGACCTTGCGCGCATTGCGACGCACTAACGAGAGTGCGGACAGCTTCCCGCAGGATGTGCTTGAACTGCAAGCGTATCTTGCCCCTGCCCGAGAAGGGCAGCGCATCGTGGCCGTGCCTGGTGCCGGAACGGAAGTGCCGTTGTGGATACTGGGTTCCAGCACCTACGGTGCACAGGTGGCGGCAGAATATGGCCTGCCATATGCATTTGCTTCGCACTTTGCACCGACAGCACTGGATATGGCGCTGGAGGTTTATCGGGCGCGCTTTAAACCGTCCCGGCAGCAATCCAAACCGCACGCCATGATCGGCGTGAATATCATTGCTGCAGATACCGACGAAGAAGCCCGGCGCTTGGCAACGACGCAACAGATGTCGTTTGCGGATATGTTCCGCGGCACACGTAGATTAAGTCAGCCGCCCATAGACGATATTGAACAGTATTGGTCTGGGGCCGAGAAGATGCAGGCAATGAACATGCTGGCCTGTTCGATAGTGGGGTCACCAGAAACCGTGCGCGCAGGTATCGACGCACTGTTAACGCGCACGCGGGCCGATGAACTGATGATTGTGTCTGACGTGTTCGACGAAAAGGCGCGCCATTACTCCTATGAGCTGATTGCTCGGGTGGGCCTGGGTGGCTGATTGACCCCGTGCTTCCAGCTGAAAACGCGTCATGTCGATGACGGACGCCGAAAAGCTGGAAGCAAGCTAGCCCCCGAGAACATCGATGCTTTGAAAAAAGCCGTTCTTCAACTCACCCGTTTAGGCAGCACTGCCCGCATCCAACGCGACAGGTGGGGGCGAATGCGCTTGTTGTGCAGTAACGCCGCACCCAACACACCAATAAACGCCCCAATCACGGTATCCAGAAATCGCGCTTCGATAACGGCGGAGGGGTAGCCCTGTCCCAAATGTGGGGCCTCGGCCAGAAAGATTGTCAGCGGTGTAATCAGCACCACGGCGCTGGCATAGTGCCGAACAACCAGCGTTTCTATCCCGAATGACAGCGCCATCATCACCACGCTCAGGGTCCACACGTTCAGCGGCAGGCTGAGCAACGCCCACGCGATGCATAAGCCCACGGTTGTGCCAAGAATGCGATGCAACTGTCGACTCCATGCCGCCCGCAAGCTCGCGCCTTGAATAATTGCGAGACAACTGACTGGCACCCAATAGGGCCGCTGCAATTGCAACAGCTCGGCTACCAAGAGGGAAATGCCCACGAACAAACCGATGATGATGGAGTCATAGACGACGAAATCGAAGGTAGGCTTCGGCAGTTCGGCAGCCAACGGCGGTGGCGCCACGCGCGTCATATGCAAGGAATACACAAAAGCGATCAGGCATGCGACCAGACAGCCCAACGCCACCATGCCGACGCGCATCGGCACATCCTCCACGCGTCCAGGCGTATAGGCCGCAATCGCCGTTGCCATGATGAAGAACAAACTGCCCGGTGGCCCGAGCCGATAGCATCGACAGACCATATTCACCACGATGGCAATCAAGGTGAGTGCGCCAATCATGGCGGCGGGCCAGAACTGCGTCAGGGCTCCTACGGCAAAGCAGGCCACCATACCGAAAGAGGCGGCCAGCAACATCATCATTCGGTGTTGTAGCGACGAGTTGGGCAAACTCAGGAAAACCATGCCGCCAAGACTGGACATCAAACCGTAGTCCATACGCCCGAAATACGCACCCACCATCAAGGGAAGACCTGAGGAAAGCGCCGCCGCCAGCGGCATTTCCCACGATCGATCACTTGAGTTGACCCGAACCAGTTCACGCCACGTGCCTTGAAGCCAGTCATTGATAAACGCCAATGAGCGCCATGACTTCTGGTCGCTATGACGCTCTTTCGGTTCGTCAGTGCCTTTCATGAATTGACCCCGTCGGCAATCTGGTTTGAGGTCAGCATATCTCTAATCCGCAGCAACTCGTGCGTTCGAAGAAATATCCGAGCGGATGCTTACTTATGTTCCTGCGCCTCACTGGTCTCACCCAGACGGCTCAAGTCTTCAATAATGGGACAGTCCGGTCGATCATCGCCGTGGCAGTGCTTGGCCAGGTGACGCAGCGTGTCTGCCATTTGTTGTAATGCCTCCGCTTTGCGCTCAAGCTGCTCAACATGTTCCAGGGCAATGCGTTTGACGTCAGCACTAGCCCGGCTGCGGTCGCGCCAGAGCGCGAGCAGCTCGTTCATTTGTTCTACAGAAAATCCAAGGTCGCGGGCGCGACGCACAAAGCGCAACGCGTGCAGATCCCGTTCGTTATAGACCCGATAGCCACCCTCCGAACGATTCGCCGGGCCAATCAGGCCAATGCTCTCGTAATAGCGGATCATCTTGGCTGAAATGCCCGTGGCCTGTGAAGCTTGTCCAATATTCATGATGTGCCTCCTTCAGGCGGTAGCCGTCACGACGGCGGGGCTTGCCTCTACCCCGGGTGCATGGGGGCGGAAGGTCTTCAAACGTAGCGCGTTGCCCAGTACAAATACGCTGGAAAGTGCCATGGCGCCTGCGGCGAAAATGGGCGAGAGCAATATGCCGAAAGACGGATACAACAGGCCCGCCGCCACCGGTACTAGCGCGGCGTTGTAGGCAAATGCCCAGAACAGGTTTTGACGAATATTGGCCAGCGTGGCTCGGCTGAGTGCAATCGCGTTAGGCACACCCATCAGATCGTCAGCCATCAACACCACCGATGCCGCTTCAATGGCCACGTCTGTGCCGGTGCCGATCGCGATGCCGACGTCGGCTGCCGCCAGGGCCGGAGCGTCATTAATGCCATCGCCCACAAACGCCACTTTGCGCCCACCGGCGCGTAGCGCGACGATGGCGTCTACCTTGCCATCGGGCAGCACTTCAGCGCGCACTTCGTCAATGCCGAGCATGCGAGCCACCGCTTGCGCGGTGTGCCGGTTGTCGCCGGTAATCATCGCCGTTTTGACGCCTTGCGCATGAAGTGCTGCAATCGCTTGCTTTGCCGAGGGCTTGATGGGGTCCGTAACGGCGATCATGGCCGCGACCTCGCCATCAACGGCAACATAAATAGGCGTCTTGCCATCG
Source organism: Achromobacter deleyi (assembly GCA_040391965.1). Lineage (GTDB taxonomy): Bacteria > Pseudomonadota > Gammaproteobacteria > Burkholderiales > Burkholderiaceae_B > Achromobacter > Achromobacter deleyi_B. The sequence goes on along the minus strand of JBEBWV010000008.1, from coordinate 68,865 downwards.
CGTCCCCATTGCACTGAGGTGTCGCCAAATGCACTGACGTCGATCCCGCGTTCACCCATCAAGCGGGCCGCACCGGCGACGATTTGCCGTGATTGCACCTGTGCCTGTACCCCTGCGCCCGTGATGGCTTCGAAGTGCTCGGCAGCAAGTAGCGGCAGCCCACGATCCTTGGCGGCGGCCACAATAGCGAGCGCTATCGGATGCTCTGAGCGTGCCTGAACCGACGCGACCCATTGCAAAATGGTGTTCGCTTCGTAGCCAGCGGCAGGCGTCAGTTCGGTCAAGGTAGGTTTGCCCAGCGTTAACGTGCCAGTTTTGTCGAACGCCACCACGTTCGCATCGCGAAGGGTTTGCAGCGCATCACCTTGACGAAACAGCACGCCCATTTCGGCTGCGCGACCGGTGCCGACCATGATGGATGTGGGCGTGGCCAGGCCCATTGCGCAAGGGCAGGCAATGATCAGGACGGCCACGGCGTTGACGAGCGCAAACGACAGCGCAGGCGAGGGGCCGAAGATCAACCAGGCCAGGAAGGTCAGCAGGGCCGCCGCCATGACGGCGGGCACAAACCACAGGGTGACACGATCAACCACGGCCTGTATCGGTAAACGGGCACCTTGCGCTGATTCGACCATGCGAATGATGCGCGCAAGCATGGTGTCTGCGCCGGTATGCGTGACGCGCAGCGTGAAGCTGCCAGAGGTGTTGAGCGTGCCCCCGGTTGCCGTGGCTCCCACGGTTTTCTCAACAGGCACGGGTTCACCGGTGAGCATGGACTCATCCACATACGAACGGCCTTCGATGATTTCGCCATCGACAGGAATTTTCTCGCCTGGGCGAACCATCACGACGTCATCTCGTCGGACGTCTTCAATAGCAACGTCCAACGTCTGTCCGTCTCGCAGCACGCGCGCGGTGCGTGGCTGCAAACCGATGAGTCGCTTGATGGCGGCTCCGGTCTTGCCTTTGGCGCGGGCTTCCAGCATGCGACCAAGCAAGATTAGGGTGACGATGACGGCCGCGGCCTCGAAGTACACATTCGCCGTGCCAGCGGGCAGCAATTGGGGGGCGAAGGTGGCCACCACGGAATAACACCAGGCCGCGCCCGCACCCAGCGCAACGAGCGAGTTCATTTCGGGGGCAAGACGCCAAAGCGCCGTAAGTCCCTTGGTGAAGAAATGACGCCCGGGCCAGATCAGTACCAACGTGGTCAAGACGAATTGCAGCAACCAGCTATTTTGTTGGCCAATATTGGCCAGCACCCAGTGGTGCATGGGCGCAATCAGATGGGACCCCATTTCCAGGATGAAAACGGGAATTGTCAGCACCAGGGCGACCCAGAACGCGCGTTTCAGGCGCATGGCCTCGGTTTGTCGGGCTTGTTCCTGACGCTCGGCATGATCATCCTGTTCGACAATCGGGCGCGCTTCGTAGCCCATCTTGGCGACGGCGGCGACCAGTGCGTCGGGTTTGCCCACGGCAGGGTCAAAGAACACGCGAGCTCGCTCAGTGGCCAGGTTTACCTGTGCTTCACTAACGCCGGGTACAGAAGTCAGCGCCCGCTCGACCCGCTTTACGCAGGATGCACAAGTCATACCCTCAATAGCGAGCTCCAGTTCGGATGGCTTGGGTAGGGTTACAGCACTCATGGCATTCTCGGTATTGAAGGAAAAATAGTTGTGCCCAGTATCATCCTTCCCATTATGGGAAGGTCAAGCCCAATTTTACGCTTGACCTTGCCATTGTAGGAAGGTTTAAGCTTGGTACAAGTCACAAAAAAGAGCTGGTCCGATGTGGGGTTGCCCTTGTGAGCGTCAATCTAACCCTTAGATAAAACCATAGGAAGCCAACATGACAATTGAACTTCAAGTACCCGATATGACTTGCGGCCATTGCGTAAAGACCATTACCCGCGTCGTGGAAGAAACCACGCCCGGTGCGCAAGTGGCTTTCGACCTGCCGACACATCGCGTCACGGTGACTGGCACGGATCAAGGCGAGAAGCTGGAATCCGCAATCCGGGAAGCTGGCTATTCCCCGACGCGGCTGTAAATTTGCCTAAGGAAGACAGGCGTCGCACGGTGTCTGACGCCTATCTTCCGAGGGGGAACCCCTGGCGTCGGCATGATGATATGAAGAAAACCTATCGATATAGTTAATTTATTAAATTTGATTAACTGATAGTGATTGTTTATGATTCATTCCATGGTGGTTGTTTAAACCCCGATTCCCAAGGAGATTTCGAATGCTGCAAAACCGTGAAGGCCAACGTGTTCCGAACGTAACGTTCCCCGTGCGTGAGGGCAACACCTGGAAGAAGATCACGTCCGACGAGTTGTTCAAGAATAAGACTGTGGTGGTCTTCTCGCTTCCCGGTGCTTTTACGCCGACGTGCTCGTCCACCCACTTGCCGCGCTACAACGAACTGGCACCCGCTTTTAAAGCAGCTGGCGTTGACAGCATTGTGTGCATCTCGGTCAATGACACCTTCGTGATGAACGAATGGGCCAAGGATCAGGAAGCGGCGAACATCACCCTGTTGCCCGACGGTAACGGTGAGTTCACCGATGGCATGGGCATGCTCGTCGACAAGAGCGATCTTGGCTTTGGCAAGCGTAGCTGGCGCTATTCCATGCTCGTCAAAGACGGCGTGGTGCAGAAAATGTTCATCGAGCCGGAAAAAGAGGGCGACCCGTTTGAAGTGTCGGACGCAGACACGATGCTGGCTTACATCGCACCCGAGTGCAAGAAGCCTGACCAAGTGGTCGTGTTCTCGAAGCCCGGTTGCCCGTTCTGCGTGGAAGCCAAGGCGCTCCTGGATGCCAAGGGCTACAACGCCGTTGAAATCCCGCTTGAGAACAAGGTTCGTGGTCGCGTGCTTGGCGCCATCTCAGGCAAAGGCACTGCACCTCAAGTGTTCATGAACGGCAAGCTGATCGGCGGCCTGGACGAACTGAAAGCGCATTTCGCCTAATCCGGCTGGGCACCGCAAGTTTTTTGCGTCGCGGTGCTTTCCGGTTGACCCGGTGGTGTCTGCCCGCGCATCTGCGCGGGCAGGGCCCCGGTCCTGATTCTCCCTCCCTGCCTATCTTCTTCGATACTGCGTCATTACGCGGTACGGGATTTGTTCGTCCTCAGGATGAGCAGGCGGGCGGAATCCGCACATCGCTTAACTCAAGGCTTCAAGATGGATACACCTATGAAAACCCTGCATACCGATATCGCTGTCATTGGCGCCGGCACGGCCGGCCTGGCTGCTTACCGTGCCGCGCGGGCCGCTGGCAAACGCGCGTTGTTGATTGAAGGCGGCCAGTACGGCACAACCTGCGCTCGTGTGGGTTGCATGCCATCGAAACTCTTGATCGCGGCGGCTGAAGCCGCACATCTCGCTGAGCACACGGCCCCCTTTGGCGTCCACGTAACTGGCGTTTCTGTTAATGGCGCACAGGTCATGGACCGCGTGAAGCGTGAGCGTGATCGCTTCGTGGGTTTTGTGGTGGATAGTGTCGAGAACATTCCTGCGGAAGATAAGCTGCGCGGGTATGCGCGCTTCGTCTCTGACACCGTGCTGCGGGTTGACGAGCACACGGAAGTGCACGCGGCTAGCGTCGTCATCGCTACGGGTTCACGGCCTTCAGTACCGGGTGGTTTTCAAGCGCTTGGTGACCGTTTGATCGTAAACGATGACGTATTTGCCTGGGATGATCTGCCCCGACGTGTCGCGGTATTTGGCCCTGGCGTTATTGGCCTGGAACTGGGTCAGGCCTTGGCCCGTTTGGGTGTAGACGTTCGCGTGTTTGGTGTGAGCGGTAGTCTGGGCGGTATTAGTGATCCGCAATTACGACAGCACGCACGCAAAGTCTTCCAGGGCGAGTTCTACCTGGATCCGGATGCTCGTGTCTTGCACACCACCCGCGTGGGCGATGAGGTGGAAGTGCGTTACGTCGCACTGGATAACTCGGAGCGCACAGAGCGGTTTGACTACGCACTGGTTGCCACCGGACGTCGACCCAACATCGACAATCTGGATTTGCAGAACACGTCGCTGAAATTGGATGCACGTGGTGTTCCCCTGTTTAACCGCGAGACTATGCAAGCCGGTGATTTGCCCATATTCATTGCAGGCGACGCCAACGCAGACGCACCTTTGCTGCACGAGGCGGCAGATGAAGGCCGAATCGCGGGCGAAAACGCGGCGCGCTTTCCCAATGTGCGTGAAGGCTTGCGCCGTGCGCCGCTGGCAGTGGTTTTCACCGATCCGCAAATCGCGTTGGCGGGTGCTGGTTATGGGCGTCTGACGCCAGGCACTTTCGTCACAGGCGAGGTCGATTTCAGCGACCAGGGCCGTGCGCGTGTCATGCTCAAGAACAAGGGCATGCTGCATGTGTACGCCGATATTGAAAGCGGACGCTTTCTTGGGGCTGAAATGGTAGGTCCGGGTGCCGAGCATATCGGTCACTTGCTGGCTTGGGCTGTGCAACAAGAGCTGACCGTGGCGCAGATGCTGGACATGCCGTTCTACCATCCAGTAGTCGAAGAAGGGCTGCGCACCGCATTGCGAGATGCGGCTGCCAAGCTGGCCCAAGCGCAGAAAGCTCTGCGTGATGAAGCCGAATCTGTAATGGATACTGCGGCGGCTTGAATGGCACGCTGATGAATCGATGAGGGCCAGCTATTTGGCGCGAAGGGTGATGTTTTTTTGTCGCTGGCGAAATGAAAACACACCCCAAGCCTCACGTCATCAGCCAACCTCCCGCAACATCCAAGACCTGCCCCGTTACGAAGCGAGCCTGGTCGGACGCGAAAAACAGGCAGGCATCTGCCACTTCTTCTGGTGTACCCAGGCGGCGCATGGCTGTGACGTTGACCACGGCATCGTTGATTTCTTGCGGCACGGATCTTAGCAATGGCGTGCTGATACGCCCTGGCGCCAATGCATTGACTGTAATGTTGTATTCGCCAAGTTCCGCCGCCCAATGCCGGGTGAGCCCGATGAGCGCTGCCTTGGTTGCCGCGTAGTGCGCCGCCACGATATCGCAATAAGCTTCGCCTGCGACCGAGGACATATTGATCACGCGACCCGCCTTCTCGCGCAGCATGTGCGGCGTCGCAAGATGGGTCATGTAAAACGCGCTATTCAAATTCACATTGACGACCATATCCCATTCGGCCGGCGGCATCTCCCAGACTCTAAGCGCGCGACCCTCCGTCTTGGGTGAAATGCCAACGTTATTGACCAGAATGTCGGCACCGCCCAAGGAGGCGGTAATCGTGTCGTAGGCCTGGCGGCATGCTTCAAAGCTGGAAACATCCGCCGCAGCGAATTTGACCTGATGGCCTAGTGCCTGCAGCTTGGCCTCGTGGGCTTGTCCCGCCTCGGCATGTCGATCTATCAAACCGACGCGGGCACCCTGCGCCAGTAAGGCGTCCACAATGGCAGAACCGATGCCACCGAGTGCGCCAGTGACGATGGCCGTTTGATTCGTGAGTGTCACGCTCAATCCTTTATTTTCAGGGCGATCTTGCCGATGTGCTTGCTACTTTCCATCAGCGTATGCGCTTCGTTTGCCTGCGCCATTGGAAAAACGGCGTGAATCACAGGCAGGCATTTTCCCTGCGCCATCATTGGCAGCACCTGCGCCTTGAGCGCATCGGCAATCAAACCCTTGTCCTCATCAGAGCGTGGCCGCAGTGTCGAGCCGGTGAAGCTCAGGCGTTTGATCATGATCGGGAGCGCATCAATGCTTGTCTGGCTGCCTTCCAGAAAGGCAATTTGCACTAAACGCCCATTGAGCGCGAGGCTACGGATGTTCTTGTTGATGTACGAGCCACCCACCATATCCAGAATGACGTCAACGCCTTGCTTGTCAGTCGTGTCCCGCACGACCTCCTCGAAGTCTTCTTCTTTGTAGAGAATCGTGCGCGCGGCACCCGCGTTACGGCAAGCTTGCGCCTTCTCTTCATTGCCGACCGTCGTCCATACCTCCGCGCCAAAGGCGTGGGCCAGTTGGATTGCGGTGAGTCCGATGCCGCTGGAGCCACCATGTACAAGAAAGCGCTCACCGGCCTTCAAGTGCGCACGGTCGAACACATTGGTCCAGACGGTGAAGTAGTTCTCCGGAATGCAGGCGGCGCTGAGCATGTCCACGCCTTGTGGAATGGGCAAGCAATGACGCTCGTCGGCCACGCAGAATTCCGCATAGCCCCCACCGGGTGTCAGGGCGCAAACCTTTTCGCCGACCTTGAGGTTCGACACCGCTGGCCCCAGGGCGACGACCGTTCCCGAGACCTCCAGCCCGAGATAGGGCGATGCACCCGCGGGTGGCGGATAAGAGCCTGAGCGCTGAAGAATGTCGGGTCGATTAACACCCGCATACTCCACCTCAATCAACACTTGTCGCCCGATCGGGGCGGGCATGGCGCGAACACCGATGCTCAGGCAGTCCGGCGAACCGCCTTGGCCGTGGTCAATAAAACGTAGGGTCGATGACATATTCAAAGGATTCCAGAGTGTCTCAATGGCCGAGGTAGGCTTTCTTCACATGGGGATCATTCAGCAATTCCGCGCCCGTGCCCGAGCGCACGATCGCACCGTTCTCAAGCACATAGCCTCGGTCGGCCAGGCGCAAGGTGCGAAACACGTTCTGTTCGACCAGCAACACGGTGACGCCACTTGCAGTCACGTCGCGAATCACATCAAACATCTGTTTGACCAGAATGGGAGACAAGCCAAGCGACGGCTCGTCGAACACCAGCAGCTTCGGGTCCGCCATCATGCCGCGGGCAATCGCCACCATTTGCTGTTCGCCGCCCGACAACGAACCTGCAAGCTGATTGATGCGTTCTCGCACACGCGGGAAAATCTGCAGCACTTCTTCCATCTTCTGGAGGGCGTGCGCTCGGGCTGCCGGTTTGTACGAGCCCATGATCAGGTTGTCGCGAACCGTGAACTGCGGGAAAAGCTGTCGGCCTTCGGGAATCATCGTGATGCCTGCATTCACGATGTCGGTGCTGCTGGCGTTCGTCAGCGGCTTGCCCTCGAACTCGACCGTACCGCTCGTGGTGGGGATCACGCCGCACAGCGTTTTCAACGTAGTGGTTTTACCGGCCCCGTTTGCCCCAATAAGCGTGACGATCTCGCCAGCTTCGACGTGGAAATCCAGTCCATTCAGTACCTGCGTCTTGCCATAGCCTGAGCACAGCTTAGATACCTTAAGCATCCTGATACTCCTTACCCAGATAGGCCTCAATGACCGCCGGGTTTTCAACCACTTCTTGTGGACTGCCGGTGACCAGCACCGCGCCTTCGTTGATCACAATGATCCGGTCAGATAGCGCCATGGTCGCTTGCATCATGTGCTCAATCAGCAAGATAGACACGCCCGAGTCCCGAATCTGGCGAATCATTTGAATGGCTTTTTCGATGTCGGTTGGATTCAAACCAGCCATTACCTCGTCCAGAAGCAAGATCCGGGGGCGGGTGGCCAGCGCTCTGGCAATTTCCAGTCGCTTCATGCCGCCAACTGTCAGATTGCGAGCCTCGGTCTGCAGATACTTAACGAGGTCAGTGCGCGCGGCCACCTCAAGGGCGATTTGTTCTGCTTCATCGCGATTCGACGTGTTGATGAACGCGCCCAGCATGATGTTCTCCAACACGCTCAGGCCGGTGAACGGACGAGCGATCTGGAACGTGCGGCCCAGGCCCTTATGCGCGAACTCGTCGGGCGTCGTGCAAGACACCCAATTGCCGTGCTTATCGAGCAATGTGACGCTGCCTTTATCGGGCGATAGAAAGCCCGACATCAAGTTAAAGACAGTGGTTTTGCCCGCGCCATTGGGGCCGATCATGCCCAGAATCTCATTTTCGTGTAGCGTTAATGAGACATCATTGGTTGCCCGAAGGCCACCAAAGTTCTTGAACAAATGCTCCGCTTTCAAGACGGGTTTGTCCATATTCGGCACCTTTGGAGCGCCTTGAGCGGGGACGGCTGGCGTGGCTCGTTGGCGTGGCTTGCCCAGGTAGGGCAGGCGCGCCAAGGCCCGCTCGACGGTTGGGCCAAACGCACCCACCAGCCCGCGCGGAATGGTCAGCACCACCGCAATCAGAATCAGGCCATACACCATGCCGTGCATGCCATTGCCAAGACTGCTCAGCCAACCGCGTGCAAGCTCGGCGACGGGCAGAACCAGGAACGTGCCTGCAATCGGACCTGCCACCGTACCCAGGCCGCCAATCAAGGCAAACATGGCGATCTGAATAGACAACTCCAGCGAGAAAGCAGAGCTGGGATCAACAAACGTCAGATAGGTGATGTGGAAGGTACCAATGATGCTGGTCAGCATGGCCGAGATGACGGCCGCCAGAATCTTCATCCGAACCGTATGCACGCCGACGGCGCGTGCTGCATCTTCGCGCTCACGGATAGCGATCAGATAGTGGCCCAAGCGCGCTTTGCGGATCATCCAGGACACCCACAGCACGAACATGAACAGGAAGAACGCGATCAGGACATAGTTGATCTTGTCGCGAAATACTATCCAGGTCCAGCCGACCTTCAGCGGGATGCTGATGCCGCTTGATCCGCCGGTCCAGCTTTCCTCATGAATGACCAAGAGGCGCACTACCTCCAGAATGGCAATCGTTGCCAGGGCGAAGAATGGCCCCTTCAAACGAAGGGTCGGATAGCTGATGATGACAGCGACCAAGCCAGAAATGACGGCGCCCACGAGCATGCCTATCCAGGGCGTAATGCCATAGGCCTGGGTCAGCAAGGTGGCGGTGTAACCACCGATGCCATAGAACACCGCGTGGCCGAGCGAGAGCTGGCCAGCATAGCCGCCGACAATATTCCAGGCGGTCGCAAGTGCCGCAAAAACAAATAGCAGGACGAACAAGTTCGTCCAGAACTGCGTGCCCAATATGAGGGGCACAATCAGCATGCAAGCTAGCAGGAGCAGGCTGACATACGCTTTAGGGCTTCGGAAATCGGGAAACACATCTTTCTCCTTGTTATTCCGTGGCCGTGCCGAACAAGCCGGTCGGACGCAGGACGAGGATCAGAAGAAAAATGCCGAAGTAAACGACTTCCTTCAGATCAGGCGCGATGTAATAGCCGGCCAGCGTATCGACCACGCCGATGATGAGCGAGCCTGCCACCGCGCCGTATAAACTCCCCATGCCGCCCAACACCACAATGACAAAAGCGGTCAGGACGAAGTAGGTGCCAACGGTCGGAAACACGGGGTATTGAGGCGCCAGCAAGCCAGCAGCAACCCCCACGAACGCGGTACCCAGGCCAAACGCGATGGCGTAGACGTTGTTCACGTTGACACCCATCAGCGCAGCGGCATAACGATGCTGAGCCACCGCGCGCAATGCGCGACCCAGATACGTGCGATGCATGAACACATGCAGCAGCACCGCCAGGCAGATCGCCACCAAAAAGGTGATCAACTGGCCGCTCACTACCGTGAAGGGACCGACATTCAGCGTGCTGGTGCCTAATTCGGCAGGTGCCCGATACACGTTGGCGCCGAAAACCATCAGCGCCAGGTTCAACAGCACGGTCGAGAGGCCAACGGTGGCGAAGATCTGGATGTGTTCGTCAGCATTCAGCAAGGGCTGAATGATCGCCTTCTGGGTCAAGGCGCCCAGCGCGAACAGAATTACAGCGACGGGAATCAGGCCGGCATAGGGATGCACACCGAACTGCGTGGCAATGAGATAGACCAGATACATGCCGATCATGAGGAACTCGCCATGCGCGAAGTTCACGACACGTACCACGCCAAAGATGAGAGTCAGCCCAAGGCTGATGATGATGTAAGCGCCGCCCAGCAATAGACCATTGATGAGCAACTGAACAAAAATATCCATGAAGCAACCTCACAAAAGACGGCGGTCCAGGCACTCGCGGCAAGCGCCTGGACCGTCCCTCGGGCATTGTTTTATTTATTGAAAATCGGCTTGCCCAGTGCGAGATTGCCAGGCGCAATCGTAACCAGCTTGCCGTCTTGCCACTGCATGACGTAGAAGGTCGATGCATTGTTCTGACCATCTTCCCCGAAGTCGAATCCCCAGCCGTTGGCGCTCTGGCCGGCAGGCTTCTTGTAGGCCAATACGGCCGCACGGATCTTGTCCGGGTTGGTGGACTTGGCGTTGGCGATGGCTTCAAAGAAGGCCTTCGCGCCCACATAGTTGGTCAGGCTGTGGCCCGACTGCGGATCACTTTGATAGGTCGTTTTATACGCTGCCAGGAATTTATCCAGACCGGGTGCGCCTGCCGGATTGATCGAACTCTGTGGGAAATCCAGGTCAAACACACCATTCATACCCGGGCCCACGGCTTTGGCGGTATCGGCCAACGAATAGCCCCCGCCCGCGCCAATGACCACTTTGGGTGTGTAACCCGCTGACTTGGCCTGGTTGAAAAATAGAATGGCGTCGTTCTGATAAGCCGTCTGGAGCACCACGTTGGCGCCAGCACCCTTCAGTCGCAGAATCAACGAAGAGAGGTCGACCGTTTTTGCGGAGTAGGGCAGGGTCTCGACGACGGTATAGCCTAGTTCGGCAGCACGCTTTTTCTCCGTCGCGGCCACGTCGGTGCCATAGGGGCCATCCTCATGGATGATGCCGATCTTGATGTCCTTCGGGCTCAGGCCCATCCCAGGGGCAATGCTCTCGTGAAGAGCATTGACGACGGACACGCCATACAGGGCGGTATTGGGGTTGCTGCGGAACAAGTATTTGTAATCACGGGTCGTGATTTTGTGGGCCGTGGCACCCAATTCAAAGTAAGGAATGCCAGCCAGTTCCGTGACCGGGGAGGCGGCATACGAGATGCCAGAGGCATAGCTGCCGAATACGGCGGCAACGCCAGCAGAGATCAGGCGCTTGGTTTCCGAGACCGCTTGGGTCGGATCAACGGCGTCCGCTTTGATGATCTGGATTTTCTCCCCATTCACGCCACCCGCCGCGTTAATCTCGTTAACCGCCAGCTCCAGGCCGCGATAGCTTTCCTGACCCAGCAAGGCTAATCCGCCGCTGAACGGGAAGAGTGCACCCACCTTGATATCGGCTACCGCCACGCCGCTTGCCAACATGCCGCAGGTGGCCAATGCCAAGGCCACTTTCCTGAGTTTCATCATTGTCTCGCTCCGTTAATTCTTTGAATGGGGGCTCACGGATTCGCACCGCTGCTTTTTAAAAATATATGATATATGTTTTTATGTGGCGCAAGATGAGCGCTTCAATTCTAGTCAGAGGGCTTTTCTTTTGAATCGGGGATTTCCCTAGAGGAAAGCATGCACTACCCCGAAAGCCGCATATATAAAGGCTATACGGGGTGCTTCATAAAAATTCAGGGTTGACCAAAGCGCTGTTTTCGATCTAGATTTATGTATATCATATATGATTAAAACAGCCGGATCACGGTGCTGAAGGAGACGTAACGATGTTCGAAGAGGTGGACTTCAAGAGCCGAAAAGTGCTCATCACGGCAGGCGCTGACGGCTTGGGGCTGGAGATGGCCAAGGTGTTTCTGCATGCGGGCGCAGAGGTATTCGTATGCGATGTCAATGTAGCCAGGCTACAAGAGCTCAAGCAAGAACTGCCCGCCATTCACAGTGCGGTGGCGGATGTGTCGGACGAGCAGAGCGTGTCCGGGCTGTTTGATGCCGTGCGCAAGACGCTCGGCGGATTGGACGTGCTCATCAACAATGCGGGCGTGGCAGGGCCTACCGGCATGGTGGAAACCTTGTCCAAGGCTGATTGGGATCGCACGTTGGCCGTCAATATCACTGGCCAATTTCTTTGCGCGCGCCAGGCTGTGCCGCTGCTCAAGCAATCCAGGGCCGGCGTGATCATCAACCTGTCTTCTGCTGCCGGTCATCTGGGTTTTTCCGGGCGTTCGGCCTATGCCGCATCCAAGTGGGCCGTCATTGGGTTCACGAAGTCTCTGGCGATCGAACTGGGCGGCTTTGGCATTCGGGTCAATGCCATCTTGCCTGGTGCGGTAGAAGGGCCGCGTATTCGCGCAGTCATTGATGCGAAAGCGCAGACGCTGGGTTTGCCTGTGGCAGAGGTCGCCGCCATGTATGAAAACCAGGCAGCCATGGGTCGCATGGTGACGGCAAGAGACATTGCCAATATGGCGCTGTTCAATGCCAGTGAAGCCGCGCGAAGCGTCTCCGGGCAGGCCATTGTGGTGGATGGTTTTACGCAAAAGCTCTACTGAGCCTCGGGGAGGAAGATCATGGCTTGTGCCGCGATTATCGGAACGGGCCTCATTGGCCAAGGGTGGGCCATTGTCTTTGCGCGTGGCGGCTGGCAGGTCAGGCTCTACGACGTGAACGCCACCATGTTGGCCCAGGCCAAAGCGCTTATTTTTCAACAGTTAGAAGCACTGGAAGCCCACGGTCTGATTGACGACGCGCAAAGCGTGGGCGATCGCGTGACTGTGGCGCAATCGTTGGCGGCAGCGCTTGATGGCGCTAGCTACATTCAAGAAAACTCACCGGAAAACGTGGACATCAAGCGCGCCGTTTTCAGCGAGCTGGATGCGCTGAGTGCGCCAGATGCCATTATTGGGAGTTCCACGTCGAGCATTGCTGCCAGCCTGTTTACGGAACATTTGGCTGGACGCCACCGTTGCCTCGTGGTGCATCCAGTCAACCCTCCTTATCTGATTCCTCTGGTGGAGCTCTGTGGCGCGCCTTGGACATCGCCTGCTGCCATTGAACGCGTGCGCGAGATCATGATCGACGTGGGTCAAAAACCTATCGTCGTGAATCACGAACTGGAGGGGTTTGTGTTGAATCGTCTGCAGGGTGCCTTGCTGCATGAGGCCTTTCGCCTTGCCCAGGCAGGGGTGGCGAGCGCTGAGGACATTGATTCCACCATTAAAGATGGCCTGGGACTGCGTTGGTCGTTCATGGGGCCATTCGAAACGATTGACCTCAATGCGCCCGGCGGGCTTGCCGATTACTGCGCTCGTTACGGCGGTCTATATCAGTCTATTGGCGCAAGCCAGAGCGCCACAGTACCTTGGGACGGTGAGCTGGTGGAAGACTTGCACCGGCAACGTCGAGACCAGATCCCCCAGGAAGATTTACAACAGCGCCGCTTTTGGCGCGACGAAAAATTGATGCAGTTAATGCGCCATAAACAGGAACGGAGAGACGAATGTCAGGACTCAAGCAAAAAGTAGTGATCACATGCGCCGTGACCGGTGCCATTCACACCCCGAGCATGTCAGAGCACTTGCCGGTGACCGCAGACGAGATTGCGGATGCAGCGATTGGTGCCGCAAAAGCAGGGGCTGCCATCCTGCATTTGCATGCCCGCGACCCCAAGACTGGCAAGCCTTCTCAAGATCCGGCACTGTTCCTGCCATTTCTGGAACGCATTAAGGCTGAAACAGATGCCGTTATCAACATTACGACTGGCGGCAGTCCCCACATGACGGTCGAAGAGCGCATGCGGCCAGCGGTTACCTTCAAGCCCGAAGTTGCCTCGCTGAATATGGGCTCCATGAACTTCGGGCTGTATCCGATGCTCGACCGTTTCAAGGAGTTCAAACATGACTGGGAGCGTGAACATCTGGAAAATAGCCGCTCGCTGATTTTTAGGAACACCTATCAGGATATTGAATCGATCCTCACCATCGGTAATGCCAATGGCACGCGCTTTGAGTTTGAGTGCTACGACATCAGCCATCTCTATAACTTGAAGCACTTTGTAGATCGTGGACTGGTGCAATCGCCTCCGTTCATTCAATCAGTCTTTGGGCTCTTGGGCGGCATCGGGCCGCATCCTGAAGACCTGATGCATATGCGGCGCACTGCTGATCGCTTGTTTGGCGATAACTATGAATGGTCCATTCTCGGGGCAGGGCGCAACCAGATGTCCCTGGCGACCATTGGTGCGGCGATGGGGTCGAACGTGCGCGTAGGATTGGAAGATTCGCTGTGGATTGGTCCGGGCAAGCTCGCGGAGTCGAATCGTCAGCAGGTCGAGCGTATTCGCAGCATTCTGGAAGCGCTCAACCTCGAAATCGCCACCCCCGATGAAGCCCGCCAAAAATTGGGCCTCAAAGGTGGGGATCACGTTAATTTTTAACGCGGTCAGCTCGCATGGCGAAGAAGCGCATCGACAAGCGCTTCTTCGGTAAGCACGGAATCAAAGTGTGCGATGTGCGGTGCTTTCAGGGTTAGTACAGCCGCTTCGCGCAATTGTTCAGGCTTGATGGCTGTGGCACCCAAGGCGCGCAAACTGGTTGGCAAACCCACCTTTTCGTACCATTGGCGCAAGGTGCTCAGCATGTTGTCTGTGCGTTGCTCCAGATCAAGTTGCACAAGCAGACCAAGCGCGACCTGCATGCCATGCAAGGTGCTGGCGACGCCCTCAATGCGGGGGAGGCCACGCGTGAGCGCATGCGCGATAGAAAGCCCGCCGCTCTCAAAACCCAGTCCGCTCATGAGAATCATGGCTTCCACGGTGCGCTCGAAGGCGGGGCTCGGAGTTCCTGTGCCTACCGAGTCCAGTGCCTCTTCGCCGTCGGCGAGCAGCGTGCTCAGGCAGCCATCGGCAATGAGCTGGGCGGTGAGGGTGGGCTTGCCACCGTACATGTTTTTTCCGGCATTGCGCGCACATTGTTCAGCTTCGAACTTCTTGGAGATGGCATCTCCCAAGCCTGCGCGAAAAAAATGGACGGGCGCAGTGGCGATGACGGCCGTATCGACGATGACGAACGTCGGATTGAACAGCATGTGCTCAACGGCCAAGAGTTCATGATGCTCGTTGTACAGCACATAGTTCTTGCTGGTGGGTGCATCATTTGAGGCAACGGTCGGTACGGTGATCAGATGACAATTAGACGCGCGAGAGACGGCCTTGCCGGCGTCGAGCGACTTGCCGCCACCCACCGCGATGACCAGCGGCACCGACAGCGCACCCGCCTGCTTGCACAAACGATCAATGACGGCGGGCGTCAGGTCACCATCGACCAGCAGCGGATGCAGCGTGATGCCGTGGCGCGCGCAGATAGTGTCCAGACGGGCGCCCAATACACCGTGCACGTATCGGTCGATAACCAGCGCCGCATGGTGCCCGAACAGTGCCGCCGACTCGCCCAAGGTATCAAGGGCATTTGGGCCTTGAATGTATCGACTCGGTGCGCCAAAGATCTTGTGCATGAAACGCGCTTCCTTATTTGCGAGAGGCTGCAAGCTGCAGGGCCTGCTCCTTCTCTCTTTCGATTAGCCAGTCAATCATGATTTTTCCGCCCCACAGCAAATCTTCCTGCAAGGCCTTCGATGCCGCCTCGGGATCATGTGCTCTGAGTGCGTCGATAACCGCTTCGTGCCGGTGCAGGTCACTGGCGTAATCGAGACCGGCTGTTTTGATATGAAAGATTTTCAGAATCGGGCCGGTGATGACCCAGAAAGATTCGACCGTGCTGCGCAGCATCGGCATCCGGCTGGCCTCCAGAATCGCAAAGTGAAACTTCCGATTCAGGTAGCTGGCGCGTTTGGGGTCGGCTGATGTGGAGGCAATGAATTCGCGTTGCAGGGCGGCGAGATTGTCGAGTTGCTTGTTGGTGATTTTCTTGGCGGCTTCGGCGGCGCCCATGCCTTCCAGGTGAAACCGGATTTGCTGAATTTCAGCAAGCTTTTCGGAGTTCACGAAAGGAACGTAGACCGCCGTGGCGGCTTGCATTTCCAGACCCTGTTCGCTGATCAAGCGAAAAATGGCTTCGCGCACAGGCGTGATGGAGACGCCGAGTTCCTGGGCCAATTCGCCAATGATCAAGCGCTCACCGGGCTCGTACTGGCCGTTGATGAGCGCATTTCTGATCTCGTTATAGACCTTGACGGAAAGGTTCTCTTTTTTTACCGGTTTCAGGTTGGACATGTGGGGCACAGAAAATGTGACAAAAATAATTTTAACCCGCGCTAGCCATCGCCGGTACACGAGATTATTATATATCATATATTCTAAAAACCATTGGAGGAGCCATGATGCAAGCGATGTCGTACCCGACGGATGACGAGGTCCGTCACCTGCGCGACCGCGCCCGATTTATTCGTCTGGAAACCATTCGACTCATCGAAATTGCGAAGGTGGGCCACTACAGCTCCGTCTTTTCTTGCGCAGAAATATTCGCAGCGCTCTATTACGACGTGATGCGCTTGAAAGCCGGGGAGCCCGCCTGGCCAGAGCGAGACCGTTTTCTGATGGGTAAGGGCCACGCGGCCGTAGGCCTATTCCCCGTTTTGGCGGATATCGGTTGCTTTCCGAAAGACTGGCTCGACGCCTACACCCGGTTGGGCAGCCCGCTAGGCGATCACCCTGATATGACGAAAGTACCAGGCATTGACTTCAGTTCTGGCTCCATCGGGCACGCCTTGTCTAACGGAGCAGGCATGGCGTTGGGCGGGCGCATGGATGGCTTGGCCTTCAATGTATTTGTCATGTTGGGTGATGGGGAAATGCAAGAAGGGCAGGTGTGGGAAGCTGCCTTGTTTGCCGCACACAACAAGCTTTCCCGGCTTATCGCCATCATTGACCGTAACGGCTATCAGCTTGACGGCCGAGTGGACGATGTCATGGGTGTGGAATCCCTGAAGGAAAAATGGTTAGCGTTCGGATGGCAGGTGCATGAGGTCGATGGGCATGACCCACGTGAGCTGACCGCTTTGCTGCGCCGCCTCGCCGCCGACGACGCTCGGCATCAGCCTGCTTGCGTCATTGCCAGGACGATAAAAGGGAAAGGAGTGACGTTTATGGAAACAGAGCCGGGTTGGCATCTGGGGTACTTGGCACCGGTAGACGCCGCGGTGGCGGTGGCCGAAATTTTGGCTCGGGAGATCTGATCATGACTACCTTGTTGTCTTCCGACTCCTGGCAATACCGTGCGTTGAATGCGGTCAATCCTGGGCTGTCCTACCTGGCCGACGCGCTGATCGAGTTGGCTCAGGCGGGTCACCCTGTTGTGGCCGGTTCCGCTGATTTGCAATACTCGAACGGTCTGAACCGATTCGCTGAAGCCTTCCCGGATCGCTACGTGCAATTTGGCATTTCCGAGCAAAACATGGTGTCCGCCGCCGCAGGACTCGCCACCACGGGCAAGATGCCTTTTGTCGCGACCTTCGCGTCATTCATGGGCTTGTTGTGCTGCGAACAGATCCGAATGGATGTTGCCTATACCAAGTTGCCGGTACGACTAATTGGCCATCACACCGGTATCAGTCTGGGCTTTTATGGCACGTCGCATCACGCCACCGAAGACATCTCGACGATGCGTGCCATCGCTGGCTTGACCGTGGTGTCGCCAGCCGATGGTCCACAGTTGGCGGCTGCTATCAAGGCATCGGTAGATTGGCCAGAACCTATTTACTTTCGCATTGGACGCGGCAGAGACCCGCAGGTGTACGAGGACGGCACGCCATTTGAGTTTGGCCGAGCCATTGTCCATTCCAGCGGAACTGATCTCACATTGATCGCCTGCGGAATCACGGTGCATGCCGCTTTGGCTGCGGCCAAGTCAATGGCCGCTCAGGGCTTGTCAGTGGGCGTGATCGACATGCCGACCATCAAGCCTCTTGATCGCGATGCCGTATTAAAAGCCGCCTCGCAATCCCGTTGCTTGATGACAGTAGAAGAACACAATGTGATGGGTGGCTTGGGTTCCGCTGTTGCGGAGGTCTTGGCGGACGCCGGTACCGGTACACGGCTTTATCGTCATGGCATTTACGACGAATACAGCCTCATTGCACCACCCACCACGCTTTATGCGCACTATCGACTGGATGCGGCGGGCATTGAACAACTCGCGCTGGAGAAACTGAAATCATGAGCAACGCAAGCGAGACGCGCATCCGCCAGATAACGGGTTCTACCCGTCTGTTTGGCATCTTGGCCGACCCCATTCATCACGTGCAAACGCCGCAGCGAATGAATGAGTATTTGGGCAAGCTGGGCTATGACGGCGTATTGGTGCCCCTGCACGCCAAACCTGGAAATCTGGCCCAGGTGGTGGCCGGTTTGCGTGGCCTTGAGAACCTGGCCGGTTTTGTCGTGACGGTGCCTCATAAAACGGCCATTCTTGCGTTATGCGATGAGGCCTCAGAAATTACTCGGGAAATCGGAGCGGCCAATGTGGTGCGCAGAATGCCCGACGGGCGTCTTGTCGCGCATATGCTGGATGGCGAAGGATTTGTGGGGGGGCTCTTGTCTGAAGGCATATCGGTCAAAGGGAAAACGGCCTACCTCGCGGGTGCGGGTGGGGCGGCCAATGCGATAGCCTTTTCGCTGATTCAAGCGGGGGTGGATTCACTGACCATCGCCAATAGAACGTCGGCCAAGGCCGAGGATCTCAAGCAACGTATCTTGAAACTCTATCCCCGCGCGCAGGTTCACGTCGGGACGAGTGACCCATCGGGTCACGCGCTGGTGATTAACGCTACGTCGCTGGGCTTGGCAGAAGGGGATGCCTTGCCCTTGGACGTGCAATTGCTGCAACCCAGCCAAATTGTGTGCGAAGTGATTATGCAGCCTAAAGATACGGCGCTTCTCGTGGCCGCCCGCCAGCGCGGTTGCCGAATCCACTATGGCGCACCGATGCTGGCCAGTCAGATTGCATTAATGGCGAATTGCCTGGGCATCACGGATGCAACAGGCACTTCGGCGGCTCAATAAGGGTAATCAACCCTCACAACGCATCCTGACGGCAATAGAGCGAGCCATGGCAGATTACGATTTCATTATTGTGGGTGGTGGCACGGCTGGCTGCGTGCTGGCCAACCGTCTCACCGCCACTGGGCAGCACCGTGTGCTGATGCTTGAGGCAGGCGAGTCCGCTAAAAGTATGTGGATTTCCATCCCGGCAGGGTTCAGCAAATTACTGACGAACCCACGTTTCAACTGGCGCTTTCAAACGGAGCCAGAGGCCAATGTGCACGGAAGAGTGATCTCCGTGCCTCGCGGCAAAGGCTTGGGCGGTTCAAGCCTGATCAACGGCATGATTTACGTGCGTGGCCAAGCCGACGATTACGACGCCTGGGCGCAGGCCGGTGCAACCGGCTGGGCATTCGGCGATATTGAACCGTATTTCCGAAAGCTGGAAAACTACGCGGCAGGAGGTCAAGATCGCGGGCATGACGGTCCAATGCATCTCACGCAGGTGGCAGAGCGGTACCCGGTTTCGGACGCTTTTCTTGGGGCCGCGGTACAAGACGGGCAGCCGTTAAATGATGACTACAACGGCCGAACGCAATTGGGCTTTGGGCACTATCAAGTGCTGCAGAGACATGGCCAACGCTGGAGCGCCGTAGATGGGTACTTGAAACCTGCCTTGAGCCGCAAGAACCTGGAAGTGTTGGCGGGTGCGCATGTATTGAAACTGGTATTCGATGGCAAGCGCTGCACCGGTGTGGTGTATCGCAAAGACGGCCAGGAACATACTGTGCGAGCGGGCCGCGAGACCTTATTGTGTTTAGGGGCCATTCAAACACCTCAATTACTGGAGCGCTCGGGAGTAGGGAATCGGGAGTTGCTTGAGCCATTTGGGATACCTCTCGTGCACCATCAGCCGGGCGTCGGTGAGAATTACATCGATCATTTCGCGACACGTATGAATTGGCGGGTGAAAGACGCGGTGACGCTTAACGAAATGTCGCGCGGCTGGCGGCTGGCGCATCAGGTGGCGCGTTACTATGCGGCGCGCAAGGGCATTCTCACCTTGGGCACGGGTTTAGTGCATGGCTTTGTTAAAAGCTCACCAGAGTTGGCAAGGCCCGATGTTCAATATTTCTTCGTGCACGCCAGTTACGCCAATGCCGCTGAGCGTATTCTCGACCGTAAGCCAGGCATGACACTAGGCGTGGCACAACTGCGCCCAGAGTCCGTCGGCACCATTCATATCAAATCCGCCAGTCCGGATGTCGCACCTGCAATCCGGCCGAATTTTCTAAGTGCGCAGATCGACCAGCAAAGTCTGGTGGGCGGCATGCAAGTCGCGCGACGTATCATTGGCCAGCCGGCCATGAGTCGATTCGTTGAACGCGAACTCAGCCCAGGGCCACGTGTCCAGACCTTTGATGAGTGGCTCACGTTTGCCCGAGACAACGGGCAAACTATCTATCACCCCATTGGCACGTGCCGCATGGGTTCCGATGACGCGGCGGTCACCGATCCGCGTTTGCGGGTCAGTGGATTGCAGGGCCTGCGTGTGGTGGATGCGTCGATTATGCCGAAAATGGTGTCCGGCAATACGCAGGCGGCGGTCATGATGTTGGCCGAGAAGGGCGCGGACATGATTCTTGACGATAGCCGCAAGGCGCGCTGAAACAGTGGCGTGCGCACTGGCGTGCACATGGCGCGGCGGTGAAAGTGGCCGCCATCATGAGGGTGATGGCGGCTGGCCAGAACAACGTTCAGGCCATGGCCGGCGCAGATAGCGCTGGCTGCACAGGTTTTATTCGTACTCGCTCTTGGTGCGTGGTGGGCGCACTTTATTCTCGCGGTACTGCAGCGTAAAACCAGCGCGATCATCCTGGCCCAACTCACGGACCAGGAAGGGCATCGCTTTTTTCAGGGCGTCATGCAGGGTCCAGGGAGGGTTCACCAGGAACATGCCGCTGCCGTGCAAGCCAAAACCGTCAATGGCCGATTTCTTCACGGTCAAGGTGACGTGCAGCCAGCTCTTGACTTGCAGATTCTCGAAATGGCGCGCCATTTCACTGGGTTCGCGTCGTTGCACCAGGGGGTACCAGACGGCAAACGTACCTGTGGCAAAGCGCTTCACGCATTCTTTAACGGTCAACAACGTGCGACGGTAATCGTGCTTGTCTTCGTATGACGGATCAATGAGCACCATGCCGCGTCGAGTCGGCGGCGGAAGCAGGGCTTTTACGCCTTCGAAACCGTCGTCGCCATAAATAGTGGTCTGGCGCTTGGCCGTAGCACCTTCATGTTCGAGGTTGCTCACCAGGACGTCGATCTCTGTCGGGTGCATTTCGAACAGGCGGAGTCGGTCACGCGGGCGCAGGGCGTGCAGCGCAAGCCAGGGCGAACCCGGGTAGTGACGCAGACGGCCATTCGTGTTGTACGAACGCACGCGCGCGACGTAATCGGCCAGAATTGGGGGCAGGTCGGTACGGTCCCAAAGACGCCCGATGCCTTCGGCAAATTCGGAGGTTTTAGCCGCCCAATCGCTGTCCAACCCGTACAGGCCGGCGCCCGCATGGGTGTCGACGACCCAATACGGAGCGTCTTTTTCATTGAAGTAGTCCAGGGTATGGACCAGGATGGCGTGCTTGAGCACGTCGGCATGGTTGCCGGCGTGAAAGGCGTGTCGGTAGCTGAACAAGTGTGGGCCTTGTAGGTCAGGCGCCAGGCTGGATGGCGGCCAGCTCGTCGGTGAAAATGCCGTCAATACCCCAACCCAGCAGCAATTGTGCGCGTTCGGGGTCGTTGACGGTCCAGGCGGCGATACGATAGCCGGCAGCATGCACGGCGTCGATCAGTTCGGGGGTAGCGTCTTTTTGGTTGATATTCAGGGCAACGCAGTCATATTTGACCAGACGTGCCAGCCAGTCGGCAGGCACTTTTTCAACCAGGAGGGCACGCGGCAGCTCTGGTGCCGCCTGGCGGGCGGCCTCCAGCGCTTCTTCGGCAAAAGAAGACAGCAGGGGCGGTGTGCCCGCGTCTTTCCAGAGTTCGCGAACGGCAAGTGCCACGGCGGTGCCGGTTTCGGCCTCACGTCCCGGGCAGGGCTTGATTTCGACGTTGCTGGCAATGCCGTTGGTCACGGTGTAACGGGCAACGGCAGCAAACGTAGGCAACGGTTCACCGGCGAAAGGCGCCGAATGCCAACTGCCGAAGTCCAGTTGAGCCAGTTCTGCAAATGTTTTGCTGGCAGCTGGGCCATGGCCATTGGAGGTACGATCCACGTCGTCGTCATGCAACAGCACCAGCACGTTGTCCTGGCTGAGTTTGACGTCATATTCGAACATCGTGAAACCATGCTCGGCGCCTACTCGCATGGCAGCCAGCGTGTTCTCGGGGGCCAGACGGCCGCCGCCACGATGGGCGATATAACGGGAATAGGGCCAGGCGGAAAGAGATGCAGTCATGAGAAAGCTCGGAATTTCTTTAAATAAAGGGCAGTATGCGTTCAGGGTTGCAAGGATACTACTACCGGGGCCGGGATCGGACGGCCTGCGCGCAAAGGAGCCTCGAACGACGAATCTGCCGCCGGGCCAGGGGGCTTGATCACAGCAGTCTGATATGGGGGTTATAACGCCGCGCCTAGTGGTGGTAAACTCCGGCGGCTGATCCGGTACGATCCGGTATGGGAATAAGGCGAATTCAATTCGCCTTTTTTTATGCGTTTTCTTGCGGCTTGGGGCGGGGTGCCCGTCCAAGCGCGGCAACAGGGATTCCATGTTCGAACTTATTCGCAGCCATCGGCGCTGGATGCAGCTCATCCTGCTGCTTCTGATTGTGCCGTCCTTCTTTCTGGTCGGTCTCCAAGGCTATGACAGCTTCATGCGCAAAGAGCCTGAGCTGGCGACTGTCGCTGGCCAACCAGTCACGCGTGCTGAATTTGACCAGGCGCACCGCAACCAGTTGGAGCAGTTCCGCCAACGGATGGGCGCTCAGTTTGATCCGGCGGTGGTCGATACCCCAGCCATGCGTGAACAATTGCTCAATCAATTGATTGATCAGCGCCTGCTGGCCAACGTTGCCGTTGACAACCGTTTCACGGTGTCGGACGAAACGCTGCGCAATACCATTGCGGCTATTCCGCAGGTGCAGGATAACGGGCGTTTTTCACCCGAGCGCTATCGTCAGGTGCTGGCTGCTCAAGGTCTGACACCCGGAAACTTTGAGGCGGGCTTACGCCGTGACCTCGCCGTTGGTCGGGTATTGCAGCCTATTACCCAATCCGCTCGCGCGCCGGCAGCCGTCATTGCTGCAATCGATACTGCGCTGACGCAAACGCGCACGGTGCAGTTGCGCCGCTTCAGCGCGGCTGATTTCCGCTCGTCGATAACGGTCACCCCTGCGGACATCCAAGCTTGGTACGACGCGAATAAACAGCAACTGCAGGTGCCTGAGCAAGTTCAGGTGCAATATCTGCTGCTGAACGAAGCCGCAGCGACTCAGGGTGTGCAAGTCAGCGATCAAGACATCGCAACCTACTACGAGCAGAACAAGGGCCGCTTCGGCACCCCTGAACGCCGTCGCGCCAGTCACATCATGATTGAAGTGCCCCCGGGTGCTTCGGAAGACACCCGCAAGGCCGCCCGCGCTAAAGCGCAAGATCTGGCCAAGCAAGCCGCTGCCAACCCGGCGCAGTTTGCGGACTTGGCGCGTGCCAATTCGCAAGACGCCGGTTCCGCCGTCAATGGTGGCGATTTGGGTTGGCTGGCCCCGGGCATGTTGACCGGTCCTTTGGAAAAAGCCATTTTCAGTCTGAATAAAGACCAGATCTCCGATGTTGTGGAAAGCCCGTCGGGCCTGCACGTTTTGAAGATCACCGATATCCAGCCTGCGGCGGTAAAACCCTTGGCTGAGGTCAAGGATCAGATCAATGCCGAAATCCGTAAACAACTGGCGGCGGCGCGTTTCGCTGACATGGCGACCAACCTGACCAAGCTGGTTTACGACCAACGCGAGAGCCTGCAACCGGCTGCGGACGCGTTGGACATGAAGATTCGCACGGCCACTGGCGTCACGCGTGAAGGCCTGTTGCCTGCCGATCAAGCCGGTGCCGGTGCTGCATCAAGCAGCCCGGATGCAAGCCTGCTCGACAATCCTCGTGTGCGCCAAGTGCTGTTCTCCACCGATGTGCTGCGTGATAAGCAGAACTCGGGCGTCATCGAACTGGCACCGGACACCATGATGGCTATCCGCGTCGCGGCTATCGAGCCTGCCCACGTACCGCCGCTGGACAAGGTCAGCGAAACCATCCGCCTGAAGTTGCTCAACGAGCGCGCTGCTGACGCGGCACGCAAGGCTGGCGCTGAAGTGTTGGCCGCGCTGCAAGCCAACCCGGCTGCACCGCTTGAAGGCTTTGGCCCCGAAATCATCGTGTCACGTCAACAGCCGCAAGACTTGCCGCGTCCGGTGCTCGATGCCGTGATGCGCATGCCGCCGGCTCCGTTGCCAGGCTTCATCGGCGTGCCGGTTGGCGTCGACTATGCCGTTGTTCGTCTGGACAAGGTCGATGCGGGCAAGCAAGATGAGTCGGCCCAGGACATGCTGAGTCAGCAATTGTCGGCTGCGTTTGGTCAGGCCGAGAACGAAGCTGTCGTGCGCATGCTGCGTGAGCAATACAAAGTGAACGTATTGCCTGCTGCGGCACAAGCCATCAAGGGCGACGAACAACCCGTTGATGCGGGCTGATCACAGCGCTTAGTATTTTTATTTCTGCAACATTGGCTGTAAGGCTGGCCATACGTTGTTGAGTAGCTGAGGTTGGGCACCTTCATTAGGATGGATGCCATCAGCTTGAAACATGGCCCGGTTTGCTGCCATTCCTTCCATGAGGAATGGCACCAGCCGGGCTTTTTCATCTTCGGCCACAGCCGGGAAAATTTGCGTGAAGCGCTCGGTATATTGACGCCCGTAGTTCGGCGGTATTTGCATGCCGACAATAAGCACCTGCGCCTGAGCTTGACGCGCCTCTTGCGTCATTCTGCGCAGATTCTGCTCTGTCATCGTCAAGGGCAAGCCGCGCAGTGCATCGTTTGAACCCAGTTCAAGCACCACGATGGCCGGTTTGTGTTGACTGAGCAGCGCCGGTAGTCGTGCAACACCGCCACTGGTGGTGTCGCCGCTGATGCTGGCGTTGATGACCTGATAGTTGGGGTATTGTTCGGATACGCGCTGCGCCAGCAAAGGCACCCAACCCGTGCCGCGTGCCAACCCGTATTCAGCGGACAAACTGTC
Organism: Achromobacter deleyi; assembly: GCA_040391965.1. Lineage (GTDB taxonomy): Bacteria > Pseudomonadota > Gammaproteobacteria > Burkholderiales > Burkholderiaceae_B > Achromobacter > Achromobacter deleyi_B. The sequence goes on along the minus strand of JBEBWV010000008.1, from coordinate 43,904 downwards.
GCCCACCACAAGAACGGCTCGGGTCGCGGAACCCTCGGGTGTCGTGACGGTCTGAGCGCTGATGGGCGCGATCGTGGCCATTGCCACCGCAGTAGAACAAAGTAGACGGAAAAATAGACGCATGGATAGCTTGAATTCGATCGAGGTAAGAGGGCTAGGCAAGCAAGTGGCCGACGCGGGTGGCGCGCTGTCTATCCTGGAAGGTATTGATTTTACGGTCCAGGCGGGTTGTGCGGTTGCGATTACCGGAAGCTCGGGGTCCGGTAAGTCCACCTTACTGGGACTGCTCGCAGGGCTGGATGTTCCCACGCAGGGCAGTGTGCACCTTGCGGGCCACGATCTTTTCGCCCTGGACGAAGACGGGCGAGCACGGCTTCGCGCTAATCATGTCGGCTTTGTCTTTCAATCTTTCCAACTACTGCCAAATCTGACTGCGCTGGAAAACGTGATGTTGCCGTTGGAACTGGCGGGGCAACCGGCACGCGAGGCGGCACAGGCAATGCTGGAACGAGTTGGCCTGGGCGCGCGGCTGCATCACTACCCCCGAACCTTATCAGGTGGGGAGCAACAACGCGTTTCTTTGGCGCGGGCTTTTGTCGTGCAACCGGATTTATTGTTTGCCGATGAGCCAACCGGCAGCCTGGATGCCACCACGGGCCAGACAATCATTGATCTGATGTTCGAGCTTCATCGCGAACATGGTACGACCCTGGTGCTGGTCACGCATGATCCACAGCTTGCTGCGCGCTGCGCCAGCCAGCTTGTGCTGGCGGCGGGCAGACTTGTATAAATAGAGCCGCTTCGTGCGTGCAGGCCGTTCAGGCGCTTGCGGTGGCGGGCGCCGACGAGCGACTACGCCGCCATTCCACGGCGCCAATGCCAATGCCGCTGGCGCAAATAACCCCAATGCCAACCCAGGTCAGGGCGTCGGGGAAATGACCCCACACCAGCCAGCCAACGGTTGTAGCACTGACGATTTGCAGATAAATAAAGGGTGCCAGCGTTGACGCGGGTGCGCGCCGATAAGCGCCAATCTGAAATAGATGGCCAAGCGCGCCTGAAAACCCCGTGGAGATCAGCAAAAACCAGTCTAGCGTGCTGAGCTCGCGCAGGACAGGCATGGCAGCCGGCAAAATAAACGGTGATGCAATCGTCAGAATCACGGTGCCCACCGCGCCGCTCCAGATTAATGAGGTGAACGGGTCATCGATGGCAACTCGGCGCGTGGCAATGAACTGCGCCGCAAAGCAGCAGGCCGTGAGCAAGCCGAATAGGGTGCCAATGGGGTGCAGGCCCGCTCCCGGGCGAATCACGATCATGACGCCCACGAAGGCAATGCCTGCGGCGATCCAACGCGATAGTCTCGCGGGCTCCTTCAGCACCCAAGGTGCTACCGACAGCACGATGAGTGGTGCCAGAAAATTGATGGCGGTGGCTTCCGCCTGTGGCATGTAGCTGAGCGTAGTGAAGAACGACAGCGTGGCCAGGAACATGGCGCCACCGCGGATGAGTTGTTCGCGAGGCCGTTTGCTGCGTAGTACGCCCAAACCTCTTGACGGAAGCACCAGGGCGCTGACCAGTATCAAGTGCACAAGGTAGCGAACCCAGCACAACACCAGCAGTGGCACCCCGGCTGACATGACCCATTTGCCGCTCGCGTCCAGACAGGACAGCGCCCACATAGAGAGCACAAGAAAGAGCACGCCAACCATTGGACGTCCTGCTGTCGTGCTGGGGCGGCCTATATTGGCCCGGGTCATGAGCAAGCTCCTTCGCGAATGTTGTCTCTGTATGAGGCGGATGCACACGAGGTGCAAGTCCTTTTTGTCGCGCACATTGCGAGTCAACCCTAGACTGGCGGCGCGCGCGGGTGCCATGATACGCCTCATCGTGTATGTGGGCAGTAGGGCATGATTGATCTGCGCAATATCGAGACGTTCTTCTGGGTGGCCACGCTTGGCAGCTTTCGCGCGGCCGGCGAGAAGCTCAACGCGACGCAACCCGCGATTTCCCAACGAATTGCGTCGCTGGAAGCGGATCTGGGCGTACGTCTTTTTGACCGCGACGCGCGAGGCATCAAACTGACCAGCAAAGGCCGGGAATTGCTGTCGCACGCGGAGCGCATGCTGCAGTTGCGCCGAGACATGCAAGAGGCTGCCCAGGCCCAGAGCGTCATGAGCGGCATGCTGCGCTTGGGCGTCTCGGAGACTATCGTTCACACATGGCTGCCACGGCTGATGGAGCATTTGCACGACAGCTATCCAGCGCTAATGGTGGAGATTCAAGTTGACACCACGCCCGCGCTAAAAACGCTGCTGGCATCCAGGCAGATTGATCTGGCATTTCTTCTGGGGCCCATGGAGGAGCCGCGTGTTGAGAATCTGTATTTGTGCAATTACCCCCTCAGCTGGGTGAGTAGCCCAAAATTGAAAATTGGCCGCCAGCCGATATCCTTGGCCCGCTTGGGCCAATGGCCAGTTATTACCTATTCTGCCAACACTGACCCTCATCGTGCGGTGCGCCAGATGCTATTACAGGCAGGCGTCGAGTCGCCCCGCATGTATGGCAGTTCAGCGCTCAGTGTCATTGTGCGCATGGCGCTCGATGGTATTGGCACCGCCGTCATCGCGCCGGTCATTCTGCAAAAGGAACTGGCGCAAGGTGAACTGCGTATTCTGGACGTCAAGGCTGCGCCCTTGGCTCCGTTGCATTACACCGCGTGCTGGATGCTGGGGCCGGATAGTCAGGTGCCGCGTACGGTGGCTGAGGCGGCGCAGCAAATTGCGCAAGAGGGAATGGTGCGACTGCGGGACAGCGATACCCGCTAAGGCTCGGCTCGGGTATGAACTATCTCCGTAGAAACCCTCATAAATTTTTCTAATGAGGGTGTATCGCAACATGTGATTAGACGACTTCGGTGTCTTCCTGTGCAATGGCGCAAATGCCTACAACGCTGTCAGGGAAATGACGATGCCGCAGTCCACTATTGCGCCTAACCACAACGCGCTCGCCTATCAGGCACGGCAAGATGCCAGAAACGGTGTGTTGACTTGCCCTACGGCCAACGTGGCGCCAGGGCACGTGCAGGCCAATCTGGCCATTTTGCCAAAGGCGTTGGCGGCCGATTTCCTGCATTTCTGCCAGCGCAATCCAAAACCCTGTCCCTTGCTGGCCATGTCAGAGCCAGGCGACCCGTCGTTGCCAGAGCTCGGCAGAGATATTGATATTCGTAGCGATATTCCCCGGTATCGGGTTTGGAAAAACGGAATTCTGGTGGCCGAACCGCTAGACGTGCGCGATGTCTGGCGCGATGACCTGGTGTCGTTTCTGATTGGTTGTTCTTTTTCGTTTGAAGAAGCCATGCTGGATAACGGTTTGCCAGTGCGGCACATTGAACAGGGCTGCAACGTGCCCATGTATCGCAGCAATATTGCGACCCATGCCGCCGGGGTCTTTGGTGGCCCCCTGGTGGTGTCTATGCGCCCCTTGAAAGCAGCTGATGCAATTCGCGCTATTCAGGTGACTTCGCGTTTTCCGTCAGTGCACGGCGCACCCGTTCATATTGGCGACCCCTCGTTGATAGGGATTGCCGACATAGATAAGCCGGATTATGGTGACTCAGTAGAGGTCAGGGCAGGTGAGCTACCCGTGTTCTGGGCTTGTGGCGTTACACCACAAGCCGTCGTGGCGGCGGTCAAACCTGAATTCTGTATTACGCATGCACCAGGCCATATGTTGGTCACTGATCTGATCAACAGTCGAATGGCCATTCTTTAAGGTTTTACGCGCCACGATTTTCGTATTTTGTAGTTTTCCGTCGATAGACGACTCAGTTGTGCCCACCAAAATGATCCATTAAAGGACAAGGGGAAAAGGCGACAACTCATCACGATTCTGCCGGCGCTGCCGAGCGGCAAGGGTGCTGTGCACCCGCGTGGTCCCGATGGATCCTTCCGGATCTTTGAAATTTCTGTTGCATCTACGGTTCGATCATTCCAGGAGTTGAGTAATGAAGATGAAACTGATTGCGGGTGTCGCCGCAAGTTTGGCGATGGCGTTTGCGTTGCCTTCTCAGGCGCAAGAAAAGACAGTGCGTATTGGTGCCATCTATCCGTTAAGCGGTGCGCTCGCCTCTACCGGCGCGGAAATCAAGGCCGCTATTGAGCTGGCCGTGGATTTGATTAACAACCCACATCCGGAACTTGAAGGCATTCCTCTGGCGGCAGGTTCTGGTTTACCGAACTTGGGTGGTGCCAAGATTGAAGTGATTTTTGGCGACTCGCAAGGCAAGCCTGAAGTTGGTTTGGCCGATGCGCAGCGCCTGATTGATCAGGAAAAAGTGGTGGCGCTGACGGGGGCGTACCAATCTGCAGTGACCAAAACGGCAAGCCGCATCACCGAACAGCGTGGCATTCCTTACGTGAACGGCGAGTCCAGCAGCCCTGACCTGACCGAGCGCGGCTACAAATGGTTCTTCCGCACCTCGCCAAACGACGATACGTTTGTCGAGAACATGATGCAGTTCCTGGACGGCATCAAAACCGTGCCCACCACGAAAATTGCGGTGGTCTACGAGAACACCGACTTCGGGGTCAATACTTTCAAGGCTGTCGAGAAGTTCGCCAAGCAATATAAGCGCGAAATTGTCGCCAATATTGCATATGGGGCAGGCTCGGCCTCGGTAACCGCAGAAGTGCAAAAACTGGCGGCTGCCAAACCCGATGTTGCCATTTTTGCCAGCTATACCTCGGACGCCATGCTGTTTGTGCGCACGATGCGTGAAAGCAAGTACGCGCCACCTGTGTTTCTGGCCAATGACGCCGGTTTCATCGATTCGCGCTTTGTGCAGGAAGTGGGGCCACAAGTTCAAGGCTTGCTGACTCGTGACGTGTGGGGCAACGATGTGGCGGCGGCCAAACCAGGCTTGAAGAAAATCAACGAGATGTACCGCGCCAAGACGGGCAAAGACCTCAATGGCAATAACGCCCGCTCGATGCAAGGTGTGCTGGTGCTGGCCGAGGCGATCAACCGTGCAGGTTCCACCGACCCTGAAGCCATTCGACGTGCCTTGGTTGCGACCAATCTTAGCGAGTCACAGGTTGCCATGCCATGGGCTGGGGTGAAGTTCGATGAGAAAGGGCAGAACACCTTGGGGTCCGGGTTGATTTTGCAACTAGTGGGCCCAGCGTATCAAACGGTTTGGCCCGAGAAGTACAAGACCAACCCGGCCTTGCCAACAGTGCCTTTCGTCTGGAAGTGATCTTTCATCGTTAGCAGCGGCGAGTCTGACCAGGCTTGCCGCAGGAGCATCCCATGCTTGAAGCGCTTACCGCAGGCCTTTTTAACGGCCTGATTTATGCGGCCGTTGCGGTGGGGCTGGCGCTGATATGGGGCATCACCGACGTTATTAATTTCGCGCATGGCGAATTTTTGATGTTGGGCATGTATGCCGCTTATTGGCTCTTCACCCTTGGCCATATTGATCCCACGCTCTCCGCGCCGCTGGTGGCCATTGCACTAGCGTTTGTCGGCTTTCTGACCTACGCCCTCATTATCAAACGATTGCAAAAAGGGCCGCCTATGGCGGTCATTCTGGCGACCTTCGGCCTGGGCCTCGTGTTGCGCCAGTTGGCTTTTATCGCCTTCACCCCTGACTATCGCAGCCTGCCAGATACCATGGTGTCTGGAAGTGTCACCATCGCCGGTATGTCTTTAGGGCGTCCGCAAGTTGTCACAGGATTGATAGCGCTCGCGGTCGTCTGCGTATTGTTTGTGCTTGTCTATCGCACCCGCTGGGGCCATGCCTTGCAGGCCGTGGCTGAGGATCGTCAGGTGGCCGCTTTTGTGGGCATTTCGCCAGACCGCGTCAACGCGCAGGTATGGATGTTGGGCAGCGCCGCCGTTGGTTTGGCAGGCGCATTATTGACCACCTTCTTCTATGTGTTTCCTTCTGTCGGTACGGTCTTCGGGTTGTTGGCGTTCGTGGCGGTCTGTATGGGTGGTTTTGGCTCTCTGCCTGGCGCTTTTATCGCCGGCATTCTCATTGGCATTATCGAGGCAATGACAGGTTATTTCGTGGCGCCAGCCATGAAGACGGTCAGCGTTTTTATTCTGTTCATTCTCGTGCTTTGGTATCGGCCCCGTGGCCTTTTCGGGCGGTGGTGACATGCTGAAGCGAAGCTCAAAGTGTGCAGGCGGCGCGAATGCGCCCAAATGGCCGCTGGTCGTCGCTGCGGCGGCGGCCGTCATCATGGCGCTGGTGCCAACCGTGGTCACCGATTCATTCACCTTGCAAGTGCTGTTGTTGGCCGTCATGTTCGGCGCACTGGGATCGTGCTGGAACCTGGTAGGGGGATTTTTAGGTCGCATCTCTTTCGGACACAGTGTGTTCGTCGGCGTTGGGGCTTACACGACCTTATTGCTGCTTCATCACCTGAAGCTCTCGCCGATTATCGGCATCCCCTTGGGAGGCCTTGTCTGCGCAGCGCTCGCGTGGATCGTAGGCGGGCCGACCCTGCGACTGTCCGGCCACTACTTCGCCATGGCCACCATTGCGTTGTTGCAGATCGGTTTGTTGCTGATGACCAATTGGGCATGGGCAGGAGGTGCCGTTGGCCTGGAAGCACCCATCGGCGACTCGCCCTGGATGCTGTTGTTTCGTAGCAAGGTGCCGTATTACTGGATCGCCGTTGGCTTGGCATTCCTGACCTTCTGCGCGACGTATTTCCTGGTTCACTCCAAAACTGGATTCTATTGGCGCGCGATTAACGGCGACGAAGCCGCGTCGCGCAGCTTGGGGGTCGCGGCAGATCGGTACAAGATGCTTGCGTTCGTGTATTCCGCTGGCATGACCGGTGTCTGGGGTGGTTTTTTTGCCATGTATGTCGGCTTTGTTGATCCGGAGTCAGTGTTCAACCTGACGATGTCGGTGCAGATTGTGCTGGTGACTATCCTCGGCGGCGTGGGCTCCTTGATTGGGCCATGGTTGGGTGCCGCACTGCTCCTGCCGCTATCTGAAGGCACCCGAGTCTTATGGGGAAGTTCTGGTCTGGGCTTGGACTTATTGATTTTCGGCCTGGTCATTCTGTTGGTAACGATGTTCCTGCCGGGTGGCCTGGTCACCTTGAGGAGGCGCCGTGGCTCTGCTCGCCGTTAAAGATCTGACCAAGCGCTTTGGCGGATTGGTTGCCAACAAAGATATCTCCCTGTCTGTCGACGCAGGCGAAATCGTGGCCATTATCGGCCCCAACGGAGCGGGGAAAAGTACGCTATTCAACGGTCTGGTAGGTCACCACGAACCTACTTCCGGAACGGTTACTTTCAATGGAGACTCATTGATCGGCAAACGGCCGGAGCAAGTGGCGGCGATGGGCCTTGTGCGCACTTATCAAATTCCGCGCAGCTTCGGTCAGATGACGGTTCTGGAAAATGCCATGGTGGGTGCCTTGTTACGCCATCCCAAACTGGCGGATGCCCGGCGCGCATCGGGTCGCGTATTGGAACTCGTGGGCTTGCAGGATAGGGCGAACGTCAAGGCGGCAGAACTAAACGTGGCGGGTCAAAAGCGCGTGGAGTTGGCTCGAGCCTTGGCCACCGAACCCCGCATGCTTTTGCTAGATGAAGTGGCCGGCGGTTTGAACCCGTCCGAGGCCATTGCGCTTGCGGAAATTCTGCGAGGCATCCATGCCGCAGGCGTAACGTTGATCATCGTCGAGCACGTGCTGGAGGTCGTTATGCGTCTGGCACAAAGAGTGCTTGTTTTGAATTTCGGTCAGATGATCGCTGAAGGCCCTCCGCAGGAAATCGTGCGCAATCCCGCTGTGATTGAAGCGTATCTAGGGAGAAAGCACCGTGTCTGAGGTGATGCTTAAAGTAGAGAACCTGAGCGTGGCGTACGGCGGCGTGCAGGCGGTGCGCGGTGTTTCATTGGAAGTCCGAAAAGGTGAGATTACGGCCTTGCTTGGCGCCAATGGGGCGGGCAAGTCCAGCACCTTGTTGTCGATTGTGGGGGCGGTCAAACCCAAGGAAGGACGGGTCACCTTCGAGGGCCGTGATATCACCGGCACCCCCCCGGAAAAGTTGGTCACGCAGGGAATTGCGATGATTCCAGAAGGCGCACGTGTATTCGCCCGGCAACCCGTGGAGCAAAATCTTCGCTTGGGCGCCTATACGGTACGTGACGAGGCGGTCTATCGGACGCGCCTGGAGCAGGTCTACACCTTGTTTCCGCGCTTGCGTGAGCGGCGTGAGCAACTGGCGGGCACGATGTCAGGGGGCGAGCGCCAGATGCTGGCTATTGGGCGCGCGCTGATGAGCGGGCCACGTTTGCTGCTGATCGACGAGCCAAGTCTGGGCCTTTCCCCGATTCTGGTCGAGCAGGTGTTTGATGCCTTGGCTGCATTGAACAAAGACGGCGGGCTTTCCGTGCTGCTGGTGGAGCAGAACATGGCGCAGGCACTGGAAGTAGCGGCGCGAGCCTATGTCATGCAAAGCGGGCGAGTGGCGCTGTCGGGTGATGCGGCCGAGCTGGCGGCATCTGATGAGGTCAGACGGGCATATTTAGGGATGTAGTGATAGGACCTTGCAGCGTTGTCACAGTGATGAGCGCAGGTGGTAGGGCAGCGGGCAGCAGCTTCATGCTGCGGCCCGCTGTTATTGCCGAGGTCTAAATTCCAGAGGTCAAAATGGGGCGCTGTCTATTTTTGCTGCGTCAGGTCAGCTTCAGCGCTAGGCGACATGGGTATTGACATAGAAAGGCGCGTCGTTCTCATCTGCGATAAAAATGGGCTTGCCCAGTTCATTTGCAAACTGGCAAAGCAGGGCAAGTTGCGCATCAGTCTGCACCATCTGCGGTGCCCGTTGACGGCGTAGTTCGGTCACGATGTGCTCAACGCTGCGCGCGTTGTTGGGGTCACTCAGCGCCAAACCGGCCAGGATCATGCCTGTACGTCCGACACCTGCTTTGCAATGAAACGCGGGGAGTAGTTGGGGTTGGCGGTTGAATTGGAGCCCATCAGCTTTCGCCAGGCCTTGGTCGACAGCACTGCCATTCATGAACGTAATGAACCCGATAAGGTCGCGGAATTGATCCAGCGTCAGGCTGGTTAGATCAGGCCATTTATTCACGTGCAAGACGGGAAGAGAGTGCTCTTGCCGAGTTCCGGTATTCAGAATGGCTAATTCATACGCCTTCAGATGTGTGCGTTCATTCGAGATTTTTGCGTCAACGATCTTATTCGACGTTATTTTCAGATTGCCATAGGTGCCAGCTTCAGAGAAGTACTCCGGCAACTGGCCATGGCGAATGTCGTCGTCAGACGCCAGCACCACGAGCATCGACGCGCGGCCATTGTCCAGAAGCGTCTCCATGTAGGGCTCAATATAGCGTTGCGTCGGATATTGAAACGCCAGCCCCAGTGCGTGACCATCAATGCTCAACTGATTTCCGGCCAACGCAATGCCATCAGGTGCGTACAGCAGAGTCTCGCGTGCAGTGGGAATGTCCACATAACGCTGGCGCGCAAGATCATTGATGAAGTGGGAACAAGTGCCAAGCCCACCAACCTGCTTCTTTAGGGCGACAAAGGCGTCCGTTCTTGTCTCGGAAGTGCCAATCAGATTGAGTAGTCGTGTTTCATTTTTAGCATCGTCGGTATCGTGGAGGATGGGCGATGAGTGAAAATTTGATAGCTGTTGGGCGCTACTTTTGGTGAACTCCGCAGCTCGTGGCGTGCAGGGCCATTGCTGCAACGGTTGATGATTACGCGGGCTGGCGGTCCTGCTATCGGATGACGAACTGGTATTCACTGGCGTAGGCGGTAGCGGGCCGAGTCGAGTGTTCGCATCGCGCATCTGTCCTTTGTTAGGTATTGGGCGCTGAGGGAGCGACGCTTCCAGGCTGGCGCAAATCGTCTCTACCCGGATTGCCTTGCCACGGGACGTCTGCTCAGGCGTGATGAGTTTTAGCGTACGTAGGAGGTCTGCTGCGCGCTTGGTTTGGTTGGGATGCCAGCGCCAGGAGCAACCCGAGTACCGTACCAGTTCGTTATTTTGGGTCAGGCCGAAGCGGGTGGTATCTGTTATCCCGCCTGGGTATTGCGCTAAAAGCGGCAGCTTCTCTTGGAGGCTGGCTGCGCTCAGCTCGACGGGCATACGCGTGTTTATCGTAGTCATGCGGTGGGGTTCTCAAAGAATGTATTGCGAAGTCGGAGCAGCCTGTCAAGCAAAGTCGCTGCGCAGCCTTTCCGCTATAGCGAATCGACGGCATCCAGCAATACGTGCAGCGCGTCCAGGCTCGTGGGTAAATCACCGTTGGCAAGCGGTAAACGCACCCAACCGTTGATTGCGCCCTCAGCGCCAATAGCCATGATGGGTTGGCAGGCGTCTTGAGCCAGTTGGTTGACCTGCATGGCGCGCATCAGTCGCTCTGGATTTCGCGCAATGTCCTGGTCATTGAGTTCAGCGAGCATGAACCAGGCAGCATCGTCGAGCAGGCCCAGATGCAGGGTGTACGCCTCGTTGACGACAAGGCTGAACATATCGCGAGACTCCTCAAGATCAGGAACCTCCAGACCAACATGGCGCACGAGATCGCCCACGAGTTGATGGAATTTGGGCAGATCTTGCATGGCAGGTATTTTTTGACAGGTTGATTGGAAAGCTTAAGTTCATTGCCAAAAATTACGCACGGAACCGACAGCTAGTGTGCCAAGCTTGCGGCACGAAGCTTGTCCAAATCGCCTAGCTGCTCTTAAGTGGCCTTTACTTTGACGTGAGTCTGACGCCGTCTGACCCACCGGAATGTTCAATGGAGGCTGCACACCAGCGTGGGTGCTCCAATGCAGGTGTGAACATCAGGAGTACGCCGCGATACCCGCTGTCAGGGGATGGCGATACCGGTGTTTTATGGATACGAATGCGTCCGTCTTGAATCAGGTGACTGAGACGCGCGCTGGGTATGCCGCCATTGCCCCAGCCAAAAAATGGAATGGCGTATTTCGGCTGGCTGGAGCTATAGGCGGATAAGCCGCTTGGCTGCAGGTAATGCTCGGCATGACGATGCGCAGGAAGCGCCCGCGAGGCACGCCACAGAAGATGCACGCTGATGTCGTGGTAGAGGCGTCCACTGGAGGCAAGAGTCACACTGTGTTGTGCTGGGTGGTATCCGACGATGAGGCCGGCGTGTTCGTTAGATGGATCATCACGATAAAGCAGGCTCGGGCGGCGATCAGTACCCATGGCATAGCAGATCAGCAGGGGTGTTGCCTGGCGGAGTGCGCTGATCACGGTTTGTACAAATTCGCCGACATCCTTCGGATGAACTTCTCGCGAGGCATAGCCTAAGTCGTGGCCTATGTCACGCAGGGTTTGACGGCACAGCACTTCACCCTGCAACGACCGATGGCTTTTGGCAATCTGGCGGATGCTCACGGCCTGGCTTATGGGGTTTTCAATGAGCGCGCGGTTTCTGTACTCAAACACATAACGTCCACAGACATTCTTGCGCAGAGGAATATTTCGTATCGCGTGCCGTGCCGCGTAGAAGATGTCCAGATTCGCCAGCGCCGCAGGCTTGCAGATGTGCCCGGCCTGATCCACCAGCTCGTGTTCATAAAATTCCAACTGCAGCGCGTGGTCTTCGCAAAGAGGCGTGTCATTCAGCCGCTGCACAACATGGCCAGCCAGCTTTGAGTGCCGAGATACTGCGGCCTGTTCAACATGCATTAGGGGCACCACCCAGGAAATAAGAAAAGCGCAAAAGTGTAAGGACCCGCTGCCAGTGGCGCTTTCTGAAAACAGTCATGCTTGATATTGATGCCCTAAAACGACTAGCGCTTCCAAAGACCGAGGTCAGAGGAAGCGCCAGTGGGTACCGCATAGATTGAAATGCCAAGCGTGCTAGAGCGTCATATGCTGCGGCAGCCAGGTGGCAATGCCGGGAATCAGATACAGCAGCAGGACCGCCACAATCATCAGGAAGAACATGGGCAGTGAAGCGCGGGCAATGTACGGAAGCTCGCGTCCACTCATGCCCGCAAGCACGAATAGGTTAAAGCCCACGGGTGGCGTGATTTGCGCCATTTCGACCACGAACACAATGAAAATCCCGAACCAGATGAGGTCAATGCCAGCCGCTTGAACGGTGGGCAAGAGCACACCCATTGTCAGTACCACGATGGAGATACCATCCAGGAAGCAACCCAGGACGATGAAAAACACCATCAGCGCCATGATCAGCCCGAACTGGGACAAGCCCAGGCCGCCGATCCATTCAGCCAGTGCGCGAGGCAGGCCGATATAGCCCATGGCCAACGTAAGGAATTGAGCGCCCGCCAGAATCAACGCAATCATGCAGTAGAGGCGTGTGGCGCCCAATAACGACTGCATGAAGGCACTGCGTGTCAGTGAACCCTGCAAGGCGGATAGCGCCAATGCTCCGACCACACCTACCGCGGCCGCTTCTGTTGCGGTGGCGAAACCGCTGTAGATGGAGCCGAGTACGGCACCAATCAACAGCATGACTGGAATCAGGTGACGCGAGCGATAGACCTTTTCCTTGAAGCTCAGGCCGGGGTCGGCTGCAGGCACTTGCGACGGGTTGCGAATTGCCCACCACGCGATATAGCCCATGAAAAGCAGGGCCAACAAAATGCCTGGCACGATGCCAGCGATAAACAGCTTCGAAATAGACACATCGGCTGCGACGCCGTATACGATCATGATGATCGAAGGTGGAATCAACAGGCCCAGTGTGCCTGCACCAGACAGCGTGCCAAGAATCTTGTCTTCTGGATAGCCACGACGCGTTAGTTCCGGGATGGTCATCTTGCCCACGGTGGCGCAAGTGGCTGCGGATGAGCCGGAAACCGCCGCGAAAATGGCGCAACCAATGACGTTTGTATGGAGCAGTCGTCCTGGCAGTTTATTCAGCCAAGGTGCCAACCCTTTGAACAGGTCTTCGGACAGCCGTGTGCGAAATAGAATTTCGCCCATCCACAGGAATAAGGGCAGCGCTGTGAGGGTCCAACTGGAAGACGCTCCCCAAATCGTGACTGCCATGGCGTCGCCCGCAGGGCGGCTGGAGAATATCTCCATGCCAATCCACGCAGTGCCGGCGAGCGTCAGCCCGACCCAGACGCCGCTACCCAGGAGGACGAAAATGGTGACGACAAGTAGTGAAATGATGAGAAGTTCATTCATGGGTTTGCTGCGATGTGGCTGCGGCCAAGCCGCGTGTACGTCGAACCAGCTCATCGAGCAGGGCCACAAAAAACAAGATCGTGCCGACGGCCATCGTGATCTGAGGGATCCAGAGCGGGGTGGCGTCGTTAGAGGTAGACATGTCGTTGAATGCCCATGAATCATGAGCGAGTTTCACGCTGAAAAAAGCGAAGGACGCGGACAGCAAACATCCCATTCCCAACGCAAAAATATCCAGTCGGCGGCTGTTGGCGGGTGAGAGCGAATTCAAGAGCAGCGTCACACGAATGTGTTCGCCATGCTTGAAGGTGCTGGATAGAGCGAGAAAGCCGGCAGCGGCCATGAAGTACCCGGCATAAGCATCCGTGCCGGGTACGTTCACGCCGATCTGGCGCGAAATAATGGAGGCCAGCACCGAGGCGAGCACGCCAATGGTGCACAAGCCGGCCAACAGGCCGGCCGCGCCGTATAGTCCATCTAAAAAGCGGCGCATCGTAAGTTACGGCTTCTTGTACGTGTCAATCATGGCGACGCCATCAGCGCCCGCTTTCTTGAGCCAGTCGTCAAGCATGCGCTTGCCAATCACACTCAAGCCTTCTTGAAGCTCGACCGTCGGTTTGATGGTAACCATGCCATTCTTGGCCAGTTCTTCCTGATACCACTTGTTTTTCTCTTGCGACAGCTTCCAGCCGCGTGCCTCAGCTTGCTCACCGGCTTTCTTCAGTGCGGCTTGCGTGGCGGGGTCCAGGGCGTCGAAAGCCTTTTTGTTCACGATGATCGCGTTCTTGGGCAACCAGGCTTGGGTGTCGTAGAACTTCTTGATGTATTCGTAGGTCTTCGTGTCGTAGCCCGTGGAGGCAGAAGACATATACGAATCGATCACGCCGGTGGCCAGTGCTTGCGCCAACTCAGCTTGCTGCACCGTTACGGGTTGCGCGTGGACCATCTCGGCAATTTTGGCGGTCACGGGGCTATAGGCACGCCATTTCAGGCCCTTCATATCCGAGATTTGCTTGATTTCACGGTTTGCGAAAATGCCTTGGGGCGGCCACGCCACGGCGTACAGCAAAGTCATGCCTTGCGAATTCAACTTCTTTTCGAGAAAGGGCTTTTGCGCTTGATAAAGCTTGAATGACGCGTCGTAACCGGTAGCCAGGAAGGGCAGGCCATCCAATTCATAAATTGGGTCTTCGTTGGCGAAGTTGGTTAACAGAATTTCGCCGATCTGCGCTTGATTGCCCTGCACCGCACGCTTGATTTCAGGCGCTTTATACAGCGAGGCATTGTTATGCAGCGTGATCTTCAGCTTGCCTTCGGACAGCGTGTCTACGTCCTTGACGAAGCCCGTCAGGTTTTCAACGTGGAAATTGCTGGCGGGGTACGCCGTGGGCAGGTCCCACTTGGTCTGCGCTTGTGCCGCAGCGCTGAATGCCATGACGATGCTGCCGGCCAACAGAGATATTTTCTTGTACATGTGGGTGGTCCTTCTTTGCGAGTGACGGATTCGGGCGGTACCCGACGGGCATTGCAAAAGAGCGTGAAGCAGATATGGGAGTGCTTCGAAAACGCTGTGATTCTATGTTGCATTGCGGTCTCGCTAAACGGGGAATAGGGCCTTTTACGGGTAACTCCTAGGTATAAGGTTGATTCTCCATTATTTGAAGCTTCAAAGAAGTGAAGAGAAAATAACAGCATTGGTGCACGGGTGATAAATCGCGTGCCCGAATCCCAAAACTGCGCATATTGTGACTAGGGGTATTCCCTTGAATCTCCTCTGGAAAAGCAAATAATGAATATTTTTTATTGATGAAATGTAGATAAATTATTAGTATTTCGATCATTCTGACACCGGATCAATCGCCATGGCGCCCACGCTTATTGCTTCATCTGCTCATTTGGCCGGGGGCCATGCACCCGATTTGTCCGAAGTGGAGTTCGGTTTGATGATTGCCAGTCATGCCTTCGATCGCTGGATGGTTCGATGTATGGCGGCAGCCGGATTGCCCGATTTGACGCCAACCGACGTCATGGTGCTGCACCACGTCTACCACCGCCAACGCGCCAAGAAGCTGGCGGACATCTGTTTCACCTTGAATGTGGAAGACACGCACATCGTCAGCTACGCCCTCAAGAAGCTTGAGCGACTCGGTGTTGTGGCCGGCGAGCGCAGCAGCAAAGAAGTCTTCTACAGCGTCACGGAACACGGCGCCGGCATCATCAAACGCTATGCCGAGATTCGCGAGCAGTGCCTGACGAGCGGCATGGGCGCGCCAGGCGGGGGAGGGCTGGAGTTCAGTCGTCAACTGGCGCATACCTTACGCGCTTTGTCGGGCCTGTACGACCAGGCGGCACGCGCCGCTACGTCACTGTAATTCTGCGCGAGGCGGCGTCGCCTCGCGAAATACAACCCGAGCACAGCGCCCGATGCGCTGGCCGGCCTCTTACTTGAGGACACTATGTCAAAGAAGTGGCAGTTCTGGATTGATCGTGGGGGTACGTTTACCGATATCGTGGCGCGCCGCCCTGATGGCAGCACCACAACGGCCAAGCTGCTGTCGGAAAACCCGGAGCAGTATCGCGACGCCGCGGTGGCGGGTATTCGCAAGCTCTTGGGTATCGCGCCGGGACAACCCGTGCCCACGGAGCTGGTTGATTGCGTGAAGATGGGAACCACCGTCGCCACCAATGCTCTGCTCGAGCGCAAAGGCGAGCGCACGCTGCTCGTCACCACGCGCGGCTTTCGTGATGGCTTGCGTATTGCTTACCAGAACCGTCCGCGCCTGTTCGACCGTAATGTTGTACTGCCTGAAATGCTCTATGAATCTGTCATCGAGGCGGACGAGCGCGTCGCGACTGATGGCAGCATCATTGTCCCGCTGGACGAAGCGGCGCTGCGTCTTGACATGCAGCGTGCCTATGACAGCGGTATTCGTGCCATGGCCATCGTCTTCATGCACGCCTGGCACACCACGTCACACGAGAAGCTGGCGGCTGAGCTGGCTCGTAGCATCGGATTCACGCAGGTGTCGGCCTCACATGAGGTCAGCCCCCTGATCAAATTCGTTTCGCGCGGCGACACGACCGTCGTTGATGCTTACTTATCGCCAATCCTCAAGCGCTACGTGGATCAGGTGGGCAGCGAGCTGCCGGGCATCCGCCTGATGTTTATGCAATCTAGCGGTGGGCTGACCGATGCCCATCGCTTCCGCGGAAAGGACGCCATTCTTTCCGGACCGGCTGGCGGTATTGTCGGCATGGTTCGCACCAGTGAGCAGGCTGGCTTTGAGAAAGTCATCGGCTTTGACATGGGCGGCACCTCGACTGACGTTTCGCATTACGCGGGTGAGTTCGAGCGGGAGTTCGAAACTCAAGTGGCAGGCGTGCGCATGCGCGCGCCCATGATGAGCATTCATACGGTGGCAGCAGGTGGTGGGTCCATCTTGCATTTTGACGGTGCGCGATTGCGCGTTGGCCCCGATTCCGCAGGCGCTAACCCAGGCCCTGCGTGCTATCGCCGTGGCGGACCGTTGGCCGTGACCGACTGCAATGTCTTGCTCGGCAAAATTCAGCCAGACTTCTTTCCCCGCGTGTTCGGGCCCAATGCTGATGAGGCCTTGGATCGGCAAGCGGTGGCAAGCCGTTTCTCGGAAATGGCGGACGAGGTGCTAACGGCAACCGGGCGCTCGATGACGCCGGAGCAGTTAGCCGAAGGCTTTTTAGAAATCGCGGTTGGCAATATGGCCGAGGCCATTAAGCGTATTTCTGTGCAGCGCGGCCACGATGTCACCGAGTACGCCTTGACGGTATTCGGCGGAGCGGGTGGGCAGCACGCATGTCTGGTCGCTGATGCGCTTGGCATGACCACGGTGTTCGCACATCCGTTGGGTGGCGTCTTGTCAGCGTATGGCATGGGCTTGGCGGATCAGACTGAGATACGTCAGAAGACGGTCGAAAAGGTGCTCGACGACGACCTGCTTGATGAGCTGCGCCGAGAGTTGGATATTCTGGCGGAGCAGGCAGCGGGGGAGCTTCGTCGTCAACATGTGCCGCAAGACGTTATTTCCGTACAGCGACGCTTGCATTTGAAATACAAGGGCACGGACACCTCGCTGGAAGTGGCGTTTCGTGACGTGGCGCAAGCGCGTTCGGATTTCGAAGCGGGCTATCGTCAGCGCTATTCGTTCCTGATGCCAAACCGCGATCTCGTCGTTGAGACGATTTCGGTGGAAGCGACGGGCGGCGGAGAGCGAGTGACGGAAACCTCGGCCGCACGTACTCGCGCCGAGCCCTTGCAATCGCGTCAGCTTGTGGAAATGTATAGCGCAGGCGCGTGGCGTGAAACACCGCTCTATGTCCGAGAAGACATGGCGGCTGGCGATCAGGTGGACGGGCCCGCCATCATCTCCGAACCGAATCAAACCACTGTGGTTGAGACGGGCTGGCGTGCTGAACTCACCGCGCAAGATAATTTTGTCATCACGCGGGTGCTGCCTCGCCCGGGACGGCGTGCCATCGGAACCCAAGCGGATCCGGTCATGCTGGAAGTCTTCAACAACCTGTTCATGTCCATTGCCGAGCAAATGGGCTACCGGTTGCAGAACACGGCGTACTCCGTGAACATCAAAGAGCGCCTGGATTTTTCTTGCGCCATCTTTGATGCAAAGGCCAATCTCATTGCCAATGCACCGCACATGCCGGTTCACTTGGGTTCAATGGGCGAGTCGGTGCGTACGGTCATGAATGCCAACGTCGGGCGCATGACACCAGGTGATGCCTATGTGGTGAATGATCCTTACCATGGTGGCACGCACTTGCCAGACGTGACTGTCATCACGCCGGTATTCGACCGTGCGGGCAGCGAGATTCTGTTCTATGTGGGCTCACGTGGGCATCACGCGGATATTGGCGGAACCACGCCGGGCTCCATGCCACCGGACTCCAAAACCGTTGAAGACGAGGGGGTGTTGTTTACCAATTTCCAACTCGTGAAAAATGGTGAGTTCCGTGAGCAGGCTGCACGCGATATTCTGGGCTCGGGTCCGTGGCCCGCGCGTAATCCTGACCAGAACATCGCCGACATGCATGCGCAAATTGCCGCCAATGAAAAGGGTGTGCAAGAGTTGCTGCGCATGTGTGAGCATTTCGGCCTGGACGTGGTGCGCGCCTACATGGGCCATGTTCAAGACAATGCCGAAGAGGCTGTGCGACGTGTCATTTCGGTCTTGAAGGATGGCCAATTTGAGTATCCGCTTGATAACGGCGCAGTGATTCGCGTCGCGGTCAGAGTGGACAATCAAGCGCGTACCGCCGTGGTGGACTTCACGGGAACCTCGGATCAGTTGGACAACAACTTCAACGCGCCAGGGGCTATTGCCGTCGCTGCGGTGTTGTATGTGTTCCGCACCTTGGTCAATGACGATATTCCGTTGAACGACGGGTGTCTGAAACCTTTGCAGATCATCTTGCCGGAAGGCTCGATGCTGCGTCCTAACTCACCGGCGTCGGTGGTAGCGGGCAACGTTGAAACGTCGATGTGCATCGTGAATGCCTTGTATGGCGCACTGGGTGTTCTTGCCGCAAGTCAGGGCACGATGAACAACTTCACCTTCGGTAATGCGCGCTATCAGTATTACGAGACTATCTCCGGTGGAACGGGCGCTGGCCCAATCCGCATTGATGCTGCGGGCCCCCAGGATGCTGGTTTTGCCGGCACGTCAGTGGTGCAGGCGCACATGACGAACTCGCGCCTGACCGATCCTGAAGTGCTGGAATTTAGATTCCCGGTGCGCTTGGAGTCCTACACTATTCGGCAGGGTTCGGGTGGTGCAGGGCGCTATCGAGGGGGTGACGGGGCCGTGCGCAAGATCCGCTTTCTTGAAGACATGACGGCGGCGATTCTGTCGAACAATCGCATCTACGCCCCATTTGGATTGGCGGGTGGAGAGGCGGCTGCGGTGGGCCGAAACTATGTTGAGCGTGTCGATGGCACGGTGCAAGCGCTTGGGCCTCAAGATAGTACCCAATTGCAACCAGGCGATATCTTCGTGGTGGAAACACCCGGAGGTGGTGGCTACGGTGTGGCGTAGTCGATAACGCACGCTATGCGTGTGTGATTGGCCCTGCAGCGACCGCGTTACCTTCCAGGGTGACGCGGTCGTTTTTTTATAAGGTTTGTTCGAAGGCGGGACTGTCTTGACGGTCATAGACGCGTAGGGTTACCTGGCCGTCGCGCATCTCAAAAAGCGCCGTGGCCAAGGTGTTTTCTTCATCGGGATCATTTTTGTCGCATCGCAATATCGGCAAGTCTCCCTGGGTATCGAGCAACGCGGTCACCAGGTCTTGACCAACGGTATCGGCTGACCACGCATCAACAATGCCGTCAATGCGGTTCTGGCGCTCCCTTGATGAATCGGTAATGACCTGTGCCTGATTCTCGCTGTCTCGGTGAATCAGATGATTGGCATGACCATACCGTTGAGGGATGTCCAGCACGGAACAGTGTCCGGGAACCAGTTCAATGCTGAACATACGGGTATCAGACGCCGAAGCCAGCATATGGTGAAAGCCGCCCGCACTGGGCGTATCGCGCAGCACATCCAGTGCCTGATCCAGCGTTTCACAATCGAGCACGGCTCGCGCCAAGACCATGCGCGGAACGCCGGCGTGGCGTTGTTTGGTCCGCACGTTATTAATGGTTTGCACCAGCCCAGCCTTGTTGGCGGCAAACGTGTGGCCAGGCAGGGAGCCCGGATAATAGAAACTCAGGTATCCCGGCGCGTCGTCGGGTTTGACCTCTACCAGACGGACGCGCCCGTACAAAAATGGATCCCCATCTTCGTTGTGCGCAATCCAGCGACTGCCATCCTTACCTGCCAGGGCGACCGTTGTGCAACCATCTGTCGTCTTGTGTAATAAGTCGCCTCGACAGTTCCACATAAACACGTCGGTAACCGGCAAACCCAAGCCTTCGGCCATCCCCTCAAGTTCCTCCCACAGCGAGGGAAACCACTGCTTGGTTTGCTGCGCCAACTGCTCAAGATAGGGGTGGCCGCGCCAGGGGCGCAAGGCTTCCCAGGTTGGGCTCTGTTCCAGATAAATAGTCATGAGTGGCCGTGCAAGCTTGCCCAGCGCCAGACCAACCTGGTGGCGATTTCCGGTAATGCGAGAGTGCTTATAGGCCATGGGGGATTCTCCGGGGTGTCCTGTCGATTGTAATTTCCCTAACCTGCTGGTGTAAGGTGCCTTTGCGTTAAGATCTCCCGTAAGCCGCCGCCGGTGATCCCGGCCTGGTCAAGGAATCATGCCCCAACAACAACTCAGGGGTTCGAATCGTTCCCCGAAAGGAGAGTTTTTCATGATTAAAGGTAAAGTCGCCGCCGCTGTCGTTGGTTTGTCTGTGGCCATGTTCGGCTCCTTGTCTAGCGCCTACGCGCAACCCAAAGAACTCATAATTGCCACGGACACGGCCTTCGTACCGTTCGAGTTCAAACAAGGCAATACGTATACCGGTTTCGACGTAGACCTCTGGGCAGCCATCGCGAAAGAACTGAACTTGAAGTACAAGCTTCAGCCGATGGACTTCAACGGCATTATTCCGGGCCTGCAAACCAAGAATATCGACGCGGCGCTGGCGGGCATCACGATTCGCGATGATCGCAAGAAAGTGATCGACTTCTCCGATCCTTACTACGAGAGCGGTCTGGCAATTCTGGTCAGCGACAAGAATACTGACATCAAAGACGCCAAGAGCCTGGCAGGCAAGACGGTCGCCGTGAAAACGGGCACCGCCACGGTGGACTTCCTCAAGGCTGAGGTGCCTGACGCCAAGCTCAGACTTTTCCCTAACATTGACAACGCCTATCTTGAACTGGCGACAGGTCGGGTCGATGCCGCCGTGCATGACACGCCCAATGTCCAGTACTACGCCAATACGGCTGGCAAGGGTCGCGTGAAAGTGGTCGGCACAGTTAAAAGTGGCGACTTCTATGGCATCGCGTTCCCCAAAGGCAGCGACTTGACCGCACAAGTGAATAAAGCGCTCGCCACCTTGAAAGCAAATGGCCAGTACGACGCCATTTACGAGAAGTGGTTCGGCAAAAAGCCTTGATCGTCTGAGTTGATTGTGTGCCCGTCGGGGTGTGCGGCTATACGGGAGTACTTGGCATCCTCTCGTTGTCGATATGCCCTGACACCCTGGGCATATTCACGCGTGGCGAGGAGGTGTCGTGAACTTTGACTGGTCTGTAGTCTGGGGCGCATTGCCCAATTTGCTTGACGGCACCATCATGACCGTCAAGATCACGTTCTGGGGGCTGCTTGGCGGCTTCATTCTCGGTGGTTTGACGGGCGTCGCACGCGCCTACGGTCACCCCATTCTGGCTGGCATCGCACAGGTCTATGTGGCGCTCATTCGCGGCACGCCTATCGTGGTGCAGGTCATGTTCATCTACTTTGCTCTGCCCTTGCTGGTGAACCTGCGCGTTGATGCTGAATGGGCCGCCATCGCTACGCTCATTATTAATTCTGCTGCGTATATATCGGAGATTGTGCGCGGCTCCTTATTGTCGGTGCATAAAGGGCTCAAAGAAGCAGGCCAGGCGATGGGGCTGCCTTTTCACAAGATCCTGATCCATATTATTGGCCCGGTGGCGTTTCGCCGAATGATCCCGCCATTGGGTAACCAGTGCATCATCAGCCTGAAAGACTCGTCGCTCTTCATCGTGATTGGTGTCGCAGAGCTGACTCGTCAAGGTCAGGAGATTATGGCAAGTAACTTTCGTGCGGTGGAAATCTGGTCGGCAGTGGCTGTCGTCTATTTGATTCTCACCGGCACCATGGCGCTGGGCTTGCGGCTGCTGGAAAAGAGGATGCGCATATTATGAGCATTGTGGAATTTCGCAACGTCACGAAGAGTTTTGGCGCGTCCTGCGTGTTGAACGATATTTCGCTCAATATCGACGCGGGCGAAGTGGTGGTTGTGGTGGGGCCGTCCGGATCCGGTAAGTCGACCTTCCTGCGTTGCATCAACGTCCTGGAAACGATCACAGACGGAGATCTGCTGGTCGGAGGGCATAGCGTAAAAGGCAGCCCCGCTGAAGTACGTGAAATACGGCGCGAAGCTGGCATGGTGTTTCAACAGTTCAATCTGTTCCCTCAGATGACTGCGCTTGAGAACGTCATGTTTGGGCCTGTGCACACGCGAGGCTTGCCGCGCGGCGAAGCCCGCCAACTTGCCGAGGCGTTATTAAGCAAGGTCGGATTGGCCGAGCGCATGAATCATTACCCCGCGGAGCTTTCGGGTGGGCAACAACAGCGCGTCGCCATCGCGCGAGCGTTGGCAATCAAGCCCAAGCTGATGTTGTTCGACGAACCGACCTCTGCCTTGGATCCGGAGTTGCGCCATGAAGTGTTGAAGGTCATGCGCGACCTGGCAGAGGAGGGTATGACCATGGTCGTTGTGACTCACGAAATGGAATTTGCCCGCAAAGTGGGCAGCCGACTCATCTTTATTGATGCCGGAAAAATTGCCCACGACGGAGCTCCGACAGAACTCCTGACCAATCCACCCAGCCAGCGTCTGAAAGACTTTCTCCAGCATGTCGCGTAATTAAATTCTCGAGTCTTGTGCAACAAGACCCACCTAAATGTAGCGTGGGTGGAGCGCGAGAACGTTGGGAAAAAAACGCTAGCATGGACCGCGCGTAACCCGCGATTCTTAAGCAGCAATTGCTCAGGAATCAGCATATGGGTTACGCGCGTTTGCCATTGTCTTTCCGATTAAGCGCATCGCATACTCAACCACATCGAAAATGAAAGCGTAATGAAAGATTTTCTTTCATCAGGGTAAAACATTTTTCGCTTTTCACTGGCTGGACCTCGCGGATAATGCGCAGACCCGCCGTCACACCTCACTGTTGTTGTCAGCAAACCGAAAGGTAAGTCTGCCTCTGCCTGTGAGCGCGTCGCGCTGATCCTGGCACGTCCCAGCTATCCCTATTTCCAGACAAGGTATTTTGAATGGCATCGATCCAGTACCCACGCCCCTTTCTCCACCGTTCGTTACTGGTGGCAGCACTCGCTACGTCGGTTTGGTCGAGCCAGGCTGGCGCGCAGGATAACTATCCGTCGCAACCCTTGAAAATGATTGTTGGTTTTGCCCCGGGCGGTGGCAATGACGTGATCGCTCGCATAATCGCCCGTGAAATGCAGCAGAGCATGGGACAAACCGTCGTGGTCGAAAATCGAGGTGGGGCAGGTGGGCTTATCGCAGCCGACCTCGTGGCCAAGGCGGCGCCCACCGGCTACACCTTATTGCTCGGCTCAACAGGTAACAACACCATTGCACCGTTGCTGGCCAGCAAGGTGAGCTATGACCCTCGCAAAGATCTGGCGCCCGTGTCGTTGGTGGCCGAGTCAGGCAATGTGCTGCTCGTCAACGCAGGCGTTCCGGCAAACAACGTGAAAGAACTGTTGGCCCTGGCGCGCAAAGAACCGGGCCAACTGAACTATGCCTCCTCGGGCAATGGCTCCACGCTGCATCTGGCGGGTGCGTTGTTCGCGCACCAGGCAAATGTGAATATCGTTCACGTGCCTTACCGTGGCAACTCACAAGCGTTGACGGATGTGCAGGGTGGACAAGTGCAAATGACCTTTTCAGGTATTCCTCCCGCACTGCAGTCTTCCAAAACAGGTCAAACCAAGATTTTGGCGGTAACTACGGCGAACCGCTTGCGTTCCTTGCCAGACACGCCGACCGTTGCCGAAGCAGGCGTGCCGGGCTACGCGTTCTCGACCTGGTATGCCGTCTTCACGACGGGCGGAACGGATCCGAAGATCGTCGAGCGACTGTCAGCGGAAGTGAAGAAGGCGCTGGCCAATCCGGAGGTGCAGGCGCAGTTGGTTGCCCAAGGTGTGGAACCTGTCGCCAGCACACCGGCCGAGTTGGGGCGCAAGGTCGATGCCGAACTGACGCAGTGGGGCAAAGACTTGAAGACGCTCGGTATTACGGGGCAGTAAGGCCCGATTTGAAAAACCCCCAAGCCCTGATGTATTCAGGGGTTGGGGGTTTTTTCATGGGCAAAGGATTTATCCTTTTACCCGAACGATTTTTTGCACTTGCGGCACGTGGCGGATGGCACGGATGACTTGTGCCAGGTGCTTGCGGCTATCCACTTGAATGGTCAGGTGCAAGGAGACCGTTGCCACGGCATCGTCATGCATTGTCACGTGGACAATGTTTGCATCGGCTGCGGTCACTTCTGCAGCCAGACGGCCCAAGACGCCACGTTCGTTGCGTGTCACGATATCCAGGCGAGTGGGCAGGTGTTTGGCCGTGTGAGCGTCCCACGCGACGTTGATCCAGCGTTCTGGTTCACGGGCACGTTGACGAATGGCGACGGGGCAGTCGGCGGTGTGAACGACCAGACCGTGGCCCGTGCGCATGCCAGCCACGATTGGGTCACCTGGCAAGGGTCCACAGCACGGTGCCAATTGCACGGCCTGACCTTCATTGCCTTGTATGAGAATGGGCGCGGCGCGCGCAGCAGTCAGTTCATCTACCGCCGCAGCGGTAGTGGCGAGCATTTGGTGCTCCGGCGCGAATCGGCGTGCCACCACGGCTGCCAAGCGCTTGCCCAGCCCGATATCGGCCAGAATTTCGTCGCGTGAACTCGCGCCGGTGCTGCGGGCGAGCTTCGTCCAGGCCGGATCATCACTGGCCGGCATCGGCATATGCAATTCCGAAAGCGCTTGCGCGAGCAGTCGTTCGCCAAAAGCGACCGACTCTTCATACTTGACGGTGCGCAGGTAGTGACGAATTTCGGAGCGAGCGCGCCCAGTACGAACGTAATTCAGCCATTGGGCGTTGGGGCGTGATGCTGGCGACGTGACAATTTCGACGGTGTCACCGCTACTGAGCTCTGTGCGCAACGGAACAAATTCGCCGTTAATCTTGGCCGCCACCGCTTGATTGCCGATGTCGGAGTGGATGGCATAAGCGAAGTCGACCGGCGTGGCGCCACGTGGCAGAGAAATGATCTTGCCACGCGGTGTAAATACGTAAACGGCGTCTGGGAAGAGGTCAACCTTGACGTGTTCCAGGAACTCGCCGGAATCACCGGTTTGACTCTGGATGTCCAGCAGCGACTGCAGCCATTGGTGCGTGCGCTTTTGCAGATCATTCAGGGTCAGATCGGCACCCTTGTACAGCCAGTGCGAGGCGACACCTTCTTCTGCGACATGATGCATGTCGCGGGTGCGGAACTGGAACTCCACCGGCGTGCCATAAGGGCCTACCAAGGTAGTGTGCAGGGACTGATAGCCGTTCACTTTTGGAATGGCTATGTAATCTTTGAACTTGCCCGGGACGGGGCGGTACAACTGATGCAACATGCCGAGGGCCAGGTAGCACTCAGGCAAGGTATGCACGATGACTCGAAAACCGTAGATGTCGAGCACTTCGGAGAAAGACTTCTTTTGGTCGACCATCTTGCGATAGATGCCAAAGAGCGTCTTTTCGCGGCCCGTGACCTCGGCTTCAATGCCAGATGCAGGCAATGCAGCGCGAACGGCGTCTGCAATTTTGCTGATGACTTCGCGCCGGTTGCCACGCGCAGCCAGCACGGCCTTGTAGAGCACCTGATATCTGTTTGGGTACATCGCGGCAAAGCAAAGGTCTTGCAGCTCGCGAAAGAGCAGATTCAGGCCCAAGCGGTGCGCAATCGGCGCGTAGATTTCAAGCGTTTCACTCGCAACCCGGCGCCGTTTTTCCGGATTGACGGCATCCAACGTGCGCATATTGTGCAGACGGTCGGCCAGCTTGATGAGGATGACGCGAACATCTCGTGCCATCGCCAGCAACATCTTGCGAAAGCTCTCCGCCTGCTGCTCCGCTTTTGTTGCGAAGTCCAGGCGGTCAAGTTTGGACAGGCCGTCAACCAATTCGGCGACTTCCGTGCCGAATTTCTCTGCCAGCTCATGCTTGGCAATGCCTTGATCTTCCATGACGTCATGGAGCAGGGCAGCTTGCAATGCATTGACGTCAAGCTTCCAGCCGGCACAGATTTCCGTGACGGCGATGGGATGCGAGATATACGGTGAGCCACTGGCGCGGAATTGACCGAGGTGCGCCTGATCAGCAAAGCGATACGCTTCGCGAACTCGTTCTACGTCTTTTGGATCGAGATAGCTACCGATGATTTCGGTAAGCGGGGCAAGCGACGCGACCGGAGAGGCCGCCGCATCCACCGCAATTTGCGCGGCGGATGGTGCAGACATTTGGGAGGTCTGGTCCTTCTTGCCCGTGCGGCGCCCTAGACGGGTGCTGGCACGCAGTGCTGCAAGAAGACCTGAGGAAGCATATTTCAGCCCGGGAAAAGCCATGCTTACCTCCCGGGAACGATTAGGTCGGAACTTTGCGCAGCATTTCTATGCCGGTAAGGCCGCTGGCGATTTCGCGCAAGGCGGTGACCGTGGGCTTGTCCTTGCTGTCCAGGCGCGGCGCGTGGCCTTGGGCCAATTCACGGGCGCGGTAGGTCGCAGCCAGCGTGAGCTTGAAGCGATTCGGGATGTGATGCAGACAGTCTTCGACAGTAATTCGAGCCATTAGGACACCTGGGGCTGACAGATTTTTCGGAAAAAAGGCGTGTAAGACACGTTCGACTTAGTGCTCTGCCGGAATGCCAAGTTGTGCAAACAACTCAGCATTTCGGACCGCCTGAGACGAAAAGCGCAGCCTCGCAGTGCTGACAATCTGTGCCAGCTCTGATAAGGCCACGCTAAATTCTTGATTAATAATAACATATTCGCATTCAGGGGCATGGGCGATTTCTCCCCCTGCGGCCATCAGGCGGCGGGCGATGACTTGCGGCGCATCCTGACCTCTTGCCTTCAGGCGGCTTTCCAATTCCTCGATGGAGGGGGGCAGCACAAAGATGCCGATCGCACCCGGGAAGCGCTGTTTAACTTGCCGTGCGCCTTGCCAGTCGATTTCCAGCAGAACATCCTCACCTTTACGGGTGGCTTCATCGATGCGATCTCGAGGGGTGCCATAGAAGTTACCGTGCACTTCCGCCCATTCCAATAGCGATTGCTCATCGCGCATACGTTGGAAGTCGGCGGTCGAGACAAACCGATACTCACGACCATCTTCTTCGCCTGGGCGAGGGGCGCGGGTGGTGCAGGATACTGAGAGGTGGATGGTGGGGTCTTGCTGGAGCAAGGCCCGGACAAGGCTGGATTTGCCGGCGCCACTGGGCGCGACAACCATAAAGACGTTTCCGGAATGGGAGGACATGGGATGTGGCATGCAAACGAGAGCTAAGACCCGAAGAATAACAAATCAGCTCTGTGTTGCGGGTGCGCGCGGCGGCGAGTGCGAGCCGAATGATTAATCAAGCGCTTGCAAAATGGTACGTGTGAGGGCGAGCGCAGGTACGATGATTCGGGTAGGATTTCCCGGTTTACAAAATAGGAAGCATCCGATGCAAACCACTGAGAGTGTTCACCACCGAGTCGCACTGGTCACCGGTGCAGGAACGGGTATCGGCCGCGCCGTAGCGCTGGAGTTTTTAGCGCAAGGCTACCGGGTGGTGCTGGCGGGTCGTCGGCGCGAACCGCTGGAAGAGACGCGAATTGCTGCAGGCGAAGATGGGGTGCGTGCACTGGTGGTGCCCACCGATGTTGCCAATGAAGAATCCGTGCGCGATCTCTTTGATGAACTGCAGCGCGAGTACGGTCGACTCGACGTGTTGTTCAATAACGCGGGCCGCGGCGCACCGGCAGTTCCCATTGAGGAACTGCCGGTAGCCGTGTGGCGCGATGTTGTGGATACCAACCTGACGGGCATGTTCCTCTGCGCGCAGGCGGCTATCCGCCTGATGAAGGCTCAGCAGCCTGGCGGCGGTCGGATCATTAATAATGGGTCCATATCGTCACACGCTCCACGTCCGTTTTCCATTGCCTATACCGCCACCAAGCACGCGGTGACTGGCTTGACCAAGTCGATTTCCCTGGACTGCCGGGCCTATGGCATTGCCTGCGGACAGATTGATATCGGCAATGCGGCGACGGACATGACCGAGCGCATGGCAGGCGGAATTTTGCAGGCCGATGGCAGCACGCGTGTGGAACCTCGCATGGACGTTGCCCATGTGGCGCAAGCCGTTGGGGCCATGGCGAAGTTACCCTTGGACGCTAACGTGCAGTTCATGACCATTATGGCCACGAAAATGCCGTTCGTCGGACGCGGCTAAACACCCGGCGCTTATGCGCCAGGTGCTTGTGTCCACTTCAAGCATGCGTCCCGTACGGTTCCTGGAACCGTACGGGATTTTGCATTTAGCGGGTGGAGGCTTGAGCCAGCATCTGGCCGGCAGGGGCGTCCAGATAGCGGCGTGCGCCAGAAAAGCGCTTGGACCAGTAAGTGCTTTTCATGCTGTCGACTCGTACTTTTGAGCCGCTCGTTGGCGCATGCACGAAACGATCTTGACCAATATAGATGCCGACGTGAGAGGTCACACCGCGGCGACGGCTGGTCGAGAAAAACACCAGATCGCCGGGTTTCAGTTGTTTGGTGTTGACCTGATCGCCAGCAGCGCGCTGCTGGCGCGCCGTGCGTGGCAACTCAAGACCGGCAATTTCACGGTAGATGAAGAGCACGAGGCCACTGCAATCGAAACCTTCATCGGGGTCGTTGCCGCCCCAACTGTAGGGAGTGCCAATGGCGCCAAGCCCGGCTTGCACAACGCGCTCGCGCAAGGTGGGCACGGTGGGCTCACCAGCCAACTTCAGACCTTGCAGGGAGGGGCGGGCTTCGTGACCAATAGCAGCTTGGGCAGTGCCGGGTATCCAGGAGAGGCCAAGCGCGAGAAGCGGGGCGGCCAAAAAGGCATAAAAACGGGAGGAGGTAGTACGGACTTTTCGCGTAGGCGGTGTCATTACGGCACTTCAAAAATCGGAGTGGGCGGCATGGCATTAACGTGGGGTTAAGCCGGCGGAAAGAGTCAGCATTGGGTGCAGACCGGGGGAATTATAATGGAATAATGTTTCATTACATTTGTAGTGCAATGCAGCATTATTGATAGGAAACTGAGACGGCGTAGATAGCCGGAAAATTAGGCAGGAGACAAAGAATGGCTCTATCCACTATTGCAGAGTGTGGATGTCATCGAGAAGGCTAGGTCAGTGGGGCATAATCGGCTCGAGTAGCAGCAAACGTGCAGCATGATCACGAGACTGCCCCTCCATGCCAGGCAGTTACAAACGCGGAGCAACACAATGATGAACGCAGTACATGCCCCGATCACCATCAGTCGCCCCGAGCCACTGGCGTTCGAGCGATTTCAAGATGCGCAGGCCGCGGTTGATCGCTTGGTAAGCATTTACGCGCGCAATACGGGCTTCTTGCGTAACGCGTTTCAGCAGGTCGTCACCGGGCAAGGTGGTGGTCTTGTGCGCGCACGGGCCTATTACCCGGCGATCCGCATCGCGGTTGAAACTTATGATCCGATAGATACCCGTTTGTCGTACGGACACGTGGCTGAACCTGGTGTTTACCAGACCACGGTCACTCAGCCGACGCTGTTTCGAGACTACCTGATCGAACAGATCAGCCAGCTTATTCAAAACCACCGCGTGGCGGTAGAAGTCGGCGAGTCCGACTCGCCCATTCCCTTGCATTTTGCCTTCCCTGAGGGCGCGTATGTGGAAGGGGAGCACCTGGAAGCGCTGAAGCGCCCGCTGCGTGATTTGTTCGATGTGCCAGACCTGGCGGTGACCGACGACGCGATTGTCAATGGTACGTGGCGCGGCAAAGAAGGTGAGCCTAAGCCTCTTGCTCCCTTTACTGCCCAACGTGTGGATTACTCCCTTCATCGCTTGCAGCACTACACAGCGACCGCTCCAGCGCATTTCCAGAATTTTGTGTTGTTCACAAACTATCAGTTTTACGTGGATGAGTTCTGCGCGCGCGCGCGAGCGCTCATGGCGAACGGCAATGAAGACTACGAGATGCTGGTCGAGCCTGGTAATCGCATTACCCGCCGCGGCGAAAGCCCACCCGCCGGTGGCATGGAGGCGGTTCGTCTGCCGCAAATGCCGGCCTATCATCTGGTGCGATCCGATCACACGGGCATCACACTGGTGAATATCGGTGTCGGGCCATCCAATGCAAAGACAATTACTGACCATATCGCTGTGTTGCGGCCCCACGCCTGGCTAATGCTCGGGCATTGCGCAGGGCTACGCGATTCGCAACGATTAGGTGACTACGTGTTGGCGCACGGCTATGTGCGTGAAGACCACGTCCTGGATGCGGATCTTCCCACTTGGGTGCCTGTACCCGCCTTGGCCGAGGTGCAAGTGGCTTTGGAGCAGGCAGTTGAAGAGGTGGCGGGGCTGTCTGGTTGGGATTTGAAGCGGATTATGCGTACGGGGACTGTGGCCACCATTGATAATCGCAACTGGGAGCTGCGAGATCACCTGGAACTGGTCGAGCGTTTTGCGCAATCGCGAGCGATTGCGCTCGATATGGAGTCAGCGACGATCGCGGCAAACGGATTCCGTTTCCGCGTGCCTTATGGCACGTTGCTCTGCGTGTCCGACAAGCCATTGCATGGCGAGTTAAAGCTGCCGGGTATGGCGAGTGTGTTCTACCGGCGGCAAGTGAATCAGCACCTGGAAATTGGCATCCGGGCGCTGGAACGCCTGCGCGATATGCCGCCAGAGCGCTTGCACTCGCGCAACCTGCGCACCTTTATGGAAACGGCATTCCAGTAAGCCAGACAAACAACAGGGCGCCCGCGGGCGCCCTGTTGTTTGGTATCAATTAGCCATTACTGCGCTGGAACTTCTCTGCGCGTATTCATTGCCCCGTAGCGGGCAGGCTGGCTTGTCGCCGTGGCTCGCACTTTACGAAACGCGGTAAGTACACGGCCAATGGTAATGGCTTCACGCCAGTAACGACGCCGCCATGAACGCAAGGGCAGCCAAATTGGCTGGGCGATCTCACCGGCCGCCCACGTGGGGCGCCAGCGGCGCAGGTTGCGAATGCGCTCGCAAATAGTGACCGTAGGAATGCCGGTGGACGACGACAGATGCCCGATGCCTGAGTCTGAACCAATGAACCAGCCTGACTCATGGATATACGAGGCAAGGGCGTCGAGAGAATCCACATTGACGAAAGTCAGTGATGATTCGCTTTGACCTTCCAGCCAGTCAGCCCGCTCATGGCGCTCAACGACGAATTCGGGGGCGTACCCTTGCTCGATAAGTAATTGCGCCAGCCGAGCGTATTTTTTCTGCGGCCAATAACGCGAATAACCCGTACTGGCAGTAGGGTGAATAATGACGCGTTTGGGGTGCGCATGGTGTTTCAGACTGGCGGGCGCCACCATACCGTTACTGTGTGTCCACTTGGTTACGCCGAAGAGTGTTTTGGCCATCAGCTCGAAGTCTCCCACCAGCCCGGGACTTGCGGTTGCCCTTACGGCACTGCTCAACTGGGTGTACCACTCAGTGAAACATACGAGGGTGATGTCGGTGTCACGAATGGCCTGAAGCGGCGCATAGACATCTAGCTGAATGACAGCGTCAAAGTCGCCAAATACCTCGGTGATGTCTTCTTCGCGCGGTATCGGGTGCAAATTCGCCCATGGGAACCAACGCTTCAGGGCGCTGATTTGGGTGCTGAAGATGACGAGATCCCGCCCATCATTGTGCAAGTTATGAGCGAGTGACATCAAGAGTAGCGAGTCGCCGAGTCGAGGCGACAGCACCATGGCGATGCGGCTTGCAGATTGGTATGGGTAGGCGGGCATAATATTGCGAGGGGCCCCCATTCAAAAGGGGGGGGCAGATACGAAACAGGCCGCAAGTATACCGGTGCCCCTTGTCCGGTGGAAGAATAGTCAACTTTTTTTGGTGGGCAAGAGGCACTTTGTGTGGCGATGGATGCTTAATGCAAAAGGCCGAGCATGGTGGCGCGCACGGCGGCGGCAGTTTTGTTGGCGGCGCCCAGTTTGAACACCGCGTTCTTCGTGTGGAACTTCACGGTGTCCACTGAGATGGTAAGGATTTCAGAAATGTCATTGGATGTTTTGCCATCGGCGTGCCACTTGAGCACTTCGGTTTCTCTGGGTGTCAGAGTGACCGAAAAGCCGGTGTCGACTTGTCGAGCGAGCACGCGTGCCAGGGCCGTGTGTGTGAGACTCACGAGCAATCGCATTTTCAGTTCTTTGGTGGCGAGCTCCTCGGCCGTTAGCGGCTCGACGGAACGCGCAAGGGTTAACAGACCAATGACCCCGAATCCGTTCAAGATGGATTGAGTCCACCCGACCCGTAATCCGGCGGCTTGAGATTCTGCC
Organism: Achromobacter deleyi; assembly: GCA_040391965.1. Classification (GTDB taxonomy): domain Bacteria; phylum Pseudomonadota; class Gammaproteobacteria; order Burkholderiales; family Burkholderiaceae_B; genus Achromobacter; species Achromobacter deleyi_B. The sequence continues at coordinate 11,343 of JBEBWV010000008.1, read as the reverse complement.
CAAAGTTGGGGAACATTGGCAAATACGGCATCGCTCCAGATCAATGGGTGCTGGTTGCGACGACAGTGCAGGATAGTGGGGTCGATGTCCAGGTATCCTGCTTCGGTGTATCGCGCCTGCCAAGCCGATGGGTAATTGCTAAGCACGATCATTTTCGGGTTGGTTATTGGCAGCGGGGTGCGCAAGCCATACGCGCAGTATTCAAAGCCTAGATCACGCGCCGCTTTTTCGACGCGTCGGAACACGACGCGCGGGTCATCACAATCTTGGACGGTTGTAAGGGTAAGTAATTCTTCAGCCCAATTATTCATCGCGCCACCTCCGTTGCTGAGAAAAGTTGCACCTCCCCAATAACGGATTTCATGAATGCAATTCGTGCTCATGAAGCCAAAAAAAACGCTTGAGACTCGTGATTGCTCACGGTGTGAATTGGTCTAGTACGTCTCAAGCGTTCGATGAAACGTTCGTGTGCTGATCAACAAATTTGTTTCGGTCAATCGATTGATCCTTTCTGCGCAACGCCGTTCAATATGGTGACAGCGCACGCAGTTCAAGGTCGGATTGGTAGAAAAATAGGACGGAATTTCTACACCCACGGCAGTGTCTGATCGATGGCACTAATGTGGGATATCACGCTGATCCGGCACTACAGTGGGTAGGGGTATTTAATCGGCCAAGTGCATCCGGCACTACTACCGAAAAGCGCTGGTAGTGATGCGAAGCAGTTGATCTGGACACGGCTCTGCGGCTTCGACCTTCGTTGAAACCGAAGGTGGAAGCCGCAGTCGTAAGCGTCGCCTGGAGTTACTCGATGTTCTGCGCCTGCTCGCGCATCTGTTCGATGAGAAGCTTCAGATCCATGGCTGCACGGGTGACTTCCATGCTCGCGGCTTTCGAACCCAGGGTATTGGCCTCGCGGTTCATTTCTTGAAAGAGGAAGTCCAGGCGCTTGCCAGCGCTTCCGCTGTTTTTCTTGCCAGCGGACTGGGTGGCACCATCGCTCAGCAAGTGGCGCAGTTCTTCCAGATGTGAGCGCAAGCGTGATAATTCTTCCGCAACATCGACGCGCAGCGCAAAGAGATTTGCCTCTTGCGACAGGCGCTCAGAAAGCTCGGCGCCGGTGATGTGTGTAAATCCACCAGGGAAGGCTGATTCAACGGTCTCACGCAGTTTTGATGCCAGCTTTTCACGATGATCGGCAAGCATTTTGGGAAGATGCGTGTCGACCATGTCAACGATTCGGGCAACGCCATCGGCGCATTCACGCATCATCGCGGCAAGACGCTCGCCTTCCCGGGCGCGACCTTCCTGTAATTGAGTTAGCGCTTGTTGGCCGGCCTGGAGGCACGCGGCACCCCAGATCTGGGGGTCGAGCGAGTCGTTGCTGCGTTGGCCGGGCCAGTTGAAAAGTTCGACGAGTCGGGGCGCTGCAATATCTGCCACGATGCTGCGCGCCGCTTGTAGTTGCTCGGCCAGATTCTCAAGCCAGACCGGGTCGAGCTTGTTCAGGTCCGTGGTGGCGTTACGGGTGTAGGACACACGCACCTCCACTTTGCCGCGAGCCAGATTCGCGGTGAGTAGTTCGCGTAATGGCGTTTCTACGTGACGCAATTCGTCGGGCAGACGGAAATAGAGGTCGAGGAATCGGCTATTGACGCTACGAAACTCAAGCGCCAAAGAGCCTTGTTCAAGGTCTGCACGGGCGTTGCCGAAAGCGGTCATGCTGCGGATCATGGTGTACGTTTCCTGCTGTGATTCTTTGATTGGGGGGCCGCGCGTGCCGGGCAACGCGCAGGCTGCACACCGCGATGCGTAGTGTGCAAAAGCGAATAGCTATATCGCGGCAGGATACTCCAAGCGAGAATTTCTTGTGCTGCGCGGGCACGTACAATGCGTCGAATCAACTGTGATTGCCTTGGAGATGTCTTTGAATACCGCCCAAACCACTGTTATTGCTCGCCCGTCCGGTCGCGCGGTCGATCAACTGCGCCCCTTTAGTGTGGAGCGCGGATTTACGCGTTACGCAGAGGGTTCCGTGCTGGTGAAGGCGGGCAACACGCATGTGTTGTGTACGGCAAGCGTGTTGGAGAAGGTCCCCCCTTTTCTCAAGGGTAAGGGAGAGGGCTGGGTGACGGCCGAATACGGCATGTTGCCCCGTGCGACACACACGCGTGGCGACCGCGAAGCTGCTCGCGGCAAGCAAAGCGGGCGTACGCAAGAAATTCAGCGCTTGATTGGACGTAGCTTGCGCGCGGTGTTCGATATGAAGGCCTTGGGTGAGCGCACGCTGCACCTGGATTGCGACGTGCTGCAAGCCGATGGCGGCACTCGCTGCGCAAGCATTACCGGTGCTTGGGTGGCCGCTTCTGACGCCATTGCGCTCTTGATGAAGCGTGGCGACCTTGCTGTCAATCCTATTCGTGAGGCGGTTGCTGCCGTGTCGGTCGGCCTGGTGCAAGGCCGGGCCGTGCTTGATCTGGATTACGAAGAAGATTCGGGCTGCGACGCAGATGTGAACGTCATCATGACCGGTAGTGGCGCTTTTGTTGAGGTGCAAGGCACGGGAGAAGGGGCAACGTTTACTCGCGCGGAGTTGGACCGGATGCTGGTGTTGGCCGAGGGCGGTATTGCCGAGCTGGTGCGTGCTCAAAAGGCTGCACTGACGGCTTGAAGCAGTGAGGGCAGGGCGTTGTAGCGCCTGGCCGTCATGAAAATGAAAAAAATAGGGCTCACGGGCTTGCACAGGGCAAGTCCGTGAGCCCTATTCGATTCAAGGCAGGAGGCGGCCTACGCGTTCAAGGTGCTCCAGGTTCCAAATGGTGTTGATCAAGGTGCGAAGCTCAGCTTCTGTGGCGGCGCCGGCATAGACCCCCAGACGAATCGCCTTTTCTTCAATTTCCGGGCGGCTGAGGGTATTGCCGGGGTCGCCCTTTGGTTCGTCCACACGGGCGTGCAACGTGCGCCCGTCACGTGTGTAGACCGTGACCTTCCCGATCCAGCGCTGCGGATAGGCGGCGTCGACCTCTGCATCCAGCGCCATCTCGACTCGGCCACGGAACTCAGTCACGTTGGCGTCTGAGATGCCCGCATCGAATTCTGCCAGGCCAGCGCGTCCTTCGCGCGCAATCAATGCCAGCACGGTACCCATTGAAAATTTCGATTGGTGCACGGTCGTGGGATTGACAACGGGGCCCAGCACGTCGATGGCACCTTGATGCACGTGGGCGACTACACGCTCGATGTCAGCCACGTTCAGGTGGTTCTCGCGCATGGCTTGCTGTAGCGCGTCTGCGGCAGGGTGCGTATGACGGCAGGAAGCATGGAATTTGAATGAGGTTTCAATCAGCGCCCATCGCTCGCCAAGTCGGTCGCAAAGACGCGAGGGATCAGCATCGGTGGACATTCCTGCCGCCATACCTTGCAGGCCCTCCAGAATGCGGCGCGCACCGGTGAAACCGTCTTGGGCCAGATAGGCTGCCGTCATGCCGTCAGCGGCGGCCTTTGCCGTGTGGAGCTGTTTGGAGTCGGCGGCATCGCGCAGGAACTCCCACAGACCGGCGGCTTGCGTGCCCGCTGAGCCGAGCGCGTGAAGCATTTGTTCAGGATTCAGGTTCAGCAGGCGCCCCACCGTAACGGCAGCGGCCAATGTACCTGCCGTGCCGGTGGTGTGGAAAATCTTGTAGTGCGAGCGACCCAGAAACTCCCCGACTCGGATGCCCACTTCATAGCCTGCGACGGCGGCGGTGAGAAGATCTTTACCAGACCGTCCGAGAGCCTGTGCCACTGCCAATGCGGGCGGGAACACGACAGCGGCCGGGTGGAATACGGAACCGTTGTGCACATCGTCCTGTTCGACCACATGTGCAGCGGCGGCGTTGACCATGGCCGCAAATAGGGGCGTGGTGTTACGCCGCGAAATCAGAACTTCGCTGTCACCGTCTTTGGGGCCCATCAAGGCAGCATAGCGATCAACGCTTTGCACGGCACGTGCGCCCGCGCCTGCCAAAATGGAACCGAGGCAATCGAGCAACAGGTCTTCTGCACGGCGCAGGACAGCGGCTGGAATGTCCTCAAATTTTAAATTGGCTGCAAAGGCAGCGAGTTCGGCGCTCAGGTGTGGTGTGGCGGTTTGTGCGGTTGTCATAGTCAGAATGAACGGGGCAGGCCCAGCACGTGCTCGGCGATATAAGAGAGGATCAAGTTGGTAGAGATGGGCGCCACTTGATACAGGCGAGTCTCACGGAATTTGCGCTCCACATCGTATTCGTTTGCAAAGCCAAAGCCGCCATGGAATTGCAGGCATGCGTTTGCCGCTTCCCAAGAGGCGTCGGCCGCCAGCAGCTTGGCCATGTTCGCTTGCGCGCCACAAGGCTGATGGGCGTCAAACAGGCGGCAAGCTTCGAAGCGCATCAGGCTGGCAGCTTCGACGTTGATGTGCGCGCGGGCAATGGGGAATTGAACACCCTGGTTCTGACCAATAGGGCGGCCAAATACCACGCGTTCTTTGGCGTAAGCCGTAACTTTGTCGACGAACCAGTAGCCGTCGCCAATACATTCCGCTGCAATAAGTGTGCGTTCGGCGTTCAGGCCATCAAGGATGTATTTGAAGCCCTTGCCTTCCTCGCCGATCATGTTTTCAACGGGAATCTCGAGGTTGTCGAAAAACAATTCGTTTGTTTCATGGTTGACCATGTTCGGGATGGGGCGAACCTCCATGCCGTGTTTGATCGCGTGATGCAGGTCCACCAGGAAGATCGACATGCCTTCAGACTTGCGGGTGACTTGGTCCAGCGGCGTGGTGCGGGCCAGCAGAATCATCAAGTCCGAGTGCTGAACGCGGGAGATCCAGACTTTCTGGCCATTGATCACATAGCGGTCACCACGGCGCACAGCGGTGGTCTTGATTTTTGTGGTGTCCGTGCCCGTGGTGGGCTCAGTGACCGCCATCGATTGCAGGCGTAGTTCGCCAGCGGCAATGCGTGGCAGATACTCGCGTTTTTGCGCTTCCGAGCCGTGGCGCAAAAGCGTGCCCATGTTGTACATCTGTCCGTGGCAAGCACCAGAGTTGCCACCGCTGCGATTGATTTCTTCCATGATGACCGACGCTTCGGTCAACCCGAGGCCAGAGCCGCCATATTCTTGCGGAATCAATGCGGCCAACCAACCGGCCTTGGTCAGCGAATCGACAAAGGTTTCCGGATAGCCACGCTGTTCGTCAATCTTGCGGAAATACTCAGACGGAAATTGCGAGCAGAGATCCCGCACAGCTTCGCGGATATCTTGGAAAGAATTCAAGGTGTCAGACATGGATGGCAGAAAGTAGGAGTCGGGGTAGGGACAATAGGCACACTGTGCCATTGGCCTGGCGACCTGCCAATTCATCATTGTTTAAGACGGGGTTACTGTTAGACGAAGCGCAGTTTGGACGGCCGATTCCGCGTCATTTGGTGTTTGTGTCAAAAAATTGCCAAATTCGTTACGCATACTTCCTCACCATGCCACCGCATTGGTGGATTTCAATGGAAACGTATGCGGAAAAAGCTCAGTCTGAACACAAGCTTGTCGGCGTCACTGATGATATTTGTGCTGCTGTTCGTGGCAGCAGCAGGCGCTGGCATTGTTGTATTGCGAGATAACCGCGAGCGCCTTGAGGCACTTGGCGCGGGCAGTATTGAGCGAGCCGGCGATTTGAGCGCCATGACTAGCAATCTTTTTCAGGCCAGGGCCGCGCTGACGGACGCCAAGACGGCGATGGAAGGCGGATTGGAGGCGGGGCGGGATGAGGCATTGGCTCAAGCACAAGTTCTGCTCACTGCTGCAAGCGTGGCGGCAGAAAAGCTTGCTCAAAACAGAGATGACAGCCCGGCGGGGGCAGCGTTGTTTGGGGAGGTGCTGACGCGATATGTCGCTTTTGCCGATCAAGCCTTGGATGAGATGCACAAGGCCATCAAGGGCTGGAATGGCATAGAAGTGAATCGGTTGGTTGAGAAAGTAGTGCCGCACGCAGCGGCGGCATATACCAAGCAGGCTGACGCGTATCAGGCTTTTGCGCGCGCGCAGGGCCACGCCGCGTTGGTGGATGCCACCCGGCAATTGCGTCAGGTAAGCGGCGTAGCGGTCGCGTTGCTGGTCTTTGTGCTGGTGCTGGCCTTGTTCATGCGTTTGGGCTTGCGGCGGGCGGTTTTAAGGCCGTTGGATGCGGCGGGAGCCCATTTTGACCGTATCGCAGACGGCGACCTCACAGCGAGCATAGCGGTGCGAGGTGGTAATGAAATTGGGGTGCTGTATCTGGCGATGCGACGGATGCAAACCGGGTTGACTCAGGCCGTGGCCGCTGTGCGCCATGGGGTGGAAGAGATTCACACCGGGGCGGCCGAGATTGCTGCTGGGGGCGCTGACATGTCCGACAGGTCGGCCGCTCAGGCGGCTTCGCTGCAAGAGGCATCAGCCAGCATGGCGCAGTTGGCGGATACCGTTCAACTGACCGCTGAGAATGCGGCGCTGGCCAATCAGCAGGCAGCAAGCGCGACCACCTTGGCCAGACGTGGTAGTCAGGCCGTGCAAGATGTGATTTCAAGCATGCATGGCATTGCCGACAGCGCGCGACGCATTGGAGAGATTGTCAGCGTGGTCGACAGTATCGCGTTTCAGACGAATATTCTGGCGTTGAACGCAGCGGTTGAGGCGGCACGCGCAGGAGAGCAGGGACGTGGATTCGCAGTGGTCGCCGCCGAAGTTCGCACACTTGCACAGCGTAGTGCTCATGCAGCAAAAGAGATCAAGAACCTCATCGAAGACTCGGCTGATCGGGTGCAGGCGGGCGTGCAAGAGGTGGGACGGGCGGGAGAGACGATTAACGATATGGTCCAGGCGATTGATCGCGTGACGCAGATCGTGGTGAGAATATCGAACGCGAGTGCGGAGCAGGCGTCGGGCATCGTTTCAGTAAATGAGGCGGTGGCGGATATCGATCGGGCCACGCAGGAAAATGCAGCTATGACGCAGCAAACGGCGGCCGCAGTCCAGGCTTTAGCGTCCCAAGCTCAGGCCTTGCGTGGGGCAGTCGCTGTTTTTCAGATCGTGCCTGAGCCAGCAGATGCATCTTGGGGAGACAGGCTGCCGCAGGCGGTGTGGCCGGTTACCGGGCCATTGAAACCGGCGTGAGGCGGTCTGTCGGCCCTGTTTGTCAGGCGTTCACGACCTCACTCGGCGGGCAGGCCCGTGTAGGTTTCGACCACCATCGACAGGTTGCCGTGTTTCACCTTGTGCTTGACGTGGGCTGCGGCCGACGCGATGTCTTCGGGGCGCGGGCGCTCGCATGTGGCAGGCGTCACGATAAGCGCGCCGACTCCCACTGTGACAAACGGGAAAAAGCGAGGAACGCCGTAGCGGTCTTCGGCTTCAATGCCGCCGTTGTGGCGGCCTTGCTCGTCATAGAGCTCAACGGCACGCGCATTGAAGGCGGCAATGATGCGTTCAATGCGCTGGCGCCAATCGGCGCTGCGCAGGAGTATCACGAAATCATCGCCACCCACATGGCCGACAAAGTCCAGTTGCGGGTCGCAATGGCGCTTGATGACTTCGGCCGCCAACATGATCATGTCGTCGCCGCGCCAGTAGCCGTAGACGTCGTTAAATGGCTTGAAATTATTCAGATCCCCGTAGCCCACAACAAAATCGGCCCCATGCTCAAGCAAGGTGCCGATGTGGCGGCTGATGGGGATGTTGCCCGGCAGCGCGGTCAAGGGATTCGCATAGCGCGCTGCCTCGATACGCATCTCGGTCACTGAGCGCACAAGTGTTTCACCTGTGGCCAGCCCATCGTAGCGGCCTTCGCGGGTGATGATGAGGCCATCCATCAAATAGCGCTGGTCATCCGAAATCAACACATGACTAAGCTGGTCGATGGAAACCGTCAGGTCAACCAGCACGGGTTCGGCGTTCATAAAGGTGGCGCAGGTATCTCGGCCAAACAGTTCTCGGGTATAGCGCTGAGCGTAGTGTTCTGAAAAATCGCGACGGTTGATGATGCCAACGGGCCGATTCTCGTGATCGACGACGGCTACGGCGTGAAGCGTTTTATGCGCGGCGAACAGACGCTGAACGTCGTCATTGGTGTGCGTGCCCAGCAGGGCGGCTGGCGCGTGCACGCGCAAGTTGGCCGCCGTGCCACCCGAGCTGCGTGGTGTTAAGGGCTTGGCGCTACGCCCGCGCAGTGTGGCGCGCAAGCTGGCAGGTAATTCAATTTGCACGTCTTCTTCCGGGCGTCCCAAAAACCAGCCCTGGGCATAGCGGATACCAAAATCTCGCACCACATCCAGATCTTCGGCGGTTTCGATGCCCTCGGCCACAATCGGGGTACCCATGGTCTGCGCCAGGCTCAAGATAGCGCGCACCATATGCTGCTTATGTTCATCGCGGCTAATGCCGTCGAAGAAAAATCGATCTATTTTGACGAAATCGGGTTGGGTCACTGACCAGAGCTGCAGGTTGGAGTTGCCGACCCCATAGTCGTCCAAGGCAATACGCATGCCCTTTTCACGCAAGCAGGCAAAGGCCTGTCGAATGGCGTCCAGGTGATCCGAGAGTGGGTCCTGCTCAGTGAGTTCAATGACGATATTTGACGGAGCCAGCGCACAATCTTTTAAGAGTTGTTCGGGCATTTGATCGCCCCATAAGGTCCAGTAATGCATAAGCGCTGAACCCGACAGATTGAGAAAAAGAGCCCCCGCCTGCTGGCGCTCGTGAAACCCTTGGGCACCGGCGCGAAAACTGGCCAGCTCTAATTCCGGATGCAGGCCCTGGAGGCGTGCCTGGGCAAAAAGCACGTCAGGCATGTGCAGACTGCTGTCTACCGGGCCGCGGATCAGGCTTTCGTGGCCAAAGATGCGGCATTGAACGATATCAACCAAAGGTTGAAAACGGGGACGCAACAGTCGATCGCGCAGTATGCCTGTTAGCGTGACGTCGTGATGACCCAGCTCGACGGGGAAGTGGGCGTCGTGGTTTGGATCAAGCCGAGCGCAAGCACGAATGGAGTTCATCGCCGAGGAAGTTAGGGACGGGAAACGACTGGGTTGGGCATATTGACAAGAGTTTGTTGCGGGAATGTTGCGTGAAGTTTCAGTTGTCCAATCTTCAGGTCGGGTGCGTCACCTGTCAATAGAGGTGTGTTCGTGTGATCACTATCCCACTGGACAAAAGGGAGATCTCGGCGTAGAGCTTGCGGGCCTTATACAATTCGCCAATGACGACCCCACTGATTTCTCCTTCCTTACGCCGCGTTGTGCTGGCGTCCAATAATCCGGGCAAGCTGCGTGAGTTCTCCGCATTGTTCGCGCCTCTGGGTATCGAACTGGTACCGCAGGGTGAACTAGGGGTTCCCGAGGCTGAAGAACCGCATGTCACGTTTGTTGAAAATGCCTTAACAAAAGCGCGTCACGCCAGTCGTTTGACGGGGCTGCCGGCTATTGCTGATGACTCCGGTTTGTGTGTCGCGGCACTCAAGGGTGCGCCTGGGGTGTATTCGGCTCGCTACGCCCAAATGCAGGGGGGCGAGAAAAGTGATGCCGCCAACAATGCGCTACTCGTCAAAAATTTGGTGGGTGAAACCGATCGCAGCGCCTGGTATGTGGCGGTGCTGGTGCTGGTACGAAGCGAAAACGACCCTCAGCCCATGATTGGGGAAGGCACCTGGCATGGCGAAATCCTGGATCAGCCAGAAGGCGTGAACGGTTTTGGCTACGACCCCTATTTTTTCTTGCCTGATCAAGGGCTGACGGTGGCATCGCTTGCGCCGGAAGAGAAGAATCAAGTTAGTCATCGTGCGAAGGCTTTGCGCCAGCTGCTTGAGAAAATAGGGCAGGACTGACCCCTCCGTCCACTGCTGACCTGGCTATACAAACGCATGTCGATCATTATTCCCATTCGCTCTATTAATGCGGGTGCACCTTCCAAGCGCCTCGTGGTGCCTGCTGGTGCCACGCTGACCAGTCTGCCGCCGTTATCGGTGTATGTGCATGTGCCCTGGTGTGTGCGCAAGTGCCCCTACTGTGATTTCAATTCCCATGCGGCCCCCGGGGAAATCCCTGAGCGCGCGTATCTGGACGCCTTGCGCAGTGACCTGGAGCAGGCACTGCCTCAGATCTGGGGCCGACAAGTGGTGTCGGTCTTTATCGGAGGCGGCACGCCCAGCTTGTTGTCTTCGGCGGGTCTGGACGAGTTGCTTGCCATGTTGCGCGCCTGTTTGAACATGTGGCCAGATGCCGAGATCACGATGGAGGCCAATCCGGGCACGGCCGAGGCCAGTCGATTTTTAGACTATGCGGCAAGTGGTGTCACTCGGTTCTCCCTGGGTATCCAGAGTTTCGACGACACCCAACTGAAGAAGTTAGGACGAATTCACGATGGCGCCCAAGCGCGCGCTGCCATCGACATGGCGCAGCGTGCCGTAGATCGCGTCAATCTGGACGTTATGTTCGCGTTACCTGGGCAAGATTTGGCGGGCTGTCTGGACGATGTCCGGCAGGCCTTGTCGTTCGGCACGGAGCATTTGTCGCTCTACCACCTGACGATGGAACCCAATACGGTATTCGCGAAGTACCCCCCTGAACTGCTGCCTGACGACGATACGAGTGCCGTAATGCAAGAGGCCATCGAAGCCGAACTCGCAAACGCGGGCCTGGAACGTTATGAAGTGTCTGCTTTTGCGAAGGCAGGCGCTCGATGCCGCCATAACCTGAATTACTGGGAATTTGGCGACTATCTGGGTATTGGCCCTGGTGCGCACGGAAAACTGTCATTTCACGACCGTATCGTGCGTCAGGCTCGCGCGAAAAACCCGGATACGTGGATGGAGCGCGCAATGGCGCGAGATGGCAGTCATGTCGTAGAAGATCGATTGGTCGGCGCCGATGAGTTGCCTTTCGAATTCATGCTGAATGTGCTCAGGCTGAAAGAGGGGGTGGCGACGACGGCCTTCACGGAACGCACTGGTGTGTCACTGGCCGCTATTGCGCACCAATTGGAGGCAGCGGAAAAACGCGGCCTTCTGGACGCCAATCCGATGCGTCTTCGAGCCACGCCGCTGGGCTGGCGTTTCCTGAACGACCTGCAAGAAATGTTTCTGTAGCGAAAATGCACCAAAATAGGGCCAGCGCGCCCTATGTTTTGCACCACAATGGTGCTACATTTTTCTTCGACGATCATGCCTTCCCCGGGGAATCCCGAAGAAAAAGCTGGCACGCTTATTGCTTACCCTCTTAATGCCAGTCGAGTGGTATATCCGCCGACCTTTTTATCTAATGGAGATGACATGGCAAGCCCGAAAGACGTCCTGAAACA
>JBEBWV010000007.1:0-87693 GCA_040391965.1 Achromobacter deleyi | reverse complement strand
GCACACGCCGATAAGAACCGCCCGGCCCCCACTCTTTGTTCAGGGCATCTGCCGCTGCTGCCGCCTGATCCCGCTCGGCTTGCGTCAGGTCCATGTTGGCTGCCCAGACCTTTAAATCATCAATTTCCTTCGCGCGATTACTGATAAACGTTGAGACCTGCTGTGTGGCCTCTTTCACAATCTCAAACCCCGCCTCGATCTTGTCCTTATCAAAGATCGGCGACAGGCTGTTCAAGGTGTCTGACGTATCGCGGTTCAGCGCCGCTATGGTTTCGTCAGCTGTCTTACCCGTCAGCGCGAGTTGCCCTGCACCGTCTCGGATGTTGACGACGCCACCGCTGATCGCACTCTCGGTGGTCGAGCTTGAACTTCCCGAGGCGGCTGCCACTGACGGCATTCCCATGCCGCTCGACCCACCTCCAATCGATACCTGGGTTGCGGTGTAGTCCGCCTTGTTCTTGATGTCTTGCGTGACCAGTGTGCCGGTGGATAGGCGGTTAAGCCCATCCGCTACAGCCTGATCGCTGCTCGCAATCACGCTCCCGATCAACGTGGTGTTGTTCTTTACGTCGATAAGAAAACCGCCGTCACCTGCCCACAAGCCTGTTTGCTCGGTGACCGTCTCGAAGTTGCTCTTTATCTTGCCGCCACCCACCCCACCGGAGACCGATGAGGTGCCAGCGCAGAATGGCGGCACGCAGATGCTGGCGGAGAAACCCGCGTTGCTTTGTTTGGAGTCGAACTTGCTGGTGTCTTGCAGGCTCTCAAGAAGGAGGTTGCCGCCGACTGACGCGATGATTTGGTCGGCTTTGCCGATGGCACCTTTTAACGTGGTGTCACCACCCGATTGCAGCGCAAGCACGTTGCCTGCGTTGATCGTGCTATTTGTCCAGGTGCTGTCTTTGCCGTCTTCGTTGCCGCGCGCAACGGAGGCGCCCAGTTCCAAGGAGAAGCCGTTTTTTTCACCTGTGGAGAACGCGATGCCAATGCTGGCGCTGCTGCTCTTGGTGTCGGTCTTTTGTTCGAAGGCGTTTTTGGCGGCTTGCAGCAGAATGTCGCCTTCCGCTTTAAGCACTGCGTTGTTGCCTGCCGAGAGCGACGAGCCTGTGACTGTAATGTCAGAGTCTTTACCGGCACCACGCGCCACAATGGTCAGATCGTTGCCAGCCGAGACCGTTGACCCTACGGATTGAGAGGAATCCCGATCAATGGTGGTAGTGCTTTTGCTCGTCCCCAGGCTCAGTTTGATACCCGCGCCACCCACTTTGTCGAGCGGGTTTGCGTCTGCTTTAGCGCCGAGGTCTGCCGCAAGGTCTCCCAAGTTCGCCATCGCCAAGCCGGCCGTAACGCCCGCCAATCCTGCCATGACGGCGTTACCACTACGTTCTGCGGTATCCCCCATTCTCATGACGGTTTGCGCCGCGGCAACTAGGGGTACTTCAGCGGTCAGGGTGAAGCCAGCTTGCTTGACCTCATGAAGTTCACGTTCTTTTGTGGTGTCCACCACGTTGGTGATGTTCACGTCACGCCCGATCAGCGTGATGTCGCCTTTACCTGCAATGAGGTTGCTGCCCGCGATGTTGAGCGAGTTGCCCGCGTTGATGAGTACATCGCCTTCAACGCTGCCAACCGTGCTGGCGGTATGGAACACTTTCTTGCCGTCGAATGAGTCGGTTTTTTCGCTTTTGCCGTAGCTAAGCCCACCCATCGCGCCCAGGCCAGATTTCGTGGTCTTCTCGTAATCGAGGTTATCCAGGGTGTTTTGACCGGCAACGATGTTCACGTTGCGTTCGGCGGAGATCACCAGGTCGTTCTGTGCGCCAACGTTGGAGCCCAAAACCGCGACGTCACGCCCAGCCATCACCACCACAGAGTCTCCCGTGAATGTTGACGCCTGCGATTGTGTCCAGTCGCTTGACTTGATGGTGTGTTCGGTTTTGCTGGACAAAAATCCCGAGGACTTGCTGTAGCTCTCGTCGCGGGCTGCGCCTGTGGCAACACCTGAGGTGATGTTGACGTCGCGGCCTGCGCCGACGGCAAGTTGTTTGTCGGCGGTAACGTCGGCAGCACGGGCGTTGACGTCGCGTCCGGCCAGCAGGGTGATGTTGCCAGCGCCCGTGATCTGCGTGCCCACTTCTGCCGAGGTGCTCAGGTCGTGGCTTTTCTTGGATCCAAAGACGAAGGACTCTTCGTGGCTTTGTGAGACGGTGGCCAGATTGATGTCTTGGCCAGCCTGCAGACGGATGGTGTCTTTAGCGTTGATGAGGGCGGCGGTCGCATTGATGTCGCGACCGGCTTCCATTTGCAGGGTGCCCGCGTCAATGCGTGAGATGCCGGCCAGGAAGGTGTCTTTGGTTTGACCGTAGTCGCTGTCTTTTGTGAGCGAGGTCAGCGCAATGTCGCGACCTGCGCTGAGTGTGATGGCGTCGCCTTTAATAAGGGCGGCCAGGTTGCTCAGGTCTTCGCGTGCTGCCAGGTTCACGGTGCTGCCCTGGATGCTGCCGCCTGCGCTGTTGACGATGTTGCCGGCCGTCATGACCAGCGCTTCGCGTGCACCGATAGTGCCGGTGTTGGCGATATTGCCGCTGGAGGACAAATTGACGTCTCGACCCGCCATGAGCGTACCGTCGCCTTTGAGGTCATCGGCCTGAACCACGAGGTAGACCTGTGGCACCAATGCGTAGGTGATGCTGCCATCGGGGAGTGTGACGGGTTGCTCAATCAGCCAGACGATGTCTGTGCTGAGGCGGCGCATTTGTTCGTCAGTGAGCGCCGTGCCAAGTTTTAGGCCTTGAGACTGGGCGAAGTCGGCGCCTGCATTCAGCAGGGCTTTGTATTGCGTTTCGCTGTCGGTGTAGTTTTCCAGGAAGCGTTGGCCGCTGGCCGTGATGATTTGATCAGAGACCAGTTTTTGCTCATAGAAACCATCACCCAGACGTCGAGGTTGTCCGTTGGGCGTAAGGAAGCGCGCATTGGTGGGCATCAAGGCGGCCGAACCGTTCAGGCCGTTGCCTGCGCTCGTGCCACCGAAGGCATTCGGGGCCACGACCCCGAGGCCGCTGGCGCCACCGTTGGTGGACATGCCAGTGTTGTTCGGCCCAATACCGCGCAGCAGTTCCAGCAGATAGTCGCTGGAAACGAAGGGGCGTTGCCCTGTGAACCGAGGATCCGTGACGATGAGGTACGGCGAGTCAGGGGTTTGCACCAAGGTGTAGAGCAAGCTCTTTTTTGCCGAATTCCAAATTGCCTTTTATGACCTTGGCGTACTGCTTACTACCCTAAAAGACTGGTTCCACCCGTCCGCCGTGAGCAATAACAAATCCGTATCAATCGCTCATCCAATTCGTATTGGACGTGCTCGGCAGTCGCACGGTATACATTTTCCATACCCCTCCCGGCTGCCTTTGTTTTGCTGGCAAAGGCATCACGCATAAACCCGTCTGGATGTCGCGTGGCAATCTGCTGCCGACCAAAGATCAGGGAGAAAAAGGGTATGAGGAGACTCCATGAGGACGTTTTTCAGGCTCTGTGTCGCGACTCTAGCGGCGGGTAGTATGTTTGCGGGTGGTTTATCCACAGAGGCTGACGCCGCGCAAGTCTGGCCAAGCAAACCTGTCACGATAGTGGTGTCGTTTGTACCTGGCGGAGCTACCGACCTGGTTGGACGAATTATCGCGGCCGAACTACAGAAGTCCCTGAAGCAGAATTTTGTCGTGATGAATAAACCTGGAGCGGCAGGCCAGGTAGGCACGGAGTTTGTGGCCCGCCAACCTGCCGACGGCTACACCTTGCTCATCAGCGCCACAGGCCATGTCATGGCACCCTCTACGCAGGCCGAAGTGCATTATCGGCCGGTAGACGATTTCGAACCGGTGTCTTTATTAATCGTCATGCCTAATTTGTTGCTGGTCACGCCCAGCTTGCCTCCAAAAACGTTGGCTGAGTTCGTGACTTGGGGCAAAGCGCAATCCAACATCCCTTATGGATCGGCAGGTGCGGGCGGCTCTACACACTTGTCGGGTGAGTTGCTTCGTCAGGACACGGGGTTACCGCTTTCGCATGTGCCTTATAAAGGCAACGGCCCGTCAATGACTGACGCCATGGCCGGCACTATTCCAGTCGCTATTTCAGATACGGTAAGTGCCTCGAGCCTGGTACGCGCAGGGAAACTGCGCGCGCTGGCCGTCACCAGCCGTGCACGCAGCCCACTGTATCCCGACACGCCTGCCATTTCCGAGCTCGGTTATGACGATTACGATTTGAATAATTGGGTGGGTTTATATGCGCCAGCAGGTACGCCTGCCGACGTGGTGGCGCTGCTTAATCGCGAGGTCACACGCATTATGAATTCACCCGACGTGCTGGCACGTATGACGGACCTGGGCGCTGATAGCACGAACAACATGAATCCCGCGCAATTTCGTCAGTTTGTGGGTGACGAGGTTGAAAAATGGCGCAAGACGGTGGCGTTGACGGGGGTGAAAGTGTCGAACTGATAGAAAACGCGCCTACTTGCGGCACACGAAGAGCGAGATGAGCCCCAGACCGGTGAGCGTCGTCAAGATAACCCAACCGCCAATGACGGCGCGGTCGCTTCCGTAGAGAATCAGCGTAGCACTTGTACCTATGAGCAAGGCAGCGACGAGTCCAAGCAAAAACTGTCCACCGCGATCGATGAAGGTCTGTCGGTGAATAAATCGTTTCTCTAACTCACGCTTGTATTCCATGCGCTTCCCCTGAAGCCGTTTCGATCAAAGACAGCAGTAGCTCGGGCACTATCCGTGCCAGCAGCATGATGCTTGCTTTGAAGCGAATATCTCACTACCCGTTTTTATTGGCTGCGATTTCATACAGATGCTTCTCCGCAATCTGCGCGACTCAACAGTGTTTCTTGTATGCCCGCCGCCTTTTCGATTCACATGTTTTTCTTATATTTTTCATTACGAACGAAAGAGTGATACGTGCGCCTCACTATATTTTCCGGGCGCCCGGCATTTCCGCAAGAATAGTGATCCACCACATTTTTGCCAATGATTTTTTAATATAGCTGTGGCATTTTTTGCGGAATGATTATCAGCACTTGGAAAACCGTTATCAAGCAATACATTTATTTGAGAATGCGATGTAGTACTTGTTGAGTATTCAACTCATTTACTCAAATAGCAGACCGTCTCGTCTTGCCTTGCGGCCAGCCAAAATAAAGCCGCCTGTCCCCGATGAACGGGACAGGCGGCCGCATGCAAATGCATTAGAGGATGTCGCAGGCGTCTTCAAACGAGAGCCTGGGCAATCTCTCGTTAACATGCCCCAGCCTGGCGTAGCCCAGGTTGCACAGGAAATTCACCTCCGTGCGTGCATCGGGAAAGAAGCGACATGACAAAGCGTCAGCATCGAACCCTCCCATCGGCCCGCAATCCAGCCCTAACGCGCGCGCGGCCATGATGAAGTAACCGCTCTGCAGGCTGGCATTACGCAAGGCGGCATCACGTGTGGCCGAAGGACTGTGCGTGAACCAGTCTTTGGCCTGCGGCTGATGCGGATACAAGGAGCCAAGTTTTTCGTAGAAATGCAGGTCGTAGGCAAGAATGGCGGTAACAGGTGCCCCACGGGTCTGCTCTCTGTTGCCCGCGTCCAGCATGGGCAGTAGCGCCAACTTCTCTTGAGGGCTCTGCACGAAAATAATGCGTGCGGGTTGGCAATTAGCAGCGGTTGGCCCCATGCGCATGAGCTGATACAGCTCGATCAGCAAAGACGATTCAACCCGTCGTGCCGTCCAGGCTCGTACGGACCTTGCGGCGCGAAACAAGCGGTCTTTGCACAGCTCGTCCAAGGGGTCTGCCCAGCCCTCAAGACACGCGTCCACTGTTTGCTCAAACACGTTGCACCCGAGCACCCCGCAGCAGCTTGCCCGGCAAATCACCGGTAGCAACCCCGTTTTCGAAGATGGGGATGCCGTTAACCAAGGTCGCGATGTAGCCGTCGGCACGCTGCACAAGTCGGCGTCCACCGCCCGGCAAGTCAAATACCATTTCGGGGCAATGCACTTTCAGTGCTTGCGGGTCAATGATGTTGATGTCGGCCTTATAGCCTGCCTGCAATAGACCCCTATCTTGCAAGCCGTATACACGCGCCGTGTCGTGCGTCTGGCGCTGCACAATATGCTCCAGCGCGAGGAGCGGCCCGCGGCTGCGGTCACGCGTCCAGTGCGTGAGCATGAATGTCGGCATGCTGACATCGCAGATGTAGCCACAGTGCGCACCACCATCCGACAAACTGTTCACGGTGTTCGGGTGTTGCATGAGCTGATGCAGATGATCCAGGTTTTCGTACGAGTAGTTAAACGAGGGATAGTAAAGAATGGCCTGACCTTCGTTTTCAAGCATCAAGTCGTACACCATTTCCAACGGCGATTGGCCGCTGCGTCCAGCCATGGCAGCGACACTTTCTTCAGGCAATGGTTCGTAATCCGGATTTTTTCCCAAACGATAGATTTTGTGAAAGCTGCTGAATAGCGTTTCGGCGCGACGGTCTAACAAGCCGCGCTGTTCGTTCATGATCTGGCGGCGCATTTCTGGTTGCCGAAGACGCGCGAGCTTTTCGGAGAACGGAAGTTCCTGCAGCGCTTGATAACTTGGATGTGCAATGAAGGGGTGCAAGGTGCTTTGCCACGAGAACAGAATGCCCAGAGGTCGGCCGCTGATGCCTGCCATCAGTGGCACACCCTCAGCATGCGCACGATCCAGCGTAAGCGCGATCTGTTTCCACACGTCGGGCGCAGAATCGGTTTGCTGCAGATTAAAGAGCACCGGCAATTGGTTATGACGTGCCAGTTGCTCCAGCCACGGAATTTCTGCTTCCATTGCCGGATGATTGGCGGTCATCTGGAAGACACCGTGGCCCACTTCACCCATCACGGAGCCTAGAGCACTGATCTCTTCACCCGTTGCGAAGGTTCCGGGCGGATACTTGCGCTCATCGTATTTATGCAAAAACGTGCGTGAGGTCGAGAAGCCCACCGCGCCCGCCACGAGGGCTTCGCGCAGCACTCGGCGCATAGCGAGCAAATCGGTGGGAGATGCCTCGTCGTGGTGAATGGCGCGCTCGCCCATGACATACGCCCGCAGCGCACTGTGCGGAATCTGCGCCCCCACATCCAGCGCTTTGGGACGCCGATCCAGTGCGTCAAGGTATTCGGGAAAGGTCTCCCAATCCCATTGAATGCCTTCTGACAGTACAGAACCAGGAATGTCTTCAACGCCTTCCATGACTTTTATCAGCCACTCGCGACGATCCGGTTTGACCGGCGCAAACCCCACGCCACAGTTACCCATGATGGCGGTGGTAACGCCGTGCCAGGTCGACGGGCTGAGATAGGGATCCCACGTTGCCTGACCATCGTAGTGCGTGTGAATGTCCACCCAGCCCGGTGTCACCAGGCAACCGTCGGCGTGAATCTCGCGTTGTCCTGCGCCTACCTTGCCGCCCACCTGTACGACGCGCCCGTCGCTAATAGCCAGGTCTGCGGCAAATCGCGGCTGGCCGGAACCATCCACAATCGTGCCACCACGAATCACTAGATCATGCATCGTGCTCTCCTTACCTGTGGTGCTTGTGTTATTCAAGCACCAGACCAATACGGCGAATCACATCGCCCCAACGCGCGCTATCGCGTTGGACGATGCTTGCGAATTCTTGTGGCCCGGCACCACTCACGTCGTTGCCTTGCGACACAATGGTTTGTGTCACATCAGGCGCTTCGAGCGCGGCACGAAATACCTGCGCCACACGTTCGGCCAAGTCCGGGGGCATTGCCCCGGGGCCGAATATGCCCTGCCAGCCCACAATGTTCAGGCCAGAAATGCCCTGCTCGGCCAAGGTGGGCAGGTCTGGCAACACGCTTAAGCGACGCTCGGTGGCGGGCCCAAGCAGTTTGACCTTGCCTGCACGTGCGTTCTCCACCGCGGTGGCCGTACCGTCGAAATACACCTGAACATCGCCGGACAATACGGCGCGACTGGCATCCGCCGTGCCTTTGTAGGGCACATGAACAATGTCTATTCCCGCTTGCTGTTTCAGAATTTCGCCGTTCAGATGTGAGGTCGACCCCAGGCTGTAAGAGGCGTAATTCAGTTTTCCCGGATGCGCTTTGGCATAAGAAATCAACTCGGCGGTGGTGGAAAACGGCGTGTCTTTCGCAGCAACCAGAACGGTGGCAGAACGCACCACCTGCAAGATGGGCGTGAAGTCCTTTACCGGGTCATACGGCAGTTTCTTGTAGAGATGCGGATTCTGGGTGTGGGTGACGACGATGGTGTACAGCAAGGTGTAGCCGTCGGGCTTGGAGCGAGCCACATCTTGTGCCCCAATCATGGTGCTGGCGCCAGGCTTGTTGTCGATGATGACGGGTGCTCCGGTTTGCTGCGTGACCTTCATCGCCAGCATGCGCGCCAAAGAGTCCGAGCCGGAGCCTGCCGGAAATGGCACCACCATGCGAATGGGTTTGCCCGTGCCCGGCCATGCCGTGCTCTCCGTTGCAGGCGCGGCTGTTGCCGTCATACCGGTGATGGCTGCGAACACTGTCGCCCCACTCAAGCCCACAATGTTGAAAAACGACTTGCGGTTCATGTTGTCTCCTCGTGCGAGGGTTGGCTATGTCGCGAAATCGCGCATCGCTCTGCAGTTTTCCGTCGCGGCAAGGTGTTTTTAGTCTTGCCATGCCTACGAATCAAATGCATATTTAGGCCAGTCTTCATGAGAAAAATACATGAGCCTGACGATTCGCTCTCTCCAGCACTTTTCGGTGCTTGCGGAAGAAAAGCATTTTTCCCGGGCAGCGCAACGATTGCACGTCACGCAGTCTGCCCTGACACGCAGCATCCAGTCTCTGGAAGAGACGCTGGGCCTCGTGCTGGTGGATCGCGCATCCATTGGTGCCACGCCGACCCAGGCCGGAAAAATGGTGCTGGACCGCGCCCATCGAATCCTCGGGGAAACCCTCGCCTTACGACGCGAAGCGGAACTGATACGAGGCCACGACTCTGGCCGAGTCAGTCTGGGGGTCGGCGCATTTCCGGCCGCGGGTTTCTTATCGCCATTGCTTGTTCGCCTGGCGCGTGAACATCCTGGATTAAGCGTTCACGTTGAAATCGAAAGCTGGCAACGTTTGCTGGAGAAACTGATGCAAGACAAACTGGATTTTGCGGTAGCGGTCACGCACAGCCTGCCGCCACCGTCAGATTTCACCGTGCGCGCCTTGCCGCCACAACATGGTGGTCTGTTCGTGCGCGCGGGGCATCCTCTGCAAGCCGTCAAGAAACCGGCCATTCGCGGGGCGCTGGCGCAATATCGCCTGGCCGCAACCGACTTGCCTCAACGAGCACGCGAGTATCTGGCGCGTTTGTATCAAGTGGCGGGCGTGGAAGATCTTCCTATTGCGTTCGAGTGCGATAGCGTGACCACACTGCGCGACGTTGCCTTGGGTAGCGACGTGGTCTTGTTTTGCACACGCGAAGCCATTGCCGCAGAGCTGGAGCGCGGAGATCTGATCGCGCTGCCGCTGCCCTACCCCGCCACGGGCCCCTTGACCTATAGCGTTATTCACCGGGCGCGGCGCAGTTTGTCACCTACTGCGGAGCGGATTATCACGTTGGTGCAGAGTCTGCTTGCGGGGGAATCTACGCCCTTACCTGTACCCAAAACAAAACGACGTGCCGCAAAAAAATAGGCTCCGCCCCGACCGGCTAACGCCCAGGCCACGTCTTAAGGCCGACGCGGCCTTGCCGGTATCAACATCCACCTTGAATCCATAAAAATATTATCGATTGATGGCATATTCACGTACTTGTTAGTGTGGGTTCAGATGCCCAGAATGTCTTGGCTGTGCGCAGTGCACGCCACAAGTCGCCACCTATCCCTCTGCTCCCGGCCCCTTCGGTGCCGGGCTTGAGTCAGGGTAATCAGGTTCCAGAGCGACACAAGACAAACGGAGACCCACAAGTGAATAAGTCCTGTACCAATGCGCGTCCAATGACATGGCGCGCCACCCGCGTGATCGGCGTGGCGTTTGCCCTTTCCTGTACGTCGTTCGCCGTGATGGCAGATGCGTTTCCGACCAAGCCCTTGCGCATGGTTGTGGGCTTTGCGCCGGGCGGGGGTGCCGACATCGTGGCTCGTTTGGTAGGGGCCAAGATGACGGATACCTTGGGCCAGCAGGTGGTGATTGAAAACCGCGCGGGCGCCACAGGCACCATCGCGGCCGACAACGTAGCGCGCTCGCCCTCCGACGGGTATTCCTTGTTTCTTGGCTCGCAGTCCACCATGGTGGTGGCCCCCTCCCTTTTTCCGACGCTGCCGTTCAAACCAGAGAAAGATTTCTCGCCCGTGTCGCAAGTGGTGACCATGCCCTTGATTCTGGTGGTTAACCCTGCAATGGTTAGCGCCAAGACCGTGCAGGAACTGACGGAACAAATTCGCAAGGCGGGCGATGGCACCATGAGCTTTGCCTCCTCCGGCCAAGGCGGCCCGCAACATATCGCGGGCGAGCTCTATGCGCACATGGTGGGCACCAAGGTGACGCATGTGCCCTACAAAGGCGAAGCGGCAGCGCTGGCGGATGTGCTCGGTGGACACGTACCGTATATGTTCGCCAACTTGCCCGTGGCACTGCCTTATATAAATTCAGGCAAGGTTCGTGCACTGGCGATTACGAGCTTGAAACGCGACCCCAAAGCACCTGAGGTGCCCACGTTGGCTGAATCGGGTTTCAAGGATTTCGAGGTGTCCACCTGGTACGGAATTTTCGCGCCAGCCAATACGCCAAAGCCTGTGGTGGACAAGCTTTATCAATCGATCCGTTCCGCCTTGGACAACAGCGAAATGCAAACCAAACTGGCTGAGCAAGGTTTCACTGTGGTGGGCAGCAACCCCGACACCTTTACGCGCTTCGTGGGTGCGGAGCTGCCGCGCTGGTCTGTGCTCATCCGTGACATCGGTATCAAACCCGAGTGATCGGCTTCACATTTATGTCATCGACGTCAAACCCACCTCACCGGTGCAATGCCTCAGATGCCATCCCTTATTGATTGAGACCCAGAGATGATCGATTTTTCAGAAAAGCGCGCCACCGGACCCGTCATCCGTCTGCATTCGGCGGATAACGTTGTCGTGGCACGCATCCCTATCAGCATTGGCATGCCGGTGCCCTCTGAGGGCATGATCAGCCGCAGCCAAATACCGGCAGGACACAAGATTGCCGCCCGAGATTTGAAGGCTGGCGAACAGATACTCAAATACAACGTCTGTATTGGATTTGCCTCCACGAATATCGCCGCAGGCACGTATGTGCACTCACACAACATGGAGTTTCGTGAGTTTGACCGCGACTACGCGCATGGCCGCGATTACGTTCCCACGCCCGTCCTGCCCGACGAGGAACAAGCCCGTTTTCAGGGCATTGTGCGAGCCAATGGCCAGGTCGCCACACGCAATTTCATCGGCATTATGGCCACGGTCAATTGCTCGGCCACCGTGGTGCATCGCATTGCACAAGCCTTTACGCCGGAGATCATGGCCGCCTATCCGAACGTGGACGGCGTCGTGGCGCTCAGCCACGGTATGGGCTGCGGCATGGAGATGTCCGGCGAACCCATGGACCTATTACGGCGCACGATGGGCGGCTACGCCTGTCATGCAAACTTTGCCGGCGTGCTGATCGTAGGACTTGGCTGCGAGCGCAATCAGCTGGACGCATTGTTGAAAGATCAGGGCCTGGAAGCTGGAGCGCGCCTGAAGACGTTCATCATGCAGGAGACCGGCGGTACGCGTAAAACTATCGCTGCCGGGGTTGAGGCCGTGCAAAACATGTTGCCTGAAGCCAATAACGTGACACGCGTGCCGGTGTCCGCACGCCACTTGACGATTGGCCTGCAATGCGGCGGTTCGGACGGATTCTCTTCCATTACCGCCAACCCCGCGTTGGGCGCGGCCATGGACATTCTGGTGCGCCATGGCGGAACTGCCATTCTGTCGGAAACTCCGGAAATTTATGGGGTGGAACACACGTTGACCGCGCGCGCCTGTAGCCGTGAAGTGGGCGAGAAGCTCGTGCAACGTATCCGCTGGTGGAAAGACGAATATTCGCCGGGTCGCGATGTGCAGATCAATGGCAAAGTGAGTCCAGGCAACCAAATGGGCGGACTGGCGAACATTTTCGAGAAGTCGCTCGGGTCTTCCATGAAGGGCGGAACCACAGCCCTGATGGAGGTGTATCGCTACGCTGAACCCGTGCGCCAACCTGGCATGGTGTTCATGGACACACCGGGCTTCGATCCGGTATCAGCCACTGGGCAAATTGCAGGTGGCGCCAACATGATTTGCTTCACGACGGGTCGCGGTTCTATGTTCGGTGCGAAACCGGTGCCGTCGATGAAACTGGCTACCAATACGCCGATGTACTTGCGCCTCACCGAGGACATGGATATTAATTGCGGCGAAATCCTGGACGGCACGGCCACACTTCAAGAAGTGGCACAGATCATCTTCGACGAAATTCTGGAAGTGGCGTCAGGCAAACCCAGCAAGAGCGAACTACTGGGTCTGGGCGACCACGAGTTCGTGCCTTGGAATATTGGTGTGGTGAGCTGAGTTTCAACTCTGGACGGGCGCTGCGTTTTCCGACGCAGCGCCACCTGCTGTCTATTCTTTTAATCCGCCAACGAGTCGGCACCCGGCATGGCAAAGCCATTGCTATCCAGTGCGGCTTTTAATGCCGTCGTTTGCCCGGCGTCCAGCTCAACCAGCGGCGGCCTGACGGTCGCCCATGCGGCATCACCCGACTTCCACGCAATGGCGGCTTTCATGGCTGGAATCATCGGGAATTGCTGGAACACCGTGCGCGTGGCGTTCAGGCCCGCCTGACGTGCGTCGGCATCGGCGTCTTGCCAATGCTGATGCAATGCCACGATAGGACCCGGATTCACGTTACCCGTGGCCGTAATGCAACCCACGCCGCCTGCACGCAAGGTTTGCAGCAGGAAGGCTTCGCTGCCTGCATACACCTGGAAGCCGCGCGGGGCAAAACGTTCGATCATGGCAGCCGTGTTGTTCCAGTCGCCCCCACTATCTTTCACACCGGCAACCATGCCGGGATAACGGGTAAGCAGACGGTCAATCAGATCCAGGCTCAAGGGCACTTGGCTGACTGGCGGGATGTGGTACAGGTACATGCGCAACTTATCGTCGCCCACCCCTTCGATCAATTCGGCGTAGTAGCGGAACAAACCTTCGTCGCTGACCCCTTTGTAATAGAAAGGCGGCAAGACCAGCACGCCCATGCTGCCACTGCGTACGGCATGCTTTGTAAGGGCCACGGCGTCGGGCAATGCGCAGGCACCGGTACCCGGCATCAGGGCCTCTGGCTCAATACCGGCATCCAGCAAGGCATCCAGCAACTGGTGTTTTTCGGCGAGCCCCAGCGAGTTGGCTTCCGAATTCGTGCCAAAGATGGCCAGACCCACAGACTGCGCGCGCAACCAGCGACAGTGTTTTACGTATCGCCCCATGGAGGGACGATAGCTCTGGTCAAACGGCGTCAAGACCGGGGAGAAAACACCGGGAATGCTGGCTTGGCTGGTCATGATCTCTACTCGTTGTCTGGTGAATTCGGAAAGCACGCGCCTGATGCGCAGGGCAAGTCTGATTCTGGCATTCAATAGAGCAAGAAAGAAGTACTGTTTAATTGCTTCAATCCATAAAATTGTTGTGGTTTGCCGTGAATCAAATCACGCACATAAAAAAGGGGAGACTGTGGATACCAGGTACGTGCAGAGCTTTGTGTCGGTCATTGAAAGCGGTTCGCTGGCCGAAGCTGCCAGGCGGTTGGATCTGACACCGGCGGCGATTGCCGCGCGTGTGCGCTCCTTGGAGGAAGAGCTTGGTGCCACGCTGATCAAGCGCGTTGGTCGAAGCGTTAAAGCTACCGAGGCAGGTCTAAAGGTGTTGGAGCGCGCCCGTTCCGTGCTGAGAGAAGTGCGCGATTTGCGTGCCAGCGCAGGTGACGATGCGCCGCTGGGCGAACTGCGCCTGGGGGTATCGACGTCAGCATTGACCGGCATCATGCCGATTGTGCTGGCACACCTGTATCGGCGCTTGCCAAAGCTGGCGGTGTTTATTGAGCCGGGTACGTCAAACCATCTTTATCATCGGGTGGTCAATGGCGAACTGGACGCCGGTTTCATCGTAAAACCTCAATTCAACTTACCCAAAGGCTTTGCCTGGCGACTCGTCGCCGAAGAACCATTGGTGGTGCTGGCCCCTCCTGGCACCCCCGGACGCGATGCGCACGAGCTCATGAGCACACAGCCGTTTATTCGTTATGACCGCAGTGTGTGGGGTGGCCGACTGGCAGATCAATACCTGCGACAACATGGCATTACCCCGCGCGAACGGCTGGAAGTTGATGGGCTGATGGCCATCGCCTGTATGGTCTCGGAAGGTCTGGGCGTGTCGCTTGTACCCGATTGGGCACCAGACTGGTTGGATAGCCGCGTGAAACGCCTGCCCTTGCCCGGTCGAGCACCCCTGCGCCGCATGGGGATTGTCTGGGCCAAGCACATGCCGCATTCAGCGTTGGCCGAGGCCTTTGTGGAAGAAGCGGGACGCGCCCTGAATTTGCCCGCTTCCGCCGAGTAATCAACCCGGAGGCCGACAGTCGGTGGCATGGCTTGCAATGCGTAGGGATTCAGGCGCCCAGTTTGAGGCGCAGTGCTTTTCGATAGGGCCGCGACACGGGCCAGCGTTCGTCCACGCCGCGCAGACGCACGGCCCAGCTTTCCTGCAACGGACCAGCATGGCGGTCCAGGTCTTGAAGGTGGCGCAAGTTCACGATGGCGCCCCGATGGACCCGCAAGAACGTGGTGGCGGGCAGCAAGCCCAACCACGTGGAAAGATTGCGCAAATCACGCACAACCGAGCCATCGAACAACCAGACATCCATATGGTTGCCAGCGGCCTGCAAGCCAACAATGTCATCCACGGCGACGCCACGCAGCGCACCACTGGGACGTAAATACATGAGGGGCGAAAAACGGGCCTCCTGTGCCGATGCCAGGCGCTCATTCGGGTTGCGCGGTCGGTTCACCAAGCGTCCATATTTGGCTCGCGAGATCAGGTCAGCGCATTGAAACAACGCCAGGGTTTGCACACCCGTCCAACGCTGCTGACGCGTCGTCATATCAAACCCGATACACGCACGCAAACGCCCTTCCGAAAAAATGGGCACGCTGAGCACGCTTTTGTCTTCCTGGCGCAGCATCTCTGCCTGCAGACTGCGAGCGGTACGGGGCAAACGTGCAACATCGTGAATGAGCACCGCTTCACGCTGCATCAAGCGCCGGTGCAGCCAGCCGATCAAGGTAACCGGGGCATCCTGCAAATCTTCAACGTGCGAGCTCACGCGGCTACGGCACCACTCGTGGGTATTACGAAACCGTTGCAACGCGTCGTCGTATTCAAAAACCCAGGCCCGATCGGCGCCAGACAGCATGCCCAGTGTGCACAAAATCGACGTGAGCGCCTGATCTGTCGGTGCGCTCAAGAGGGCGCAGCCTGCAACGTACGCCCAGTCCAGACTCGGTGCACCCTGTAGCGCATGACAGTCTGAGAGTGACAAAAACTCAAAGGCCGTTGAACTGCGGCAAGCCAGTGAATCTGGCGTGGTCTGTTGCGTCGCGAGGATCAGGGCCATGTCTACCAGTGCTTTTATTGTTGCAGCGCGATACCATTTTGGGTCGGCATGAAACCGACTGATTTCGCCATAAATGTACCGTAGCGCAACATGTTGTCGTAGATTCTCTCGCCAAATATTTGCAAATTATTGCGCTCCGGAGACATCACCACCGCCCGCGCGTGGCGCATCAGCGCATTACTGCAGCCCCCGGTTGCGGCGTCGTCAGCGGCCAGAAGCGCAGGCACAGAATACCCAGCAACAACCCGGTGGCGACATCCAGCAAATAGTGTTGCCAGGTGGTCAGGGTCGACACGACGATCAGCACGCACCAGATATGCCAGACGGGCTGCCATAGGCTCGGTATTTGTCGGCGCAGGGCATCCCACACAATGACGGCAATGGCTACATGCAAAGATGGAAGCATATTGAATGGCCGATCAAAGCTGCGTAAACCGTCGAAAAACAGCCCGAGCGCACCCGACACCGGCGGTTGCGCACGCACGTTCATCGTGGGCAGCAGCACAAAAAACAACATGCTGATGGCCTGCGCAGTCAGGATGCGAAGCGCATGTCGATCCAGTTCCCGACGCGTGCGTTGCAGCAAGAACGCAAACACATAGAGAAAATTGATGCTGACATAGGGGATGATGCTCCATGCCCAGAAAGGCATGACATTGTCTCCGGGCATGGTCAGCACGGTGGCAATGCCCCGGTGAGAGGCGAGCGCGTTAGTGGCGGAGTATCCGCCAAAGAACATCGCGGCGCACACCAGCAGCCACAACACGGCGCGGCGCAACGGCGGTTCGGGAGTCGATAAGTGGGCGGTAGACAAATGGCGGTTTTCCTGGGGACACTGCCCCCTATAATACGGCGATGCAACCTGCTGCTCCGTGCGTCTCGTCAGTTAGCCCACGCCTCTATAACAGCCCCCATTGGACGCTGTTTACGCAAGATGCGTTGCTTGTGCTGTCGGGTGGCGGCGACGAAGTCTATGTGGTGGATGAAGCTGTTGGCGACAAGACCATTGCACGCGTGATGTCTGCCTATCAGGCAGCAAGTCTGGCCGATTTGCTCGACGACCCTGAATGCGGCGCTGCGGTGCGCCAATTACGCCGAATGGGCGCAATTGTGCCAAGCGATGCCCTGCTGCGGGGTTCCAGGTTTTCCCTGCGCTGGCTAGGCACACCGCAAGCCACGTTGCTCGATGCGCTGCGCGCCGCGCCTGAGACAGACCCTGCATCGCCCCGCTATGTGGAGACCGACGCGCAAGCGGATCTGTTGCTCGTCTTGCGCACCACCGCCACGTGGCAGGAGACCCTGCTCAGCTATACCGCAACACCGCCCATGCTGCCTCACCTGTTCATCGATGCCAGCCATCATCGCACCTTGAGCATCGGTCCATTTGTGGTGCCAGGCCAAACCGCTTGCGTGGCGTGTCTGGGCAACCGGGTGGCGCACCGGTGGGGTGATCCGACCTTACCGGAACTGCCCCTTGCAGCAAGCCGACACGCATTGATGGCAGCACTTATTCTGCAGGCCGTCTCCAGTGCGCCAGCGTCACAGGACGCCCCGAGTGGTGAGGCATTACCCACATCTGCCGGTACGATGTTGCTTCCCTTTCTGGAACACGCACTAAGCCTGAATCTGAATACTCTTGCCACACGCCGGGATCGTGTTTTCCAATTGCCAGGCTGCCCAGCTTGCCGAGTTCTCGCCGCCCCCGCGATCCCTGCCGGCAGGCTCAACTTGCCTTGGGCCGCGAACACACCCTGAATTCGCATACTTTTCCATAAAGGCCGCGATGTACCGACTTCCTAATCAGTTCGACCCCGTAGCGCGTAACGGATCGGTTTCGGCCGCGGGCGGTGGCTCCACGTCCACCACATGCAGTTGTTGCATCGTCACCTTGTTGGCCACGTGCATCACGCCTGCAGTGCTGTTCACGCGCCAGCCCTCTACGTTGCCGGGTCTGAATGGCATTGACGGCATTGATGATGTGGTGCGCGGTGCAGAACCCACCATCGCGCCTATAGACGCCAGCGCCTCGGTTCGCAACGAGTCCGCCCAACCCACTCATCATCTTGACCTGACTGCACCACCCGCCTATCGACCAGAGCCGCAGGTCGTCGAGCCGTTAAGTCCGGGCATGCGCATCGCCTTTGGCATTCTCGGCTTCTTCACCTTTCCCTTAGCCGTTGGCCTGTTCATGCTGCTGTTCGAGGCCTTGGGTGTCGGCTTGGCAGGTGTCGTAAGCGTGGCCGTTCCTCTGGTGATCTTCGCCTCGGTCTATGACAAGACACGGGGCAGCGCACGCACGGGGCTGGTGACCGGCATCATCATCACGGTAGTGGCTCTTGCGGTGGGTTTCGGAGAGATGATGCTCTGGCTTAGGGCCATGTAACGGCCACGATGCAACGCTTATCTCAGGTCCTGCTGGAAAGCGCCGCGCAGTCACGCTGCGGCCTATTGTTAGCGCCGCGTCTTTTGCGCCAAGAGCCTGGCGACATGCCGGGAGTGTTCAACGCGGCTGTGCCTGAAGACCCTGTCAACGCGTGGCAAACCATCTCGGGTGCCGTCGCCCGCGACCGCGACAACGCCATAGCCGGTGCCATCGCCGAAGGTCTGGAACGATTAGCCGCCGCGCGCGTCGTCTTGCCCACGCGAATGCGACGTGATGTGCCGACTTCGCGTCTCCTGGACGAAGACACCTTGGCGCTGTTCTCCGCCGAGCAACGCCAACGCCTCGACTTTCCCTGGCCTCTCAAGCCAAGCCCTGACGATGCCTTCATTGCGATGCATCGTCTCCACGACAATGCCGAATTCTGGGTGCCACAAGAATGTGTGGGACTCGGCCCGCGTGTTGGTACGGCACGCATGCCCTCCACCTCCAGTGGCTTGGCCGCACACAAAGATGCCGCCGCCGGGCCGTGGCTTGCGCTCTTGCGCGCCGCTCAAGAGATTCTGGAACGCGATGCCTTGGCCGTCACGTGGATCAATGGACTGGGCGGACGCCAGATTCCCATGCCTGCGAGCCTGCTGAAAAATGTGCAGACGCTCGGTGGACAAGCCTATGCGTTTGATCTGACGCAGCAATGGAATCCGCATCCGGTTGTCGCGGTGGCGGGCCACGCCGCTTGCGAAGGCGTTGAGCGTTACGCGTTAGGCATCGCTTGCCGCGCCTCGTATAGCGAAGCCATGGAAAAGGCCTCACTGGAATGGGCGCAGGGTCTGACCTTTGCCGGCCACATGTCCCGCACGCGTCGCCACGAACTGCCTACGGAACCTGAACAGTTGCGCCGCTTTGACGAACATGCGGCGTTCTATACCTTGCGCCCCGAGCTGTGGGCCAAAACCGCGTTCATCGCGCATCGCACGCCACACACGCCGCCACCGGACACCAGCACGGATGCACATCCGTCCGATGCCGCGATGCTGCAAGCACTGGAACACGCGTTGCGCATCGCAGGCATCGATTTGTATTACCGCGAACTCACCACGCCAGATGTGGCCGACGCTGGCCTTCGCGTCATGCGCGTGCTGTCGCCGCAACTGACCGGCTTGCACGCGGACGAACGCGCACCATTTCTGGGTGGGCGCTGCCACGATGTGACCTGGCGCTATCCCCATGCAAGCCCCCACTCAAGGTTTCCCAATCCGTTGCCCCATCCGCTTGGATAAGGCCGCTACACCCACACACCATGACTCAATCTGATCTGTATGGATTGCCCGATGGGGATGCACCCTTGTTTCGGCTCTTCTGGGAAAACAGCACGCTCAATACGGCACGCGGCGCGGTCCTGCGAGAACGCATCGCCGTGGATTCGGCCCAAGCCTATGTGCCGCCCAGGCCCTTGCTGAGCGCAGGCGCGCAAGCGCTGCCCGTATCCTCATCACCGCTGTCATCGGTGTGGCAGGCGCGAGTCAGCCAACGCGAATGGCGCGACGACGCCCTGAGCGCACAGATCTTGAGCAATTTGCTGGCGCCTTTTGCGGCACGCAGCGCAGACCCGGCATCGACAAGAGGTCTGCCGTCAGGCGGTGCCAAGTATCCGGTGCTGGTTTACGCTGCGCTTCGCCGCGTGGTGCCGGCACCGGAACTCAACGGCCAACTTGCCTGGTACGACCCGATAGCGCATGGCATGGTGCCGATTGGCGCATGCCCGGGCTGGGAGGAACTCGCGCCCATGCTGGGTGTGGATTGGCCAAGCGAGCCGGCCGTCGTTTTTTTCCTGGTGGCGCGCGCTGAGGGCATGTTGGCAAAATACGGTGAGCGTGGCGGAAGATTCACGTTGATCGAAGCTGGCACTTATCTGGGCGCACTGTCTGCCGAATGCGCAGTCGCTGGCCTGGGCGCATGCGCCATCGGCTCTTTTCATGACAAGGCGGTTCTTTCCCTGTTAGGTCTGGACCCCGACACACATATGGCAATGCTGGCATTTGCTTGCGGGCCGGCATAGACACATTGCATGCGTCGGGCACGGTCACGGCTGGTCTGCCGCAAGGTGCCCGCCGAACGCACACGAATCATACAAACGATGCGATGAGGTTTACGCCTGCACCGTAATGTTCGCGTCCCGGATGATCTTCGCGTACTTCGCTTGTTCATCGCGCATGAATGCGGCAAAACGTTCCACGCTACCACCGCCGTCTTCGGCACCAACCTGTTCCAGCCGCTCGGCCACATCCGGCATGACCAACACACGATTTATATCGGCGTTCATCCGCTCTGCCATGGCAGGCGCCATACCGCCTGGCCCCACCATGCCAAACCAGATACTGGCCTCAAAGCCCGGATAGCCTTGTTCGGCCACCGTTGGCACAGATGGATGGCTCTTGGAACGTTTCAGCAAGGTCTGCGCCAATGCCATTACCTTGCCCGATTGAATCAAGGGTGTCGCCGTAGTCATGCCTTCAAAGCAATACTGCACATGGCCGCCCATCAAGTCGTTCATCAGCGGCGCAGAGCCTTTGTACGGAACATGCAGCACATCGATGTCAGCACGCGCCTTGAAGATTTCCAGAGCAAGATGCTGCGCCGAACCGGCACCGGCCGACCCGAAGATAATTTTGCCGGGTTGGGCACGACACAATTTCACCAGGTCGGGCAAGTTCTTGGCCGGTTGCTCGGCACCGCCCAACAAGATGGTGGGGGTTTTGCCCACCAGGGCGATAGGCGTGAAATCTTTCTCGACGGAATAACCCAGCTTGGGTTGCAAACCCGGCGCGATGGCATGGCTGTTGACGTGCGCCATCAATAGCGTATTGCCGTCATGCGATTGACGTGCGGTTTGTTCCGCGGCAATAACACCCGCTGCGCCCGCACGGTTTTCGACAATAACGGGAATGCCCCACATCACGCTTAACTTCTGTCCCAGTATTCGGGCCAATACGTCCGTGCCGCCACCAGCGGGAAAACCTACAAGAATTCGAACCGGCCCACCGGGCAGGTTTTGAGCGCGCACGGCAGGTGCTGCCATGGCCGCAGCCAGCGCAATCGCGCTGGACATGAATTGTCTACGTCGCATCTTGTGTCTCCTTGCTACGCGTCAAACCGGAGTTCGCGCGCATTGTTATAGATAGACTGCTCAGGTGCTGCAGGCCGTCTGTCGCGGCCTTTATGCTTGGTTTTCTCGCGCGTTAAGCCCTAGCGGCCAATACGTGCCCACTTACCAAAACGCTCGACCATGCGCTCATCAAAATTGAACCCCAGCCCCGGTTCCTGGTGCAGGATGACACGTCCGTTCTTTTGATCCAGTTGGCGATCAATCAGTTTGCGGAAGTTCAGAACCTGGTCATCCCAGAAAAATTCGACATAGCGCGCATTCGGTGTGGCGGCCACCAAGGGCGCATGCACATCATGGAACCAATGCGGACACACCACGACGCCGTAGCTGGCTGCGGTGGCCGCAATACGCTTCCATTCGGTAATGCCGCCGCACACGGCCGCATCGGTTTGCAGTATGCCAGCGGCGCCCTTGTCCAGCAGTTCTTTGTGATACCAGCGACCATAGCCAATTTCTGCTGTGGCGATCGGCAAGTGGGTGAGCTTGGCCAGTTTCGCGTGGCTGTCGATATCGTCCGGGCCAAACGGCTCTTCAATGAAGTAGGGTTCGTATTGCTCGAAACGACGGATGTATTGCATAGCCTGTGTCACATCCTGCCAGGCGTTATTGCAGTCCATCATCAATTCCACGTCGGGTCCGACCGCTTCACGCGCAGCTTTCAAACGCGCTTCTTCTTCGCGCGGCGAAAGTCGCCCGGTTTTCATCTTGACGGCCTTAAAGCCCTTGGCCACATAGCTCGCCATTTCTTCGCCCAGATGTTGGGGCGTCTTGCCATCCAGGTAATAACCGCCACTGGCGTAGGCCGGTACGGTATCCAGTTCGACGGCACCCAGGAACTTGTGCAACGGGAGCTTGGCCGTTTTGGCGTTCAGGTCCCACAACGCGATATCGAGCGCGCTCAGCGCACGCATGACGGTGCCCTGGCGACCTTGCAACAACGACTCCTGGTACATGTCGCGCCACAGGCCTTCCACGGCCAACGAATCCTTGCCCAGCAACACCGGGGCCAGAAGGTGCTCAACCGCCGCTGAAAAAATAGGACCACCCGCGCTGCCGACGTAGCAAAAGCCAATGCCTTCTACGCCATCCGTCGAGCGGATTTTGACCAACCCGTAATGACGCGTGCTGACGCTTCGGTTGGAGAAGGAGGTAACTTTATCCAGCGGCACGATCGCGGCGCAGACTTCAATCGATTCAATAATGGCCATAGTGGTTTCCTGGTGGCAGATGAACAGCGGCTCGGCTTCGTTGGGCGCAACGGCCACCGCAACGAATCAGCAGGCCTCGTATTCTTCGCGTTTGAGAAGAAAACAACAATTAGCGTCACCCATCTTTAGAATATGGAAAAACCATCTTCTTAATCAGGCAATACCTTTTATCTACGCCATCGGGACACTATGGACTCACGCTTTCTCCAAACCTATGTGCATATCGTCGAGCTCGGTTCTATTGCGCAGGCCGCTCGCCATCTAGGCCTGACGCCCGCTACCGTGCAACAACGGTTGCGTGCGCTGGAGGCGGATATCGGTAGCGCGTTGATCGCCCGCTCCGGACGCACGGTGAAACCCACGTCCACTGGTTTACGCATTCTGGATCGGGCCCGAGACATTCTGCGTGACGTGCGCGACCTCCGTTCTGCTGCGTCCGACACGGATCTGCCTGCCGGCCCGCTACGGCTGGGTGCCACGCCCACAGCCTTGACCGGCATCATGCCGCCCGTACTACGCGCCTGGGTAGCCCGTCACCCCCATATTGAGATTTATATCGAGCCCGCCCCCACCACCTTGCTCTACGGCAAAGTGTTAAGTGGTGAATTGGATGGTGCCTTGCTGGTCCACCCCTTATTCAACCTGCCCAAGACCTGTGAATGGCGCGATTTACGCAAAGAGCCCCTGATATTGCTGACACCGGCCTCCGTTGAGGTTGATGACCCCTTGGCAGTGATCGCACGCGAACCCTTCATTTGCTACGACCGAAGTGTGGTGGGAGGGCGCATGGCCGATGACTATTTGCGCGCACAGAACCTGCGACCTCATGTGCGCTTCGAACTGGATGGCATCGACTCCATTGCCAAACTGGTGTCCGAGGGCTTGGGCGTTGCCCTGCTACCCGATTGGGCGACGACAGGCCCGCTCGCTCGCGACGTCAAACGCTGGCCCTTGCCGCCACCTTGCCCGGTGCGCACCGTGGGCGCACTTTGGCCACGCTCGGGCGTGCGAAGCGCGTTAATGGCTGCCTTTGTCGAAATGACGCTCGCGCAATTACAGGCTGATCGAATCAAGGCTTCACACGATCTCAAAAAGGAAGATGTCTTGGCTCTAAAATAATATTTTTTGTTTCATTTCTCTTTAAAAATAAATTTTCCAGATATTCGAAAATTTGGCTAGACCTAGCTTCCATGCGGCTTTCAAGCAGTTTTGCGTTGGGTTTATCTGTTCTTATTTGTAACTAAATTGACGCTACATAGATGGCATAATTCAACTAGTTGATACGGTAAGTATCGTGGCGCAGCCCGCGCCATAGCACCAAAGGCTGCGTTTTTCACGCCATGAGCACTCCTTCAACTTCCCAAGAACCCGCGCATTTGCTGATCGTTGATGATCGCGTAGATGAGTTGCGTCTGTTGATTGAATTGCTGCGCGAGCAGAACTACCGGCTTAGCGTCGCCTTTGATGGTGCACAGGCTTACCAACGTGCCCAGGCGCGCGCGCCAGACCTCATCCTCATGGATGTGCGAATGCCCGGCACTGACGGTTTCACTGCTTGTCGTCTGCTGAAAAGCGACCCCGCCACAGCCCATATCCCCATCATTTTTCTGACGTCTTCCTCCGATCTGGATGAAAGACTGGAAGGACTTCACAACGGTGCTGTCGATTACGTGATCAAGCCGTTTGAGCCCGCTGAGGTATTGGCGAGAATCCGGATTCATTTGGCGCACGTGCCCCGCGAGCAGGTAAAGACGCTGCCCGCCCTTTCTGCTCCGGTATCGGACCGCGACCAAATTATCGTCAAGGCTGCGATGCAATACCTGTCCGGATGCCTGGCCCATCCGCCGCGGCTCGCGCAATTGGCACAGAAATTGGGTACTCATGAAAAACGCCTGTCGCGCGCATTCCGCACCCAGCTAG
Source organism: Achromobacter deleyi (assembly GCA_040391965.1). Lineage (GTDB taxonomy): Bacteria > Pseudomonadota > Gammaproteobacteria > Burkholderiales > Burkholderiaceae_B > Achromobacter > Achromobacter deleyi_B. The sequence goes on along the minus strand of JBEBWV010000007.1, from coordinate 63,277 downwards.
GCAAAACGGTGTTCGAATTCGTGCGCGATGAGCGCTTGCAATCAGCCCAACGCATGCTGACCGAAACTGGTCTGAGCGTTACCAGCATCGCAGAAGAGATCGGATTCTCCAGCGTCGCCAATTTCGCCACGGCATTTCGCGAACACATCGGCACGACGCCCTCAGCCTATCGTGAGCAGACCCGCCAGCTCAGCGCGTCGGCCTGCCCTCCCCGGACGTGAGCACACGCCCACCGTCAGCAACCCTCAACGCTCCCTTCTTGCTTTGCTGGTTGTTCCGACTTTGGCTGGCGTGCTGGATGACCGGCGCAAGCGCTACCAGCCTGGATGTCAGCGCGCCGCATTCGTGGCCGCTTTCGCCACCCGACCAATTGCTTCTTCTTGAAGACAGCAGCGCCACCCTGAGCCCAGAGCAAGTCGCCGCAATGGCGCCCGCTACGTCCAGCGGATTTCTGCCTGCGTCGAACAATCTGACGCCGGGCTTCTCGGACTCCGCGTGGTGGCTGCGCCTGGACCTGACAAATTCCTCCGCCACGCCACGATCGTTACTGCTCAGCCTGGCGTCTTCCCGCTTGGGCCACGTGGACTTTTACGTGAAGCAAGCGGGTCGATGGACGCACGGCGTAGCGGGAGCCAACATGGCCTTGAGTCACTGGACATGGCCCGCGCGCCACCCGATCCTGCCGCTTCAGGTGCCACCCGGCGAACTTTCGCAGGTTCTGGTTCGCGTAACGGGCGAGGCACCGCTGGTCTTCCAGATCGGTCTGTACACCAACGCCGCATTTGAAGCGGCCGAACAGCGAACCGCTCTTTGGGACGGAGCGCTAATGGGTGCCCTCCTTGCGATGGCATGGTGCGCGTTCCTGATCTGCCTCATGTCGCGAAGCCTGCCGTTTTTACTGTTGGCACTGGTGTGCGCCAATGTCGCACTGTATGAATTCGCCATTCGAGGCTATGGCATGTTCTACCTCTGGCCCGAGGCAGCAAACTGGAATTACCGCAGCCCCTTCGTGCTGGCGTGCGCGTGGGGCGTGCTGATTACCACCTTTGTGCTGGCCCTGGTTCACAAAGAGAAAGTCACGTTGCCGCAGCGCCGTTTTTTTATTGGGCTAGGGGTCTTGCAGGGCGTGGGAATAGTGCTGGGTCTGTTTGCCGACATCACCTTTGCCAGCGCCGCCACGCTCTACATCAACACCGCGTTTTCTATTGCCTTGGTGCCTTATGGTCTTCTGCTGCTGCGCAGACGCACGCCTGGCACCAAGCTCATGGTGTTGGCGACTTCGTTTGCGCTCTTTAACTTTGCTTTGGTCGTCGCGGATCTACTTGGGCTTGCACGCGACACGATCCAGGATCTGAGTTTGGATGTCGACCCAACGCCCATCATTGCCCTGGTTGGTGTCGTCACCTATCTGACGGTACTGGCCGCCTGGATTCATCATGTCGGCGCACAACGTGGCGCCGCGCACTCTACGCTGCTGCACTGGCAGGAACAGGAACACGCGCGCTTGCGCGATGAGATTTTGCGTCAGACGAGTGCACTACATGATGCCCTGCGCTATGCCCGCGAAAAGAATCAGCAGATGACGCAGACCTTGGGATACATCGGGCATGACTTACGCGCTCCCCTGGCCACCATCAGTGGGTACATGCGCTTGTTGCGTCCGGGATCTGACCACCATCAAGTGCCTCACCTTCAAGCCATAGAGCGCAGCGTCGTCTATCAAATGGCGCTTATTGATGAGTTGCTCGAATACGCCAAAGGCGAACTCACGCCACTGGAGATTGCGCCGGTTTCAACGGACTTGAATGCCCTCTTGAGGGATATTGCCCAAGAGAGCCTGGCGTTGAGCGAGCCACAAGGCAATCGCTTTATTTATGACGCACCGCAGCCCTTGCCGGATCGCATGATGATTGACGGCCGACGGCTTCAGCAGGTGCTGCTCAATTTGCTTTCGAACGCGGCAAAATTCACCCATCACGGCGAGATTCGTTTGCTGGCCGTGGCCACGCAAGACATCAACACCTGCTTGCTTGAATTCACCGTTACCGACACCGGTCCCGGCATAGCACTCGAAGCGCAAGCGGGCATTTTCGCAGCATTCCATCAACTTCAGCGCAACCAGGGCGGCGTCGGGTTGGGGTTGTTCATTGCGCACCGGATCGTCGAACACATGGGCGGCACATTGCAACTGACCAGCGTGCCGGGCCAGGGCACGTGCTTGCGTTTTCAGATAAGGGCCAGCGCCACCTGGCTGCATGTGAATTTGCCGCTTGCCGATACTGCGGTCACACTTCACGCGCCAAGCGACGGGGCCGCGCCCTTGTCTGGGCCAGATCTGGCGCACTTAGCCCTGCTGGCGCGCGGCGGCGCGCTCACGGAACTTGAGCACTGGCTTGAAAAAATGGAAGGCCAGTACCCGCAGAGCGCCCAATTTCTGGCTGATGTGCGCGCTGCGCTGCAATCACTGGATTTTGCGCGTCTGGAGTCTTTAGCCCTTGCCGAAGTGCCCTGAATGACCTTGTGTAAATATTATCGAACTCACAACGCCTTACGTTCTGCAGAACCTTTGAGTCGTCAACGGCGATGGCTGCCCTGTGTGCTGTACGCCCTGGGATCCACCGTCGCGCAAGCGGAAGAGATCTCGCCGCAGCCGACAGTGCTTGCACCGATATTGGTGCAGGGAATATCCATAGACCCCTCACTGATTTCGCCAGATGCGCGTACAGCCGACGCCCTGATGCGTCGTATCCCTGGCAACGTGTCGGTCGTTGACAGTGAGCAGTATCGCGACGCCGCCGTCATGAGTCTGCGCGACGCACTGGCGCGTACACCAGGCGTCTATGTGCAGAACACCGCGGGTCAGGAAACCGTCAAATTATCGATACGCGGGTCGGGCGTTTCCGCCAAGGTGGGATTGCGCGGTATACGGTTGCTTCGTGATGGCCTGCCGCTGTCACGTGCCGATGACACCGCAGACCCGAACTATGCCGATCCGTTCAACGCGAGCTACATCGAAGTCTATCGTGGCGCCAACGCGCTGCAGTATGGTGGAGCAACCCTTGGCGGTGCGATCAATCTGGTGTCTCCTACCGGCTATACCCACGCGCAAAGACAAATTCGCGTTGAGGGCGGCTCTGACGGGTATTTACGCGCTCAAGCTCGCGCGGGCCAGGTTTTTGACAACGGCATGGATGCGTTTCTCGCCGTTACCCGCTTTGAAACAGACGGGTCTCGAGACAATGCCGAACAACGGATTTCGCGTCTGTATGCCAATCTTGGGTATCGCTATAGCGCCACCTCCGAAGGTCGTTTCCACATCAATCTGGAAGACCATGTTCAGCAAATACCCAGCGCGATCACGCTGGCGCAACTGCGTAAAGACCCGGCCGCCTCTGACCGGACTGGCCTAGTGGCGGGCGGACAGCTCAATACCGGCCCTCGCAGCAATCTCGCGTATCAGCACAAGTGGTTGCTTGATGGGGAAGACACCTTGGCGCTAGGTGCCTATTACGCATCCACCCGCTTTGAGCTCACGGGTGCAGCGGCCCATTTTCGGTGGGACGCAAGCGACTATGGTTTGACGCTGCGCCATGACATGCACGGCGAGTTGGACGGCCATAAAAATCAGTTCATCTGGGGGGCCAACGCCAGTGCGGGACGCAATCGAAACGGCACGTATGGGCCCTTGTTTGCCGAATCCATGGTGATCGCACCTGGCGGTGATCAATACGAAGACATTTATTCGCGGCGCACCACGATAGAGCTCTTTGCTGAAAATCGATATTTCGCCACATCAACGGTGGCGCTGGTCGCGGGCGCGCAGGCAGTGTGGGCCAGGCGTTCCACCCGTATTGACGTGCTGAACAATGTTTACCTTCCCACGCCCCCCACCTATCAGCTTCAGCCCTATTTCGAGCCTCAGGATACGTCCGAGAATTACCGCAGTATCAGCCCAAAGCTGGGTGTCTTGTGGAATGTGACGCCCAGCGCGCAACTCTTTGCAAACCTGAGCCGTAGCTTCGAACCCCCCTCCAGTCTGGAGTTCTACACCCATCAGGCAGGCATACTCAAACCGCAGCGTGCGACCACGCTCGAAATCGGCTCGCGGGGTGGTGACAACAGTTTGAACTGGGAAGTGGCTGGCTATCGCAGCCAAGTCAAAGACGCGCTTTTCAGCGTCGAAACGTTTCCGAACTCTGGCCGATACATAGAGGGCAACGTCAGTCGCAGCCTCTATACCGGACTTGAGCTGGCCTTGCGCGGCAATTGGCCCTTGCCGTTCGCCCCAGGTGCGCTGGATTGGGGGGTGGCCTATACATGGAGCCATTTCCGCATGGATAACGCTGCGGCCTTTGGCAACAACGCCATCCCCGGCATAGCTCCGCATAGTGCGCGGCTGGATCTGGTGTACCGCCACCCATCGGGAGTTTATCTGGGGCCAAACATAGAGTTGGCTTCCAACTGGTATGTGGACCAGGCCAACACCATTAAAGCGCCCGGCTATGGCATCGTGAACGTCACGCTGGGATATGCAGACCCAAACGGCCGATACCTGCTCTTTCTGGACGCTCGTAATCTGGCCGACAAGCGGTATGCCGCAACGACCAATTACACCGTCAATGCGAAGGGCACTGATGTCGCTGCCTATAACCCCGGCCTGCCGCGCTCCTTATATGTAGGTGCACAGCTCACTTGGTAGGTATGAGCCGCAAGCGCGGCTCAGCAGGCAACACAATGATGCGCCACCCGCTTTCGTACGAATGGGCTTGGCACATCATTGAATCCGAACATTTACACCACGGGCGGCTCAATCCAGAAGAAGCGCTCGCCCTGGCGAATCATATCTGCCACGCCTTCCGCGCCTAGTCGGTAGTCCGTGCCCATTAAAGTGGCGCCGCCGTCTTCATGGATATGAATGACGGCCAGCGGGTCAGTTGCCATGGTGTACCAGTAGTAGCCCGGCTTGAGATCGTGAAGGTCTGTTTTCATACGTCGAGTATACAAATAACGACTGCTGTGGAAGGCATCCTGGCCGATAACCCTAATGATTGTGGACAATACCTGACAACAACAGCCAGTCGGGTCATACTCGCACGGCGAGCAGATTGCATCGCATCCTCTTGGTTAGCCTCAGCACGTCGACTCACCCGCATTAAAAGAAAGGTAAGCACGCACGGATCGAGCGGAGACAGCCACAGTATGAAAAAGCAGGAATTACAGTTTTCCGATGCACTTCAGCTCGCCATTCTGGATGGTGTCAAAGTGCAGACGCGCCGTATCTTGAAGCCTCAACCGTCCAAACCCACCACGGTTTGGTATAGCGACGCCGAAGGATCCGGAAAATGGGTCGCCATGGGCCCGACAGGGGACCTCTCTGGCGAGCTTCGCAAAACATCCGGCTGGATTACCTGTCCTTATGGGAAATCTGGCGACAGCATTACGCTGAGCACCGAAACTGGCACACCATTCACCTCTGCGGTCATCGTTGGGGTGCGTATTCAGCGCCTGCAGAACCTGTCCGAAGCGGATGCCCGCGCTGAAGGTGGCCACGCGCTACTTGAATCTTGCGCACTCTTGCCTGGCGTACCGCTACAAACGGCTTTTGCGCTCTCGTGGTGTGAACGCTATGGCTCTCATGCCTGGAATGCCAACCCCTGGGTCTGGGTAATGGAGTTTCGTTGCACACCGGATGAGCACGTGGCGCAACAACAACTTCCTTGACGCGTCCCTGATTCATCCAGAATTGGTAACTCTGCGTAACGGCGAAGCGGTGCTGCATCGCAGCGAGCCTCATTTCAGTCGGTTACGCCCCCGGGTTTACCAGAGTGAGACACTCAACTGACCCTGCAACAGCCCCCTCATTTCCCAATGCAACGCAGTTGCGGATTGTCGCTAATATTGGCAGTAGGCTTACCACTTGCTGTCTGAATTCCCCGGACAATGACTCCATCGTATTCTTTCACTTCGCTGTCTTTACAGCAGGCAGGTGCAAAATGAAAAAGTGGTTGATCGGAAGCATTGCTGCGGCAGGCCTAGTGATTTCCAGCGCGGCACTCGCCCGTGTGGATGTCGGCATAAATATCGGAGTTCCCGGTTTCTATCCGGCTCCTGTATACGTGGCGCCACCACCGGTGTATTACCCACCACCACCGGTTTATTACCGTGCCCCGCCCGTATACGTGGCTCCGCCGCGCTATGTGTATCCCGCGCCGGTCTATTATCGCGGCGGTGATCGCCACTGGAATCGCGGCCATTATGGCCGAGGCGATCGAGACCATCGCCGGGGTGGGCGTCGTGACCGTGATGACTAAATCCATCCAGCCCGGCTAAGCGCTCGGGCTCGCAGAAAACAAAATGGCCGTTCAGCAATGAACGGCCTTTCTCTTGCTATCTCCCCCAGCTTGAGAAGCGGGGCTTACCTTTCACACTGAAATGCTCAGCTCAAAACCAACGGCACCACTTTTGTTGCCACGGCAGCGGGCTCAGTCGGTTGTACCTGCGCGGGCTTTTTTTCACCCGATGGCGAATCTTCCTGCACCAGATCAATCCAGCGACGCGGTGCGCTGGAGCCTTTCCACCAACCATTATGCGGACGCATGTGCAAACTCCGGTTCACCGTTAAAACGCACGCCATTAATGCCTTGGAACACCTGCAGGCTTCCTTCGTTGGCATCATCCAGATTGGCAAATGCCGCTTGCCCTGGCACCGTCCAGCATTTTTCAGGTGCGTTGCCACCTACACGGCGTGTCCAAATCTGCACTTGATACCCCTGCCCCTCTTCCTGGGCCACTGAGCATCTCACGCGAAAATCTCCGATCATTCTTGAAGTCATGGGTATATCCCCTTTTTTATTTGAAGCGAATGAAGCGCGTCGAGCACGGGGCTATTGTGCCGCAAAGGTCTGACCCTTTTAATCAAATAACACATTTGCTCACATCAATTCGATCATTTGCAACATCAGCATACTGATTGAATAAGTCAGCACGGTGGCAATTCATAAAAAAAACGGAATCTGCCTGAGTTGGCTTCGGCATATGGACAGGGTCCATATATCAAAAACCAACTCGCCAGATTCCGTTTTTAGATGAACTGGGTCGAGACTCAGTTCAGCTTAAGGGGTCTTGCGGTATTCATGCATCCATCTTGATCGCTAGATCATCAGGAGGATTACGCCTGCAGTACCGTCACGCCCCCCATATAGGGTTGCAACACTTCCGGCACGGTAATGCTGCCGTCGGCTTGTTGGTGGTTTTCCAGTACGGCAACCAACGCACGGCCCACAGCCAAACCTGAACCGTTAAGCGTGTGCACATATTCCGGCTTGCCTTGCGCATTACGGAAACGCGCTTGCATACGACGTGCCTGGAATGTTTCGCAATTGGAAACGGACGAAATTTCGCGCCACGTATTCTGCGCTGGCAACCACACTTCCAGGTCGTAGGTTTTGGCCGCGGCAAAACCCATATCGCCTGTGCACAACAGCATCACCCGGTAAGGCAGATTCAACAGTTGCAGCACCCGCTCGGCATGACCAACCATGTCTTCGAGCGCCTCGTAGGATTTCTCCGGATGCGTGATTTGCACCATTTCGACTTTGTCGAATTGGTGCTGGCGAATCATGCCGCGCGTGTCACGACCACCGCTGCCCGCTTCAGAGCGAAAGCATGGCGTGTGCGCGGTAAGTTTGATCGGCAAATCCGTTGCCGCCTGGATGGCGTTGGCCGCCACACTGGTCAGCGTGATTTCTGAGGTGGAGATCAGGTACTGATCTTCACGCACATAGGTGTTGCCCTGCTCATCCACCTTGGGCTCGTCGTCGGCGCCGCCCTTGGTGACGGCGAACATGTCATCTTTGAACTTGGGCAACTGGCTGGTGCCGAACAAGGTCGAGGCGTTCACGATGTACGGGGTATAGCACTCCGTATAGCCGTGAGTTCCTGTTTGCAAGTCCAGCATGAACTGAGCCAAGGCGCGATGCAAACGAGCAATCGGGCCACGCATGAACGAAAAACGCGCACCCGACAACTTGGCAGCCAAGTCGAAGTCCAGCCCGAGCGGCTCGCCTAAAGCGACGTGATCAAGCGGCGGAAATGCCAGGGGCTGCGGATTGCCATCGGCGCCGGGGGCGGCAGGCATCCAACGACGAACTTCAACGTTTTCGTCAGCCGATGCGCCAACCGGCACGCTGGTGTTAGGCAGGTTGGCCACGCCCAGAAGCAGGTCATTCAAGGGCTGTTGCAAGGAAGAAAGTTCGTCTTCCAGTTGCTTTAAGCGAACAGGAATGGCCTGCGACTGCGCCATGACAGCGCTCGCATCCTCGCCCTTGGACTTGAGTTGACCGATCTGCTTGGCCAACGCATTGCGCTGTGCTTGCAGGGATTCGGTTTCAACCTGGACGGCCTTGCGGCGAGATTCCAGTTCGTTGAACCGTTCCGTGTCGAAGTCGACGCCACGGCTTTTGAGGCGGTCCACGACGGTTTGCAGGTCTTTGCGCAGCAGTATCGGGTCTAGCATGATGAGGTCTTTGAGGTTGCAAGAAGCAACGGGGTTCGCCCGTTACCGTTTTTTGGCGCGTGCCTGATCATCCAGGTCGCGTAGAAATGCCAGCTTTTGCTGGATTTTAGCCTCTAGCCCCCGATCCGTCGGGCGATAGAAGGTCGGGTTCAACCCGTCAGGGAAATAATTGGCGCCGGCGGCATACGCGTGGGGCTCGTCGTGAGCATAGCGATAGGCCTGCCCGTGCCCTAATTGCTTCATCAGTTTGGTGGGGGCATTGCGCAGATGCATCGGCACCGGCGCACTGCCATTTTCGGCAGCAAACTTGCGCGCTGCGTTGTAGGCGTTATAAACGGCATTCGACTTGGCGGCGCACGCCATATAGACCACGGCTTGCGCCAGAGCCAGTTCACCTTCCGGCGAACCCAGACGTTCGTAGATGTCTGCGCCATTTACCGCCAGATCCGTGGCGCGCGGGTCGGCCAGGCCAATGTCTTCAACAGCCATTCGCACCAGACGGCGCGACAGGTATTTGGGATCGGCGCCACCGTCAACCATGCGACAAAACCAGTACAGCGCCGCATCAGGTGCAGAGCCACGCACGGCTTTATGCAAGGCGCTGATCTGGTCATAGAATGCATCCCCGCCTTTATCGAATCGGCGCAGATTTTGCGACAAGGAGATTTCCAGCCAGGCGGCATCGACACTGTCGCGTCCGGCTGATTGTGCAGACTCGCTCACCACTTCCACGGCACTGATCAAACGGCGTGCGTCACCATCGGCCCACGCGGCCAGTTGCTCTCGCGCATCTGACTCGAAACGAATGACGGCATCGTCTTCCAGCCCGTCGTTCAGTGCCTGCACGGCGCGATCGACCAACTGTTCCAGTTCTTCCTTGCTCAGTGGCTGAAGCACATAGACCCGAGCCCGCGACAACAGAGCCGAGTTCATTTCGAACGAAGGATTCTCGGTAGTGGCGCCAATAAAGGTGAAGAGCCCGCTTTCGACATACGGCAAGAACGCGTCTTGCTGCGCCTTGTTAAAACGGTGCACTTCATCGACGAACAAGATAGTGCGTCGACCTTGCCCCTGGGCAATTTGCGCCATGGTGACGGCTTCGCGAATGTCTTTAACGCCACCGAGCACTGCCGAAATGGCAATGAATTGCGCGTCAAAACCGTCTGCCATCAGGCGCGCCAGCGTGGTTTTACCCACGCCGGGCGGCCCCCAGAAAATCATGGAGTGCGGGCGCCCGGATTCGAACGCCACGCGCAGCGGCTTATCAGGCCCGAGCAAGTGGGCCTGACCCACAACATCGGACAGCGTGCGAGGCCGCAAGCGCTCGGCCAGGGGGACATAAGGCCGATGTGCGGGGTCACCCGCAAACAGATCATTGCTCATTGGCGGCAGGGGGAAAAATCGGCAAGGAATTCAAGCGTCAATTACACCACGCCGCGGTGGACGGCGCAGATTGCCCCTGCGGCCTGTGCAGTGGCCGTGCTTAGCGCAATTCGGGTCGGGCAAAGCGGCTGTTTTCCAGTACCGGCAACACGCGACGCGCATGCGCCAGACGCGCCGGATCAATATCGGCAAAGACCAGAGCAGGCGCTTCTGCCGCGCGCGCAATGACGACGCCCAGCGGGTCGACGACCATGCTGCATCCGATATTGCGTTCACCGCATTCGCCTGTAGCCACCAAATAGGTCGTGTTCTCCAGCGCACGCGCGGTGACCAGCACTTCCCAATGCATTTCTTTCAGCGGCCCCCGCACCCAAGCGGCGGGCAAGACCAGCACGTCTGCACCGTCCATGACCAGGCGACGCGCCATTTCCGGAAAGCGCACGTCATAGCAGGTCATCAAACCAACACGCAGGCCCGCCACCGTGATCAATGCTGGCACATCGGTGCCGGGCGTGACGTTGGTGGATTCTTTCATTGAGAATGCATCGTACAAATGCAGCTTGCGGTACTGCGACACGATTTCGCCATTGCACACGGTGACAAGCGTGTTGCTGACGCGACCATCTCCTGCCGGCACATGCACGCACATCATCGTGCTTAGCGTTGACCCCTTGCTGGCTTGCAGCAACTGCGTAAGAAATGGCCCATCGAGCGGCTGCGCCGATTTCAAGACAATGTTCGGGTCCGTGATATCTCGGGCGAGTACGCCCTCTGGCAACACCAGAAGGTCGGCTCCGCCCGCTTGCGCACGCGCCATTAAATCCAGGCAGGTGCTCGCGTTCTCCTCCCAACTTTTACCCACTGCAAATTGGCCCAGGGCAACTTTCATCATGATTTTTCCTTTCAATTGGGAGATAGAGGGACACGGCATGGCGCGTAGTAGCTGGCGATGATAGGCCTGTTTTAGCGCAACTGTCCGATCGTGAGGGACGCTTTCTACGGGAAACTCCTAGCTGCCGCTTGTAAATTATTTTCAGGATAATGAAAAAAAACGAAGATCACGGTAATTATTTTCACAACAGCGGGCTTTGTTATGACCTCTTCCCTTGCGACCCCCACCCTGCTCGATCCTGATGGCAAAGGCCTGGGCGCGTTTCCGGACGCCTGTACGAGTGACCGTGTGGCGGCGCTGAATTGGAATTTGCTGGCCGAAGACGTGAGTTTGCCTGTCGCGGTGCTCTATGAAGCCCGCGTCAAACACAACCTGCAATGGATGCAACGTTTCATGGAGGCGTACCACGTGAAGCTGGCGCCCCATGGCAAAACCACCATGAGCCCGGCGCTATTCAAGCGCCAGCTCGAAGGAGGCGCCTGGGGCATCACGCTGGCCACAGCGCCTCAGGTGAATGCGGCCTACAACCATGGTGTGCGTCGCATCTTGATGGCCAATCAATTGGTCGGCCGCGCGAATATGGCCTTAATCGCCAAGCTGCTGCGCGACCCTGCTTTCACCTTTTTCTGCATCGTTGACTCCCCTGAAAACGCCGCGCAATTGGGTGCTTTCTTTGCGCAAGAAGGCCTGCGTTTACCCGTGCTCATAGAGCTGGGTGTCGCCGGTGGACGCACGGGCGTGCGCGACGACGCGCAATTGCAGGCCCTGCAAGCAGAAATTGCGCGCTGGCCCGCGTTGGCTCTGGCGGGTATCGAAGTCTATGAAGGCGTGTTGCAAGATGAAGCGGACATTCGCCAGTTCCTGCGCCGCGCAACCGCTGCATTGCAAACGCTGGCAGCCAGCGGGCAACTTCGCAAAGATGGCCCCGCCTTGATCTCTGGTGCCGGTTCTGCCTGGTTTGATGTGGTGGCCGAAGAATTTTCACAGGTCGATATTGGCTCACCCTTGGAAATTGTGCTGCGCCCGGGCTGTTATTTGTCGCACGACGTGGGTGTTTATCGCAGCGCAGCCGCGCGCATCAATACGCACAACCCCGTTGCCATGCAAATGGAACCCGGTCTGCAAGCAGCCTTGCAAGTGTGGGCCTACGTGCAATCGCTGCCAGAACCCGGACGCGCCATTATTGGCCTGGGCAAGCGCGATGCCGCCTTTGACGCCGGCCTGCCCACACCCGCCTTGCACTATCGGCCTGGTCAGGCATCGCCCGTTGAGGCGCCTGCGCCGTGGAAGCTGACGGCCATGATGGATCAGCACGCTTTCATGCAGATTGGTGACAGCTGCGATATCCAGGTTGGCGACATGATTGCCTTTGACATTTCCCATCCGTGCCTGACGTTCGATAAGTGGCGTCAAGTCTTGCTGGTAGATGAGCAGTACCGGATAACCGACGTCGCAGAAACCTTCTTCTGACGCTCGGCAACCTGTTTTTGACCCCTCTGGAGAGAGACTCATGAACTTCCGTACCTCCCGGCGCGGCGGCGGCTTGAAAAGCCTGTTGCTGGCCGGCGCGATTGGCTTGACCGCATTGTCGACCCCTGCCCTCTGTGCCACGCCAGTCAAAGGAGGCACGATTTCAGTCGCCACCATTGGCGAACCGCCCACACTGGATCCCATGGCCAGCACCGCCGACCTGGTGGGCATTCTCACGCAACACATGTTTGAGACGCTCTACACCTTTGACGCCAAGTGGAATGTGACGCCCTTATTGGCAGACAAGCTACCGGAAATAAGCGCCGACGGCCTGGTCTATTCGATTCCGCTGCGCAGCGGCGTCACGTTTCATGACGGTTCCAAGATGGACTCGTCGGATGTGGTGGCCTCGCTCAAGCGATGGACCGAAACTGCCTCGCGCGGCAAGCAGGCTGCCAAGCTGATCAACAGCATCGAAGCCCCTGACGCGAACACGGTTCGCATCACGCTCAAGCAACCTTATGCTCCGCTGGCCGCGCTGTTGGCTATGAACAATAGTGCCGCTGTTGTCATGCCCAAAGGCAAGATGACTGCGCCGTTGACCGAGTTTGTCGGCACCGGCCCTTATCAATTGAAAGCCCGGGTGCCGGATCAATATATTCAGTTGGTGCGTTTCGATGGTTACCAATCCCGCGCGGGCGACCCTGACGGTTACGGCGGCGCACGCAAGCAATACCTGGACGAAATCCGTTTCGTGCCGGTCAGCAATGCCAACACTCGTGTCGAAAGCGCGGTGGCCGGTCAGTTCGACTACGTCGATTCATTGCCCGTAGAAGCCTTGTCCAAAGTAAAGAGCGGACGTTCTGAGGCGGTCATGCTCAAGCCGTTTGGCTGGCCCCGCCTGGTGCTCAATACCAAGCAAGGCATCATGTCCAATCAGGCTGTGCGTCAAGCCGTGCAATTGGCCTTGAATGAAGAGGACATGTTGTTCGCTGCCTTTGGCGACAAAGACTTCTACAAGCTCAATGGCGATCTGTACCCGGAAGGTTTCCCGTGGGCAACAACGCTTGGTGGCAAGGTCTACAACAAAGCCGATGCCGCTGGTGCCAAGAAGCTGGTGGACGGGGCGAACGTTAAAGATCGCACGATTCGCATCCTGACCAGTCAGCAGTATGAGTTCCATTACAAAATGGCTCTGGTGGCCGCTGAATACCTGAAGGCCGCTGGCTTCAAGGTAGACATGCAAGTGGTGGACTGGGCCACGCTCACTCAGCGTCGCCAAGATCCGGCCCTGTGGGACATTTTCATTACCCACAGCCCGTTCCTGCCTGAGCCCGCCCTGATCGACTTCCCATCCAAAGATGCACCGGGCTGGTGGGACACGCCGCGTCGCAACCAAGTGTTGGATGCCTTTAACCAAGCCCGCACGCAGGAAGAACGTGTGAAGCGCTGGGCCGATGTGCAGCAAGCCGTCTACGACGAAGTGCCTTTCATCAAGGTTGGCGACTTCAACGCGCTGGCGGCTCGCTCATCCGCCCTGCAAGGCACCAATCCATCACCGTGGCCTTACTTCTGGAACGCATGGAAGGCACCAAAGTAATACGTCATTCACTCGCCTGACTGGCGCGAAGTGGGTCAAGACGTTTTGCACCCACTTCGCACCCGGCGCGTAGATATGTCGTCATGTGTTGTGCTTGTTTTGCTGGTTTTGCTTGGCCGGGCGCCCTGCCCGCCCCTTTTAGGACGCCCCCGTGTTGCGCTATCTATTGAACCGGTTGGTCGGACTGGTGGCTGTGATGTTCATCGTCGCAACCATCGTGTTCGTCATCATCCGAGTCACCCCGGGCGACCCCGCCGCGGTGATGCTTGGCCCCGAGGCCAGCCAGCAAGACATCGCGGCCTTGCGCAGCAGTCTTGGCCTGGACCAACCCTTGCCTATCCAATACGTGACCTGGCTCGGTCAGTTGGCGCAAGGCAATCTTGGTCAATCCATTTTCCTGAATAAGCCCGTGTTGTCTGCCTTGGCAGACCGCGCAGAGCCCACGTTCTGGCTCACACTGATGTCCTTGCTGATCGCAAGCGCCATCGCCTTGCCGGTCGGCATTTTATCTGCCGTCAAACGAGGCACCGCGCTGGATCAATCCGTGCTGAGCTTTTCCATGTTCACCTCCAGTGTGCCCAGCTTTTGGCTCGGTTTGCTGCTGATGCAGGTGTTCTCAGTAAAGCTCGGTTGGTTGCCCGTGGCGGGCTACGGCGGTCCAGACGCTTCAATCGGCACACGGCTCACGCATTTGATTTTGCCCGCGATTGTGCTGGGCCTGGTGAACTCTGCGCTTATTACCCGCTTCATCCGGGCCAGCATGCTCGATGTGTTACGCGACGACTATGTCCGTACCGCACGGGCCAAGGGCCTGCCCGAGTACAAGGTCATTCTGAAACACGGCGTGCGTAACGCGCTGATTCCCATTCTGACCGTGCTGGGTCTGACCACGGCGCTGCTCATCAGTGGTGCGGTCGTGACGGAAACCGTGTTCGGCCTGCCCGGTGTCGGCAGTCTGGTCGTGTCTGCGGTGCTGCGACGCGACTACCCCGTCATCCAAGGCGCCTTGCTGGTGATTGCCGCCATCTACGTCTTGATCAATTTACTTATCGACCTGCTCTATTTGCTGGTCGACCCACGGGTGCGCTACTGACATGGCTATCGCTACTTCCATGAATGCCAACGGTGACCGTTGGCAGGTGCTGCGTCTGCTGGTCTCGCGCAAGACCGTGTTGATCAGCCTGATTATTCTTGTCGTGATGGTGGGTGCGGCGCTACTCGCGCCGTTGATTGCCCCCTTCGACCCCTACAAGCTGTCCATCATGAACCGCCTGAAAGCCCCGAGTTCGGTGCACTGGTTTGGCACCGATGATTTCGGCCGCGATGTGTTCAGCCGCGTCATCTATGGCGGCAGACTGTCGTTGATGGTCGGCTTCTCGGTAGTGATTCTGTCCAGTGTGCTTGGCATTGCCTTGGGTCTTGTCGCCGGTTTTTTCCGTAGCGCCGACAAGACAGTCTCACGTGTCATTGACGCCATGATGGCCTTCCCGGACATTCTGCTCGCCATTTCTCTGGTGGCAGCGTTGGGTCCCTCGCTGGTGAATGTGGTGATTGCGCTTGGCATTGTTTACACGCCACGACTGGCCCGTGTGGTGCGCGCCTCGACTCTTGTGATTCGTGAGCTGCCGTTTGTTGAAGCCGCGCGAGCCTTGGGTGTGTCGACCTGGCGCATTATTACCGTGCACGTACTGCGTAACCTGTTGTCGCCCATTCTGGTGCAAAGCACGTTCATTTTCGCCTACGCCATTCTGGCCGAAGCGGGTCTCTCTTTCCTGGGCGTGGGTGTGTCCCCCGACGTACCCACCTGGGGCACCATGATCAATTCCGGCCAGCAATACATGGGCTCGGCAGACTGGATCATGATTTTCCCCGGCATCGCCATTGTTCTCTCCGTTATGTCGTTGCAACTGGTCGGTGATGGCCTGCGCGATGTGCTTGACCCGCGTTTGCGCAAGGAGCTGTAAATCATGACGGCAAACACTAGAGATGTCGTCCTGTCTGTGGAAGGTCTGAAGACCTGGTTTCATAGCCGTGATGGCGTAGCCAAATCCGTGGACGGCGTGACCTTCGATCTGGCCCGCGGCGAAACGCTGGCTATCGTCGGCGAGTCGGGCTCGGGTAAATCAGTCACCAGCCTGTCCATCATGGGCTTGTTGCCCAAGCCGGCTGGCCGCATTGAAGCGGGCAAGATCCTGTTTCGAGATCGCAAAGGCGTGCAGCATGACCTGGCGCAAGCCAAGCCAGCCACGCTGCAACGCATTCGAGGCGCCGAGATCGCGATGATCTTCCAGGAGCCCATGACCAGTCTGAATCCGCTCTACACGGTGGGCGACCAGATTGCCGAGGCGGTGCTTCAGCACGAAGGCGGCTCGCATGCGGCTGCCCTCAAGCGCGCCCGCGACATGCTGGATCGTGTGGAAATTCCTGCCCCCGATCGGCGTGTGAACGAGTACCCGCACCAGATGTCGGGCGGCATGCGACAACGCGTCATGATTGCGCTGGCGCTGGCCTGCAACCCTGCCGTGCTGATTGCCGATGAGCCCACTACCGCGCTCGACGTGACCGTGCAGGCGCAAATTCTGGATTTGCTGCGCCGTCTGCAAGCCGAGATGAATATGAGCATTCTGTTCATTACCCACAATCTTGGCGTGGTGGCGGAAATTGCACATCGTGTTGCCGTGATGTACGCAGGCCGCGTGGTCGAAGATGCCGATGTGTACGAGCTCTTTGAAAAACCGACGCACCCGTACACGCGTGGCCTGTTGTCTTGCCTGCCAACAGCGGCGTTGCTGGCCTCCGGCGAACGCCTGCGTGCCATTCCAGGCAACGTCCCAAACGTGTTGTCGTTGCCCCCGGGCTGCACTTACGCACCTCGGTGTCCGATGGCCGCTGAGGACTGTACTCAGGCAACGCCCGAACTTGTGCTGGTGCAACCCGAACATCGTGCCCGCTGCATCAAAGTGACTCCCCTATGACCGCTGCTACCCCTGCCATCCGCGCTGAAGAGCCTTTGGTTCGCGTTGAAGACCTGAAGGTGCACTTTCCCACCTCCAGCGGCCGCAACGCACCCGTGGTGCGCGCCGTAGACGGCGTCAGCTTCGACGTGCCCCGCAATACCATCATGGGTCTGGTTGGCGAATCGGGCTCCGGCAAGACCACCACAGGTCGTGCCCTGCTGCGCCTGTTTGCCCCAACGGCGGGACGCATTGTGTTTGACGGTGTCGACATCACGCATTTGACTGAGTCGAAAATGCTGCCGTGGCGTCGTCGCATGCAAATCGTGTTTCAAGATCCGTATGCCAGTCTGAACCCACGCATGACGGTCGCTGAAATTTTGGGTGAGGCGCTCGACACTCACCATCTCGCCCAGCAACGGCGTAGCGCGCGCATTGGCGAATTGCTGGAACGTGTGGGTCTGAATGTTGCCCACAGCCGCCGCTACCCTCACGAGTTTTCCGGCGGTCAGCGCCAACGCATTGGCATCGCACGCGCCCTGGCGGTAGAACCGGACTTTATTGTGGCTGACGAGCCCGTGTCTGCCCTGGATGTCTCGGTGCAAGCGCAAGTGCTGAACCTGCTGCAGGATCTGCAACGTGATTTGGGCCTGACAATGCTTTTCGTCGCCCACGATCTGGCAGTGGTAGATTATCTTTGCGACGAAGTCGTCGTGATGTACCTTGGCCGCATTATGGAACGCGGCCCCACCCGTGAGGTCTACGCGGCCCCACGTCATCCCTACACTCGCGCGCTGCTGTCTGCGGCACCGGTGCCCGACCCACGCGCGGTGCGTACACGGATTCTGCTCAAAGGCGATATTCCAAGCCCGATCAACCCGCCCTCCGGCTGCGTGTTTCGCACACGTTGTCCGCATGCGATTGACGCCTGTGCCAGCGCGGTACCGCCGCCCATTACCGTTGCCCCCGGCCACGTGGTGGCGTGTTCCCGCCTCAATGACCCGGAGCTTGCCGCCTGACGCGGCAGGCGACCTCCAAGCAGGAACCCTTTATGAATATCGTGCGCGACATCGTTTTTCAAATCCGTAGCTGCCGAGACAACTTGAGTGTCACCGAGCGCAAAGTCGCCGATGCCATTCTGGAAGATATCGCCTGGGCCGCTGCCGCCACGGTAGACCAAGTTGCCACCAAGGCCAGCGTGAGCATCGCCACCATTTCGCGCTTTGCGCGCTCGGTGGGTTGCGAAGACACGCGTGACCTGAAAATGAAACTGGCGCAGGCAAGCGCTGTTGGCACGCGCTTTCTTGATAGCAGCACACCGGCAGAAGAAAGCACGTTCTACGCGCGCATTTACGCCGATATCGAAAGCACGCTGCGCGCCCATCTGCCGACCTTCAGCGAATCTCTTTTTGAGGCCGCCACAAAAATCATTCGTGGCGCGCGCATGACCTATATATTCGGTATGGGTGGCGCGTCGGCCGCCTTGGCCCAGGAAATGCAATCCCGTCTGGTGCGTCTGGGTTACCCAGTAGCCGCCTATAGCGATGCCGTGCTGCTTCGCATGGTGGCCGCCACTCTGGACGAACGCGACGCCGTGGTGTTCTTGTCCGCCTCGGGCTTAACCCCGGAGATCGTCGGTTGCGCACGCATCGTCAAGCAATACCGCGCGCCCATCGTCGCCCTGACAGACCCCACCTCGGCGCTTGCCGATATGGCTGATGTCGTCGTGCCCATTCGTACCGACGAAACCGACTTCATCTACAAACCCTCAGCCTCACGCTATGCGATGTTGCTGGGTATTGACCTGTTGGCTACTGAACTGGCCATGGTGCAGCAAGAGGAAACGCGGGACCGTCTGCGCCGGATCAAGCTGGCGCTGGACGAATATCGCGGCGGGCCAAACCGCCTGCCGCTCGGAGATTGAAAGATGTACGACACCCTGATCGGCAATGTGCGCGTGCTTGATGGCACCGGCGGCGCCGAATTCCAGGCCCGCGTGGCCCTTAAAGATGGCCGCATTGCCGCGATCGGCGAACTGCCTGGCGCACACGCTCGCGACCATATCGACGGCACCGGTCTGGCCCTGGCTCCGGGCTTTATCGACGTGCACACGCATGACGACACCAACGTGATTCGAACGCCCGGCATGCTGCCAAAGCTGTCGCAAGGCGTGACCACGGTGGTGGTGGGCAACTGCGGCATCAGCGCCTCGCCTGTCACCTTGCGCGGCGATCCGCCAGACCCGATGAACTTGCTCGGTGCCCGCCAGGACTTCACCTACCCGACGTTTTTGGACTACACCCGCGCCATTGATGCGGCAAAGCCCGCGGTCAATGTGGCGGCGCTTGTGGGCCACACCGCGCTGCGCAACAACCACATGAACCGGCTCGACCGCAATGCCACGCCAGCTGAAGTGCAAGCCATGCGCGTTCAATTGCGCGAGGCGCTGGAACATGGCGCTATTGGTCTGAGCACCGGGCTGGCCTACGCCTCTGCATTTGATGCCGATACGGATGAAGTCAAGCAATTGGCCGAGGCACTGGACGAATTTGGTGCGCTCTACACTACGCACCTGCGCTCGGAGTTCGCCGCCATTCTGGAGGCCATGCAAGAGGCTTTCGATATTGCGCAGCATGCTCGTGTGCCCGTGGTCGTGTCGCACTTGAAGTGTGCAGGCGCGGGCAATTGGGGCCGCACGAAAGAGGTATTGTTCAAGCTGGAAAGCGCTGGCCGCCTGCAA
Source organism: Achromobacter deleyi (assembly GCA_040391965.1). Lineage (GTDB taxonomy): Bacteria > Pseudomonadota > Gammaproteobacteria > Burkholderiales > Burkholderiaceae_B > Achromobacter > Achromobacter deleyi_B. The sequence continues at coordinate 43,723 of JBEBWV010000007.1, read as the reverse complement.
CCGGTGGGCTGCGATTGCTATCCGTACTCCGCCAGTTCGTCCACCTTGGACTTAAAGCAGGTCACCAGCGATTTCGATATCGACATCACTTGGTCGACGCCGCATCCAACCCAAGCGGGTCGCAAGCTGGCCGCTATTGCCGCAGACTGGGGTGTGTCCCTGCTGGACGCTGCCAGCCGTCTGCAACCTGCTGGCGCGGTTTATCACGGCATGCATGAAGATGATGTGCGCCGCGTGCTTGCACACAAGCTGACCATGATTGGTTCTGATGGCCTGCCCAACGACCCCATGCCGCATCCCCGACTCTGGGGTGCATTCCCTCGTGTGCTGGGCCACTACAGCCGCGACGTGGGTTTATTTCCCCTGGCACAAGCAGTTCACAAAATGACCGGGCTATCCGCCAGTCGTTTCGGTCTGGCCGAACGCGGCCTGGTGCGCCCGGATTATCACGCGGATCTGGTGCTGTTCAATCCTGACACCGTGATTGATCGCGCCACGTTTGCCGACCCGGTTCAGGCGGCAGCAGGCATTGAAGCCGTATGGGTGAACGGCGTTTTATCCTACCGTCACGGCGAGGCCACTGGCGAGCGCGCTGGCCGTTGGTTACCTCGCAACGGCGATTTACGCGCGGGTTTCACCGCAGCGACCTAATCCCCATTTCAGGAGCATTCCATGAGCAACGAAATCACCACCGACAATAATGGCATCACGCGCTACGGCGTGGGTGGTGGCACCGGACAAGGCGGATCGCATATGCCGTTCGCGCGCGCCGTGGGCGCCGATGGCTGGCTTTATGTCTCAGGTCAGGTTCCGATGACCAACGGCGAAGTCGTCGAAGGCGGCATCAATGCGCAATCGCACAAAGCCATTCAGCAAGTATTGGCCATTCTGCAAGAGGCGGGCTACGGCCCCGAACACGTCATTCGATGCGGCGTATGGTTAGACGATGCACGTGACTTCGCGTCGTTCAACAAGGTGTTCAAGGAATACTTCGGCGCCAACCCGCCTGCCCGCGCCTGCGTGCAATCAAGTCTGGTGGTTGACGCCAAAGTGGAAGTGGACTGCGTGGCCTACAAACGGCCATAAGGATGAACAGCACTTCAAACGTTGAATATTTTCCGACGTTTGGGGTTTTTTCTTTTGCCGACCCGTTGAGTTCTCAAGGGCTGGTCGCGTGCCAGGTATGCCCGTCGCAGCGTGGGTGGAGCGCGATCAAACTGGGGCAAAAAACTACTATTAAGCGCGCGCAACCCGCGATGCTTGAACAGCAATGGCGCGGGATTCAGATCGCAGGTTGTGAGGAATCAAGATCGCGGGTTGTGCGGGATAAAAATTGCGGGTTACGGGCGATCAAGATACCGGATTGTGTGGGATAAAAATTGCGAGTTACGCGCGATCTTGATCACGGGTTACGGGGCGATCTTGATCGCGGGTTATGCACGATCAAGATCGCGGGTTACGCGCGCTCGCCAGTGTCTCTATGTTGAAGGCAATCGCGCGCTCCACCCACGCTACGCCTAGGGCCTGCGCTGCGCGAATTCAGACCACACCTGCCGCGAGCGTGTTCGCATTCGTGCGCGTGTCCTTGTGGATTTTTCCGTCCTTCATGATGACGAGCAGGTTCTTTGCCGGGTCTTCAATAAGCGCAATGTTCTCTAACGGGTTGCCGTCGACCAACAACATGTCCGCGAAAGCCCCCTGCTCAATCACCCCCAGCTTGCCAGGGAACGGGTTACGCGGCCCACTTAATGCCAGCAATTCGGCATTGGTACTGGTAGCCATCGTCAGCACTTCAGCGGCGGTGTACCAGCGGGTCAGATGCGTCAACATTGTGCCTTGACGCGTTGCCAAGGCGCTGGAGAACAACAAGTCTGAGCCGAACGCCGTCTTGATCTTGTGTTCACGTGCAAATCGATAGGCCTGATCTGTACTGCCAAATACCTCGAGCATTCTGACGCGGCTTGGGCCGGTGAGCGGCACCGAATCGGCGTCGCTCAAGAAGGGCTGAATGCTGAGCCAGATGCCTTTGTCCGCCATCAGCTTGGCGGTGTCCACGTCCATCAGGTGTGCGTGTTCGATGCACTGCGCACCACTGGCAATGGCACGCTGAATCGCCGCCGGCGTGTAGGCATGTACCGTCACATAAGTGCCCCAATCGCGCGCCGTTTCCACACCGGCGCGCAATTGCGCTTCGGTGAAGGTCAACATGTCTAGCGGGCTGCGCGGCGAAGAGACCCCCCCACTTCCCACCAATTTGATTTGCGAGGCACCTTGCAGGAACTGTTCGCGCACACGCATACGCAATTCATCGGCATTGTCGGCAATCATGCCGCCGCCCATTTTTTCCATGTGGCTGAGGGTTCCGCCCTCGCGCGGCACATCAGACAACATGCGCAAATCGCCATGGCCACCGGTGGTGGTGATCATCGCGCCGCTTGGATAAATACGGGGGCCTGATACCAGACCATCGCGAATTGCCTGGCTTAAGGCAAAGGCTGGCCCGCCCATATCACGGATGGTGGTGAAGCCTCGCATCAGCGTTCTTTCGGCTTCGGCACTGGCGGCCAGATGGATGTAGCCCACGTCTGCCGTTTGCAACGCAAATATCGGCAAGGCTGCAAACATGGAATGCCAGTGCATATCGATCATGCCTGGCATTAGTACTTTGCCGCCGCAATCGATGGTCTGCGCTCCGTCGGGTGCCACCGGGCTGCCCTGAGCCAGCGATTCAATCTGGTTGCCGCGCACCACCAGATGAAAACCGTCGCGCACGGCGCTCGATTTGCCATCAAAGAGGCGGAAATTCGTGAAGAGGATGGGACGCTGCGCCACTGCTGGTGGCGGTCCCGACTGGGCACTACTAAGCTTGGGCAAGGCCAGGGCCAGCAAGGAGGCCGCCATGCCCGCCACAAAACCACGGCGCGACAAGTCAGTCGTAATGCGTTGGGTTAGTGCGTGGACATCGGCGCGGTGGCACACGCAGCCAGATTGGCAAATCGCTGAGGCGGCGACTCTGCCAGTTTTCGTGGAATACATGGGTCAGCTCCGAAGGGGTGAGAGGCAGAAAGAAAAGTATTTAAGAATATACCGGACGTTCTGCGTCACGCGAATACGCGCCTGACCCATGCTGAAAACTACATTTTCACCACGTCAACGCCTTTGGGTGCCACAAATTGGAAGTCTTTGGCGGGCAGTTTGGGGTTCGCCTGAATACCTGACAAGTCCACGCGCGTTGTCTGCCCGAATGCATCAAGCAACTCTACACGCACCGGCACATTGTTTTTGAATCCAAGGTCCACACGTGCAAAACCAGCATCGGCGGTACGCGGCTTGGCGCGCAACCACGCCAGCCCGTCCTTGTCCGGCATCGCGGTCACGTCAAAGGAATCTTCGAGCGAACCTGAACCGAATAAAATCGCGGCGGGCGAGCTACCAATGGCCGCATCGACTTTGCGCACCGTCACCTGAGCCAGATCCGGGTCGTACTGGAACACCTGCGTGCCATCCGAAATAATCAGTTGTTCGTAGGGCTTTTGTACAGCCCACTTGAACTTGCCCGGCCGTTGAAACGAGAACTGGCCCGTTTGTGCTGGCTGCGCGACGCCCTGGTTGTTTACGGTGGTTTGCGCAAATGCGCCCGTGGCCGAACTGACCGTGCTCACGAAGCTGCGCAACTGTTCTTGTGCCGTGGCGGCAAACGCCAGCACCGGGCAAAGGCTTAATGCCAGGGCGGCGGTCAAGCCGCGAAATGTCTTCATCACGCATCCTCTCGAGCGGCGGCGGGCACCAGGATTTCCCGGTTCCCATTGGACTGCATCGCCGACACCATACCTGATTGCTCCATTTGCTCCAGTAACCGGGCCGCACGGTTGTAACCAATGCGCAAGTGACGCTGCACCAGAGAGATGGAGGCACGACGGTTTTTAAGCACCACTTCGCAAGCCTGGTCGTACATGGGATCAGATTCGGTGTCGCCACCAATACCCGTGACGCTGCTGCCCGCTTCGCCGTTCTCGCCTTCGGGGCCGCCTTCCAGCAGACCCTCGATGTAGTTGGGCTCACCCTGGGCCTTCAGGCTTTCCACCACACGATGCACTTCATCGTCGCCCACAAAGGCGCCGTGCACCCGTACCGGCAAACCGGTGCCAGGTGGCATGTAGAGCATGTCGCCCTGACCAAGCAGCGTTTCAGCGCCCATCTGGTCAAGAATAGTGCGGGAATCGATCTTCGAAGACACCTGGAAAGCAATACGCGTCGGGATGTTGGCCTTGATCAAGCCGGTAATCACGTCCACGCTCGGGCGCTGTGTGGCCAGAATGAGGTGAATTCCTGCCGCGCGCGCCTTTTGCGCAAGACGCGCAATAAGCTCTTCAATCTTCTTGCCCACCACCATCATCAAGTCGGCCAACTCGTCGATCACCACCACAATCGTGGGCAGCGGAGCCAAGGGTTCTGGCTGATCTGGCGTCAGTGAAAACGGATTGGGAATAGGTTCTTCGCGCTTGATGGCATCGCGAATCTTCACGTTGTAGCCAGCAAGGTTGCGCACGCCCATCTTGCTCATCAGGCGATAACGCTTTTCCATTTCCCCAACGCACCAGTTCAGAGCGTTGGCGGCATGGCGCATATCAGTGACTACCGGTGCCAGCAAGTGTGGAATGCCTTCATAGACACTCATTTCCAGCATTTTCGGGTCAATCAGGATCAGTCGGGTCTGGGTAGCGTCCGCCTTATAGAGCAGCGAAAGAATCATGGCGTTGATCCCCACTGACTTACCGGAGCCCGTTGTACCCGCTACCAGCAAGTGAGGCATCTTGGCCAGATCCGCCACCACCGGATTGCCAGCGATGTCCTTACCCAAGGCCATGGTCACCACAGAATGGCTGGCGTGGTAAGTCTGTGAACCCAGAATTTCTGACAAGCGCACCATCTGGCGACGCGGGTTGGGCAATTCCAGGCCCATCAGGTTCTTGCCGGGAATAGTTTCCACAACCCGAATGCTGACCAGGCTCAGTGCGCGCGCCAGGTCCTTGCCCAGATTCACGATCTGGCTGCCCTTCACGCCGGTGGCGGGTTCGATTTCATAGCGGGTAATGACAGGACCGGCCTGCGCCGCCACCACTGTCACCGACACGCCGAAGTCGGCCAGTTTCTTTTCGATCAGGCGCGACGTGAATTCAATCGTTTCAGAAGAAACGGTTTCCTGATTCACCAGCGGCGGATCCAACAGACTGAGCGCGGGCAGATCGCCCTCGGCGACAGGCGCTGCAAATAGCGTCTGCTGCTTTTCTTTTTCAACCCGCTCCGATTTTTGCACCACCGTAATGGCCGGTTCAATGCGCACAGGTTGCTCATGCACCAATTTTTCTTGCTTGGCCACCACTTGCTCAGTGCGCACCGCTTTAGCGACGACACCGACCTTGCGGTCTTCACGAGCGGTGTACGAATTCTGCATACGACGCATCAAACGCTCGATCCAGGAGCCGACGCGTTCAGCCACGTGCAACCAGGAAAACGAGAAAAACAGGCTCAGGCCAATAGCCAGCATGACCAGTAAGGCCAAGGTACTGCCGGTAAAGCCGATGCTGCGGTCCATCCAGGTGGCAAGCATCTGGCCGATGACACCGCCCGCGCCGCTACCGCCGTCTGCTCCGCCCGGCAAATGCATGCCCAACGAATTCAAACGCAGCGCTTCCATGCCCAGCGAGCCGATCAGGAGCAGCACAAAGCCGATGCCTTGCTCCCAGTGGACGCGAGGCAACTCTTCAACCTGCTTATTGTTGACGACACGAAAATGGCTGGCTAGCCGCCGGTAACCTGCGCGCACACGGTGCAGCAGCAAGATCACCCACAACCAGGCGGAGAAACCGAAAAGGTAAAGAAGAATGTCAGAGAGGTAGGCGCCCAGCATGCCACCCCGGTTGTGCACGACACCTGCGGGCACTGAATGCGACCAGCCCGGGTCGACCGGGCTCCATGTGAAGAGCACAAGCGTGAGCCAGGCTGCCAGAGCGGCGAAGAGAATCCATCGGGCTTCGCGCAGCAACGAAGAGATTCGTGTCTGCAGGGGCGAGGGGCCGTTACGGGTGTTGCGCGAGGCGCGAGGAGAGGCTGTGGAGATACGCGGCATGCGGCTCATTATAATTGGGCGTTAATCTAAAGATACCTGCCATGTCCACGTCCAAACACGCTAAAGTTTTGATACTTGGTTCCGGCCCCGCCGGTTACACCGCTGCCGTCTATGCAGCGCGTGCCAATTTGAACCCCGTTCTTGTTACAGGTCTGGCCCAAGGCGGCCAATTAATGACCACCACGGACGTCGACAATTGGCCTGCCGACGCCGCTGGCGTGCAGGGCCCTGACCTGATGCAGCGCTTCCAGCAGCACGCGGAACGCTTCAACACCGAAATGGTGTTCGATCATATCGGCAAGGTTGATTTGTCCAAACGGCCGTTCACGTTGACGGGCGACACCGGTAACATTTACACCTGCGACGCACTCATCATCGCCACCGGTGCATCGGCCAAATACCTGGGTTTGCCGTCTGAAGAAGCCTTTATGGGCCGTGGCGTGTCCGGTTGCGCTACTTGCGATGGTTTTTTCTATAAAAATCAAGATGTTGTCGTCGTCGGCGGCGGGAATACCGCGGTTGAAGAAGCGTTGTACTTATCCAACATCTGCCGAAAAGTTACCGTTATTCACCGTCGCGACAAATTCCGCGCTGAACCCATTCTCATCGACAAGATGATGGCCAAGGTTGAAAGCGGCAACATGGCGCTCAAAGTGTTCCACACCCTTGAAGAAGTGCTGGGCGACAACAGCGGCGTGACGGGTGTGCGCATCCGCAGTACGGAAACCGGCACCACCGAAGATCTGGCTGTCACCGGCGCCTTCATCGCCATCGGCCACCAGCCCAACACGGAAATTTTCCTGGGCCAAGTGGAGATGAAAGACGGCTACATCGTCACCAAGAGCGGTTTGTCCGGCATGGCGACGATGACCTCCGTACCTGGCGTATTCGCCGCAGGTGACGTGCAAGACCACGTCTACCGCCAAGCCATCACTAGCGCCGGCACCGGCTGCATGGCCGCACTGGACGCACAGCGGTGGTTGGAGAATGCGGGGGACTAAAGTCGGCTTGGCCGACCTGAAACCTCTGAAAAAAACGCTGCAAGCCGAGCGCGCCAGGATCGAAATGGCCCAGCGCGTGGCCGCGCTGCGAAAATTGCCCGCCGGGGAGGCCGCCGCGCCTATCAGCGATGCGCAGGCTTTCCTGCGCTCCGTCAAAAGCGCGACCCCCCTGGCGACGCCGCCTCGCGTCGTGCACACGCCGAAGCCAGAAACGGGCACCGCGCCGGCCGTACGCCGTGCGCAAGCCATGGGCGAAACGCCAAAACGCGCCGATGGTGGCGTGTCAGATGGCGGGGAAATTGTCCATTTGCTGTCAGAAGGTGGCACGGCCTACGTGCGAGGTGACGCCGCCCCCGACACGGCACGCAATCTGCGCCGTGGCCAGTGGCGTGCGGGCGCTGAGCTTGATTTGCACGGTTTGCGCGTCGAACAAGCACGTCACGCCCTGCTCTCGTTTCTGGACGAATGCCAGGAACATGGCATCCGCTGCCTGCGCATCGTTCACGGCAAGGGCTACGGGTCCGAAGGTCTTGAACCTGTCCTGAAAGACAAAGTGCGTACCTGGTTGGTACAGAAAAATGACGTCTTGGCGTTTTCGGAAGCCCCAGAACGGGAAGGTGGCGCCGGCGCGCTGCTCGTGCTGCTGCGTCACTCAGAAGGAGCACGTAAATGAAGTGGATTTATCTCGGCATCGCCATTGCGGCGGAAATTGTTGCCACCAGCTCCTTGAAGAATGCTGACGGATTCACCCGTCTGTGGCCATCAATCATCACGGCCTGCGGATACCTGATCTCGTTTTACTTCCTCTCGCTGACCTTGCGCGAGATTCCAGTCGGCATCGCCTATGCCGTCTGGTCAGGCGTGGGCATCGTGCTGATCTCTATCGTGGGGGCCATTTTCTTTAAGCAGCATCTGGATATGCCGGCCATGATCGGCATTGGTCTCATCATCGCGGGCGTCATTGTGATGAACGTGTTTTCCAAGTCCGTCGCGCATTGATTAAGGCGCGTCGCATTGGTGTGCCCGACACGCAAGATTACGCTCATCACGCCCGACAATCGCCGCATCACACCACCCAAACGCCAATTCCGCGCGGCCCGCGCCGCAGGAATTGGCAACCCTGCAAAATCTTCCGCACACCAAAACGCGCAAGCTACGAAACGCAAGAACGCAGCACGTGCCAGCAGAGCAACGATCTGAGTCAAACGTGAGTGTGTCGGGGCGATGGCAGGCGTCTAAAGAACTCAAAACCCGCTAACTGGAACTAGCCCCAGGCGGCCGACTATGCGGGCTGCGCAAATAATCCACTAACGCCAAGGTCGCGCGATCAGGCGGTGGCGTCAGAAGCGACACCACAATTATCGTCAGGAAAGCCACCGGTGCGCCAAACACCCCCGCCGCAATGGGCTGAATCCCCCACCACAAATCCGGCGGCTGTGCGCGCGAAATGCCCAGCACCCACTCCCGTAGCCACGGGTGCGTCATCGTCATATACGCAAACGTGGCCGCCAAGCCTGCCATCATGCCAAACGTGGCACCCCACTTATTCGCCCGCCGCCAGAAAACTCCCATCACCAGCACCGGAAAAAACGAAGATGCTGCGAACGAAAACGCGGCCGACACCATAAAGAGAATATCGGCAGGCTTTCGCGCCGCGACCCAGGCTGCGCCAAACGCGACGACCAGGAGCAGAATCTTCGACGCCATCACCCGGCGTCCAGCCGACATGCGTGGCGACACCATCCGGTACCACATGTCGTGCGAGAGCGAATTCGACAGCGTCAGCAACAGACCGTCGGCCGTGGACAAGGCCGCCGCCAACCCTCCCGCTGCCACCAAGCCTGAAATTACATAGGGCAAACCGCCAATCTCGGGCATAGCCAACACCACCACATCGGCACCCATACTGATTTCGCCCAACTGCACAATGCCATCGCGGTTGATATCCAGCACATCAAGCAAATTGCTATCCACTGCCGACCAGGCATGCACCCAGTTCGGCAAACTGAGGAAACTGGTACCAACCACCTGCGTGTACACCTCGTACTTGACGAGCAGGGCCAGTGCTGGCGCCATGAAATACAGCAACAGAATAAATAGCAAAGACCAGCACACAGAGCGGCGCGCTTCGCGCACTGACGGCGTCGTGTAGGACCGCATCAGAATATGCGGCATGCCCGCAGTTCCCAGCATCAAGCACAGCACAAGCGCCAGAAAATTAGTGCGCATATTCTGCCGCTCTTGCGGGTCAACCGAGGGAAACGGTTCGGCGTGAGGCACCGGTGGCGAGGCTCTGGCCTCAAAGACCGCCCTCGCTTGAGACCAGGCAGCACGCGCATCATCAACATTGGCGGGATACGCCGCCAACTCGCGCTCAATAGAGCGGATTTCCACCATCGGCGCGTCAGTCGCATTCATCTGCTGCAGACGACTGCGCAATATGTCCTTTTGCAGCGCCCAAGACTGCGGCAAGGTGTCAACCCGATGCGCCATCTCGTCGGCGCGCGCCTGCCAAAGTTTGCGCACCTCGATTTCAGCCGGATCGTTCTTAAGATAGATTTCTTTTTCCGTGACCTGTTGCAACACCACGCCCGCAGACACCTGGGGAATCGGCATATTGGTGTGCTTGATCGACAGCCAGATCACCGGCACCAGATAGGCAATAACGAGAATGATGTATTGCCCGACCTGCGTCCAGGTGACTGCGCGCATCCCGCCCAGGAATGAACACACCAGCATCCCACCCAGCGCCACGAAAATACCGAGCTCAAATGAAATGCCCGTCATCCGGGTCGTGATAATGCCCACGCCATAAATCTGCGCGACCAGATAGGTAAACGAACACAGAATGGCACATGCCACGCCCGCCAAACGCGGCATATTGCCGCCGTAGCGCGCACCTAGAAAATCTGGAATGGTGTACTGGCCAAACTTGCGCAGATAGGGCGCGAGCAGCATTGCCACGAGCACATAACCGCCCGTCCAGCCCAGGATATAGGCCAGGCCGCCGTAACCGCTAAGGTATAGCGTACCGGCCACACCAATAAAAGACGCGACAGACATCCAATCAGCTGCCGTCGCCATGCCGTTGTAGAAGGCTGGCACTCGCCGACCAGCCACGTAGTACTCCACCTGGTCAGAGGTTCGACACACAATGCCGATGCCTGCGTAAAGGCTCACCGTGACCAGAAGGAACACATAACCAATCCAGTTGCGCGGCATGCCCATGATTTCTGCCAGGGCCAACAGCAAAATCATTAAGCAAAAGCCTGCCGTATACAGCACATAGATGCGCCGCAATCGCGTGCTGAATTCCTGGGGAGTGCCTCCGTCAAACGGCATCAGTCAGCCCGCTTCGTAGGTAAGACAGCGGGATCAAGCGTCTCATCCGGCCAATGCTGGTCCCACGGATCAATTTGCTGCTCTTCTGCGGCATCCGCGCGGTCGTCAGCGCGATTCATCATCCACGCGTACACCGCAATAATGATGAGGTAGGCCAGGGGTGCGCCATAAGCCGCCATCCAGAAAGCGAACGGCCAGCCGATGAAGTCGAACGTCAATTGGCGCGCGAAGTAGGCAGGCACAAAGGTCAGCGCAGCCCAAATGGCGAGCAACAACGCAATGAGCCGCAAGTTGCGGCGCCAGTAGGGAGTTTTGGATGGCAGTGAGGAAACGCGGAATTCCGGCATAACTGACCTGAATATCGCGAAACGCGGCGCTTGGAAAGCCTTTCAACCAAAAACGCGGCTTTTTATGCGACAACGGCCGGCACTTACTGTGCCAGCCGCTGTGCGTTTTGCTTTTTTTGAGTACTGCTACTTTTTTATATACCGGTGCCGCCGGTTTTGCCCATGCAGGGCTTTGTCTCCTCACCTGCATGGGAAGAGATTCTGCACCATATACGGGATTGCCACACTAGGGGAATGCCCTAATTCGGCGCATTCATTTAGATATAACCCGCACCACAATGGTGCCTACCATGCCATTTGTACTAAATGCTGGGATTTTTAACGTCTTCGCCGGCTAACTCCGCCGCCTGAGCCGGATCTTGCGCACAAAAGTGAGCGATTTCTTCCAGCACATCAGGCTAAGAATCATGCCCGATTTCGGGCATACGGCCTACCGCAACGCCGCGATTCCTCGCGGACGGGCCATTTTTACGTTTCGTTTATACGCCTGCTCCCAACGTATACCCCGTTTTTACCCCCTGCTCCGTAACCTCCCAATCGTTCGCTAGCGCGGCTTGCATCCTGAATTGCCGCGCCAGTCAGTCGTTCGAAGGGAGCACAGCTCCTGGGAGGAAACATCGTGGATGCCATCTATATCGCCCTCTTTGTGGGCATGGCCGGGCTGATTTGCGCCCTGGTCTATTTCTGTCAAGCGCTGTCGTCAGGGGATCAATCATGAACGGACTCTATTGGTTGAGCGGAATCACCGCTGCGCTGCTGTTCGTTTACCTGCTGGTCGCCCTCTTTAAGCCGGAGAAATTCTGATGACCACCGAATTCATCGGATTGCTGGTGCTATACCTTGCAATCCTCTTAGCCATGGCGCCCTTTCTCGGGCGCTATATCCGTATCGCCATGGAAGGCGACACTTCGCGCCTGACCGCGTGGGGCCGCCCTGTCGAGCGAGGCATCTACAAACTGTCCGGCATTGATCCCAAGGCAGAGATGGGCTGGAAGCGCTATGCGCTGGCCGTGCTCGCTTTCAATATTCTGGGCGTTGTTGCGGTTTACCTGCTGCAGCGCTTCCAGGGCATGTTGCCGCTGAATCCTGCAGGCATGGGCCCGGTGTCGCCGGACTCGGCATTCAACACCGCCATCAGCTTTGTGACCAACACCAACTGGCAGGGCTACGGTGGCGAGTCCACCATGAGCTACCTTACCCAGATGCTGGCACTGACGGTACAGAACTTCTTCTCGGCAGCAACAGGCATTGCCGTGGTGTTCGCGCTGATTCGCGGCCTGGCCCGGCACAGTTCGTCTACCGTCGGCAACTTCTGGACGGACATGGTGCGCTCGACGCTTTACGTGTTGCTCCCCCTGTCCTTCGTGCTGGCATTGGGACTGGTAAGCCAAGGCGTCATCCAGAATCTCTCGCCGTACCAAACGGTGCAAACCGTTGAAGCTCTGCACTACGACCAGCCGCGCGTCGATGCTCAGGGTCAACCTGTGCTGGATGCCAAGGGCCAGGCGGTGACTGATCCGGCCGTCACGCAGGAACAAACGATTGCCATGGGGCCTGTCGCGTCCCAGGAAGCCATCAAGATGATCGGCACAAATGGCGGTGGCTTCTTCAACGCCAACTCCGCGCATCCTTTTGAAAACGCGACAGCCTTCTCCAACCTCCTGGAAATGCTGGCCATTTTGCTCATCCCGGCCGCGTTGTGCTTCAGCTTTGGCGAGATGGTGGGCAACCGCCGCCAAGGCATCGCCATTCTGGCCGCCATGACGTTGCTCTTTGTCGTCTTTGCCTTGAGCACGGCATATTTTGAGCAACAAGCCAACCCGATGCTCGCGCAAGCCGGGGCCAGCAGCGCCACGACGGCGTTTACGCCGGGCGGCAACATGGAAGGCAAGGAAACGCGCTTTGGTATCTCTGCCACGGCCTTGTTTGCCACCGTTACCACCGCCGCCTCTTGCGGCGCCGTCAACGGCATGCATGACTCGTTCACCGCCATGGGCGGGCTGGGTCCCATGTTGCTGATGCAACTCGGTGAAGTGGTGTTTGGCGGTGTGGGTTCGGGCCTGTACGGCATGCTGGCCTTCGCCCTTCTAGGGGTCTTTATTGCAGGCTTGATGATTGGCCGCACGCCAGAATACCTGGGCAAAAAGATCGAAGCCTACGACATGAAGATGGTGTCCATCATCATCCTCGCCACCCCCTTGCTCGTGCTGGTTGGCACCGCAATCGCCGTGTCATTGGCAGCCGGTCAGGCAGGCGTGCTTAATCCGGGAATCCATGGATTCTCAGAAATTCTGTATGCATTGACCTCCGCTGCCAACAACAACGGCAGCGCATTCGCGGGGTTATCGGCCAACACGCCGTTCTACAACATCTTGCTTGGCATTGCCATGTGGTTCGGTAGGTTCGTAATCATCGTGGCCGTTCTGGCGATGGCCGGATCGCTAGCCGCCAAACGTCGCCTGCCGAGCGGCCCAGGCAGCATGCCCACCACCGGCCCGTTGTTTGTTGTGTTGCTGATTGGCGCCGTATTGCTGGTGGGTGCCCTGACCTATGTGCCCGCACTTGCGTTGGGCCCGGTCGCAGAACACTTGCTTCCTTGAACTAAAGGCTAAGAAACAAAATGGCCAAGATCGATACCCAAGCCTCCCACGCCGAGGGCGCAGCCGCCCCCAGGGAGCACACAAGCGCCCCAGGTGGCGCTTCCACCCACGCCACCCATGGCCGTCAGTTCGGCATGTGGTCGCGTGCCCTGATCGGACCTGCCGTGCTGGATAGCCTGCGCAAGCTTTCACCCGCTGCACAGCTGAAGAACCCCGTCATGTTCGTCGTGTACGTGGGCAGCATTCTCACCACCGTCCTGTGGATCATGGCGTTACGCGGCGAGGCGGATGCCCCGGCGGGCTTCATCCTTGCGATCAGCGTCTGGCTCTGGTTCACCGTGTTGTTTGCCAACTTTGCCGAGGCCCTGGCCGAAGGCCGGGGCAAGCAACAAGCCGCCGCCTTGCGGGGGCTGCGCACCACCATTGATGCTCGACTCCTCAAGGGCTTTCGCGATGCCGACATTGCCGACGCCTCACCCGAGACGTGGCGCAAGCAAGTGGTCAGCCAGCCGTCGGGCCTATTGCGTCGTGGCGACGTGGTACTTATCGAAGCGGGCGACACCGTCCCCGGTGACGGTCAAGTCATCGCAGGCGTTGCCTCTGTTGACGAAAGCGCCATCACCGGCGAGTCCGCACCGGTCATCCGGGAGTCCGGCGGGGATTTCTCCTCCGTAACCGGAGGCACACGTGTGTTGTCCGACTGGATTTTCGTGCGCATCGCCGCTGACCCGGGCGAGAGTTTCCTGGATCGCATGATTTCCATGGTGGAAGGCGCCAAGCGCCAGAAGACCCCCAACGAATTGGCGCTGACCATTTTGCTGGTCGGGCTGACCCTGGTGTTTCTGCTGGTGGTTGTGACCCTGATGCCATTCTCCATCTTTGCCGTGTCGGCAGCCGGTGGCGGTTCTACTGTGACGGTGACGGTGCTGGTGGCGCTTTTGGTGTGCTTGATTCCCACCACCATTGGTGGCCTGCTCTCCGCCATCGGCGTGGCAGGTATGAGCCGCATGATGCAAGCCAACGTCATTGCCACCTCCGGACGCGCAGTCGAAGCGGCCGGCGACGTTGACGTGCTGCTGCTCGACAAGACCGGCACGATTACCTTCGGCAACCGTCAGGCATCGGCATTCTTTCCTGCTCCCGGCGTTGCGATCACTGAGCTGGCACACGCGGCTCGCCTGGCCTCCATGGCCGACGAAACTCCTGAAGGGCGCAGCATCGTCACGCTGGCCGACAAAACCTTGCACGCCCCGGCAGCTCGCGTAGACGGCGCCGAGTTTGTGCCCTTCACCGCACAAACACGCATGAGCGGTGTAAATATCGATGGTCGCCAGATTCGCAAAGGTGCTGTCACCGCCATGCAGGCATGGCTGACAGCGCAAGGCACCACCATTGCCGACGCCGTATTGCACTTGGCAGAAGATGCCGCCAGACGTGGCAGCACCCCACTCATGGTCAGTGATGGCAACCGTGTGCTGGGTGTGGTTGAACTGAAAGACATCGTCAAACCCGATATTCAATCGCGTTTTGCCGAGCTGCGCCGCATGGGGATCAAGACCGTCATGATCACCGGCGATAACAAGCTGACGGCCGCGTCCATTGCCGCCGAAGCGGGCGTTGACGACTTCCTGGCAGAAGCCACCCCGGAAGCCAAGCTCAAACTGATTCGCGCCTATCAGAATGAAGGTCGTCTGGTTGCCATGACCGGGGACGGCACCAATGATGCACCAGCGCTGGCACAGGCTGACGTCGCGGTTGCCATGAACTCCGGCACTCAAGCGGCCAAAGAGGCCGGCAACATGGTGGATCTGGACTCCAACCCCACCAAGCTGATCGAAATCGTGGAAATCGGCAAACAGATGCTGATGACGCGGGGTGCACTCACGACCTTCAGCGTCGCCAACGATGTGGCCAAGTACTTCGCGATTATTCCGGCAGCGTTTGCCACGGTCTATCCGCAGTTGAATGTGCTGAACATCATGGCCCTGACCACACCGTCCTCGGCCATCCTGTCTGCCGTGATATTCAATGCGCTCATCATCGTTGTATTGATTCCGCTGGCTCTCAAGGGCGTGCGCTATCGCCCCCTGGGTGCCGCGGTGCTATTGCGTCGTAATTTGTTGATCTACGGACTGGGCGGGCTGATCGTGCCGTTTATTGGCATCAAGCTTGTGGACATGATCCTCGCTGCCCTGAACTGGGTGTAACCCTGCGTTCGATCCCGGGTTTGTCCCCGGGATCGATCCCTACCCCGATCCTCTTCAAGGAACTCATCATGAATCAAACTGCCCCCGCCGTCGCCTCAGGCGGCATTCTGCGCCCGGCGCTTGTGGTCTTCGCCGCCTTATCCATCATTACGGGTCTGGCTTACCCGCTGGTCACGACCGGCGTGGCCAAGCTCGTGTTCCCTGAGCAGGCCGCAGGCTCGCTCATCGAACGCGACGGCAAACTCGTCGGTTCAGCACTGATTGGTCAATCGTTCACCTCACCCCAGTATTTCTGGAGTCGTCCGTCCGCCACGGGCCCCATGCCCTATAACGCGGCGGCGTCGACCGGCTCGAACCTGGGCCCACGCAACCCTGCGTTAGCCGAAGCCGCTGAAGCCCGCATGGCGGCACTCAAAGCTGCTGACCCGCAGAACACGGCACCCGTGCCAGCTGATCTGGTCACCGCCTCAGGTAGCGGGCTGGATCCGCACATCAGCCCGGCGGCGGCCATGTATCAGGCTGGCCGCGTGGCTCGTGCACGCAAGCTGCCGCTCGCAGACGTAAACGCCTTGGTACAAGCCAACACGGAAAAACCCCTGCTAGGCGTATTGGGAGATCCGGGTGTGAATGTCCTGAAGCTGAATCTGGCGCTCGACAAACTGGGCACGCCGCAGTAATGCGGCGTCGTATAGTATTGCTGCCCCTCCCCCTTTCCCACTGGCGTGTACATGGCCGATTCCGGTAATCACCGTCCAGATCCGGACACCTTATTAAAGACACTCGACGACGCCGCGCGCCAGGCTGTGCGCGGCAAGTTGCGTATCTATTTTGGGGCCTCTGCCGGAGTCGGGAAAACGTATGCCATGCTGGTCGCGGGCCAAGCCCAGGTTCAGCAAGGCATTGATGTCGTCGCCGGCATCGTCGAAACCCATGGCCGTCGGGATACGGCAGGCTTGCTTCAGGGGCTTGATACGCTTGCCCTCAAGCAAGTGGAGTATCGCGGCCACATCCTGAATGAATTCGATCTGGATGCCGCGCTGGCCCGGCGTCCGGGGCTGATATTGGTAGACGAGCTGGCGCACTCCAACGCGCCGGGCTCACGTCACGCCAAGCGCTGGCAAGACATCCAGGAACTGCTGGCTGCTGGCATCGACGTCTGGACAACGTTGAACGTGCAGCATCTGGACAGCCTTAATATTGCTGTGGGCAGCATCACGGGCGTGCGCGTTTGGGAAACCGTGCCTGACGAGGTCTTCGACGCTGCCGACGAGATCATCCTCGTCGACATCTCTGCAGACGAACTATTGCGCAGACTGAAGGAAGGAAAGGTCTACGTGCCCGAGCAGGCACGCCACGCCACCAGTAACTTCTTTCGCAAAGGCAACCTGATCGCGCTGCGCGAACTGGCCTTGCGGCGCACGGCCGATCACGTTGACGATGATGTGCAGGCCTACCGAAAAGATCGCGACATTGTTCCCGTCTGGCGCACACGCGAAGCCGTGGTCGCCTGCGTGGGCGCCGACGGCGATGCCGAGTATGTCGTGCGAAGCGCCCACCGGCTATCGCAACAGCTTGAATGCGACTTGCACGTCATCACTATTGAAGCCACACGTGCAGCGCCCGCTGCGCAAAGCGTACAAGACCGCCTGCAGGGCGTGCTGGCGCTGGCCGACTCGCTAGGTGCGCGCAGCGAAACGCTGGCCGGCGGTGACATGGTGGACGCGGTGGTGCGCTATGTGCGCCGCCACAACGTCACGAAGGTGCTTATCGGACGCACCCGAGCCAGCGGTCTGCAACGGCTTCGCCTCTCGTTATCAGCCTTGTTTACCGCCGCATTGTCGCCAGGGTGGATCTGGCATCGCCATAGCTTTGCCGACATGCTGGCTGCTGCCTGTCCGGAAATCGATATCATCCGGCTCGGCGCATCGCCCACGCCAAGCACTCCCGCTTCGGGTCGCGATCCGCTCACGCTTGGGCGGCGCGCATTCGGCACCAACACGCAGAGCAACACACACTCAACGCTGGGATATGTCTGGGCGTTGATGTATTGCCTGGTCGCCACCTGCGTCTCCTTGCTGCTCTTTCCTGCCCTGCATCAAACCAATATCGTCATGCTGTTTCTGCTGGCGGTCGTGGGTGTTGCCGTACGCCACGGGCGCGGTCCGGCAGCACTGGCCTCCGTCATCAGTGTTGGGCTCTTCGACTTCTTCTTTGTCCAGCCCTTGGCGTCTTTTGCCGTCTCAGACGTGCAGTACCTGCTGACCTTCTCCGTGCTGCTTGGGGTAGGTTTGCTCATCGGCCAACTCACGGCTGGATTGCGATTGCAGGCACAAATATCGGTCAAACGCGAAGCGGATGCGCGCAGCTTGTATGAATTTGCCCGCGAACTTTCCTCGGCATTGCTTCCCGAGCAAATCGTCACGTCAGCGGCCGCGTTTATTCACGCCACCTTCCAGGCCCGTTGCGCACTTTATATCCTGGGCCTGGATGACCGACTCAAACTGGCCTGCGAACCATCGACTGACATGGCGCCTTTGGAAGATGCGCTGGCGCAATGGGTCAATGACCACGGGCAAGCCGCCGGGGCAGGTACCGCCACGTTGTCCAATAGCGATTTGCTGTATTTGCCACTCAAAGCGCCCATGCGCACGCGCGGCGTATTGGCCGTGGCCGCCAGCAATCGCAATCTGTTCTCGCATCCCGATGCCCGGCGCCAGGTTGAGGCCTATGCCACGCTGATTGCCATTGCGCTGGAACGTTTGCACTACGTCGATGTGGCGCAACAAGCGCTCGTCAACATGGAATCCGAACGCTTGCGCAATTCACTGCTGGCCGCGGTGTCACATGATTTGCGCACGCCACTAACCAGTCTGGTCGGCATGACCGACACGCTGATCCGCAATGAATCGGCCTTGAGTCCTGACGTACGCGAGACCGTGCATGCCATGCGCAACCAGGCACAGCGCATGCATGCACTGGTCGCCAATCTGCTCGATATGGCGCGCCTGCAAAGCCGCGATACCCCCTTGCGCCTGGAGTGGCAGTCCATAGAAGAATTGATCGGTGCTTCGCTGGCCGCCATGCGCGAAGCGGTGGCGAAACACCGCATTACCGTGGGCAGCCTTTCGCACTTGCCGCTCATTGAATGCGATGGCGTGCTCATTGAACGCGTACTGTGCAATCTGCTTGAGAATGCGGCCAAGTACACGCCTGCCGACAGCCAGATCCATCTGGATGCCCGGGTAGTGGACGACGAATTACACGTGAGTGTCAGTGACAACGGCCCCGGGGTTGCGCCAGGGGCTGAGCGGCGCATCTTCGAGAAATTCACGCGTGGGGTACGTGAATCCTCGACGCCGGGGGTGGGTCTTGGGCTGGCCGTGTGCGAAGCCATCATCAGCGCCCACCGAGGCCGCATATGGGTTGAGCACACGCCTGGACATGCCAGCGGCGCGCAGTTCGTCTTCAGCCTGCCGCTAGGCACGCCTCCTGAAATTCAACCAGAACCTCTTTGAATCACCCATAGCCATGCTTGATTACCAGCCAACTGTCCTGATCATTGAGGATGACGCCAATATCCGGCGATTCGTGCGCCAGGCCTTGGAAAGTGAAGGCTGCATTGTGTACGAAGCCGACAACGTCAAACGCGGACTGATCGAGGCCGGCACGCGCCAGCCCGACGCCGTCGTGCTGGACTTGGGCTTGCCTGACGAAGATGGCATGACCTTGATTCGAGAGCTGCGCAACTGGACCGAAGTGCCCGTTCTAGTGCTCTCAGCGCGCACATCCGAAACCGACAAAGTGGCCGCGCTTGACGCGGGTGCCGACGACTATCTGACCAAACCGTTCGGTGTTGCGGAATTGCTGGCCCGCTTGCGCGTACTCTTGCGTCGGCACGCACGCGGAGGTGCGGGCAATGCCGCCGAAATAAATTTTGGAGACGTGCGCGTCGATTTCGCCAAACGCGTGGTCACGCGCGCAGATCAGCACGTTCACCTCACCTCGCTTGAGTACCGCCTTCTGGCCGCATTGCTCGCGCACCGAGGCAAGGTTATGACGCATCGCGAATTGCTGCGTGAGGTCTGGGGCCCATCTCATGTTGAGAGCAGCCACTACCTGCGCATCTATATGGGGCACTTGCGTCAGAAACTCGAAGGTGATCCGGCGCAGCCTGTGTATCTTCTCACCGAAATTGGCGTCGGATACCGCTTCGCCGGTTGAATTACGCGCACGTCGTATGATGGTTTGTACATCAGGGCACGTACACTGGCCCTAACGAAACGACGCGGCAAAGGAGCGGCACGATGGCAGATCCAAACTCGAGCACCCCCAACCTCGGCACAAGCGGGATCCTGAATCCCTCATTACTTCTTATCATCGAAGACGTATTCAGCATATCCGGGCGCGGCGTCGTGGCCGTGGGTCGCGTTGACCGTGGCACGGTAAGGACAGGCGATGTTGTCGAGATCAGTGGTGAGGGCCGCCCCACTGTTGAAGCAACCGTGAATGGCGTTGAAAAATTCTCAAAACTGGCCGACCACGCAGAAGTCGGCGATCAAGTCGGCTTGCTGCTGCGCGGTGTGCAACTAGAAGATCTGCAATCCGGCATGCGCATTCAATCGCCCGGCACCGCCCCTGATGCATTCCCTGCGACGGGCGGCTTTGACATCCTGAGTGCCAGCAGCGAGGCCCCCAGCACGTTCGGCGCCGCGGCCGCCCTGGACAAGACCGACAACCTATCCACCGCCGCCGCACGCGCCGCAGATGCCGTAGCACCCAATCGCGTCACGCCTCAAGAGTTTCATGGCCTGGGATTTACACCAGATACCGCGCCAGGCAGCACTCGGGCGTCACCCGCTCGACGCATTGTCACCGCGCTCATCGTGTTGGTTGTCGTGGTGGTCGCGGCCAAACTACTTCATCTCATTTGACCGCAAGGGCTTTGCGCCAGCGCGCAAAGCCGTAACAAGCACTAGCGGCTGGAAGTCATCCGGCGCAGCACACCATCGCGCAGCGCGTAGTGATGGAACAGCGCAGACAGCGCATGACCAGTTGCCAGCACAATGATGGCCCAGGCTACATAGTTGTGCAGATCACCGATAAATCGGCGTTGATCATGCTCGATCGGGATCAGCGTGGGAATTGAGAACAGGCCAAAGAACGTAAATGGCTCGGCCTGCGCCCATCGAAACAAAAAACCCAGCACGATCTGTACGGCCAGCAACACATAGAACGCGCCATGTACCGCAGACGCGGCACGTTGCACCAGGCCGGTTGACGCGGGCGGCAAGCGCCTGCCTGCCGAGACGCGCCACAACACACGCAATACAAACACCGCCGCAAACAGCAGGCCAAATGAAATGTGCAGCCACTGCAACAGGCGGCGTATCGGCGTGCCACGCGGCAGGAACCCCCATATTTCTGCCAAGGCAAATAGCCCGACTACCAGAAGCACCGTCGCCCAATGAAAGAAGATCGTTGGGCGATCATAGTGCCAGAGGGCCTGACCATTCGAGGTAGTTGCAGAAGTCGCCAAGACGCACGCTCGCTAGTGAAAGAGTGGAAATTCGAACCCCGTAGCGTAAGTACTGTCAGCTTACATCCCCCTGACCTGCTCCGGTAATTCGTGAAGTTTCCTCGACATTTGCACCGCAAATTCACATTCTTTACATCACCAATATAAGAAACCTATGAATCTTGAGAAGCCCTTTATGCGGCTTTGCCTATCGTTGCGCACTCCTCAAACAAAGCAACTCAGGACTCATATTCATGTCTCGCCCCCTCCTCTGTGCCCTCGCGATATTGTCTGCCACCGCTTTCGCGCCCGCCCTGGCCAATGACGCGCCCGACACCGGCACCGCAGCAAGCGACTTCACGCTCAATGGCAACCTCTCGTTAGCCAGTCAATACCGCTATCGTGGCCTGATGCAGACCAACAACAAGCCCGCCGTTCAGGGTGGCTTTGATCTGTCGCACAGCAGCGGGCTTTATATCGGCAACTGGAACTCCAACATCAGTTGGCTCAGCGATAGCAATTCGCAGGTGTCCGCTCCCGTCGAAATGGACTTTTACGGCGGCTACAAGGGCACACTCGCACCAAACGTACCGTTTGATCTGGGCGTGATGCAGTACTACTACCCAGGGGACTATCCCTCTGCCTTTACCAGCCCCGACACCACCGAACTCTATGCCGGCGTAGGCTACGGCCCGGTCATGTTCAAGTATTCGATTGCCATGACCAACCTGTTTGGCTTTGCCAACAGCAAGTACAGCCAGTACTTCGACCTGAGCGGCAATTTCGACACGGGCATTTGGAACCTTACCGTCAATGCTCACGTTGGCCACCAGACCGTGCGCAACGTCAACGATGGCGCATACACAGACTGGAAACTGGGTTTAACCAAAGACTTCGGTCAGGGCCTGACCGTGTCGCTCGCCTACCTCGACACGAACGCCGAGCGCAGCGTCTACACCAACACGCAGGGTCGTTATCTGGGTCGAGCCACCGGCTTGTTGTCGGTCACCAAGGTCTTTTAAGTCGTTGACGTGATTTTTACGCGAAGCCCGCCGAATTTTCGGCAGGCTTTACGCCGCTCTCCCTATAGTTGAATCGTCATCAACCACTGTGCTCTCGCTGCCTCGGCCACGAGGCCATGCAGCCGAAAATCCATGACCCCACGCCCACATCGCCAAGCCGCGCCACTCGAATTTCCTCTCGGAGAGCCTGCGCCATTTTCTCAAGCCGCCGCCGCACACAACGCGGTCTCATTGAGTCTGCGCATCGACACACTGGATGCGCTGAAGCTGCGCCTGGCGCTGCACCGTTTGTTGGGCACGAAAATCGGCATCTACCTGCTCGCCGTTGACCATGCGCAAGGCCACACGACGCTAGAGCTACGCAGCACACCAGACGATATCGATGCCCTCATGCACACGATCATGTCTAGCCTGCCCCATGCAGAATTCGGCCCCATACGCCGCTGCGACAACCGGATGGTGCATTAATGGAAACCCCACAAAAGGCCGTCTTCGAAGGAATCTGGCTGCCCATGGTCACCCCCATGCGCCGTGGCCATGTCGACCTGGATGCCGCACAAGCTCTCGCGCGCTACTACCGCAACGCCGGCATTTCCGGTCTGGTTCTCTTTGGCTCCACGGGCGAGGGCAATCTGCTGAGCCAGCCAGAGAAACAAGAAATGATGGAAGCGATTCGGAGCGACCCGCATGCGCTGCCGCTCGCAATTGGTATGGGCGGGGTCGACACCCGTGGCGTAGCCGCCGGCATTCGCCGTTTTGACCGTGTAGCACCGGCCGCCTACCTCGTAGCACCGCCTTACTACCTATGCCCCGCCCAAGCCGGCATTCTGTGGCACTACCGCGAAATTGCCTGGGCCACCGAGCGGCCCATCATTCTGTACAACATCCCCAAGCGCGCTGGCGTCGCCATGACAGTTCAGACCATGGAAGCACTAGCCACCTTGCCCAACATCGTTGCCGTCAAGGAATGCAACCCGTCCGTCCTCAGCGTCTTGAACGCACGTCAGCAGCTGACCGCCTTGTGCGGCGACGACGCGGCGCTGCTGGATCACTTCCTGGCAGGTGGCCGCGGCGCCATACCTGCGGCTGCGCATATTTTCCCGGAACGCTTTGTCGACATCATGCAGTTGGCGCAGGCCGGCGAGGTGGAAGCAGCACGCGCCTTATTCGATCCGTTGCGTCCGCTTATCCGCCTATTGTTCTCGGAACCCAACCCCTCTCCCATCAAAAAAGCGCTGGCGCAACAGGGGCTGATTGCCGATGAGCTACGTATGCCCATGACGCCAGCCAGTCGGGAATTAGGCGTGCGCCTGCAGCGTGCCATCCACGCATTGCAGGCCTCGTCTAAGCGGCTACAGACAGCCTGAACACCGACACCGCGCGTGCCAAGTCTTCGGCCTGATCGTGCAGCGTGGTGGCCGACGCCGCGAATTCTTCCACCAACGCCGCATTCTGTTGCGTCACACTATCCAGATGCGTCACGGCTTGATTGATCTGCTCGATGCCCACGCTCTGCTCTGCGGATGCGGTGGCTATCTCACCCATCAATGGCGCACTGGTTTTGGCCGAAGCCAGCACGCTGCTCATCGTGGCGCTGGCCTGTTCTACCCGCTGGCTGCCACGCGCCACCGCTTCTGATGACGATTCGATCAGCGTCTTGATCTCCTTGGCGGCGGTTGCACTGCGTTGCGCCAAGGCACGCACTTCCCCAGCCACTACGGCAAAACCTCGCCCTTCTTCACCCGCCCGCGCCGCCTCCACAGCAGCATTGAGCGCGAGGATATTGGTCTGGAACGCAATGTCATCGATTAAGCGAATAATCTCGCCAATCCGATGCGCGCTGGTGGATATTTCCTGCATGGCCTCACTGGCATGCAAGGTCTCGTCGGCACCCTGTCGTGCCAACTGTGCGGCCTCGTCCGACAGGGCGCTGACCTCACGCACATGCTCGGCGCTTTGTTTCACTGTCGCCGTTATTTCTTCTACGCTGGCCGCCGTTTGTTCCAGCGCCGCAGCCTGTTTTTCAGTTCGATCCGATAAGTCCATGCTGCCCGCCGCAATCTGCCGCGACGCCGACGCAATCGCCCCAGTAGAGCCCACGATGCTGCGCACCGCCCGCGACAAGCGCTCCTGCATCAATGCCAAACCATCAAAAAGTCGGCCGATTTCACCACGATGATGACGCGGCACCGTGTTCGACAAATCTCCTTGCGCGACGCGTTCACACAACGCCACGGCTTCATCCAGAGGGTTGATCACGTGCTTGCGGAAAAAACGCATCGATGCCGTCAACAACAGCACAATCAAGACCAGTGTTAAACCCGCTTGTCGCCACAAGCCCGCGTAAAAATCTGCGTCAACGTCATCCACGTACAGTCCGGTGAATAACAGCCACTTCCATTGCGGGTCATACACCGCATAACTGATCTTGGGCAACGCCTCTTGAGTGCCAGGACGGGGAAATACATAGCGCTCGAATCCGCCACCCTGGGCTTTGCCTTGAGCCAGCAAATGCTCAAAAATCGGCAGCCCATCCTTGTCCTTGATGTCCCGCACATAGGTGCCCGTCAGTTTTGGGTCCGGATGCGCACGCAACAGAAAATCATCGCCGAATACGCCAACATAGCCATCTTCCCCGTAGCGCATTTGCGCCAGGCGCCTTGCGGTTTCCGCCTGCACCTGTTCGGCCGGCGCTCCGGCGGCAATCTGACGCTTCCCGTCATCAACCAGGTTGCCCGCAAGGGCCAACACATGCTGCAACTCCGTTTTGCGCTGCGCGACCATCTCTGAGCGGCGCTCCCACGCATCCCACACGCCAAGCACAGACACCATTACCCCGATTGCCAGCACGAACCAAAGCAATTCGGTACGCAGACTTGAATTCTTCATAGACCCACACTTTTTTGCACCACGAACGCTCGCCAGTCGGCCACGCGACACGGTGTGACGGTTTGTAATATTTAGAGTGTGAGAATACGGGGACGGAGTGAATTCTGCACTATCAAAGCGTCACAATTTGATCTGAATCAAGGGCTTGTGGCCTGACGTGCAAATTCGCCACATAAACGATTGTTTAGCGGCGAATTTGTAGTCTTGCAGGGATGGATGCAGTGCTTGGCGCGCAATCAGCGCCCATCGCAGAACGATTAAGACCGAGCTCGACGAGCCGCTTGAGCCGCCCCGCCCTTGGCGTATCGGCGCCCTGTGTCTACCGAGCGAACGGAGGTCAAGGCGATCAACACCACTACGGTCACGCTATAGATCGGCACGCTGCGCATATTGCGAAACATCATCTCGGTCAGGCTGAACACGCAATAACCCAGACAGAACAGCAAGCCAATCTGCGCCCCGACTCGCACCATGCGGTCCGTGCTCGCCATACGGCGCAGGAAAATCCCCGCGGGAATGAGGTAAAGCGCCAGAAAACTCAGGAGCCCCAGGCTGCCATAGCCCGCCAACGCACCCAGGAAATCATTATGCGGCTCGCCGTAATCGCTTGCCACCAGCGGCGTTACCTTGCCTTCATCGCGAAGACGCGCAAGTTCCTTGCGGAAATTCATGCCGCCAACACCCAGGACAGGATGCTCGCGGAACATCAGCCACGATGCCTGCCAGAGTTGCATACGAATGCCGACAGAGGTGTCGCGCTGTCCTTCATCCGTGTACTCCTTCACGTCAGACGCCACTTCATGCATGCGGCTGCTGAACGACCAGAGACCCGCCGCACCCACGCCAAGCACTAGCACCAATGCCAAAGCACAGAAAGTACGACTGCGAAGTGTCCAGCCGCGCAAGCTCAAGAGAAGCACAACCGAAAATACCGGAAGCAGCATCCAGCTGCTACGCGTCTGGGATACCCAGGTCGCGTATAGCGTCAGACCGCAAATAAGCACCTTCAGCCATGTTTCCAAACGGGGCCACGGGCTCAGCGTCCAGCCGGTAGATATCAGCGCGATCATGCCAAACAAAAGCGTCAGATCAGCAAATGCCACCGCGTTATAGCGCCCACCGTATTCGCTCACGGATCCACGCCCCAGTACCTTCATGATGACCACCAGCATGACGGCGCCCGCCAAGGCAGAAAACAGCATGCTCCATTGGACATTGCGTAGCCACGGCTTGGGCGCGCGCAGCAGCACCCAGAGCATGGGCACGCCTAACGCGAAGCGCAGCAGCTTTTCGTACTCCGACGGGCTCCACTGGTGAAAATAGGCACTATTTATGAACATGACGAGAAGCGGCAATAGCAGAGCAATGGCCATGCCCGTCAGTTCTTTCCAGCGGAAGGGTTCAAAACGACTTATCGCGTTGTGGCCCATTGCGATCAACGACACCAGGCCACCCAAATAGATCACTGCAGGGCCACCGTCGGCCGTAGTCAATGCCAGCGCAGGCATTAGCACCGCCATAAAGGCGACGATTCGAACATAACTCAATGGCATGACAATCAACCTGAAAATTTCGGCAAACGCGTCATTCGCTATTCATGCCAACATATATTCGATTACTCACTGCCCTGCGCGCAGATTGGCGCACAGCAGCCCACTTGTAGCAGAGCCTGTGAATACCCATCACACGGTCTCTAGATCTCAGCTTCGGCCACGCAGTGCCGGAATGCTTCGCTGATCATCAGCCTGTAATTGATGAAAGGCCGACATCACCGAACGAGGCGACAGCCAATTTCGCCAAAATCGGTCGCGCCAGCGTCCCCCCGGAATAAAGGAGGGATAAACAATGCGCGACGTCGTCCAGGATGGCTGCCAGGCTTTCGTCCTAGTGGGGCGTCCCGTCAAAGACAAAGTGGGCACGCCCAGATTCGACGACAAATGGCCTATTCCCGACTCATTGCCAATAAACCAGCCTGAAGCGTGAATAAAAGACGCCACGCCAGTCATCGGACCGCAATCAGGCAAACTCAAATCATGGTCCAGAAGCCAGAGCCAATCGGCGCGCTCTTGCGGAGACACAATATAGTTGGGCTCAAAACCTTCCGCCTTCAGGCGCAGACCCAGCTCCTTGAAGTGCTGCGGTGCCCAGCAGCGCTGTTCACCGGTAGAGGTGGGGTGCAACACGACTCGGTTGGCGTGATGACGATGCCGTGCAGGGTCAAGCGGACGCATGCCGTTATCGATACCGGCTTCCGGCAAACCGAGCTCGTCTCGGCAGAAATCCCGAATCTGGAAAAGCTTAACAAAGCCACGACCCGTAATTTCCACATGCATGTCGTAGTAGAAATAACTGGTCTGGAAACTCTGCAACGCGTGCGGCCAATCGTCGTGCATTTGTACGACGCAATCAAAGCCCGACAACACAGCCTGCGCCTCGCCTTCTGGAAGGTCGCGTTTAATCTCAAAACCCGGAAACCAATCGCGCAGCATGTGTATGTAATTGCCGAAGACGGAAACTTGACGGCCAGCAGCCGCCAGATTCTGAGCCATCGTCATCATGAGCAAACTGTCACCCAGACGCGGCGCCATCACGACGGCAATACGTTCAGCCTGCGCCAAAGCACGCAAGCTCTTTGTCTTGTCGTAAATAGGCATGTTTAAAGCAGTAAGAGCCATTTTATTTTCAGTCTGCTTCGACACCCGCGTCGGCAGACACCTCTATGCATTCTGATGAGAGCGACGCCCGGGAAAGTGGTTTCCGGTCAATATGTGCAAGGATACGCCTGAGAGCCGCATCATATATGGCAAAAAACCCGCAGCCTAATAGGTTTGCGGGTTTTTTCGCTGCAATCACGTTAATGATCGCAGTCTAGCCTTACATGTTGTCAATCATCACTTGGCCAAAGCCCGAACATGACACTTGCGTGGCACCTTCCAGCAACCGGGCGAAGTCATAAGTGACCTTTTTCGACAAAATCGACTTTTCCATACTGGAAATGATCAAATCAGCCGCTTCCGTCCAACCCATGTGACGCAACATCATTTCAGCTGAAAGAATTTCTGAGCCAGGATTCACGTAATCCTTGCCGGCGTATTTCGGGGCCGTACCATGCGTTGCTTCAAACATGGCAACGGAATCCGACAAATTGGCACCCGGCGCAATGCCGATACCACCCACCTGTGCAGCCAAAGCGTCCGAGATGTAATCGCCATTCAGGTTCAAGGTCGCAATCACGTCGTATTCGGCAGGACGCAGCAAAATTTGCTGCAAGAAAGCGTCCGCAATGACGTCCTTAACAATTACGTCACGACCTGTTTTCGGGTTTTTGAACTTGCACCACGGGCCACCGTCGATCAGTTGAGCACCGAACTCTTTCTGCAAAAGGGCATAACCCCAGTCCCGGAAGCCGCCTTCCGTGAACTTCATGATGTTGCCCTTGTGTACGAGTGTCAGCGAATTGCGATCGTTATCGATCACGTACTGAGCGGCCTTGCGCACCAGGCGCTCCGTGCCTTCACGCGACACCGGTTTAATACCAATGGATGAGGTATTGGGGAATCGGATTTTATTGACCCCGAGCTTGGTCTGCAGGAATTCAATCAATTCCTTGGCCTGCTCGCTCTCCGCCATGTATTCAATGCCGGCGTAGATGTCTTCCGAGTTCTCGCGGAAAATCACCATATTGGTTTTCTCGGGCTCACGCACCGGGGACGGCACGCCCTTGAAATACGCCACCGGGCGCAGGCAAACATACAAGTCCAATTGCTGGCGAAGCGCCACGTTCAGAGAGCGAATACCGCCACCAACGGGGGTTGTCAGCGGGCCCTTGATGGAAACCACGTAGTCTTTGACGACTTCCAGGGTTTCTTCAGGCAGCCACACATCCGGACCATATACGTTGGTCGCCTTCTCGCCTGCGTAGACTTCCATCCAGTGAATCTTGCGCTTGCCGTCGTAGGCCTTTTGCACCGCGGCATCAACCACCTTGATCATCACCGGCGTAATGTCGGCGCCCGTGCCGTCGCCTTCGATGAAAGGAATGATCGCCTGATCAGGCACGTTCAACGAAAAATCGGCGTTGACCGTGATCTTTTGGCCCCCTGCGGGAACCTTGATGTGTTGGTAGGACATGAGTTCTCCATTGCTCCGGTGGAATTTTTATTAGCGCGCACACCGTCACATCGGGCGGCGCCGGGTTCGCGATGAACAAGCGCCCTGCGAACACGCACCAGATGGCGGGCAACGCCCAATTCTATATCGCAATGCCCCACCCCTTACCCGCGTCCAACCGAGACGGCGGTAAAATACGCTTTACTCAGCCCGTTACTGCCACTCAGATGTTCAATCCTTCCCGCGACCAAGTCCGCGAATTCTTTATCGACACCTGGCGCAAACACCGCGCAGCACAGGTGCTAACTCCGCTCGAAGCCATAGCGCTGGACTGGATCATTGAGCACCCCGAATACCACGCTGATCTGGAAAGCCCGGAAGCCATGACCGCGGAGTACGCGGTGGAGAAAGGT
This sequence comes from Achromobacter deleyi, assembly GCA_040391965.1. Classification (GTDB taxonomy): domain Bacteria; phylum Pseudomonadota; class Gammaproteobacteria; order Burkholderiales; family Burkholderiaceae_B; genus Achromobacter; species Achromobacter deleyi_B. Next base: position 14,147 of record JBEBWV010000007.1, on the reverse strand, counting down.
CGCACAAATCCGTTTCTGCACATGTCCATGCATTTGGCCATCGCGGAGCAGCTCTCCATTGACCACCCACCCGGCATTCGTGCGGCCTACCAAAAAATGGTTGGCCGCAGCGACGCCCATCATGCGGCGCACGAAATCATGGAGTGCCTGGGTCAAGTCGTCTGGGAAGCCCAGCGCTTGGGTACGCCGCTGGAAAGCGATACCTATATCGAACTGATTCGCCAGCGCGCCGAGCGTTGAGAGGCTTGGGCGCAGTGCGCCCGCCTTACATGGGCTGCAAATTCAAGGCACGTACCATTTCGCGATAGCGCGCAACTTGCTGCGCGAAGTAGGCATCGCTCTCCTGCTCAGACATCGCGTGCAAGACGTTCTTGCCTTCGTTCTCTTGCCGTTCACGCAGTTCCGGATCCGCAAGCGCGTGGCCGATCGCCACCCTGAGCGTTTGCATGGCGACGTCCGGTGCATCCTTGCGCACGTAATAGCCTCCCGCGATGGTGTACTCGAAGTCAGGAACAATCTTGCTGTCAGAGATTTTCGGCAGATGATTTAACGGCCCCGGCAAGGTTTTCGAGAACGTCGTAATGATCTTCAATTGGCCATTCTTGCTCATGCCATCCATGGCTGACTGATACGGCAAGATCGCAAAATCAATTTGTTTGCCAATCAAATCCTGCATCGCGGGTGCCGCGCCGCGATACGGCACATGCACAAACGTTGCGCCGACCCGCTTGCCCAAATAGTCCCCCATGATGTTATAGAGTGAGCCAATGCCAACGGTGCCGTAGGTCAGCGCCTTCGCACCTGGGGCGCGCGCCAAGGCGATGAACTCATCCAGTGTATTCACGGGTAATTCGGACTTCGCCAACAGTACGACAGTGGCCTCCGTGATCGGTTGAACCAGACGCATATCTTCCGGCACATATGTAGCGGCGGCGTTCAGCAACGGACTCAGAATGACTTCATTAGGCGAGCCGTGCAAAAACGTATAGCCGTCTGGCGGGTTGTGCAATACGCGGCGCACACCCAGCATGCCCGTGCCGCCCCCCACGTTTTCCACAATCACTTGCTGGCTCAAATCGCGGCTGATGAGGCTCGCGAACAGACGTGCAGAAGCATCGCTGGCTCCTCCTGCGGGATAAGGCACCACAAGACTTAGCGGTTTCTGTTTGGGGAAGTCCGCCGCCGCAGCCGTCGTTGCACCCGGCGTAGCGGCACAGACCGTCATGATCACCGCCAGAAAACCACGCCATACGGTCTTGCGGCACACCTTCTGAAGTTCGGGCGCAATGCCCTCGTCCGTGGGCTGGCAGCCCGTGTTCAGCAAACGCATGACATTCCCCTGTTCGTTCGTTTTTGTCGCAGTCAAAGTTCAACCGTCAGCGCAGTCTAGCGAGCTGCCTTCACCTGCGACAATGACAAGAGATGCCGATTATTGTTGTGAATTTCACAAGAGTGTTCAGGCATCACGGTGGTTTAGCACCGTCGATCAGAGGAAATGCTTTCAAAATATGCCGCAGCACACCTGCCGCTGCGGGCGACAAATGCCGACCCGCACGACTGATCACATGACTGCGGCTGTTGTTTAGAATCGGGTTGGCAAGGGGCAGAGAGACCAGTTGGCGATACTGTGGCCCGCGCAGCGGACGAGACAGGGGCGACATCACATAGCCCAAGCCGTTGCCTGCGAACTGCCAAAGTACCTTGAAGGAATTCGTGAGCAGTATCGGATGCAGCTTCACGTTCTCTTCCAATTCGGCAGCCTGGATATGCTTGCGTACCCCGAACGTTTCGTCCAGGGCAGCCCAGGCATGAGGCAGCAGATCTGCCAGTTTCAATGCGCGACGCGAACGCGCCAGGACATGGGTTTTATGGACGTGCACCCGCATCGGTGCCGGTTGGGAGTAGTGGGAGCGCACACGCACGTCATTCGGGGGCTGAAAGGCAAAACCGATTTGCGCGCGGTCCTCCACAATGAGCCGCACAGCTTCATCGGTGCCGGCTACCCGAATGTTGTAGGTCACGTCCGGATGCTTGCGCACGAATGACTGCAGTACTGGTTCGAAGATCATGTCCACGAAACCTTCGCCCAACACCAGCTCTACGTGGCCCTGCTCGGCATTCTTTAGATTGTTCACCTCTGACAAAAAGGTGTCATTCAAATCGCGCTGACGACGCGCATACAGGGCCATGAGCCGACCGGCATCAGTGGGCACCACGCCGCGTCCTTGCCGCTCCAGCAAGGTCAGCCCCGTATCTTGTTCAAGCCGCGCTACAGCGCGGCTAATGGCTGACGGATCAGTACCCAACACTTCTGCTGCCGCGCGCACCGAGCCCGTCTCGATCACTTGCAGCAGGCACAACGCACGCTTGCTATCCAGAATTTCTTCCACCTGCGGCTCCCCACGGCCCAACGCGCTGCCAGATGCTGCTGCCCGAACCGTTGCGATTATTACAACAATGTTGAGCCATTGTTGTCATCGCGTGTTTTCCCTGTGATCGATACAGTAAGGCCGCCTATTTCTTCACGACGGCCCAAAGCCGCCTCACGCATCCGGAGGGCCACGCCCCAATGAATTCTCCCAAGCCTTGCCTGCCAGACTCTCTCATCGCCCAAATGCGCGCTTGGCGCCACGACATCCACGCGCATCCGGAAACTGCCTTCTGTGAAATCAGAACCTCTGACAAGGTGGCGCAAGCGCTCACCGAAATGGGCATCGACGTGCATCGCGGCCTGGGCCGCACAGGTGTCGTCGGCACATTGCGGCAAGGCGCTGGTCCAGTCATAGGTTTACGGGCTGATATGGACGCGCTGGATATGCAGGAACTCGGTGATGCAGCGCATCGCTCCACGGTTACCGGCAAGATGCATGGTTGCGGTCACGACGGCCATACCGCCATGCTGCTCGGCGCAGCGCGCCACCTTGCGTCGAGCGCAGATTGGTCTGGCACGGTGCACTTCATTTTTCAGCCAGCAGAAGAAAACGAAGGCGGCGGCCGCGAGATGGTGGAAGACGGCCTCTTTACCTTATTTCCTTGCGATGCCGTCTACGCGTTGCACAACTCACCCAACCTGCCGTTCGGAACGTTTTCGTTGCGCCCCGGCACCATGACGTCAAACTCGGATACGTTCGAGATTTCAATCGTGGGCAAAGGGTGTCATGCGGCCCAACCTGAAGCGGGTATTGACCCGATCGTTGCATCGTCTCAAGTGGTGCTCGCGTTGCAAACGATCGTGAGCCGCAATGTCAGCGCTGTTGATTCACTGATCATCAGCGTCACGCAATTCCACGCGGGCGATGCCTGGAATGTCGTACCGGACCGAGTCTTGCTGCGAGGCACCTGCCGTTCATTTACGACAAAGACGCGTGCAAAAGCCGAACGACGGATGCGTGAAATATGCGAAGGCGTGGCGCTCGCCACAGGAGCCAGCATTGCACTGCAGTTCTTTAAGGGTTATCCCGCGTGCATCAACACTCCGACTGAAACGCTGATTGCTGCACAAGCTGCGAGCCTGGTCGTGGGTGCAGATAACGTCGATACCAATTGCCTGCCTCGTACAGGTTCCGAAGACTTCGCCTATCTGTTGGAAAAATGTCCTGGTGCGTACGTATTTCTGGGTGCAGCACGTGAAGGAGATAACCCCCCTTTGCACAATCCTTATTACGACTTCAATGACGACATCCTTCCCTTAGGCACGGCCTACTGGATTTCCCTAATCAAACTGACCTTGCCCGCGCGGCCATAACGCAACTGCCACAGGCACTGTTTATTGCGACGGGCGGTGTGTTTGTGCGGCAGGAGGCTGCGGTGCTCGCCAGTGTCACGCAGTGGTAGCGGGGGTAAAGCGCGCGATTGGCTTCACCATTGAGGCGTTGGCGAGCGCGCGTAACCCGCGATCTTAATCCCGAGGAAATGCCAAGCAAACATCGCGGGTTACGGGCGTTTAACGGTAGCTTTCTGCCACAGTTTGCTCGCGCTCCATCCACGCGACAACGGGCCAGTCCGCCATAGGGCGCGCGATAGCCCCCCCTTCGACCTGCCTCTTAAAACTCAGCGAATTCCGGCATAAAAAAAGCACCCCAAACATTGAACAAATGTCCAACGCTTGCGGTGCAGTTCACGGCATTACTACCTACAAGCGGCAGCCGTACCTGGCTTACTTGCGTACTGCCAGATCGCTAGGCTGAGCCGATAACCAGGCTGCAACGTTAAGGATATCGTCGTCTGACAGCTGGGTGGCAAATGCACCCATGATCGGGTTCTTACGCACATTGGCGCTGGCTGAGCTACCAGCCGCACCGCGTTTGTAAGCCTTCAACGCGTGAGCGATGTAGTCAGCGTGCTGACCGGCAAGAATCGGATAGCTGGGATCAATTGCCGTCTTGGCATCGGCACCGTGGCACGATGCGCAATTGAATTTGTCGAACACGGCCTTACCGGCCGAGAGGTCCTCAGCTTGTGCGGAGAAACCCGCAACTGCCAACGTAGCGCCCGCGAGGGCGAGAAGCGTAAAGCGTTTCATAGTGGCCCCCGATTACTTGAGATTAGAGTAGTACGCGGCCAGATCAGCGATGTCCTGATCGGACAAGCTGCCAGCAACGGCGTCCATCGTGGGATGGCTGCGCGCGCCTTTCTTGTACTCATTGAGGGCCGTTTCGATGTACTTGGCGTTTTGGCCAGCAATCATTGGAACGTGGTAAAGCTCGGGGAACGTAGCTTTGTAGCCCGGAATACCATGGCAACCAATGCACATGGATACTTTGTCTCGGGCATTCTGGATATTACCGACCGGGGCTGCGTCAGCGGCAACAGCCTGGCCGGTGATCGCACAGGATGCCATTACGGCCAGCACGGAAACCGCGCGTATCAGAGAGGTTCGCAACTTCATTGGAATGGCTCTTCTTGGTATGGCTAAGGACTAGGAAGTCAACACCGGGTCCAGCCCGGCCGCAAAACTTGGCGATTGTACGATAATTGTCGTCATTCCATCCCGTTCCGGTGCCGGAAGCACCGCGACTTACTTTGTAGCCACCCTCTATGTCTGCTGCTCAAACGCCTGCTTCCCCGAAATCCGTTCGCTTTGATGGCACGGATAGTTACGTTGCCACTGATGACCTGAAGCTTGCGGTCAATGCTGCGCTCACGCTTGAGCGCCCCTTGCTAATCAAGGGCGAACCAGGCACGGGTAAAACCATGCTGGCCGAGGAAGTCGCCCGCGCATTGGGCCGCCCACTCATGCAGTGGCACATCAAGTCCACGACCAAAGCACAGCAAGGTCTGTATGAATATGATGCGGTTTCGCGCTTGCGTGATTCTCAGCTGGGTGATGAGAAGGTGCGTGACATCCGCAACTACATCATCCAGGGCACCTTGTGGCAGGCCTTCGAAGCTCCCGAACCCGTGGTGCTGCTGATCGACGAAATCGACAAGGCCGACATCGAGTTCCCGAACGACCTCCTGCGTGAACTGGATCGTATGGAGTTCTACGTTTATGAAACGCGCCAAACCATTGCGGCGCTCCATCGGCCGCTGGTCATCATCACGTCCAACAATGAAAAGGACTTGCCTGATGCTTTCCTTCGTCGTTGCTTCTTTCACTACATCCGATTTCCCGATCGTGACACCATGCGCGAAATCGTGGCAGTGCATTACCCCGACCTGAAACAAGACGTGCTGCGCGCGGCATTAGACACATTCTTTGGCTTGCGGGAAGCGCCCGGCCTGAAGAAGAAACCGTCAACGTCCGAGTTCCTTGATTGGCTGCGCCTGTTGCTGGCCGAAGACGCCACCGCTGCGCAGATCGACGCCCACACGGCTACCGCCGTACCGCTTTTGGCTGGTGCGTTGCTCAAGAACGAACAAGACGTTCATTTGCTTGAACGTCTTGCAGCCATGACCCGTGGCGGACAACGTCGCTAACGCGCCGAACGCCCGCACACGCCAATACTTTCCTGAACCCAGCCTGGGCCGGACATGCTGATCGATTTTTTCTACCACCTCAGGGCACACAAACTGCCCGTCTCGGTCAAGGAATACCTGACCCTGGTAGACGCGCTGCGTCATGACCTCATGGCGCCCACGCTGGACGACTTCTACTTTCTGGCACGGGCCACCCTTGTCAAAGACGAGTCGTTCTACGACCGCTACGACAAGGCCTTCGGTTCCTATTACAAGGGCATTGAGGCGGCATTACCGGCAGGCAAGGACATTCCGCTGGACTGGCTGTTAAAGCAGTTCGAAAAGTCGCTCAGCGAAGAAGAAAAGGCCGCCATTCAGGCGCATGGCTGGGACAAGCTCATGGAGCTCTTCAAGGAACGCCTGGAAGAGCAACACGAGCGCCACGCCGGGGGCAGCAAATGGATTGGCACCGGGGGCACTTCGGCGTTCGGCAATGGTGGCTACCATCCCGAAGGAATTCGGGTAGGCGGCGCATCAGCTGGTAACCGTAGTGCCGTCAAAGTGTGGGACATGCGCCAGTTTCGCGACTACGACGATCAAGTCGAACTCGGCACGCGCAACTTCAAAGTGGCATTGCGCCGCCTGCGACGCTTTGCCCGACAAGGTGCAGAGCTCGAGCTGGATCTGGACGACACTATTGCCAAGACGGCGCGCAATGCAGGTCACCTGGATCTGCGCATGGTTCCTGAGCGCCACAACGCGGTCAAAGTGCTCATGCTGCTGGATGTGGGCGGCAGCATGGACGACCATATTGCACGTGTGGAAGAATTGTTTTCGGCCGCACGCAGCGAGTTTCGTCATCTGGATGTCTACTACTTCCACAACTGCCCTTACGAGAGCTTGTGGAAAAGCAATACACGTCGCCAGAACGAACGTTTTGACACCTGGGATGTGCTGCGCAAATACAACCCGGACTGGCGACTGATCATCGTGGGCGATGCCACCATGAGCCCCTACGAAATTCTGCAACCGGGGGGCTCGGTGGAACATTACAACAAAGAACCGGGCGCTACCTGGATGCGTCGTCTGCTCGATGCGTGGCCCAAGTCCGTGTGGCTCAATCCTGAGCCCACCGCTTCCTGGCAATACCGTCAGTCTATTGCGCTGATGCGAGACATCATGCAGGAGCGTATGTTCCCGGTCACGGTGGCAGGACTTGAACAAGCGATGCGCTTGCTCGCGAAGTAAGAGACTAAGGCACCGGGAAAAACCGCGTGCAAAGCCGTGCGCGCAAGCGTCGCGGCAGCCCGCCTTATCCGTCCATGGGTTCGGCGGGTGTCTCAAGCGTCAGTTGGTAAAACGCCAAATCAAGCCAACGGCCAAACTTGAATCCGGCTTCCTTGATGGTGCCGGCATGGGTAAAACCGAGTTTTTCGTGGAGCTTGATGCTGCCGGCATTGGTGGCATCAATGCCACCAATGAGCACATGAACCTGATTGACTCGTGCGCGCTCAATTAGCACATGCATGAGCGCCTCACCCAGTCCCAGGCCGCGAAAGCGCGCATCAACATAGACTGAGTGTTCCACCGAATATTTGTAGGCCGGCCAGGCACGAAAGGTGCCGTAGCTGGCAAACGCCATTAATTCACCCGCTGCGTTTTCAAAGCCCACCACGGGAAAGCCGCCGTTGCGCTTCGTGTCGAACCAGGTCTGCATGGCAGATAGCGGTCGCGGCTTGTAGTCGTACAGAGCCGTAGACGTGGCGATGGCATCATTGAAAATGGCCAGAATGGCGCTTGCATGACGCTCATGCGAGCAATCGACCAGAATGGTTTCAGAAACAAGGGGCTTGGCGGCTGGATTCATGCGTCAAATTATAGGACGCGAAACGCGGCGCACAGCCCCTTTTTATTGATGCCTCACGCAGCTTGCGAGGCTTGTCGCGCTTGTCGAGATTGCGGAACCTGCCCAACGCTCAGGCCCGGGCATTTGCGCCACGAGATCTCGTCGGCGTCCATATCAAGATCGAATAAATCGTTGGCCGCAGGCCAAGGATGATTGCCCTCGTGGACGCCCTCCATCTCCAGGACATGGCCAGCAAAGCCGCAAGGAGAACCGCCGCACTCGGTGAAGTAAGACTGGCTTGATAAGTCCACGACATACGTGGTCAAGTCATGGGTGAGGATGGCAACAAATTGGCCATCATCACTGGCATAGGCATAACGAAATTGTCCTCGGATACGGTCGCCGTTCAAGCGGTTTCCGGTAAGTTGGGATAAGGCGCGCGTGACGAGCTCGGTCAGCATCGGTCGTTCCTCCGTGAAATGCGCCAGCAGGATGCCGGCGGCGAAGGCGCGAACAACAAGCACCAGCGTCGCAATGAAGCGGCGGAGGCGTTGGACGGGAAACCTGTAGACGGCTGTCGCGCATCCCGTCGACAACAACTACTACTCTGCGAAAAAGCTTACACCCCCGCATCCGTCACTTGAAAATGGGGGCAACCGATGGGGTGCACTGCAACATACGAGCTATATCGAGGTCGCTCGTACCACCCTTACGTGACAATGACGGTTCTGGTGTCGGCATCCGACCCTTTCAGACAGCTTTTAGTCTGGCCAGACTGCCAGGCATCTTGCGACAAGCGATACAGCACATGCCGACGCAAAGGGTGCCCGGATGTCAGCGCGGGATGATCAAATTGCTCGCTGTCTTCCTGCATGCCCAGCCGTTCCATCACCGCGCGCGAGCGAACATTGCCCAAGGCGGTGAACGCCACAATCTCCGGCAGGCGGGCCTGTTCAAATCCGACCCGCAATGAGGCCTGAGCGGCCTCGAGCGCATAGCCATTTCCCCAATGCGCACGGGCGAGCCGCCAACCGATTTCGATACCCGGTGCAATCGGCAACGCAGCTGGCATGGGCTTGATGCCTACAAATCCGATAAAAGGTGCCACGCCAGGCACCTCAACCGCCCAAAAACCCCATCCGTGCTCATCAATGCTCCGAGCCAGCCGATCCGCCAGAGCATCGCTTTCTGCTCGTGTCAGCGGCAGCAGAAATTGCGTGACCGCAGGGTCAGCGTTCAAGGCCGCAAAGGGCACGCGATCTTCCGGACGCCAGTGGCGCAAGATCAAACGGGGGGTTTTGACATCTATCGCTACAGACATGGTGGCAACCTAAAGACAAGACCATCTGGGCCATCAGCCCCGTAAAACGGGCTTGTGCGCCACGTAATGGCAGATGACTACAGGGAAGAAATAAAGCGGGGTTCTGCTGAACCTATCCCAGCGTATACACTCGAACGCATTCTGCCATGCCAAAGGGATTAACTGCCATGCGCTTTTCTTTTTCGAAGCTACCGCGTCCGTTAAGCGCGTTGTTTCTCACCTCGTTGATGGCTTTCCAGGCCAATGCCGCCACGGAAACGCCACCGGGGATCACTGAGGCCGCCTCCGTAGAAGGTATTACCGAGTATCGGCTCAGCAACGGACTGCGTGTCCTGTTCGTGCCGGATGACTCCAAACCCACCACAACGGTCAACATGACCTACCTGGTCGGTTCGCGCAATGAGAACTACGGCGAGACCGGTATGGCTCACCTGCTTGAACACATGTTGTTCAAGGGCACCACCACCACACGCAATGCGCTGGGTGAGTTCTCGCGCCGAGGCCTGCAAGCCAACGGCTCAACCTCCTCTGATCGAACCAATTACTTTGCCAGCTTTGCGGCCAACCCCGATACCCTCAAATGGTATTTGGGCTGGCAGGCCGACGCCATGGTCAATTCGTTGATAGCCCGGGAAGACCTGGACTCCGAAATGACGGTGGTACGCAATGAAATGGAAAGTGGCGAAAACAGCCCCTTCCGCATTCTCATGCAGAAAATGCAGTCGGCTGCCTATCAATGGCATAGCTATGGAAAATCCACTATTGGCGCGCGCTCCGACGTTGAAAATGTCGATATCGCCCAATTGCGGGCTTTCTATCATGAGTACTATCAGCCCGATAACGCCGTCCTGATCGTGGCTGGCAAGTTCAACCCGCAAGCCACGCTGGCCGACATCGAAGCCACGCTGGGCAAGCTGCCTAAACCCACACGCAAACTGCCTCCCGAGTACACCGTTGAGCCCGTGCAGGATGGCGAGCGCTCGGTGACTTTGCGTCGTACTGGCGGCACCCCTCTCGTGGCCGCCATGTATCACATCCCGGCAGCCGCCAGCCCTGAATTCGTGCCGATGGACTTGGCAACGACCATTCTGGCGGACACGCCCTCCGGCCGGCTGTATCACGCCTTGGTCCCCACCAAGCTCGCCTCAGGCGTGTTCGGCTTCACCATGGAACAGCGTGACCCGGGTCTGGCCATGTTTGGCGCTCAACTGCCGCCCGGCAAGAACCTGAACACGGCCATGACGGCGCTGACCGGCACCCTCGAATCCTTGTCCAAAAAGCCCTTTACGCAACAAGAGCTTGACCGTGCACGCAGCAAATGGCTGACCTCCTGGGAACAAACCTATAACGACCCGGAGAAAGTCGGCGTCGCCCTGTCCGAAGCCATTGCGGCGGGCGACTGGCGCTTGTTCTTCCTGCAGCGGGATCTGGCTCGTAGCGCCACGCTGAAAGCGGTACAAGACGTGGCAGTCACCTATCTCGTGGCCAGTAACCGCACAGAAGGTCGCTATATCCCCACGGAAAAACCTCTGCGTGCCCCGCTTAATCAGCGTGCTGATCTCGCCGATGTCTTCAAGGATTACAAGGGCGACCCGAACTTCAAACAAGCCTCCGCGTTTGACCCATCACCCGAGAATATCGACAAGCTCACCATACGCCGCCAACTGGATCTGCCAAATGGTCCGTTGAAAGTGGCGTTGTTGCCCAAGGCAACACGAGGTGATCGTGTTCAGGCGCAAATGCTGATTCAATTCGGCAACGTGAAAGACCTTGTCGGCCAACGCACGAACGCCTCGGCGGTTGCTGACCTGCTCAATCGCGGCACGCCCAAGCTTTCGCGCCAGGAAATCCAGGACCGTCTGGACAAACTGCAGGCCGAACTTGGCTTTAGCGGCGCAGGAAACAATCTGTCGATTAGCATGTCTACCACGGGCAAGAACCTGCCCGAGCTGACGGCGCTGGCATTGGAAATTTTGCGTAACGCCAACTTTCCAAAGGACCAGCTTGAGGAATATCAGCGTCAGGTCGAAACCTCCATCCAGAGCGCCATGACCGAACCGGCTGCCCTGGCGTCACGTACGCTGGCACGCCAGGACAATCCGTGGCCTGCCGATGACATCCGTTATGTGCCCACATTCGAAGAAGCCTTGACCAATGTTCGTGCGCTGAACCGCGATGCGCTGGTCAAGTTTCACGGCAAATTCTATGGCGCAGGTGCCATCGAATTCTCCGCCGTCGGCGACTTCGACCCCACCGCTGTTGAAAAGGCGATCAAAGAAGGCGTAGCGGGCTGGAAACGCGCGCCGGCATTTACACGCATTCCCACACCGTTCCGCCCCATTCCAGCCAAGCAGTTCAATATCGACACGCCTGACAAGGCCAACGCCTTCTTCTTGTCGCGCATGCCTTTGAAGCTGCAAGACACCAACCCGGACTACGCCGCGCTGTATCTGGCGAATTACTTGTTTGGTACCTCGGAGACCTCACGCCTGTGGAACCGCGTCCGCGAGAAAGAAGGTCTGTCGTATAACGTGCGCAGTTCCTTATCCGTGTCGTCCTTCGAACCTACGGGAAGCTGGAGCATGTACGCCATCTTCGCCCCGGAAAATCGCGAGCGTCTTGAAAAGGCTATCCACGAAGAAGTGGCGCTGGCCCTGAAAGACGGTTTCTCGACAAAGGAAATTCAGGATGGCGCGACCGCCCTGCTGAACTACCGCCGGTTGTCACGCGCGCAAGATGAGGTCCTCGCGTCCACCTGGATCGACTACATGCAACGTGGCCGCACGTTCGAATGGTCGGCAGAGATGGACAAGAAGATCGCTGCCTTGACGCCTGAAGCCGTGAATGCGGCGCTACGCAAGTACTTGATTCCCGCCGACTTCAGCACCGCTGTCGCTGGCGACTTCAAGAAGGCAAAGCCCTGACCCGGTAACACCGTCGATTCCTCGTTGGCTGCGCGCATCTATCGCGCAGCCAACGCGCGAAACGAACAGGCCGGGCACGCCATCTAAAAGTACAGACGAAAAACCGGCGCTACAAAGCAATGCCCCCGATAGCTGGACGACCTGTCCAAACTATCGGGGGCATTTTTTTCACCCATCGGGCGCGCACCGTAAGGTCTGCGCCCGTGTGTGAGCATCAGCTGAAGAATTCCTTCACGCGATCGGTCCAGGACTTACTTTGCGGCGAGTGGCGATCGCCCCCGTCGTTAAGCGAGGCCTCGAACTGACGCAAGATATTCTTCTGGTCTTCGCTCAGACGCACTGGTGTCTCGACCACCACATGGCAGTAGAGATCGCCCGGATAGCTGCCGCGCACGCCACGGATACCCTTGCCGCGCAATCGGAACGTCTTGCCGGACTGCGTGCCTTCCGGAATGGTGATTTCCGCCTTGCCACCGAGCGTGGGCACCTGCAACTCGCCCCCTAACGCTGCCGTCGTGAACGGAATTGTCAGTTCGCAATGCAGGTCATCATTGTCTCGCTGGAAGATCTTGTGCTGCTTGATGTGAATTTCCACATACAAGTCGCCAGGAGGTCCTCCGTTGATACCCGGTTCGCCGTTGCCGCTGGAGCGGATGCGCATTCCTTCATCAATACCTGCAGGAATCTTGACCTGCAGAGTCTTGTTGCGACGAATACGCCCCACACCGTCACACGGCGGGCATGGGTCAGTAATTTCCTTGCCAGTGCCATGGCAGGTTGGGCAGGTTTGCTGAACGCTGAAGAAACCTTGCTGCATGCGCACTGCGCCCGAACCACCGCAAGTACGGCAAGTCTTGGGCGATGTGCCTGCTTTGGAGCCCGTACCGTGGCAGGTATCGCAGTGCTCCCAACTGGGCACTCGAATTTCAGTATCAAACCCTGCCGCTGCTTGTTCCAGCGTAATTTCCAGCGCGTACTTCAGGTCGGCGCCGCGATACACCTGCGGGCCACCACGACGGCCACCGCCGCCTGCACCACCAGCGCCACCGAAAATCTCACCAAAAATATCGCCAAAGGCATCAGCAAAGCCACCGCCCATACCCGCGCCACCACCCATGCCTGCGGCATTGGGGTCGACGCCAGCGTGGCCGTAACGGTCGTAAGCGGCGCGCTTTTGGTCGTCGCTCAGAACTTCATACGCCTCTTTGGCTTCTTTGAATTTGTCCTCGGCCTCTTTGCTGTCCGGATTGCGGTCCGGGTGATACTTCATCGCCAGCTTTCGATAGGCCTTCTTAAGATCATCATCCGTGGCGTCTTTTGCGACGCCAAGGATTTCGTAAAAATCGCGTTTTGCCATGATCCGTGGGCTCGGGAAAGAGCCTTCATTTCAGGTGCTACAGAATGAGTCCGCCCGGTAGGCGGAATATTCCGGCTACCGGGCGGTTGTTGATCAGCTTAGACCTTGGTCATTACTGATCGCGCTTAACTTCCTTGAAGTCGGCGTCGACGACATTGTCATCAACCGGCTTCGCGGCATCGGCAGCTTGGGTCTGCTGAGCGGCCTGTTGTGCCTGCATGTCGGCGTACATCTTTTCGCCCAACTTCTGCGAAACAGTCGACAACGCTTCCACTTTGGCGTCGATGGCAGGCTTGTCGCCTTCCTTCATCGTTTCTTCCAGATCCTTGATGGCAGCTTCGATGCTTTCTTTCTCAGCGGCCTCAAGCTTGTCGCCGTATTCCGTCATGGACTTGCGGGTAGCGTGCACCAGCGCGTCGGCCTGGTTGCGCGACATAGCCAGCTCAGCAACTCGGTGATCTTCCTCAGCGTTAGCCTCGGCATCCTTGACCATGCGTTGGATCTCGTCTTCCGACAAGCCCGAGTTGGCCTTGATGGTGATCTTGTTTTCCTTGCCAGTACCCTTGTCCTTGGCCGACACGTGCAGGATGCCGTTAGCGTCGATGTCGAATGTGACTTCGATCTGCGGCATACCACGCGGTGACGGCGGGATTCCTTCGAGGTTGAACTCGCCCAGGCCCTTGTTGCCAGCAGCGATTTCGCGCTCACCCTGGAATACCTTGATCGTCACAGCCGGCTGATTGTCATCAGCGGTCGAGAAGGTCTGCGAGAACCGGGTCGGGATGGTCGTGTTCTTCTGGA
>JBEBWV010000006.1:0-103254 GCA_040391965.1 Achromobacter deleyi | reverse complement strand
TTCTTGGCCATTACCGTACAATTCCAAGCATGCCTATATTAGAACTTACCTCTCGTGAGCGCAGCGACCTGCGGTCTGCCGCTCACCCTCTGCGCCCGGTCGTACTTATTGGCGACAACGGCCTGACTGAGGCCGTGCTCAAAGAAATCGACCGCGCCCTGTCTTCTCATGGCCTTATCAAGGTACGTGTAGCTGGCGATGACCGCGAAGCGCGTGTAGCCATAATGGCCTCTATCTGCGAATCGCTGTCCTGCGCCAACGTGCACCACTTGGGCAAAATGCTCATTGTGTTCCGTCCGCAGTCCGGCAATATCAAGCCGGTAGGCGATGTCGACGCCAATGATGATCGTGCCAACAAGCGCCGCGCCTCCGAACCGCACACGCCTAAAAAGCTGGCGGCCCAAGGCAAAATCCTGACGAAGCGCTCTACTCGTAAAGCGCCTGCTGTTGTGGAAGATGCCAAGCCCGTTTCGCGTTTCGCACGCGGCGAGCTTAACAAAGCTGGCAAGCCCATGCGCCCGAGTACGAAGAAGAGTGCCAGCGACAGTCACGGCATTCCGCGTCGTAGCGGCAGTGCGCTCAGCTTGCGTGCTGGTGCGCGCACTGGCACTCAGCGCCCGGCCACAAGCCGTAAGTCGCCCCGCTCGACCAAACGGTAATACGCGCTGGAACCTTGCAGCAGGTGAATGTCGGCACACGCTGACTCCTGCTGCTTGGCTGCGGTAACGCCGCAAGCCTGCAAACCCGGCAATCTGCCGAAAACTCCGATAGTGGCACTTATCGCAACGCTTCGCGTCGCAGCACAACGCCATATCGCAAGCATAACCGCCAAGCGCCCTGCCTGACGGTCTTTAACCAATATAAATACCGCGCCCCCCAACTCGAATACGGCGAGCACCCTAAACGCGATCAGATACACCCTGCCGTGGCCACCGACGTAAGCACCAAAGCCAGGATAAGCATTACTTAGCTGGGTGCAGAACTCGAACGAACAAAGTTTGTTCGCGCCGTGAAAGGATGAATGCGCTTTAGGGGGGCGGAGTTCGGCGTTAGATGTAACGCACGCCCAGAACTTCATACTCACGCACACCTGCTGGTGCCTTGACTTCGACAACATCGCCTTCGGACTTACCGATTAGTGCGCGAGCCACAGGGCTGGACACTGAAATCATGTTGGCTTTGATGTCGGCTTCCACGTCACCCACGATTTGGTAGGTTACGCGGTCACCCGAATCCAAATCTTCGATGTCAACGGTCGCGCCAAAAACAGCACGGCCTTCTGCATCAAGTTCAGTCGGGTCAATCAGGTGGGCGTTGGAGAGTGTGCCTTCGAGCTCGCCAATACGAAACTCGATAAAGCCCTGGCGCTCGCGAGCAGCGTCGTATTCGGCATTTTCTGACAGATCGCCCTGCGCACGTGCTTCCGCAATTGCGTTGATCACGGCAGGTCGTTCTACAGTTTTCAGCCGGTGCAGCTCTTGTTGCAAGCGCTCGGCCCCGCGCACGGTCAAAGGAATGGCAGCCATGTCGTTTTCCAAACAAAAGTAGAAAACGCCCCCGGACGGAGCGTTTCGGTGGAGGCCGGAGTTGGTTGGACGGTCAGTTGTATAGCGTATTCAGTGCCATGCAAAAGACGGATCAACAAATCAACGACCAAAACAAAACCCCGGCTCGGGTCGGAACCGGGGTGATCAAGGTCATATTGTGGTCAAAGTCCGGGCGAATTGCAAGCCGTTGGAGAAAACGACGTTTTCGGCGTATTTCCGTGCATTAACACACCAAAGCGGGGAGTTTTTTGCAATCAGGGTTTCTGTGAGGATGACAACATGGGTGCCGTCGAGGTAATGAAACGTCCCTTAATTCATTAATTGGTCGCGATAAACCTGTTTCATTCTTCGGGGCAACGGTTAGCCCTCCATAAAGTAATATATTATTTCCAAATAGTTATATTTGGATAATATTGGTTATATCGTTAGACAAAATTCAACTCACTACGGTGCTCTGAATCTAGTAATCAATGACCGATATGCAGCGTCCCTTCACGGGAATGCCTGTATGTCTGCTCGCTACCTGGTACTTGCATTTCAACGCTTAGTTTCCCCCCACTTCGCATGCAACCAGAACCTTCACGACGCCCTCTCCCTCCAGCCGAACGCAAAAAATTTTTGATGCGATTGTTTGAGCAGTTGAATGCGCAGTTTGTGTGGCAACGGGCCTGACGCTCCTATGGGCGCTCACCTGCATTTCCCTAAAAAAAACAAAAAAATAACGGCGACGGCCAAATGAGCGCTCGCTCGGGCCAAGCCGTATTTACGAGAAAGGAGATCTCATGTTGGAAAGAATGAAAATCCGTACTGCCATGATCTGGATGCTTGGCTGCTTCCTCACCGCTTTGGCCTTCGCCTGTACGATGACCTGGCGCAATGCCAGTACCAATGCGGAGGATATTGAGCAGTTGAACACTGTCGCCGTGCATCAGGTGGACCCGCTATATGAGTCAAACGCAGCCTTGCTGCGTGCGCGCCTTGCAATGACAGCTGCCATGAGTGACATTCAGGCTGGCAATAAAGAGCAGGCCAGTCAGCAGGAGATTGCTGCAACAGAGCACATGCGTCTGGCGCGCGAACGATTCACCCGCTATATGGAGGTCCCAAAAAGCGAACGAGGTCAACAATTGGCTGAAGTTCTGCAGCGCAGCTTTCTTGCGTATAGCTTGGCACTGGACAAGCTGGCAGCGGCGCTACAAGCTCGATCGCCGGAACAATGGCTTCAAGCGGAAGGCCAAGCGCGCCAAGTGGATACGAGCTTTGTCAAAGATATGCAGATATTCCTGGCGCGGGTTCAGGAGCGTAGCGACACAGTACTGGCCAGCTCACAACGTTCGTACCAAGTAGCTCAGATTTCAAGCTTTGCGCTTCTCGCCATCGCGTTACTGCTGGCCACGCTGAGCTGGGTATTTATCCGCCGTGGCTTGCTGCGCCCGCTGAGTGAGGCCGGCCGCCATTTTGACCGCATTGCTGCAGGAGACCTGACTGGCCGAGTGGACGTCCGTTCCAAAAATGAAATCGGCATGCTTTTTGATGCGCTCAAACGTATGCAGGAAGGACTGACTCGCACCGTAACGGCGGTAAGACAGGGCGTTGAGGAAATCAACGTAGGCGCCGCTGAGATTGCCGCAGGCAATACGAACTTATCGACTCGTACCGAAGAACAAGCCGCGGCCCTTGAGGAAACGGCGTCCACCATGGAAGAGCTAGCCTCTACGGTAAAACAAAATGCCGACAACGCGACGCAGGCCAACACCTTGGCGGCGGCTAGTATGGACGTGGCGCAACGGGGCGGCAGATCGGTGGGTGCCGTCGTGGAAACGATGAAGGGAATATCGGAGAGTTCGCGCCGAATTGCCGAGATCGTGGCCGTGATCGACAGCATTGCATTTCAGACCAACATACTGGCCTTGAATGCCGCCGTGGAGGCTGCAAGGGCAGGCGAACAGGGCAAAGGTTTCGCCGTAGTAGCGTCCGAGGTACGCAATCTGGCACAACGCGCAGCGCAAGCGGCTAAAGAAATCAAAGTGCTCATCGAGGCTTCGGCGGACACCGTCAGCTCGGGTTCCGCTCAAGTAGCCAGCGCCGGACAAACCATGCAGGAGATTGTGAGTTCCGTTCAGCGCGTCGCCGACATCATGGGCGAAATATCGGCAGCGTCGACCCAACAGGCCAGTGGCATCGATCAGGTCAGCCTGGCCATTTCACAAATGGATGAGGTCACACAACAAAACGCGGCGCTCGTGGAGCAGGCAGCCGCCGCCGCAGCGGCAATGGAGGAACAGGCTCGGCGCCTGTCGGAAGCGACATCCGTGTTCAAAACTCAGTCCGGCCAAGTGATTGAGGCGAGCCCTGTTCAACTGTCGTCTGGCACTCGCGCCACGCGACTGTCGCACTCCTGAGCCCCACCGGCTGACTACGTCGCGCGGCTATGCCTGCCGCGCGACGTTTCATTTAAGCCCGACGTCGCAACAAGGCGTAGAGGATGATCGCGCCAAACGTGGCAGTGCCAATACCGCCCAGGTGGAAATTGCCCAGCTTGATCGTGAAATCGCCTGCACCCAAGATAAGCGTTACGGCAGCCACGATCAAATTGCGGTTATCACTGAAATCCACCTGATTCACGACCCAGATACGCGCCCCGGCGATAGCGATCAGTCCAAAGACCACGACGGACATGCCTCCCAGTACAGGGCCTGGAATCGTCTGAATCAATGCACCAAATTTGGGCGAAAAACCCAGGACGATGGCGATAACAGCGGCGACCACGAAGACCAAGGAAGAGTAAATACGCGTCACGGCCATCACGCCGATGTTCTCGGCATAGGTAGTGACACCCGTGCCACCCGCCGCAGCGGAGACCATGGTTGCTACCCCATCACCGACGAAAGCACGCCCAAGATAACGATCCAGATTTTGGCCAGTCATGGCGCTGACCGCTTTAACGTGCCCCAGGTTTTCCGCCACCAGAATGATGGCAACCGGCACGATTAAACCCATGGCTTCGAACTTGAAAACGGGTGCCGCGAAATGGGGCAGCCCAAACCAGGCAGCCGCAGCCACGCCCGAAAAATCAATGGGTTTGCCAAGCCCCAGCCCGTTGGCGCAGATGGCATAGATCACGCAGGCCAGAATCAGCCCGACCAGAATCAACAGGCGCTGCATCATGCCTCGGGCGAACACGGCGATTCCGCTGACGCACAAGATGGTCACCAGCGCCATGCTGGTGTCAAAGCCCGACTGGCCCATGGCACCTTTGGCCGCGATAGGTGCCAGATTCAAACCAATAACGGCGACCACGGCACCGGTAACAAGTGGCGGCATCAGGGTTTCGATCCAGTTGGCCCCGCCCCCCGCACGCGCATTCACGATCCAGACCACCACACCAATCAAGGTATAGGCCAGCCCGCAAGCGATGATGGCGCCCAACGCCACACCGATATTGGCATTGGCGCCCCCACCCGCATAACCAGTTACCGCAATCACGCCGCCAATAAATGCAAAACTCGACCCCAGATAGCTGGGCACCCGACCACCCACGAACAGGAAGAAGATCAGCGTGCCAATCCCCGACATCAAGATCGCGACGTTCGGGTCAAACCCCATGAGCAAGGGAGCAAGCACGGTCGAACCAAACATGGCGACCACGTGTTGAGCCCCCATCGCCACGTTCTTTGGCCAGGACAGGCGTTCGTCAGGCGCGATAACGACACCGGGCTTGGAATCATCAACGAGCCGCCAGCGCGGAAAATAGGAGTTAGACATAGTGTTCCGTGGGGAAGAATGATCAGCGGGCGCCAGTGTAAAGGGGCAGTGGAACTGGCCGCAATACGTTTAAGTTTCGCGACAGCATGTCGTTGTTCAAGGAACCTTCGTTAATTAATCTTTCTGGAATCTCTATGGCCATTTCCTCTATTTCTAGTGGCGGCACGTCCGGTTTGTTCGAGATGTATGCCGAAAAGATCAAAGCAGGAAAATCTGGCGTTCCCGTCGGCCAAACGACAGAGTCAAAAGATACTGATAGCGATTACACCAAGATGATGAAGGAGTTGCAGCGGCAATTGCGCGTGGTCATGCAGCAGATACGACGCGTACAAGCCAGCAATGCCAGCGCAGAGCAAAAAGCAGCGCAGTTAGGAGCGCTAAATACTCAGGCGGCTTCCATTCAAGGGCAAATTCAGAAGCTAATGGCTGCCCAAATGAAGGCGTTGCAAATGCAGTCCGGCGCAACGGCGGGTTAACCCGCAAGGGTATTCACCCGGGGCGGCCAGCGTGATGGGCCGCATCAAAATTTCTGATTGGACGCATGGTTGATCAGACATTAATGTCTCCAGACAATTCGAATACAACGGAGACAAAACCATGCATGCAATGCGCACAGTTCTTGCAGGAGCCCTGCTTGCCGCCTGCACGGCACCTGCCTTGGCAGGTACCGTCACAGTCATCACGTCGTTCCCGAAAGACCTGACTCAAGCCTACAAAACGGCTTTCGAAAAGGCCAATCCGGGTATCACACTGGAAATCCTGAACAAGAACACCGTGTCGGGCATTGCATCGGTGCGTGAAACGCCTGCGGGCCAACGTCCCGAAGTCTTCTGGGCAAGCGCACCAGACGCGTTTGAAGTACTCAACCGCGACAAGCTGCTCGCCAAAGTCTCTGACGTTGCCAACAAGAATGTGCCGGACAAGATCGGCACGTATCCCATCAATGACCCCAGTGGCATGTATCTGGGGCAGGCACTTGCCGGCTATGGCATTGTCTACAACACGCGCTACATCAAGGCCAACAAACTGCCCCCACCCGTAGAGTGGAAGGATTTGCTTGCGCCGCAATGGTTTGGCCATGTTGGCATTACCTCGCCATCGCGCTCAGGCACCATGCATTTGACCGTCGAGACGATCTTGCAAGGTGAAGGTTGGGATCAAGGCTGGGCCACCCTGCTTCGCATGTCGGGCAATAGCAGCGCCGTCACCGAGCGTTCATTTGGGGTGCCTGACGGCGTGAACAATGGCCAATTTGGCGCAGGTCCGGTCATCGACTTCTTCGGTTTGTCGAGCAAATACTCGAAGTTCCCGGTGGAATTCGTCTACCCGTCCGAGACGGCTATCGTGCCTGCCAACATCGCCCTGATCGATGGCGCGAAAAACCCTGAGGAAGCGAAGAAGTTCATCGCCTTCACGCTAAGCCAGGCAGGTCAGGAACTGTTGCTTGAGCCCAAGATTTCACGACTTCCGGTTCTGCCGTATTCGGCCCTTGCAGGAAAGATTCCAGCAGGCTACCCAGACCCTGCAGAGATCGCGAAACGCAGCAAGGTGCAGTTTGATGCCGACCTGTCGCAAACCCGGTACTACGTGGTGCAAGCGCTTTTTGACCAAACGATCACGTTCCGCCTAAAAGAGCTGCAAGCCGCCACCCGCGCCATTTATGAGGCTGAAGCCAAGCTCGGTGAACGTGCCAAATCGGGCAAAGCCGCTGAGTTATTGACTGAAGCACGCAAGCTCACTTGGGCACCGCTGATTGATGGCGCCGCCGCTTCAAAGCCAGAGTTTCTTGCCATTTTTGCTGGCAATAAAAAGGATGCGGCAGTGAACCAGAAGATCACCCAGTTGGAAGGCGATTGGAACAGTCGCGCCAAAGCCAACTATGAGCAGGCCGTGAAGCTGGCCCAGCAAGCGGCCGCGCTCTAAGCAATATCCGCGGTAAACCTGCGACGGGCTTACGCCCGCCGCCTCTGTGCGCAGTGTCCAATGGGACCTGCGCGCATGGAGGCGGGCACGCCGTTGGCCACACGCTTCTTACGCCTTATTTTTGGAACCTCGATGAATCCTTCGAGCTATTCTCGCCTGCCCACCGGGCCCGTCATGGCTGCACTATTGGTGCTTGCCTTTCTGGGGCTGTTTCTCGCCATCCCGGTAGGCACCGTTTTCTACACCGCTTTTGTCAATGCGGATGGCAGCTTCACGCTGGGGCACTTCGGCGCATTTTTCAATCAGCCGCTGATGAAGGAATCGTTTTTCAACAGCCTCTATGTGGCGGGCTGGTCTGCGCTATTGGCCTCGCTGATTGCCGTTCCGCTTGCTTACTTCACCGTGCGCTTTGACTTTCGAGGCGCCCTCATCATTCAGACACTCGGCATCTTGCCGCTCATCATGCCGCCCTTCGTGGGCGCGGTGGCAATGCAGTTGATTTTTGGCCGCTCGGGCAGCGTGAATCTGCTGCTTGATGACTGGTTCGGGTTCACAGTGCCATTCATGGAAGGGCTGAACGGGGTGATTTTCGTCGAGTCACTGCACTACTTTCCCTTCATCCTGATGAACCTTGTCGTGGCCCTTCGCAATATTGACGGTGCCATGGAAGAAGCGGCGTTCAACTTGGGCTCGCGAGGTTTTCGCCTGTTCCGTCGAATCATTTTCCCGCTTGCGCTACCCGGATATATCGCTGGCGTCTCCCTGGTTTTCGTCAAAGTCTTCGATGATCTCGGCACACCATTGGTGCTTGGCATTACCAATATGCTGGCGCCTCAAGCCTATTTGCGGATTACACAGGTGGGCCTGGAAGATCCGATGGGCTATGTGATCAGCGTCATCATGGTGGCTTTTTCGATTCTTGCGCTGTGGCTATCTGCCCGCATTCTCAAGGGCCGAGACTATTCCACGCTACAAAAAGGCGGCGGCTCCATTCAGAAACGCAAGCTCGGATCCATGGAAAGCGTGTTCGCTTACGGCTGGATCATCCTGGTGCTGCTGTTGGTGCTATCGCCGCATATGGGGGTGTTGCTGTTGTCCCTGGCAAGCGTCTGGAGCTATGCGCCCCTGCCCGATGGCTACACGCTGGAACACTATGCAGCGGTCTTCAGCGAATCGCGCGGCATGATTGCCAATACGCTCTTGTATTGCGGCCTGGCGGCCGGCATTGACGTCATCCTCGGCACTGCCATCGCCTATCTGTTGCTTCGCACTCGTTTGCCCGCACGCCAGTGGTTGGACCTTCTGGCCTCCGCCGCGCTGGCCATTCCTGGCATTGTTCTGGCCATTGGTTTGTTGCGAACCTTCCGTGGTCTAGAGATTCCGTTCTCTGGCGGCACGCTACTCACGTCGTCCTGGATCATCATCATGATCGCGTACTCCGTGCGACGCCTGCCATATGCCTTGCGATCTTGCGTAGCTGCCTTGCAGCAAATCAATGTGTCGTTGGAAGAGGCTGCCGAGTCCTTGGGCGCCACGCGCATGAGGACCATACGACGCGTGGTTGTGCCATTGATGGCTGGCGGCATGCTTGCCGGATTTGTCACCAGCTTCGTGACTGCAGCCGTCGAACTTTCCGCCACCATCATGCTGGTCACGAAAGACAGCCAAGCCCCTATGAGCTACGGCATCTATCTGTATATGCAAAGCGCGTCGGGCCGTGGGCCTGGCGCAGCACTTGGCGTACTTGCCGTGGTGGCCGTGGCCGTCGGCACGTATATATCGCACCTGTTAGTCGAACGCGCGTCCTCACGCCAGCGTCCGGCACGCAATGAGGAGACAGCATGAAAAAAGTCAGCGTTGAATGCCGCAATATCCGGCTGTCCTATGGCAAGACTGAAATCCTCAAGGATGTGAATATTCATGTCGAGCCGGGTGAGTTCTTTGCGCTTCTGGGACCGTCCGGCTCCGGCAAATCCACGCTGTTGCGGCTGATTGCCGGTTTCAACCGCCAGAGTCACGGCCAGTTGCTGGTCGATGGCAAAGATATCAGCGCGACACCGCCGTGGGATAGAAACATTGGCATGGTGTTCCAGAATTACGCCTTGTGGCCACACATGACGGTGTGGGACAACGTCGCCTTTGGTTTGGTCGAGCGCAAGCTGCCGCGCGACCAGATCCGCGCCAAGGTCGAAGCCGTGCTGGATATGGTCAGCCTGTCTCAATATGCCAAACGCCGACCCAACCAGCTATCTGGCGGTCAGCAACAGCGCGTGGCCCTGGCGCGCACCATAGTGATCGAGCCACAAGTGCTCTTGCTCGACGAGCCCTTGTCCAATCTGGACAAGAAACTGCGCGTGCAAATGCGACAGGATCTCCTCAGCCTGCAACGCCGCTTGGGCATCACAACGATTTTCGTCACCCATGACCAGGAAGAAGCCATGACCACGGCCGATCGAATGGCCGTGCTTGACCATGGTGTGGTCCAACAAATCGGGTCACCCAGCACGTTGTTTGACTATCCTGTAAACCCCTTCGTGGCCAACTTCGTGGGTACCATGAACGTTCTGGAAGGTACGGTGCGCGAACGCACCAGCGGTAGCGTGGTGCTCGGTGTTGACGGCGTGGGCGACCTGCACCTGCCCTTGACGGGGGACGTGCCAACCTCGCCTCGTCTTGCGGCGAGCTTTCGACCGCATACCGTGCAAATTGAAATGGCAGACGGCCTGGGTGACGCACGCTATGTCTGGCTGCCAGGCGTCATAGAAAGCAGCGAATTTCTTGGCGAATTCACCCGTTATCAAGTCCAGATTGGCGAGCAGCGCTTGACGGCAGACCAATCCCATCTAGCCGGTTTATCGCCTTTTCCCGTTGGCGCCCCCGTTTCGATTGGACTAGAACCTTCGCAAATTCGCCTGCTCGCGGTTTGACGGGTCCTCAAGGCATCAAGCGAGCCGTCAGTGGCACGCCCTATGCCGTTTAACCCTAAACTGCCGCCATGGAAATCTATCAGATCCGCGCTTTTGTCACCGTAGCCCGACTGGGCAACCTGACAAAGGCAGCGGAGGCGCTATCGCTCACGCAGCCGGCCGTCACCGCGCAAATCAAAGCGCTGGAACAAAGCCTGGGCGTCGCGCTGTTCGACCGAAGTGGCAGTCGGCTGGCAATGGCGCGTGCTGGCGAAGTTCTGCTGCCCACGGCGGAATCGCTGCTGATGCTGGGCGCACAGTTCAAATCCGAAGCGCTGCAATTGCAAGGTACGCTGCACGGTGCCATCGAACTGGGTGTGCCTAGCGAAAGACCTGATTTTCTGCGGCTGGGGGAATTGGCCTCGGCCGTCATGCAGCAACTGCCGCTGATAGAACTGAAGACCGTTATCCTGCCCACGGCAACGCTTGCTGAACAGGTCAGCACGGGCCGGATGCAAGCGGCGCTCACCATTGCGGCGCATCCTCCGCGAGGCGTGCTGTGGATGCCGTTACGCACGGTGCGCTATCGCGTCGCCCTACCCGCCGAGCACGCCACTTCGCTCAAACGAGGTGGCTGGCGCGAACTGGCGCAACTGCCCTGGCTCGATGGCCCGGCAGGTGGCCATACACATCTGCTCTTGCGTGATATGTTCGAACGCCACGGCCTGGCACCCCGTGTTGTCATGCAAAATGACGACCAGGCCAACCTGGACTCACTCGTGCGTGCAGGGGCTGGCTGCGCACTATTACGCGAAGAAACGGCATTGGCCGGTGCTGCCTCCAACGATTTCATCGTGTGGGGCCAAGCCCGCGCAGACGCCTTACTCGGTTTCATCTTGCCGCATGAGCGCGCTAGCGAGCCTGCGCTAGTCGCGCTAAGCTCGATTGTTCAAAAAATCTGGAAGCCGCGCGAAGCTATTGTCGCGACGGTCCAACTCTGACACTGACTGACTCTGTATGACTGAAATTTGGTTTATCCGCCACGGCGAAACTGACTGGAATCGCCAACGTCGGCTGCAAGGCTGGCAAGACATCCCCTTGAATGACTCGGGTCGCGCCCAGGCCGCCCTACTGGCAACCCGTTTGCGCGATGAAGCGCAAACCACCCCGATCAACGCCATCTACACCAGTGACCTGCAACGGGCTCATGCCACGGCCGAACCGGTGGCAGAACAATTGGGCTTGCGCCTGCGCATCGAACCCGGCATCCGCGAACGCGGCTTTGGCGTGCTCGAAGGTTTGGCCATGGACCTCATCGACGTCGAAGCACCGCAAGCCGCCGCGGCCTGGAAAAGCCGTGATCCGCTGCGGCCACTCGAAGGCGGTGAATCGCTTGGCCAATTTCAATCGCGCATTGTTGCCACCGTGAACGACCTCGCCAGTCGGCATGACGATGAACGCATCCTGATGTTCACGCACGGCGGTGTGCTCGACATCATCTGGCGCCATGCCTCGGGCGTTGCCCTTAACGCCCCGCGCGATGCGGCGCTGCTCAATGTCAGCATCAATCGCGTCGGCGTTGAAGGCCGCGACTGGAAAGTGCTGAACTGGGGTGACGTAAATCACGTTGCGGGCAGCGACGTAGGAAACGACGTCGTTCCCTGAACGCGCGTACCCGCGCCCGCCTCAGCGAAATTTAACGACGAGGTTTGCGCGGTGCGTTGCGCGCCAATCGGTCATAAACCGCATTGGGCAAGAGACGCATCAATTTGGCGACAACACCCATCTGCCAAGGAATCACCGTATACGACGTGCCTCGGGCAATTGCCGCGCGGGCACGCGCGGCAAACGCGTCGGCTTCCATCAGGAAAGGCATGGAATACGGATTGTGCGCCGTCATTGCCGTCTTGATATACCCCGGCGCAATCGTAACCACCGCCACACCCGCCGCCGCCAACTCCAGCCGCAGGCTTTCGCAGTAAGTCACCACCGCCGCCTTGGACGCGCTATAGGCCCCCGCGCCTGGCAAACCCCGCACGCCAGCAACACTGGCAATGCCCACCAGACGCCCAGCGCCAGCCAGACGCATGGGTTCAATAAAGGGCTCAAACGTTGATACTGTGGCCAGCAAGTTCGTGTCGACAATCGCCTTGAACACCTCGTAATCCTGCATGTGCTCAGTAAGGGTGCCCGCGCTGATGCCAGCGCTTGCCACCACCACGTCCACCCGCCCTTCGCATCGTTCAATGAAGTCATTGGCAGCAGCATGCAGTGCCGCCCGATCCCGTACATCGAGCGCATAGCAAAGATGCGCACCGGCGGTGCTCGCAAGCGAGTCAGCCACTTCACGCAACACCTCACCTCGTCGCCCGACGAGCGCGACCCGCGCACCTTCCTGCGCATACTGCCGCGCCAGCGCGAGTCCCAGGCCACTGCTGGCTCCGGTAATAAAAACATTTTTCATAGCAATGCCTGATAGTGCGCCAAAGAGGTCGCGTGGGTGGAGCGCGAAACAATCTAAACCATGAAGCACTTGGCGAGCACACGTAACCCGCGTGCTGATTTCCGAGCGCTTGCTGGTTAAGAGTCGCGGGTTACGCGCGCTTGACAGCTGTGTCCTGGTGCCGGTTTGCTCACGCGCCACCTACGCTACACATGTCTACCCGCTGAGTCCGTAGCACCTGAATGAAGCGTGCCCTCTTACCGACCTCAGCGCCGACCCTATCAAACCACAAAAAAAATGGTGCATCACCTTAAAAGGCAATGCACCACTTTTCTCTTGGTTCTCAGGCGCTCACACGCCAGAACCTTTTTACTTGGCCGCGAGCGACGCGTGCAGTTCTTGCAGCGAGAAAACCTGCAAGCCAAGACCTTGGCGCAGGTACTGCATGCCTTCCACTGCCGCACGAGCACCTGCAATCGTCGTGAAGAACGTCACGCGGTTTGCCAATGCTTGCGTACGAATCGTGCGCGAGTCCGCGATGGCATTGCGGCGTTCTTCGACCGTGTTGATAACCAGCGAAATCTCGCCGTTCTTCACCATGTCGACGATATGCGGGCGACCTTCGTTGACCTTGTTCACCAAGTGCACCGGAATGCCAGCCGCTTCGATTTCGGCAGCCGTGCCACGTGTGGCCACCAACTTGAAGCCCAGGGCATGCAAACCACGCGCCACTTCCACGGCTAGCGGTTTATCCTGGTTCTTCACGCTGATGAATACCGTGCCAGAGTCTGGCAGGCGCACACTTGCCGCCAATTGCGACTTCACGAAGGCTTCGCCGAAGCTGTAACCCACGCCCATCACTTCACCGGTGGACTTCATTTCCGGGCCAAGAATGGTGTCAACGCCCGGGAATTTCACGAACGGGAACACGGCTTCTTTCACCGAGAAATACGGAGGCACAACTTCCTTCGTAACGCCTTGCGAAGCCAAGGTCTGGCCAGCCATGGCACGCGCTGCAATCTTGGCCAGCTGCAAACCCGTTGCCTTGGACACAAAAGGCACCGTGCGCGAAGCACGCGGATTCACTTCCAGCACATAGACGTCGCCACCTTGAATGGCGAACTGCACGTTCATCAGGCCGCAAACGTTCAAGGCCTTGGCCATCATGCTGGTCTGGCGCTTGATTTCTGCGATCACGTCAGCCGACAACGAGTAAGGCGGCAAGCTGCAAGCCGAGTCACCCGAGTGCACGCCAGCCTGCTCGATGTGCTCCATGACGCCGCCAATAAAGACGGTTTCGCCATCAGACAAGCAATCGACGTCAACTTCAGTGGCGTTGTTCAGGAAGCGATCCAGCAGCACCGGCGAATCGTTGCTGACCTTCACGGCTTCGCGCATGTAGCGCTCAAGGTCTTGCTGCTCATGCACGATTTCCATGGCGCGCCCACCCAGCACATAGCTGGGGCGAACGACCAGGGGATAACCGATTTCGGTCGCGTGGGCCAAGGCCTCGCCTTCCGTGCGGGCCGTGCGGTTCGGCGGCTGACGCAACCCAAGCTTGTGCAACAGCTTCTGGAAGCGTTCGCGATCTTCTGCGACGTCGATCGATTCCGGGCTGGTACCGATGATTGGCACGCCGTTGGCTTCCAGAGCACGCGCCAGCTTCAACGGCGTTTGGCCGCCGTACTGAACAATCATGCCAACCGGGTTTTCCTTGTGAACGATTTCCAGCACGTCTTCCAGCGTCAGTGGCTCGAAATACAAGCGATCAGACGTGTCGTAGTCGGTGGATACGGTTTCCGGGTTGCAGTTGACCATGATGGTCTCGTACCCGTCTTCACGCAGCGCCAACGCGGCATGCACGCAGCAGTAATCGAACTCAATGCCCTGGCCAATTCGGTTCGGACCGCCACCCAGCACGATGATCTTCTTACGGTCGGTCGGTGCGGCTTCGCACTCTTCCTCGTAAGTCGAGTACATGTAGGCGGTGTGAGTCGCGAATTCACCTGCACATGTGTCCACGCGCTTGTACACGGGGCGCACGTTCAACTGATGACGCAGCTTGCGCACTTCGGATTCCGACGAATCCAGCAAGAATGCCAGACGACGATCGGAGAAACCGCGGCGCTTCAATTCCCACAGTGTGGGGTAATCAAGGTCGGTCATCGTCTTTTGCTCGAGCGCGAGCTCGATGTCGACGATTTCCTTGATTTGCGACAGGAACCACGGGTCGATGTGCGTGAGGTTATGCACTTCGTCCAGCGTGAAGCCTTGCGCAAATGCATCGCCCACGTACCAGATACGCTCAGGACCAGGCTCGCCCAGTTCTACTTGTATCTTTTCGCGGTCGGTCGTTTTCTGGTTCAAGCCATCCACACCAACTTCCAGACCGCGCAAGGCTTTCTGGAACGACTCCTGGAAGGTACGGCCGATGGCCATCACTTCGCCCACAGACTTCATCTGTGTCGTCAGGCGTGCATCAGCGGTGGGGAATTTCTCGAATGCGAAACGCGGCACCTTGGTGACCACGTAATCGATGGAAGGCTCAAACGACGCAGGTGTCGCGCCGCCGGTGATCTCGTTCTGGAGTTCATCCAGCGTGTAGCCAACCGCCAGACGTGCCGCAACCTTGGCGATCGGGAAGCCCGTGGCCTTTGAAGCCAATGCCGAGGAACGCGATACGCGCGGATTCATTTCAATGACGATCATGCGACCGGTCTTGGGATGAATAGCGAATTGAACGTTCGAACCACCCGTGTCCACGCCGATCTCGCGCAATACCGCGATCGAGGCGTTACGCATGATCTGGTATTCCTTGTCCGTCAGCGTTTGCGCTGGCGCAACAGTGATGGAATCGCCAGTGTGCACGCCCATCGGATCCAGGTTTTCGATGGAGCAAACGATGATGCAGTTATCCGCCTTGTCGCGGACCACTTCCATTTCGAATTCTTTCCAACCCAGCAAGGACTCTTCGATCAGCAGTTCTTTGGTCGGCGACGCTTCCAGACCACGACGGCAAATCGTTTCGAATTCTTCAGCGTTGTAGGCAATGCCACCACCCGAGCCACCCATGGTGAAGCTGGGGCGAATGACCGTCGGGAAGCCCGCCGTACCCACTTCGGCAGCGATACGACGCTGCACTTCCCATGCTTCGTCCATGTTGTGAGCCACGCCAGATTTGGCGGACTCAAGACCGATGGAGGTCATGGCTTGCTTGAACTTCTGGCGATCTTCCGCCTTTTCAATCGCGTGCTCGTTGGCACCAATCAGTTCAACGTTGTGCTTGACCAGCACGCCGTTATGAGCCAGATCCAGTGCGCAGTTCAATGCGGTCTGACCACCCATGGTGGGCAAAAGCGCATCGGGCTTCTCGCGCTCGATGGCCTGCCAGGTAATGGGCTCGATGTAGGTGACGTCCGCCGTTTCCGGGTCGGTCATGATGGTGGCCGGGTTGCTGTTCACCAAAATGGTGCGATAGCCCTCAGCCTTGAGCGCCTTACACGCCTGGGCACCGGAATAGTCGAATTCACACGCCTGCCCGATGATGATCGGACCGGCCCCAATGATTAGGATACTTTTTAGGTCTGTACGCTTAGGCATAATGCAATCTTTACTTTTGGCCGGACATCAGGCTGATGAACTTGTCGAACAGCACGATGATGTCGTGCGGACCCGGGCTGGCTTCAGGGTGACCCTGGAAGCAGAACGCCGGACGATCAGTCAGCTCAAAGCCCTGCAATGTGCCGTCAAAGAGCGACACATGCGTGACGCGCGTATTGGCCGGCAAACTGGCCGCATCAACCGCGAAACCATGGTTCTGACTGGTAATGAATACGCGCTTGGACACCAGGTCCTGCACGGGGTGATTGGCACCATGGTGGCCCGTCTTCATTTTGACGGTCTTGCCGCCAACGGCCAAGCCCATGATCTGGTGACCCAGGCAGATGCCAAACACCGGCAGCTTGCGATCCAGGAATGCGCGCGTGGCCTCGATGGCGTAGTCGCACGGTTCTGGGTCGCCAGGGCCGTTGGACAGGAACACACCATCGGGATTGAGCTTGAAGACGTCTTCGGCGGAAGTCTGGGCAGGCACAAGCGTGATACGGCAGCCGCGCTCAGCCAGCAGGCGCAATATATTGCTCTTCACGCCATAGTCGTAGGCGACAACATGGAACTTGGATTGATCGGGTTGCACGAACCCCTCACCCAATGCCCACGTGCCTTGCGTCCATTCGGTGGTTTCTTTTTGGGAGACCACTTTGGCCAGATCTTGCCCGGCCATGCCAGCAAAACCACGTGCCAGTTCGACAGCGCGATCAGCGTCGGTACCGACGAGGATGCAGGCGCCTTGTGCGCCCTTTTCACGAAGAATGCGGGTGAGCTTGCGGGTATCGATGCCAGAAATGGCAACAACACCCTGATCAGACAGGTACTCAGGCAATGACTGCGTGGAACGGAAGTTCGACACACGAGCGGGACAGTCACGGACCACCAAGCCTGCGGCGTAGACGCGATTGGCTTCTACGTCTTCAGTGTTCACGCCGGTATTGCCGATGTGCGGATAGGTCAGCGTGACCATCTGACCACTGTAGCTGGGATCGGTGAGAATCTCCTGGTACCCGGTCATGGCAGTGTTAAACACCACTTCGGCAACGGTATAACCAGGCGCCCCGATGGACACGCCTCGAAAAATGGTACCGTCCGCCAAAGCCAGAATTGCAGGAGGGAAGCGGTTGATCCCCTCGGGAAAAAGTTGCGGCAGCACAGTAAACCCCGGTTTCAGAATCGATAAATAAACCTTCGGATTATACCTTGAGCGGCACTTTTCCCCTCAGAACCGCGCCAAACAAGGCCAAGATCGCTGATTCGGTGCTGGAAAACTCCCCTTTTTTCGTCCCTATTTTGCTGTCAAATCAAGGCACGCCTCACCGCTTTAGGCGCGCCAAAGTGATACGCTAATCCACCCCATCAACTGCTTTGCCGTCACGGTACCGAATTTGTCCATGTCCAGCCAACTTGATGCACTGCGTAGTCACACCCGCGTTGTCGCCGACACCGGCGACTTTGAGGCGATGAAGGTGTTGCGCCCCACCGACGCGACGACCAATCCGTCCCTTATTTTAAAAGCGGTGCAACAGGATGCTTATCGGCCCCTGCTGGAAAAAATTGCCCGTGGTCAGCGCGGAGCAAGCACCGCCGAACTCACAGATCAGCTTCTCGTGGCGTTCGGGCGGGAAATTCTGAATATCGTGCCTGGTCGCGTGTCCACCGAAGTCGATGCACGCCTCTCTTTCAACACCCGCGCCAATATAGAACGTGCTCGTGGTTTGATCGGTTTGTACGAGACGGCAGGCATTGCCCGCGAGCGCGTGCTGATCAAAATTGCAGCAACCTGGGAAGGCATTGCCGCTGCACGTGTGCTCGAGTCCGAAGGAATCTGCTGCAATCTGACCTTGTTGTTCTCATTGCCACAGGCCGTGGCCTGCGCGGCTGCCGGTGTGCAACTGATTTCACCGTTTGTGGGCCGGATCTACGACTGGCATAAAAAAGCAGCCGGAGCGGCCTGGGTTGAAGAAGAACGGGCGGGCGCCAATGACCCAGGCGTCGTTTCTGTCACCCGCATTTATCACTACTACAAGCATTTCAGCATTCCCACTGAAATCATGGGCGCCAGCTTTCGCAATGTGGGCCAGATTCTCGCGTTATCGGGTTGCGACTTGCTGACCATCAGCCCGGAACTGTTGACCAAATTGGCGGCTACCGAAGGCGATGCGCCAGCTCAATTGATCGCCAAGGGCAACACTAGCGGTCTGACCCGCATTGGCTCGGACGAAATCACCTTCCGCACGCTTCTCAATGAAGATGCGATGGCCAGTGAAAAACTGTCGGAAGGGATTCGTTTGTTCGCGGCTGACGCGTCAAAGCTGGACGCATTGATCGACGCTGCTCGCGGTTGAACAAGCTAAAGGGAAGTGCGCAACAAGCCCACTTCCCTTCAGCCTGATGCTTTTAGCGATTGTCGTGAGAATGGACCTGTAGCGCTTCAAGAAAGCGCGAGACCATGTTGTAGGCCGCCACGGTTGCCGTCAATTCCACCACCAACTTTTCCGTACCCAGGGCCCGACGCAGGGCTTGAAACACGGGTTCGGGCACCTGTACGTTTCGCGTCATCGCGTCGGTATAGGCCAGCACGGCACGCTCGTTCTCATTGAACAGATCTGAGCTTTCCCAGTTGTCCAGTGCGTCCAGTTGAGCCTGACTCACCCCTTCTTTCAGTGCAATCGGTGCATGCTGCTCGGCCTCATAAGGCGCGCCATTCAGTACGGCCACGCGCATGATGACCAACTCACGGATGTCTCCTGGCAAGGTGCTCAGTTGACGGATAGACGTCAGGTAATTCAGCCATCCACTTGCGACCGCTGGACTATGCAAGAGCATCTGATACAGATGCAGCACGCTACCGCGTTCAGCGACGATACGGTCAACCAGAGGCTTCGCCTCGGGGTGGGACAAGTCCGCATAGGGAAGTCGAGCCATCAGAGTTTCTCCGTTTCGCCGGATTTCGGTTGCCATCTCATCAGGCGTTTCTCGCCCAATCCGACAATCCAGTCCAGCACCAATGCAAAGGCAGTTAACACGACGATGCCAGCAAACACGGTATCAACGTCAAAGGTACCTTCAGCCTGCAGAATCAGATAGCCGACCCCGCTTGCAGAACCCAGGTACTCACCGACCACGGCACCGACGAAGGCAAGACCCACAGAAGTGTGCAAGCTGGAAAACACCCAACTTGTGGCCGAGGGCAGGTAAACGTGGCGCAACAGCTGACGCTTGCGTGCACCGAGCATGCGGGCGTTGTCTAACAGGGTCGGGCTGACTTCGCGCACGCCTTGGTAGACATTGAAAAACACGATAAAGAAGACGAGAGTGACGGCCAATGCCACCTTGGACCAGATACCCAGTCCGAACCACATCCCGAAGATCGGTGCCAGGATGACCCGAGGCATGGAGTTCGCGGCTTTGATGTAGGGATCAAGAATGGCGCTGGCCATGGGCGACAAGCCCAACCACAAGCCAAATCCCAAACCGGCAGAGGTGCCAATAAAAAACGCCAGCACGGTCTCGCTAAGCGTGACCCACAGGTGCTTGTAGATATCGGCGTTGGTCACGAACCACGCCCAGATGCGACCCCAGACCTTTAAGGGCTCGCCAAAAAAGAACGCAATCTTGGGATCTCGCGCTGCGAAATGCCACACAAGCAGTATTACGACCAGCAGCAAAAACTGACAGATGCGCAGGCCAAGAGAACCCGGTTTAATAAACTTCGACATGGCTCAGGCTCGCTTCTGTTGGGCATAGCCCTTGAGCACTTCCTCGCGCAACACGCCCCAGATCGCGGCATGCAGTTCGACAAAGCGTGGGTTCATACGGACTTCCGCCACGTCTCGAGGACGTGGCAAGTCAATGACGAACTCACCGATAGGATGCGTGCCCGGCCCGGCCGACAGCACGATCACACGATCGCT
Source organism: Achromobacter deleyi (assembly GCA_040391965.1). Classification (GTDB taxonomy): domain Bacteria; phylum Pseudomonadota; class Gammaproteobacteria; order Burkholderiales; family Burkholderiaceae_B; genus Achromobacter; species Achromobacter deleyi_B. The sequence goes on along the minus strand of JBEBWV010000006.1, from coordinate 83,144 downwards.
CATGGCAATGGCTTCGTCCAGATCGTGCGTAATGAACAACACGGCCCGGCGCTTGGCCATCCAAAGCTCCAACACCTCATTTTCCATGAGCTGTCGCGTTTGGATATCCAGCGCAGAAAACGGCTCGTCCATCAGGATGATGTCAGGGTCGCGAATAAGCGTTTGCGCGAGCATGGCGCGCTTACGCATGCCGCCAGACATTTGATGAGGATAGCGGTCTTCGAACCCGCCCAAGCCGACACGGCGCATCCAGTCGCGGCCACGTTCCATGGCTTCAGCACGCGGCACACCGGCGAAATCCAGGCCGGCGGTGACGTTGTCCAGCGCATTGCGCCAGGGCAGCAATGCTTCGCCCTGGAACATGTAGCCCGCACGCGCATTAACGTCGGTTAAGGGTTTGCCAAATACCTTCACTTGTCCGGTTGATGGCGCCATCAAACCCGCGCTGACATTCAGAAGCGTCGATTTTCCGCAGCCAGTCGGCCCCACCACCGACACGAACTCCCCTGGAGCTACGGCCAGGGTAGTGTCCTTGACTGCGGTATACCGATGACTGCGGTCATCGCGCGAAACAAAGGTGCAAGTTATGTTTTCGAGCGAAAGTGCTGCATCAGCCATTTGGGTACTTCTCGTTGGCGCGGCGCGCGAAATCGTTAGTCCAGACTTTGGACGGATTAATCTTGGCAGCGTCAAACTCAGGAGAAAAGGCAGCAAGCGCTCGGGTAGCCGTTGCGGCGCCATCTTCCGGAATCATGCCATCTGGCGACAGACCTTCCAGACTCTTAGCGATAGCGGCCTTGTAAACCGCGGGATCGCCCAGCAAATAGGCGGCTGGCACGACTTTGGCAATTTCTTCAGCCCCTGCTTTTTGAATCCATTTGTTGGCGCGAACCATCGCGTTGGTCAACGCTTGGGTCGTTGCCGGGTTGGCGTCAACAAAGGCTTGCGGTGCGTACAGGCAACCGGCAGGCATGTTGCCACCGAAGATTTCAAGCGTGTCTTTCAGCGTGCGGGTGTCGACGATGATCTGGATGTCACCCGCCATTTCCAGCATGGACACCACGGGGTCCGTATTGGAGATGGCATCAATCTGGCCGCTGCGCAACGCGGTAACTGCACCGGCACCGGCGCCCACACCAATAATGGAGACGTCCGAGGCTTTCAGGCCGTGTTTCGCCAGGAAGAAGTTCACCACCATGTTGGTGGATGAGCCGGGCGCCGTGACGCCGATCTTCTTGCCTTTCAGATCTGCCGGGCCTTTATAGTCCGGCATGTTTTTCTTGGACACGCCAACACCAATCATCGGTGCGCGTCCCTGCAAGACGAAGGCGCGATACATTTGGCCTTTTGCCTGCATCGCCAAGGTGTGCTCAAAAGCACCGGAGACTACGTCAGCACTGCCGCCAACCACAGCTTGCAGGGCTTTCGAGCCACCCGCGAAGTCAGCAATGCTGACATCCAGACCTTCATCCTTGAAGTATCCCTTCACCTCAGCAATGGTGAGGGGCAGATAGTAGATGAGCGGCTTGCCGCCCACCGCGATCTGAACTTGGGATTTTTCAAGCTTCTGGGCTCGCACGATGGCCGGGGATAATCCCATGACGCCTGCGGCGCCCGCCATCTTGAGCAAATCACGACGAGTGATCGACATCTTTTGTCTCCTGTGTAGCCGTTCTATGACGGCAAATATTCCTGGTGGCGGCCCTGGGGCACGCGCACCGGATTTATTCTTGCGCAGCCGACGCTGCAGGTGGCGCAAACGGTGAGCAAACACCAATCGCGCCGGTCAGTGCCAGCTCCGAGATAGCCGCTGAATCATACCCTAGCGACTTCAAGACTTCCTCGGTATGTTCCCCTAATTCGGGGCCAATCCAGCGCGTGCCGCCCGGCGTTTCGGACAGTTTTGGCACCACTGCGGGAAGCTTGACGCTGCTGCCATCGGCGAAGTGATGCTGCTCAATCATCTGACGTGCAATGAACTGCGGGTCAGAGAACATATCGGCCACGCTGTAGATTTTCCCGACAGGTACATCTGCCTGACGCAAAGCTTGCAGCGCCTGCGAGATTGACTGCTGGCTGCACCAGTCTTGAATGGCGCCATCAATCTCGACGACCCGACGCGCTCGACCATCGTTTCGCACCAGATCAGGATCTTGCGCCAGATCATCGCGGCCAATGGCAAGCATCAGTCGGTGAAAAATAGCGTCGCCATTGCCTGCAATGACAATGTTTTGCCCGTCTTTAGAGGTGTAGGTGTTCGAGGGCACGATACCTGGCAGTGCGCCGCCGGTCCTTTCGCGCACCACACCGGCGACGTCATACTCGGGAACAAGGCTTTCCATCATGTTGAATACGGCTTCGTACAGCGCGACATCCACCATCTGCCCTTGCCCGCCCGTGCTCTCGCTGCCTGGCTTGCCGTTCCAGCGTCCGCCGGTGGCGTCGCGATGGCGCAGCGCCATCATGGCGCCAATAACCCCGTGCAATGCTGCAATAGAGTCACCGACCGAAATGCCCACACGAACAGGCGGTCGATCCGGGTGGCCCGATACGTAGCGCAATCCGCCCATGGATTCACCGATAGCCCCAAAACCGGGCAAGTCTTTCATCGGGCCGGTCTGACCGTAACCTGACAAACGAACCATGATGAGTGAGGGATTGATCGCGCGCAGTTGCTCATATCCCAAGCCCCATTTTTCGAGCACGCCAGGACGATAATTTTCCACGACCACATCGGCATCCAGCGCCAGCTTGCGCGCAATTTCCTGAGCACGCGGGTCTTTCAAGTTCAGCGCAATAGAGTGCTTATTGCGCGCCTGAACCGTCCACCACAGGGAATCGCCATCATGCAGATGACGCCAACTACGAATGGGATCACCGCCGCCCGTGCCATCTGGGCCATGAGGGGTTTCCACTTTGATAACCGTGGCACCAAACTCCCCGAACATGCGCGCCGCGAAAGGGCCGGCAATCAGGGTGCCAAGTTCCAGGACCTTTAATCCGGTCAATGCGGACATGGGTTGTCTTCCTCGTTTTTCTTTTTGATAAACGCGCAGCAATTCCATGCCGTTCACGCGCTTGTGCATGCACAAGCTATTGGGACAGTTCGAGTTGATTCGATGGGATGTGTTGGTACCGCTGTCGGCCACGCATGCGGATCAGGCATGACACGCGACACTGACGGCGCAAACTCAGGTGGATTTACGCTCCATCAGCGCCCATGCGATAGTGCCGGCATCTACGTATTCCAGCTCACTGCCCGCTGGTACGCCACGAGCCAAGCGGCTGATTTTCAAGCCGCGCTCACCCAACGCTTCACTGAGAAAATGCGCCGTTGTTTCGCCTTCAGCGGTGAAATTGGTGGCGAGAATCACTTCTTGCACCAAACCATCTGTAGCTCGTTGAACCACGCGCTGAAAATCAAGCTCGCGCGGCCCTACCCCTTCCAACGGTGCCACACGCCCCATGAGCACGTAGTACAGGCCACGATAGCCGTGGCTCGACTCGATCATGTTTTGATCGGCTGCTGTTTCAACGATGCACAGCAAAGACGTGTCGCGCTTGGTGTTCGCACACGTCGCGCAAGTCTCGTCTTCAGTAAAGCTATTGCAGCGCGCGCAGTGCTTCAGATCATGCACAGCCCCTGCGAGCGCGCGGCCCAATAACTCAGCACCTTGCAGATCGTGCTGAAGCAAGTGATAAGCCATGCGCCTTGCCGAGCGCACGCCAACGCCGGGTAAGCGTCGCAACGCTTCTATCAGCGAAACAAGCGGTTCGGGTTCGGGCAGTAGAGGGTCCATAGCGCCAGGAAACAGGCTAGCGGCCGGGCCGTGAAAGACCCCGCCGTGTACACAAATTTAGAAAGGAAGCTTCATGCCCGGGGGCAAAGGCATACCTGCCGTGGCGGATGCCATTTTTTCCTGCGAGGTGGATTCTGCCTTGCGCAGCGCGTCGTTAAATGCAGCAGCGACCAGGTCTTCCAGCATGTCTTTGTCGTCGCCCAGCAGGCTCGGATCAATGACAACACGCTTGACGTCATGACGGCAGCTCATGGTGACCTTGACCAGGCCGCCGCCAGAGGCGCCTTCGACCTGGATATCGGCCAGCGCATCTTGCGCCTTCTTCATGTTTTCCTGCATCTGCTGCGCCTGACGCATCAAGCCGGCGAGTTGTCCTTTCATCATGATGACTTTCCTTAAACGAAATTGGGGTAAAGGCGGCTGCTGCGTCAGGCGGCAGCCGCTGGGTCGACATGGCGGACCGAGCCGGGCACGACGCGCCCGCCAAAGTCCGATACCAATGCCTGCACAAAAGGATCCGAGGCTACGGCTTCTTCCGCAGCCTGCAAGCGCGTTGCACGTTCAATCTGTGCGACGGCATGCGCGGTGCCTTCACCGGTGGCGCCCGTCTCGACATCAAGGCGGATGCCCTGTCCGAAATGTTCGCACAATACGGTCTGCAAGCGGATACGGCTTTCGCTTTCAGCCAGTGTCCTGACGGCGACGCGCAACATAATGGCATCGCCCTGCACACCAGCCCATTCGCTTTGACGTGCCAATTCGGCCGCCAAACCAGTAACCGGCAAACGCGCGGCCAATTCGGGCCAGGCTGCAGCGGTCATATCGGTTATTTTGCTGCGCGACGACCGGCCTTTGCCGCCCGACGCGGCGCCAGACATCGCTCGCTTGGGAGCGGGTGCCGCGGCAGCCGGTTTGGAAACCTGCTTGGGAGCCGCTGAAGACGTGGTCGCCAAGGTTTCGAAATCATCGTCCGGGTCGGCGGTGAATCCGCTTTCCGGCACGAACCCACCTTCGGCTTCGTAGGGAATTTCTTCGTCCACCCAGGAGGGAGGACCATCGGGTTCGGGAATCGGTGCAAGTACCGCCGAGACCGCCGGGGTAACCGACAGCGGAGCGGCCGGGGGCATGGCCGGGGCGACAACCTGGGCTACAGCGGGGCTCACAACCGTTGACGGTTCATCAGCCTGCGTCTGCATCGGGGCGTCTTCCCACGGCAGCACTTTCTTGTCAGAGACCTCGCCTGCCTCGGCAGGCGACGCAGCAATAATTTCTGTGACCGCGGGCGAGATAGTTGTCGGCATGACCGGTGCCGCCACAACTACCGGTATCACTACCGGGGCCACTGGCTCAACTGGCGCTTGCGCAACTGGCTCAACGGGATCAGGCACAGACGCGACAGACGGAGGGGCAACCGGCGTGACGGGTGCGACGGGCTCCACCGGCGTGGCCTGGACTGCAACCGGCGCGACTGGCACAGGCACAGCCGATGCCACGGGTTCAGCCGCAGCGCTATCTGCCACTTGTTTTGCGGGCACGACAGGCGACTCAAGCGCCGCCTGAGGACCGGCCTCTCCGTTAAGTGCCAGCATACGCAGGCACGCCATGATGAAACCCGCATATTCGTCCGGCGCCAAGGCCAGCTCGCCACGGCTGTGCACGGCAACGGAATAAAACAGTTGCACTGCATCCGGATGCAAGAAGGCAGCAATACGCACGATATCGCCCGCCACTGGATCGTCAGCAGGGGTTACACCCGACACGCGCTGCTCGATGGCCACGCGTGAAAGCAACACGGCCAGATCACCCAAGGCACCGCCATAAGACAAGCCACGCATTGCCAGTTCATCAGCGACGGCGAGCACGCCTTTTGCATCACCCACGGCCAAGGCATCGAGCAGACGCACAAGATGGCGCTGGTCAATGGTGCCGAGCATGCCGCGCACCGCTTCTTCCGTAAGATTGCCGGCGCTATAAGCAATGGCCTGATCCGTCAGGGAGAGCGCGTCGCGCATGGAGCCGCTGGCTGCCTGACCGATGAGTCGCAGCGCGGGAACTTCGAAACCTACCTCTTCCTGCCCCAGCACGGCCTGCAAATGGCCCACGATGGAGTCAGGCGGCATCTGTTTCAAATTGAATTGCAGACAGCGTGACAACACGGTGACCGGTATTTTTTGCGGGTCGGTGGTTGCAAGAATGAATTTGACGTGCGGCGGCGGTTCTTCCAGCGTTTTGAGCATCGCGTTAAACGCGTGCCCGCTGAGCATGTGAACTTCGTCGATCATGTAGACCTTGAACCGCCCGGCGCCAGGCGAGTAAACCGCCTGTTCCAGCAATTGGGTCATTTCCTCGACGCCACGATTCGAGGCGGCATCAAGTTCGAGATAGTCGACAAAACGGCCAGAATCGATTTCCGTGCAGGCGCGGCAAACACCGCAGGGCTTGGACGTAATGCCGATTTCGCAATTGAGCGATTTCGCGAGAATGCGCGACAGCGTGGTTTTTCCTACACCGCGAGTACCCGTGAACAACCAGGCGTGATGCAGGCGTTGGGTATCAAGCGCATGCGTAAGCGCACGCACCACGTGATCCTGCCCCACGAGGGTTTCGAACGATCGCGGCCGCCACTTGCGGGCCAGTACCAAATAAGTCATGGCTGGATTGTAGAGCCTGTTGCGCTGCGCACGCGAAAAGCCGGTTCAGCCAGTGGACGCCATCGGGCGCGCGGGCCATTGGTGCCCAAAAATACAAAAGGGACGGACTTATCTTCTATGAGAATAAATCCGTCCCCTCTGGGAAACCGGTTGGCGAGCCTTACTCCGGCACTGATCCTAAACGACTATGGCTGCTTCGTTCCCGATCTGACCAGATTCACCGTCGAACCATGCGAAGGGGCCCGCCAGCGCGAATTCTATCAGAGGCAGGAAAAGCTCGCTTGAAGCCAGAAAATACCGAGACGAATCAACGCCATCAGGGCATTGACGGCCCTGCGCTCGGGGTAGATGTTCCGGCTTGCACCTGGCTTCCTGTTGTTACACCAGGTCGATCCATGCCCGCGCCCGAGGAAAATACAGGGCTGCGCGTGCAGGGCGACCATCCAGGGCGGTTACTTGCGCGCAATATCGGACAAGCTGGTCGCCGTGACGCTGGCGCATGCGAGTTGCAAAATGCTCAGCAGACTCTCCCGCCTGGGGTCGACCCGTTTTGTAATCAACGATGAGCCATCCCTCTTCCGTGCTTAGCGCCAAGTCAATGACAGAAACTTTTCCGGCGGCATCAATAAGTGGCCATTCACGACGCGCACCGGATTGCGACAAGAGCCAGCGCCCCCGGTCATCGGCCAACGTTGCCTGAAGCGTTTCCAGAACTGCGGCCGCCGCCCCATCAGCTTGACTGGATGGAATGCCGGCTCGCGTGATCTGCCGCCGCATGGTCGGCAAGCGCTCAGCCAGAACGTCCGATGACCAAGCCTGTACGCTGTCTTGTCCCATGCGCGCCAGCCAGGCATGAGCCAGCGTTCCAATGGCTGCGTCATATCCGGCCTCAAGTTGCCAAGCGGGATGCTCCACGCCCTCGCCCCATGCCCCGCGCGCTGCCGAAGAGAATCCGGGGTTCACCGACTGTTTGCCTTGCTGAGCCAATTGCGCCAGGCCTTGCATATCCAGGCGATGCAAGGGTTCGCCTTGCATTTCAGGACCATCCACCACGGCAGCAGCGTCTTCATCTGGCAGCGCAGGCGGTGCTGGTTGCTCCAGCGATGGCCATAGGCGGCCCAGCAAACTGGCTGATGCGGGCGGTTTTGCAAGCCCGGTTGCGTCATCGATCGACACATTAGCCACAAGGTGCAATCGCTTGCGCGCTCGCGTTGCGGCGACGTAAAGCAAGCGGTCAATTTCATAAGACGCGCGGCGTGCCTCGCGCAAGCCCAAATAACGCGACACGGGATCCGCCTCGGTCTCGGCACGCGGCTTGACCGGGCCGAACAACACGCGCCCCGCACTTTGCTCGAAACGCACCAAAGGCGCCTGATCACCTCTTGGGGCGCGATGCAATCCGTAAAGAATGACTGTATCGAACTGCAGCCCTTTCGATTTATGCATCGTCATGATTTCCACCGCAGCCTCATCATCCGCCGCATCCGGTGCGGCAAAAAGACGAGCTATGGCGGAATCCAACGCGGCGGGATCCAGGCCGCCGTGTGGTGCCAGCCGCTCCACGAGCTGAAACAAGCTCTCGGCATCATTAGCCACACTGACACCCGCGTACAAGGCCGCGCCGCCCAAGCGCCGCCACAAAGCCTCTAGCCAGGCGGCAAAGGGCATGGCGCCCGAGTCGTTAGCGTTGTCGAGCAATACGGTAGACACTTGCCGCAGCCGCGCGTATTCATCGGCCGCCAAGCACTGCTGTGCCACGCATTCGGCAGAATCGGATGACACCGATGCCGCGGAAGGTGTCTCGTCAAACAAGGACGCCTGAACTGTCGAGGCAGCCATCGGCGTGCGTGCTTGTGCCAACAACGGTTGCGCGGCTCGCACGCGCAGTGCGCGCTCCAGCAAGATGGGCACCGGCGTTGAATGATCCTGGCCAAACAATCGCTGCAAACTCGCAAGCTTTAATCCGCAATAGGGCGCGCGAAGCACCGACAACCAAGCCATGCGGTCAGCGGGATGCGTGAGTGCACGCACCAACTGGACCAGGTCTGCCACCACTGGACGCAAGGCCAGCGGCACGAGATCGACAGCGCGACACCGAATGCCCTCTTGCGCCAACCGCCGCGTCAGGCTACCTAAATGACTGCGTGCACGTACCAACACCGCAACCGGGTGCTTGCTTCCCGCATGCTCAGCCAATGCGTCACGTACCAGTCCGACGGCAATATTCTCTGCCTGCTCGTCTGCCGACCCGCCCCCGACTCGCGACCACGCCGGATGGAATGTCACCGCCGCGCCTGGCAGCGCGTCATGAAATGCAGATGAATGACTGTAGGCAATGGCACCAGCGGCCGCGTCGTTGCGCTTAGGCAGCAATTGCGAAAATTTCTGGTTAACCCAATCCACCACACCCGCTTGCGAACGAAAGTTATCCGTGAGCTGAAGAAACCCGGGCTCCAATTCACCCACGCCTTCGTCAGCCACTTGCAAGAACAAACCAACTTCTGCCTTACGAAAGCGGTAAATGGACTGCATAGGATCGCCGACCAGGAATAGACTGCGGCCATCACCGGCTTGCCATCCCGAGGTCAGGGTTTTGAGCAAATCAATTTGTGTTTGGCTCGTGTCCTGGAATTCGTCGATCAACAGGTGACGAATTGACGCATCCAGCTTGAGCAACAACTCGCCCGGATCATCTGCGCTGCCCAAGGCTGCCGCTGCACGCTGCGCGATTTCGATGAAATCAACCTCGCCCACTTCGGCAAAACGCAGACGCAGTTGGGCTACGGCCAAGGTCAGCGTAGTGAGTTGCGCCACCAATACGTCCCATTGCGCATCCGTGAACTGTGCGGGGGGAATGTCGCGCACGGCGGCCAGGCGGCGCACCCAGGCACTGTCGCCATCGGCTGTTTCCAACCAGGCGACAAACGGATCTTTATGCGCGCATTTCGGCGGAAACCCCAAATTCTTGTTAACGCCTTTGGGGCTACGAACACCTCCCGTGCCCGTGAGCAACAAATGGGCCACGGCACGCCATTGATCCAGTGCATAGGCATCAGGCGGTAATTCTTCCGTCCAGTCTTGAAGCGCCAGGAGCTTGTTTTCGCCCTCGCTCTCCTGCAAGACGGCAGCAGCCATGCGAGCCGGACCGCAAAGCGCCTCAGCCCATCCGTAAGGCATGCTCTCGACGAGCGCGTCCAGGTCCTCACCAATGGCCTCGCCCATCGATTCTTCCATCGCCTCACGATCATGAGCATGGCTTAACAGGGGCAACCATTGGTCACGCTGTCCGAGCATGGAGGCAATGGCCTCTTTGGCAGCCTGAACGTCCACATCCAGATGCGACAGCAACACGCGCACGGCTTCCACGTCATCCGCCATATCAAGCGTGGCGCTCGCGGCGGCTTGATAGTGGACTCGTGCGTCATCGGCAATTTCAGGCATGCCACCAAGCTCGGACAGCCAAGGCATGCTGCGCACCAGACCCGCGCAAAACGCGTCAATAGTGCGAATGGCCAAGCGCGCAGGATGCTCCAATAGATGCCAGCCCAGCTCATCGTTGCGCGCCATGGCGGCACGAGCCAACTCCCAACTGCGGCGCTCATGCATGGACGGCGGACACTCTTGACGCGCGGCCTGCAGCTTGGACAGCACACGCGCATGCATTTCCGATGCCGCTTTGCGCGTGAAAGTAATGGCCACAATTTCTTCGGGGCGGGACACCGTGGCCAAAAGCGCCAGGATGCGATCCGTCAACAATTCCGTTTTTCCGGAACCCGCTGGGGCTTGCACCAAAAAAGAGCGGGAGGGATCCAGCGCATCAAGGCGCGCCTGGTGATCCTGAGGTAAGCGTTCTTGCTCAGTCATGGTGTTAAGCGTCCTCGTCGTCCAGATGCAGACGCAAGAACGGCAGTGCATCGCAGTATTTCAAATCATCGCGCCGGTACGCCATATTGGCGGCGTAGCCACGTGCATACTCATCGGCCAGCGATTCGATGGCCGTTCGCCAGCGCTGCAATATCTCCGTCCAGGTCAGGCCATCGAAAAACTTGCTATCGCTGGCAAGCGTCACACCGCTCACTCCCATGTCTTCATCAGCCAGACCTTGCACCGCAATCTGCTTGGCGTGAATTTGTGCAAGCATCAGACCGGCTACACCCGCATCTGGATCGTCTCCGGCCAGCACAGAGGCATAAAACGGCAACTGCACGTTCACGGGTCGCACGCGAGACCAGTCTGATTCCGGACGTGCAATAGCGCTTCCGGTTTTGTAGTCGACGATGACAGTGCGCCCATCCGCCAAACGGTCCAGACGATCCAGTCGCAGTTTCAACGCCAACGCACCACGCTGCCACCGATGCGTTTCTTCAACCTGGGCCACTGCAAACGGGGTGCGCTGCGCTTCTTTGTCCAACCATGCTGCCAACACGCTGCGCGCCCGTTCGCACTCAAGCTCTTTTAATGCCGGAGCGTAAGCCTTCAACTCGTGGGTGGCCGCTTCGTCAACGGCTTGCGCGATGAGCGCCGTCAAACGTCCAAGCGCCATGGACTCGTGAAGCGCCTCCTGGTCTGGCAGCATGCGCCAGACCAACTCCAGCGCCTTGTGCAGAAACTGGCCACGCACGTTAACGCTTGCAGCATCGGCATAAGGTGCCAATGCACGCCCACCCAGCCGATGCCGGACAAACGCCCACAAAGGATTTCGCGCCTGCGTATCCAATACATCAAGCCCGCCCGTGCTGTCGTTATCGGGTGCCAAAGGCGGGCCTTGCGCATCATCGATTACCTCTTGAAGCAAGACTGCTCCAACCCGATTTTCAGGCGCTTTCCATTCGACCAGGGGCGCTTTCGCGATTAATGGCGAAGGCCGTAACTCGCGCTCTCCGTCCATGTGCGCGTGGCTGACAATGATTTGCGGTGCACACTGGCACAGCGCAGCAAACATGCTCTCGGCCCATTCGCGTTCGCGCTCGGGCGTGGCACGTGGTGCTTTCGCCAATCGCAGTACCAATAGCGGCACCAATGGATTGGGCTTGGGCGACGCCGGCAACACGTCATCCGTGAGGCCCATCATCCATACGCCATCCCAATAACCGCCTTCGGCCTCCAGCAAGCCCAGTACGTCCAGCCGCGCAGCCGGATCACGCTGTGGCTGGAACGCGGTGGATCGCGCGGCGCTTTCCAGCAAGCGAACTGCAGCAGGTCCACTGATGCGGCCAGCAGCCGGGGCCAATGCCGCAAAACTACCGAGCAAATCGCCCAGCGCGCCCATCACCTGATAGCCCACGCTATCGAGCACGCGTTCGCCGGGGAATCCCAATGCGGTGAGCGCCGTTTTCATTCGTGGCATCCACGCGTCGCAAGTGGCGTACTCGCCGTGCTGAGTCCAGGCATCCAACGCCTGCAACCACGCCTGCGCCAGCCGGGGCGATTCGGCGAGTTCTTTCTTCCAGGCCTCTGCATCAATACGAATGCGCGCTTGCCGTCGCCAACGGGCATCCAGCGCCGCATAACGCGCGGCGTCCTGAACGTCGCCCACGCAGTGTCCTGCCAATAAGGCGGTGCCCAGCACCGACACGTGACAACGTTTGTCTGGCGCAAATTCTGCCAAAGCATGCAACCAGGCCAAAGCCGCGCGTGCCAATGGCCAGTCCGTCAAGGGACGCCCCACCGCCACGTTAAACGCAAGCGGTGCATCTCCAGCCTGACCGGCCAAGGCTTCGCTAAGCACGCGACGCGCAAATGGCGACTCTTCTTCTAATTGCACCGACACGATGGCATAACGCCCCGTGGGATTTTCCCTTAGCTGCTGCGCTGCCCAGGCAGCGGCCGCACGCCATTCCGCACCGCGCTCCGCAGCCATGTAGCGCTGTGGATAAGTTTGCTGGCGCTGCTCGTCCCGCCACAACGAAATCTCGGTGCCCTGCGCTTCAAACGCGGCCAACAAGCGCGCAAATCGCGGAGAGACATCGGTAAACCCGGCCAACACCAGATGCACGGGTGTGGGCAATTCGCCAGCTTGCAGCGCGTCAAGCACGCGGGCATAGCCTTGATTCGCGTCTTCAGCGTCAATGTCTTGCAGCGCCTGCTTGTACCGCTCACGCCAACGCGAGAAGCCACGATACTCATCCGTATCCGCACCAGAAGGCACCCGTATTTCCCACTCGTCCATGAGCTGATCCGCGTCCATCGACAAGCGCGCAGCCTGGCTCGCGTCGAGCAATACGCGATCGGCCTCTTCGGTACGAATGGCCTGCGTCCACACCAATTGTGTGGCAAAAGAGTCCAGTCGGTAGGCGGGCACATCTTGAGTCGCGTCAAAGGCAAGCTCATTGGCGGACTCAGCTAACCACGCCGACAACGGCACAATGCGCGCGAGTTCGCTCACCTGTCGTTCAACGCGCAAGGCATTGGCCAGATCCAGCGTCAGTCGACGCGAGAGCCGGTTATTGACCGTGAGGACGAGCGTGTCCGCCGCTGGCAAGGCGCCAACGTCAGCAAGCGATATGAAGGGATAGGAAAGCGACGCGTCCTGCATGGGCACCTGTCGTGCGCGCCGTCAGGCTGCGCATCAAAGACGAAAACAAGGCGCTAGGATACCCCGAGCTCAGAAGCCGCACATGGCTGCCAAGTTCTCCCAATTGACCATCATGGATGGTGTCAGGTAGCCCCAAAAAGCCAGCCCCAGCACGAGCACAATAGTCACCCACCCGAGCACGCGCCAAACGCGGCCTGCAGTGGTACTGGGTGTGAACAATTTCGACACGACACGTGCTCCTGCGATGACCCATACCCACGAGGGTGGTCAGGAATGACTCCCGACCACGCAACGCGACGGCGACTTAAGCGGCGACAGGCAGCGCCACGGGTTGCTCTCGAACCGGCAAGCACAAAAGCGCGGCAATCACGGCAAGCGCCAGACCCAACCACCACACCAAATCGTAGTTACCTGTCTTGGCGTAGACGTATCCCCCTAGCCACACACCAGAGAAGCTACCGATCTGGTGCCCGAGAAACACAATACCGGAGAGCGTTGCCGCATAGCGCAATCCATATATCTGCCCGATCAACCCCTGCGTGAGCGGCACGGTGCCCAGCCAGAACAGGCCCATCCAGGCGGCGAACACATACAACACCCATGGGGTGAGCGGCGTGGCCAGCAGCAAAATAATACCGAACGCGCGCATGGCATACACGATGGCGAGCAATCGTTTCTTGCTGTACTTCCCGCCAAGCTTGCCGGCGTAGAAAGATCCTGCCACGTTGAACAAACCAATCAAGGCAATAGCGGTAGCGCCCTGCCCTGCTGTCAAACCCGCGTCGATCACGTAGGCGGGCAAATGCAACGTGATGAACGCCGTGTGAAAGCCGCAGACGAAATAACTCCAGAACAAGAAGTGAAACGACGGATGGCGAATCGCCTGACGCACAGCCGAGGCCAACGATTGCTGGGGACCCGTGTGTACTTGAGGCTTGCCCCGTAGAAAGTAAGCAAGCGGCGCCATTGTCGCGACAAACAGCGACAACACCCACAAGGCCCCTGTCCAGTCCACCGTGGAGATAAGGAGTTGCCCGGTTGGCACAACCGCAAATTGCCCGAGAGAACCACCCGCACTCGCAATACCCATTGCAGTGCTGCGATACGCGGGCGGAACCGTACGCGCGATGATCGGCAAGATAATGGGAAACGTCGTACCGGCCTGACCCAAGCCAACCAGCACGCCCGCACTCATGTACAAAGAAAACTCGTCAGTGGCAAACCGCGTGCCGATCATGCCCAAGGTGTAGAACACCGCCCCCAGTGCAATCGTACGACCCGACCCAAAGCGATCGGCCATGATTCCCATAAAAATACAGGCCAGGCCCCACACCAGATTCTGAAGGGCAAACGCCATGGAAAACACTTCCCGGCCCCAACCTTGCGCCAGCCCCATGGGCTGCATGAAGAGGCCAAAGGTGGCACGCACCCCCATGGCAAGCAAAACAATTAACGTACCAATGATGATCGTGCGCACCGAGAGCGCATCTGCTTTACCGGACATGAAACCCAACGTATGTTGATTTTTATTAGGCGCTCCCTCCTCGGAGCGATCCTGCTCTTTCGCAGGACCCATCCATCATATACATATCGGGGGCGGGCCATCCCGGGGCGGGCCATCCGGGGGCCGGCCATCCGGGGGCCGGCCATCCGGCGGGACCATCCCGGCCCAGAGATAGAAAAGCGCCAATCGGAATCCAGCGCTCAGACCCGCCGTTTCGGCTCTCCACCCCCCTAAACCTGTCCCGCGACCAAACGCCCATGAAAAATCCAGACTCGTCTGACGAAACAGATGTCACGAGGCTGGTAAACTTGCGCAGCTTTGTCGCCGGGTGCTCGGAAAATGTCCCCCTCACCCACCACGCGACTACCGGTTGCCGGGCGCTCTCGCCCCCACTGGTAGCAAGCTCGCCGTAGTTAAATGGATATAACCGACCCCTCCTAAGGGTCAATTGGTGGTTCGATTCCACCCGGCGAGACCAATAAAGGCCTCTTTTTTCTGCCAGGCACTTCTAGCCCTTGGCCCGCCCCCGGCTCTACCCGTTTGCCCTGACAGCAATGCTGCGTCGCAACAAAAATGCTTGAAATTCAGCAGCTTGCAGGCCATTCCGGTTTACGCTTTCGTTCCAAGCCAAAAACACCCGGTGACGAATTTCTCCTTGGCTCCATGCGTCCCTTATAAAAATATGGCGCATGATGGCGAATCGTCTTGCGTGATAGTTCAAATTACTGTTTAAATTCGTCGCGTAACTCCCTAATTCATCTGGATTTTTTTTGTGCACAATATCTTCGGCGCACAAGAAATAATTTTTTACAGACTGATAAAGCCTGTCGGAATCATGGTATTCAACTGGAAACGTGCAATAGCGACTGCGATAGCGCCCATGGCGCTAGCGATGTGCGCGCTCCAACCTTTGGCCGCACACGCCGCCAAGGCATCAGATCCTTGCAAGACGAACGCGAAATCCGCGGCCTGCAAAGCACAAGAATCGAAAAAAGCACCCGCTGCCGCCAAATCCGGCTCCGGTAAAGCCGCGGCAGCAAAGCCCGCTGCTGGCAAACAAGCTGCCGCTAAGCCAGCACCCAAGCAATCTGCAGCAAAGCAGGCGCCCGGCAAACAAGCCGCTGGCAAGGCCGGTGCAGGAAAGCAAGCCGCTGCAGCTGCCAAGCCTGCAGCAGGCAAACGCGGTGCCGCGCCCAAGGCCCCTGCGGGCCGCCAAGCCGTTGTCCTTCGCGGCTCTGGCAAACAGCAAGCCGCGACGCTAGCCGCCGCAGCCCAGAACGGAAAACAAGGCAAGCCCTCGGCACGCGCAGCACGTGCGGCGGCGGCCTCTGCTGCGGCAACCGCGGGCTACATGCCGCCAGCCGCCTCCTCAGCTCGCGCTGAAGCGGCGGCGTTGCGCTCCACCACCGTCTATGTGCAGGATCTGGAAACGTCCACCGTCATCTTCGCTAAAAACGAAGACGTCGTACGGCCCATCGCTTCCATCTCCAAGCTGATGACTGCTGTCGTCGTAGTGGACGCGAACCTGCCCATGAATGAAATGCTCGAAGTCACCGACGACGATGTCGATGGCCTTAAGCACACCACTTCGCGCTTGCGCGTAGGCACCAAGCTGAGCCGTGGCGACATGCTGCACTTGGCCTTGATGTCTTCGGAAAACCGCGCAGCCAGTGCGCTGGGCCGTCATTATCCTGGTGGCATGCCAGCGTTTGTCGCTGCCATGAACGCAAAAGCCCAGGCGTTGGGCATGACGAACTCGCATTTTATTGAACCCACCGGTCTTTCAAGCGACAACGTATCTTCGCCGCGTGACCTGGCGCGCTTGCTGCGTGCAGCGTCGCAACGCCCGTTGATCCATCGCTATTCCACAGATACGGAATACGACGTGGAAATCAATAACCGCACGCAGACCTTCCGCAACACCAACTTGCTGGTGCGCAAGCCCGATTGGGACATCAAGATCTCCAAGACCGGCTACATCAACGAAGCGGGCGAATGCCTGGTGATGCTGGCCCGCATCAACGGCCGCGACCTGGCTATTGTGCTGCTGGACTCGCAAGGTAAATTCTCGCGCATTGGCGATGCTGTGCGTGTTCGCCGAATCGTGCAAAACGAAGTGGCCATGCTGCAAGCTGCTGCCGACAACGGCGGTTAATTCACATCGCCCTTTGCGGCGTCGTGATTGGCACATCTCAAACGCCGTGTCTCTTTCCAGAGGCACGGCTCCCCAGCAAGAAGCTCTCTCCTATTCGCCAGTTCAAGCAGCAACAGCGCGCTTGGCCGGACGCGGCTGCGCGTCGTAGAGGGTCGGCGGCAAGCCGTCCAGCACGGCGTGAGCGTTCAATGAACGAATGGGAATAGCGACATCACGGGGTATGCGACCTTCCGCTTGCAAGAGCTGGTAGCGCAGGCAGCACACGCGCAGGAATGAAGTGAAGTTCGCAGCTTCGCCGCGATAGGCGACCAACTCATCGTACAAACGCTCGATTAATTGGTTGACCCGCATGTCATCGCGACCCGCGATTTCTTCAAGCACCTGCCAAAACAGTTGTTCCAGCCGCAAGCTGGTGGCCACGCCATGCAAGCGCAATGAGCGGCTCTCCGACGCATAAGATTCTTCGCTGGCGCGGATGAATATTTCGCACATGAGGAACTCCCGGGATGGCTGATAGCTGCACGCCGCACTGCGACGCGCGTATCCGCCACTGTACGATCATTACGCCTGCGGCGACAAGATAGCCGCAAGGACGATCCGACCGTACCTGGCTTGCCCCCTCAAAGCGTAATCTTCGTTCCCAGCACGGCCAAAAACTGCGAGAGCCACGCGGGATGCGCAGGCCAGGCGGGTGCCGTTACCAGATTCCCGTCGGTATGAGCCGCATCGATGGCAATCTCGGCGTAGGTACCACCGGCCAAGCGAACCTCCGGTGCGCAGGCCGGATACGCCGAGCACGTACGTCCCTTCAGGATGCCGGCGGCCGCCAGCAATTGCGCACCGTGGCACACGGCAGCAATCGGCTTTTTTGCCTGATCAAAGTGACGCACGATATCAAGCACCTTCTCGTTCAGGCGCAAATATTCCGGCGCACGTCCACCAGGAATAATCAGACCGTCATAGGATGAGGCATCGATTTTGTCGAAATCATGCGTCAAGGTGAAATTGTGGCCGCGCTTTTCGCTATACGTCTGCGCACCTTCAAAATCGTGAATCGCCGTTGCGATTGAATCGCCCGCTTTCTTGTCCGGACACACCGCGTGAACCTGGTGGCCCACGGCGAGCAGTGTCTGGAAAGGCACCATTGTTTCGTAGTCTTCGGCGTAGTCGCCGACCAGCATAAGAAGTTTTTTGCTCACAATCGTCTCCGTCAGGGGATAGGCCCGAACGATCCAGGAATGATCGCCGGATATGCCCGGCTGATTGCCGGACTTTGTTCTGAAACGATTGTGAAGTGTTGCAGGCCGCAGCGGGTGGTATGGGGCTACTACGCATTCCTCAGGGCAGGGAGGGTTACTCCAGGGCCACATCCACGGGCTTGGCATCCAGCAAGCTCACCAACACCTTGGGATCGATGCCGATCAGATAGCCTCGCCGTCCACCATTGATATACACCACGTCATAGTCCAGGATCGCTTCTTCCACCCAGACCGGCATGCGCTTGCGCGTGCCAAAAGGCGAAGTGCCGCCAACCTGATAGCCAGAATGACGTTGCGCCACCTCCGGCTGACAGGGTGCGATTTTCTTCAGGCCTGCTTGCCGGGCCAGATTTTTGGTTGATACTTCGCGATCACCGTGCATGACCACGATGTGCGGCTTGCCGGACTCGTCTTCCATCACCAGCGTCTTGACGACGGCGTGCGGGTCCAGGCCTAACTGGCGCGCGGCTTCGCCTGCACCGCCGTGATCCACGTAGTCGTAGGTGTGCTCGGTAAAGACCACCTTGTGCTGCTTGAGAAGCTGCGTAGCGGGAGTCTCAGAAACGTGACGGGCTTTGCTCATGGTTGCGGGTCGGGCCGGACAAAATGGAAAGTGTAATGAGGGCCACAGGGGCGTGCAAGGCACGACGCCTGCGCCTACCCAGTATCAACCGCGAGGATGATGCACCGCGTGAAGCGCCTTAAGACGCTCGCGGGCCACGTGTGTGTAGATCTGGGTAGTAGAGATATCAGCGTGCCCCAACAGCATTTGCACCACACGAAGGTCAGCCCCGTGATTCAGCAAGTGTGTGGCAAAGGCATGTCGCAACACGTGGGGCGACAAAGGCGCATGGATATCAGCGAGCAAAGCGTATTTTTTTACCAATTGCCAAAAGGCCTGACGCGACATCGACTGCACCCGGCTCGTAATGAATAACGCGTCGTTCATACGTGCGCCTGCCAACTCGGGCCTGGCCGTTTTCAAATACAGATCAATCCAGTGGGCAGCTTCCGCGCCTAGCGGCACAAGCCGGTCTTTACCGCCCTTGCCCATAACCACGCGCACCACACCCTCATTCAGGCTGACATCCAAAGCACGCACCCCGACCAGCTCAGAAACACGCAGGCCGGTAGCGTACAAGGTCTCCAGCATGGCCCGATCACGCAGTCCTCTCGGCGTCGTTATGTCTGGTGCACGCAGCAAGGCATCGACCTGCTGCTCTGATAAGGTCTTCGGTACGCGCATGGGCTGCTTGGCCGCAATCATGGTCAAGCAAGGATCTCTGTCGCTGCGATGTTCACGCAGCGCCCACGCATAAAAGCGACGCAATGTTGCCAGGCGACGATTCGCCGTGGTGGCGCGACTCTCTTCGTGAACAAATGAAAACCACGCATCGATGTCGGCTTTCCGGGCATCCTTAAGTGCCTTGGCTGGCAACGCCTCAAGCGTTTCCAGTAGCAGGGGGTTCCCGGTTCTATCTGCCATTTCACGCGCATACGCCTGCGGGTTCTCCAGCCAGCGGGCAAACGCGGTCAGATCCTGGCGATAGGCCGCCAAGGTATTGGCCGCCAGGCCGTCTTCCAGCCAGACGGCGTCAATAAAAGCATCAATATCTACTTGCGAGGCGAGCGGTGAGGAGGAAGCTGACATGAGGGAAGCACAAAGAGAAAAAACGCCACGCGACACGTGGCGGTGGCACATTCTACGGTTCACACGGCCCTAGTGTGCGCCCACGCCTTGCGCCGCTGAGGTAAGCCATTCTTCAAAGGCTTCAAGCGCATCAGAACGGGCGCTACGCGCCGGATAGCCAAAGTAATACCCCTGATCCACCACCAGCGCCTGCGGCACTGGCATGACCAGAGAGCCCTGGTCCAAGGCAGGTTGCGCCAGAAAGCGCGGCATCAGCCCAACCCCTAGCCCGGCCTGCACGGCTGCCATCACCATCGTGAACAGCTCGTAGCGCGGTCCACCGGCAGCTTGCGGGCCATAGACCTGATTGTTGGCGCCATACCATTGGCGCCAGGCGTCGGGCCGAGAATTCAGGTGCAAGTGCGTCATGCCAGCCATTACTCCGGCATTCGGCTTCAATGTTGGCGCCAGTTCGGGTGCGCACACCGGCACCAGCTCTCGTTCCGGGAATAACAGCACACCTTGCGTACCGGGCCAGACGTGGTCGCCGTGATAAAGCGCGCCGTCAAACGGCTGGTCTTTAAATTGAAATGGCAAGGTGCGCACAGACAAGCTGACCGTGATGTCCGGCTGCAGTTTCTGAAAATCGGCCAATCGAGGAATAAGCCACGTAGTCGCCAGCGTGGGCACCACCGCTATGTGAATGCTGCGCCCCATGCCAGTTCGGCTGACCAGCCCGAACGTGTCTTTTTCGATTTGATCCAGGTGATGACGGATACGGCCAGCGTACTCCGCACCGTGATCGGTCAGCACAATTCGCCTGCGCACTCGGGTAAAAAGCTCCACTCCTAAACGCGACTCCAGGTTTGCCACCTGGCGATACACCGCGCTGTGCGTGAGGGAAAGTTCCTCGGCCGCACGCGAAAAACTCCCCAGGCGAGCAGAGGCTTCAAAGGCCTGCAAAGCGCTTAAGTTGGGAATGCCGTGTCTCATAAGTTCATAACCGCCGTAGACTTGCGCAAACGTGCCGAAATACCGCATCGGAAATGGTTCACGAATGCGGCACCGCAACATGCCAGTACGTGCCGGCACGTCAATAGATTGTGCAATTTTATCAATTGCTTTGTGCAAGCTAGGAACATTACTCTCGGACGACTTAACCTCGGCTCATGATGAATACGACAACTCTGCCTCAGAAAAACTCCCGCCTCGGCGGACACATCCTGGTTGACCAATTGGTAGCCCAAGGGGTTAAGCACGTTTTCTGCGTGCCAGGTGAAAGCTATTTGGCTGTTCTGGACGGTTTGCACGATGCAGACATCCAGGTCACCGTCTGCCGCCAGGAAGGCGGCGCGGCCATGATGGCTGACGCCCACGGAAAGCTGACCGGTGAACCCGGCATTTGCATGGTCACTCGCGGTCCGGGCGCGTCAAACGCCCTGGCTGGTGTCCATATTTCCAAGCAAGACTCCACCCCGATGATTCTGTTCGTAGGACAGATCGAACGCGGCATGCGCGAGCGTGAAGCGTTTCAGGAAATGGATTACCGCGCGGTATTTGGCACACAGGTTAAGTGGGCAACTGAAATTGACCAGGTAGAGCGTATCCCTGAGATCATTTCGCGCGCTTTTCACATTGCCACCTCAGGCCGTCCCGGCCCGGTCGTCATTGCGCTGCCCGAAGATATGCTGGTGGAAGCCGCCACGGTGGCAGATGCGCCGCATTACGAAGTCATTGACTCCGCGCCCACCGCTGGCCAATTGGCTGACCTGGAAGCCTTACTGGCAGGCGCACGCGCGCCAGTCGCAATCCTGGGCGGCAGCCGCTGGGATGCACGCGCCGTGCAACAGTTCGCCGACTTTGCTCAACGCCACGCACTGCCCACGGCCGTCTCGTTCCGTCGCCAGATGTTGTTCCCCGCTGACCATCCATGCTTTATTGGTGATGTTGGCCTGGGCATCAACCCGGCACTCGTCAAGCGTGTTGAGCAGGCTGACCTGATACTGCTGGTCGGCGGCCGCATGTCAGAGAATCCCAGCCAGGCGTACACACTGCTGGACATTCCCGTACCCAAGCAAAAGCTGGTGCACGTACATCCCGACACTGCCGAGTTGGCGCGTGTCTACCGTCCGACACTGGCCATCAACACCTCGCCGGCCTCGTTTGCCGACTCGCTGGCCGCGCTGAAGATGCCTGCCAACCCCGTCTGGGCAGAAGATACCAAGACGATGCGCGACTCGTTCCTGAAATGGAGCGACCCATCAGACATCAAGACGCCGGGTGCATTGCAAATGGGCCAAGTCATGGCCTATCTGGAAAAGACCTTGCCCGCCGACGCCATCATGACCAACGGCGCAGGCAATTACGCCACGTGGTTGCATCGCTTTCACCGTTTCACGCGTTTTGGCACACAGTTGGCACCAACGTCTGGCTCGATGGGTTATGGCCTGCCAGCCGCCGTAGGCGCAAAACGTGTCTGGCCCGACAAGATGGTCGTTTGCTTTGCCGGCGACGGTTGCTTCCTGATGCATGGTCAAGAATTCGCCACTGCAGTTCAGTACGATCTGCCCATTATCGTGGTGCTGGTCGATAACGGCATGTACGGCACTATTCGCATGCACCAGGAAAAGCACTATCCCGGTCGTGTCAGTGCCACCGCGCTGAAGAACCCGGATTTCGCGGAGTACGCCCGTGCCTTTGGCGGCCATGGCGAACGCGTGGAAACCACCGAACAGTTCGGCCCGGCTTTCGAGCGTGCCGTAGCCAGTGGCAAGCCAGCAATCCTGCATTGCTTCATTGATCCGGAAACCATCAGCCCGTCGACCACGCTGGAGAAAATCCGCGAGACGGCGCTGAAAGCACAGAAATAAATAGGTACTTAACGGCCAAAGCCGGGGAACGCAAGGGCGTAACCCTCCCTTGCACCCCAGGCGGGCAATCCCGGCGGGGATAACCCGGCTTGCCGCCAGAATTACTTTAGGTTTAAACTTTCAAGCATTCCGATACGGAGTTACCGCATGTCCTCGAATCCCTCATTTCAATGGCAAGACCCCCTGCTTCTGGATCAGCAACTGACTGACGAAGAGCGTATGGTTCGCGACGCAGCGGCAGCCTACTCGCAAGACAAATTGGCTCCGCGCGTGCTCAACGCGTTCCGCAATGAGCAAACCGACCCCGCCATTTTCTCGGAAATGGGTGAACTCGGTCTCTTGGGCGCGACCATTCCTGTCGAATACGGCGGCGCTGGCATGAACTACGTCAGCTATGGCTTGATCGCTCGCGAAGTTGAGCGCGTCGACTCGGGCTACCGCTCGATGATGAGCGTGCAATCTTCTCTGGTCATGGTGCCGATCAACGAATTCGGCAGCGAAGAACAGAAGCAAAAGTACTTGCCCAAACTGGCTCGCGGCGAATGGATCGGCTGCTTCGGTCTGACCGAGCCGAACCACGGTTCTGATCCCGGTGGCATGGACACCCGTGCCGTCAAGACAGCCGACGGCTACAAGGTGAGCGGCAACAAGATGTGGATCACCAACTCGCCTATCGCTGACGTCTTTGTTATCTGGGCGAAATGTGTTGGTGGTGATTTCGACGGCAAGATCCGCGGCTTCATCCTGGAAAAGGGCATGAAGGGTTTGTCGGCACCGGCAATTCACGGCAAGGTGGGTCTGCGTGCTTCGATCACTGGCGAAATCGTCATGGATGAAGTGGAAATCTCGGCTGACCAAATGCTGCCTGGCGTGTCCGGCCTGAAGGGTCCGTTTACGTGCTTGAACTCCGCACGCTACGGCATCGCCTGGGGCGCATTGGGTGCTGCTGAAGACTGCTGGCACACTGCTCGTCAGTACACGATGGATCGTAAGCAGTTTGGCCGCCCCCTGGCCGCCAATCAGCTGATCCAGAAGAAACTGGCCGACATGCAAACAGAAATCACGATGGCGCTGCAAGGCTGCCTGCGCTTGGGTCGCATGAAAGACGAAGGCACCGCCGCCGTCGAAATCACGTCGATCATGAAGCGCAATTCTTGCGGCAAGTCGCTGGACATCGCCCGCCTTGCGCGCGACATGCTTGGCGGCAACGGCATCTCCGACGAGTTCGGTGTGGCCCGCCACCTGGTGAACCTGGAAGTGGTCAACACGTATGAAGGCACGCACGACGTGCACGCCCTCATTCTGGGCCGTGCACAAACGGGCATCCAAGCGTTCTATTGATCGCTTACAGCAACTGAAGTCTTGCGTGGGGCTTGGCTCCACGAAAGATTTCACATGCTCGTTGAATAACCCCTCAAAGGTTGGACACCGGTCCAATGTTTGGGGGTTTTTTTATTTCTCGACAGATCGCGGGTTACGCGCGTTCGCCGGTGTCTCTACTGTTGGGCCAATCTCGCGCTCCACCCACGCCACGAAAAATCATTGGCGCAAGACCTGTGCCTTGCCTTACGCTCACTCAAACGCCTCAAACCCATGACGCTCAACTGATACCCAGTTGCCATGCACGGCACGCAACGAGCTTGCAGGAGATTTTCATGATCGGCATACGAACACATCGTTATTGGGCCTGCAGCTTTCTGGCCGCCTCATTACTTGCAGCACCTGCCTGGGCCGTCACCACCCTCAAGATGGCGACGGAGTATCCCGCCACCTCCATGCCCGGTGAAGGGGTCACGACATTTGCCGATCTGGTGCATCAAAAATCAGACGGTAACGTCATCATCGAGCCAAGCTTTGACGCTGCACTGGGTATCAAGTCTGCCGACATGATCGAGGCCGTTGAGAAGCGCAAAGTCGACGCTGGCGACGCGTTCGCGGGCGCACTCGCCACCAAGTACCCGATCTTTGGCCTGTCATCGCTGCCGTTTGTGGCGGACTCCGTAGAAAAAGCGCGCACGCTGACCAAACTGTCACGTCCTGCCTATGAAAAACTGCTGGCCAAACACGGCCAGAAATTGCTCTACACCACACCGTGGCCTGCGTCGGGAATCTGGTCAAAAGAGCCCGTACGTAACGTGGACAGCCTCAAAGCCCTGAAGATTCGTACGTATGACGGCACCTCACAATCTGTCATGCGACGTGCGGGCGCACATGCCGTCAACCTGCCCTTCTCAGAAACGATGCCGCAACTGGCCTCGGGCGAGCTCAACGCGGTGCTCTCCTCGGGAGACGGCGGCGCTGGACGCAAATTGTGGGAGTACCTGCCCTATTTCTCGCAGATCAATTACGCCATGCCAATCTCAGTGGCGACCATGAATCTGCAAGCGTATAAATCGCTGGATCCAAATGCACGCAAAGCCATCGACCAGGCGGCGGCGCAAACAGAAGCCGAGCAATGGAAACGCATTCAAGGACGCCTTGAGCAAAACTACGCCACGATGCGCAAGAACGGCGTCACGATTGATACGGCAGTGCTCACGCCCGTGCGTCAGACGCTCAAGAAAGCCGCCGCCGATTCTGTGAAAGAGTGGGTTAGCGCAGCAGGCCCTGAAGGCGCCGCCATTTTGAAACGCTTTCAAAAGCGCTAAGTACCCCGCGAACCCACCCGGCGCATCGGCCTGGTGGGTATCGCTTAGCTGTCGGTCAAATCAAAAAGCGAAGTGGCGTCCAACTCAAGCACCGCTTCATCGTGCTGATTCAACACCATCCAGACCCAGGTCACGATGCCCAGGTCGTCGCGCGACGATGACACGCGGGTGCCTTGCACGCGCGCTTCCAGCCGAATCGAATCTCCGGGACGTACCGGCACGCGCCAGCGTACCTGGCCAAGCCCGGGCGAACCGAAAGACTCGGAATCATACAAAGCCGCGTCGACAGCCATACGCATGGCCATCGCGCAGGTATGCCACCCGCTGGCAATCAGCCCGCCCCAACGCCCCTGTGCGGCACGTTCCGGGTCCGTGTGAAACCACTGCGGGTCAAACTTGCGCCCGAACTCAATGATCTCCGCTTCGGTGACCAACATCGGCCCGCCTTTAATCAGCTGGCCTTGCTTAAGTTCGCTGAATTTCATTACGCATGACTCCTTGTCTACCTCTATTTTTCGTGCTGAATCGCTCACGGCCGACACTGGCGCTCACGCCAAGCTGTTTGCAGTGCAACAACAAGCAGGATAGACCAAGCGTATCAAGCCGTCTAACAGGTTCCGTCGAATGCGATGCCTTCCGGCCTCGCGCATCCATCGAGACCTTGCACACTGTATTCCTGAGGTGGAGATCTATGCTCAATACGTTTCAAGGTGCAGGCGACCTTCCTTTTTCAGAGCGACTCCCAATGCGTCCCAATCGAGCCCCGCAGCCACCGCGACATCACGTAGCGCCAGCACTACGCCCTCCTCCATACTCTTTAGTCCGCACACGTAGAAATGAGTCTGCCCATCCTTTAACAACTCTGCCAAATCCGCCGCACGCTCACGGATCACGTCTTGCACATAGCGCTTGGGCTGCCCAGGCGTGCGCGAGAACGCGAAATTGATATCAATAAAATCTTTCGGCAGCGTTTGCAGAGGACCAAAATACGGAAGTTCTTGCTGCGTGCGTGCACCAAAGAACAGCATCAGCTTGCCGCCTTCGAACTTTCCCGTTTTCCGCAAGCGTCGACGCCACTCGGTCATCGCCCGCATGGGAGCACTTCCGGTGCCCGTGCAAATCATCACAATATGAGACTTGGGATGATTGGGCATCAAAAATGAGGAGCCAAACGGCCCAACGACCTGCACCTTGTCGCCGACCTTCAAATCGCACACATAATTGCTGGCGACTCCGAGCACGGGCTTACCCTGATGATCTTCCCTCACGCGCTTAACCGTAAGCGAAATGTTGTTGTAGCCCGGTCGTTCTCCGTTGCGTGGACTTGCAATGGAATACTGCCGTGCGAAGTGCAGCTTGCCATTGGCATCGGTACCCGGAGGAACAATACCGATAGACTGCCCTTCCAACACAGGAAACGGCATGCTGCCGAAATCGAGCACGACGTGATGGGTCTGGTTCTCAAAACCCGCTTCTGTGCAATTGAAATTGCCAGCCACCGTTGCCGTCGTCGGCTCTTTCGGTGGATAAAGATTGGTGTAGGCGTGGGCGGCCGACCATGGCGGCGTCACCGCGCCATACTGCGCCGAGTTAAATGCCGTCTGCCCCTGCTCCGCGGCAGCTTGCGGCATGGCAGCAGTAACGGGCGTGGCGGCATCCGCCGCGTTCGAAACTCCCTCTGCCTCTAACTGCTCGGCTGTCAGTTCAACGGGCAGCTCGTCCCACGTCAATTGCTCTTCAATCGGGTACGACCGCAGCGCAGGAACCGTGCGCCAGTTGTCAATGGCACCTGTAGGGCACGGTGAAATACAGGCCATACAACCATTACAGACATCTGCACGCACCACATAGTTGCGGTCGTCGTGCGTGATCGCATTAATTGGGCAGGCGGCTTCGCAGGTATTGCAACGAATGCAAATTTCCGGATCGATCAGGTGCTGCTTGATCACCTTGGCGTCGAGAACCATTTCCATTTTGTTCTCCTTGGGCCTCGCTTGAGGATCAGTCAGCAGGATGGCCGCCCCCGTCATGGGGTGGCGCGCCATCACTGCGCCTCGTGCGAAGAAAATCGCTTCTGAGCTTCTGATTAACCGAAACGCACGTATTCAAAATCTACTGGCTGACGGTTAATGCCCATCACCGGCGGCGCAATCCAGCCCGCAAATTTTCCAGGTTCGATCACGCGCCCCATCAACGATGCCACGAAAGCGAAGTCCTCGGGAGTCGGTAACCATTCGCTGGTTTTGGCGGCCCATTCGATCTCGTTCACCACTCGACCATCAGGCGACATCTTGATACCGGCAAGTGCACCGATCTGCCGATTGAAAGCCTTGTGTGGCACGGTCAGACGGGTGGGAACGCCAGCCTTCTCGAGCACCTTGTTCCAGCGCTGCACGCCCGCAATCGAATCCTTGATGAAATCGTCGCGCAATACTTCATTGAGTGCGTTGAGCATCGGCACATCCTTCTCCAGCAACTGACCGTTCACCACCTCAAGCACCTTATAGGTCTGGCCCTTGAGTACGTGATCGTCCGTGCGCTTGCCTTCTTCGTAGCGCCCCTTGATACCCGTACTGTAAAACGTGGCGGCATTGCTCGACTGGTCGGCACCGAACAAATCGATGGTCACGCTGTAGTGGAAATTCAGGTAGCGCTGAATGGTGCCAAGGTCGATGGCGCCTGCCGCACGCACCTTCTGCGGGTCGTCGGTCTTGAGTTCGTTCATGACCTGGGCCGTGCGCTGCAGCACGCGCGAGATGCCGCTTTCGCCCACAAACATGTGGTGCGCTTCCTCGGTCAACATGAACTTGGTGGTACGCGCCAGCGGATCGAAGGCGCTTTCGGCCAGTGCCGCCAACTGGAACTTGCCGTCGCGATCAGTGAAATACGTGAACATGAAGAAGGCCAGCCAGTCGGGCGTCTTCTCGTTGAAGGCGCCCAGAATGCGTGGGTTGTTCGCATCGCCAGACTGGCGCTGCAACAAGGCATCGGCCTCATCACGACCGTCGCGACCGAAGTGCTTGTGCAACAGGTAAACCATGGCCCACAAGTGGCGGCCTTCCTCGACGTTGATCTGGTAGAGGTTACGCAGGTCGTACATGCTGGGCGCAGTCAGACCCAGGTGGCGTTGCTGCTCGACTGACGCGGGCTCGGTGTCGCCCTGCGTGACGATGATGCGGCGCAAGTTGGCACGGTGCTCGCCAGGCACGTCCTGCCATGCCTTTTCGCCCTTGTGATCACCGAAGTGAATCTCGCGGTTGGCGTCGCCCGGGTTCAGAAAAATGCCCCAACGGTAGTCGCGCATCTTCACGTGGCCGAACTGGGCCCATCCTTGCGGATCGACGCTGATCGCTGTACGCAAGTACACGTCGTAGTCAGTCGAGCCGTCAGGACCAACATCATCCCACCAGTTGACGAAGTTTGGCTGCCAGCCTTCAAGCGCGCGCTGCAGCGTGCGGTCTTCGCCGAGGTTGACGTTATTGGGGATCTTTTCGCTGTAGTTGATCGCGCTCATGTCGTGCTTCCTTTGGGAGTTCGTTGAAGGCAGATGAATCAGACGCGGTTCAGGTCAAAGCCCGCTTTTTCGCCGGTACCGTAGACCTTGAGGGCACCCTTGGCACCGACCGCGTTGGGGCGGTTGAAAATCCAGTTCTGCCAGGCAGTGAGCCGGCCGAAGATGCGGGTGTTCATGTTTTCCTTGCTGGCGAAGCGCAGGTTGGCCTCCAGGCCAGTCAGTGCATCGGGCGACATCGCGGCGCGCTCCTCAATCGCGATGCGGATCTCGTCATCCCAGTCGATATCGTCAGGGGCGGCGGTCACCAGACCGAGCGCAAGCGCCTGGTCGGCATCGAGCGCCTGACCGATGGCGCCTCTTGCGGCGTCCATCAGTGCCAACTCTTCATAGAACCGGCGCTGCAAGCGGCTCTGGTCGTTGACCATTGGAAAGAATCCGAAGTTGAATTCGTCAAGCGTCAGCCTGGGTGCCCGGACGGTGTCGTCGGGTAAGGCCAGCATGTAGCTACGGTCTGCAGCGAAGGCGAGTTCGGCCAAGGTGCCGGCGAAGCAAGAACCTGTTTCAATCAGCGCGAACAAGCTGCGCGACGAGACATCAAGCCGGGCCAGCGTGCGGCGAAGTGCACCGATGGTTTCACGCACCAACCAGTGCTCTTTGTTGGCGAGCATCGTGGCGTCGCTGGCCAGAACGGCTTGGGCATCGCCCTCGGTTTTGAGTAGCCAGGTGCCGATATCGAGCTCATTCGTGCGCAGGTTGAGGATCGCATCATCAAGCTGACGCGCCATTGCAAGCGGCCACCAGGCTGCGCCCGCGGCCTCGATCGCCGCCATGTCAGCGGGCTGTCTGCCCTGCGGCGCCCTGACCGTCAGGGTCGCCGTGCGTCGGGCGCGATCAATCGCTACCGTTACGTACTCATATCGAAGGCTGTCTTCGCTATCTTCGCGCTCAAGGCGTGCCAGCATGACGCCTTGACCGGCAGCCGGGCGGAGGCTGCCTTCGGAGAGCCGCGCAGCACGCTCCTGCACCGCAGCACTGAACTGAGCTGGTTTGGCGATTGAATCGACCAGACGCCAGTCCACGGCACGTTGACCCCGCACGCCTTCAACGCTTGTGCAGAAAATGTCGGCAAGGTCATGGCGCACGCGGCGCTTGTCTGTCACGCGGGTCAGGCCGCCGGTCCCGGGCAGTACGCCGAGCAAGGGCACTTCAGGTAACGAGACTGCTGATGAACGGTCGTCTACCAGCACAATTTCGTCGCAAGCCAGTGCCAACTCATAGCCACCGCCAGCACAGGCGCCGTTAACGGCTGCGATGAACTTCAACCCTGAGTGCTTTGAGGAATCTTCGATGCCATTGCGCGTTTCGTTGGTGAACTTGCAGAAGTTCACCTTCCAGGCGTGGCTCGACACACCCAACATGAAAATGTTGGCCCCCGAACAGAAAATGCGGTCTTTGCCGCTCGTGACAATCACTGAGCGCACCTGAGGATGCTCGAAGCGCACGCGGTTCAATGCATCATTGAGTTCGATGTCGACGCCAAGGTCATAACTGTTGAGCTTGAGCTTGTAGCCAGGACGTATGCCACCGTCCTCTGCAATGTCGAGGGACAGACGCGCGACGCTGCCGTCCACACTGAGTGTCCAATGGCGGTATTGCGTCGGGTCGGTCCGGTAATCGACAACGGCCGGCACGCTTGCAGTTTCAGTCATGGTGGGAGTCTCTTGATATGGCGGATACGTGAATAATAATGCTTTGTCTTGGCTATTCAATCACCAACACATGCATAATACTGCACGCAAACAGCAAGTCAAGCCCCTCCACTGCTGATTTTTCAAATCAACAATTTTGGGTAACTGATGAGCCTTTGGAAGCGCTAGGTAGGCTTGCCCAGACGCTCGCGCACCACCTTGCGTAAGCCACTAAAGGTGTCGGCAAGGCTTTCCTTCGACGTATCTACCGTGAGGTCAGCCTTGGAATAGAAAGCTGCGCGTCCTTCCAAAATGCGGCGCAAGTCATCCATAGCCTCCTTGCTGGATGCCATTGGGCGCATATCGCCTTGCGCCACCACACGCCCCATGTGCTCTTCCGGACTGGCTTGCAACCACACTGTTGTGCAATGCGTCAGCAATTGATTGAACGTAGCGGGATCCGAAACCAACCCACCCGGCGTCGCAATCACCACCTCGTTATAGATCTGGACAACCTCTTCCAGGGCACGCCGCTCGTAGCGGCGATAGGCATTCGTCCCATAGAGATCATGAATCTCCCGCACACTGCAACCCGCGAGCTTTTCGATCTCGCGGCTCAGTTCGACAAACGGAACTTCCAGATCGTCGGCGAGCATCTGCCCAAGCGTCGATTTCCCCGCGCCGCGCAGCCCGATCAAGGCAATACGCTGATGGCGAGAGGGATCGCTTGACGAGGCATCCAACAACTCCGTGAGCGCCAAACGCACTCGGCGCAAATCAGCCTCGCTACGGCGTTCGAGCATTTCACGAATCAGGAGCCACTCCGGTGAACTCGTCGTCACATCGCCAAGCAACTCGGCCAAGGAACAGTGCAAGGCTGTTGCTACCTGCTGCAACACCAGGATGGACGCATTCCCGGTGCCATATTCCAGATTAGCCAGATGTCGCTCGGAAACATCCGCGGACTGCGCCAAGGTTTTACGGGTCAACCCGCGCTGAGCGCGCAGATTGCGCACGCGCTCTCCAAGCGCCGTCAACAGCGGGTTTTTCATATCTGGTTCTGCGACGTCCACAACCGCGTCTGCTCGTTCGTTCATTTCTTCCTCAACCCCTCAGCGGGTCGCTCAGGGAAAACGCTACATATGCACTATATTGCTTGACAGCGTTTCAGTGCATATATACTCTTTGATACAAGCACGATACTGCATGCTGATGACTCTCGCAAGCCGCTGGCAGCTTCTACCCATCAACAGGACTTCCAATGATGTCTAAAGAATTGTTCCACCAGCAACTGGTAGACCTGACGACAGAGGTAGCAGGACGCCCATTAGATGCGAATCTCGATCAATGGTTGAACAGTCAACACGGCGTGGGTTCAGCCACATTCGAAAAACTGAAGCAAGCCTGTCTCCAGGGTGTGGCACAAGGCTGGCTCTGTGAGCGCGAAGGCGCTGGCATCCGGTATGGACGCGTCTTCAAGGCAGAAGATGCCCTCAACCGTTTTTCCGTCGACGTGGTCGATATGCAAGACATAGCGGGCCCACACCATAGCCATCCTACCGGCGAAATCGATCTAATCCTGCCTCTCGATGAGAGCGCCGTCTTTGATGGTCGCCCGGCGGGTTGGTGCGTTTATCCACCCGGGAGTGCACACCGCCCTACCGTGACGCAGGGTCGGGCCCTGGTGCTCTATCTCCTGCCAGAAGGGCAAATCCAATTCACGCGGGCGTAACGCGAAACACCTGAGAAATGCATGCCATGACTGAACTTTTACCCAACTACGTCTCGGGACACTGGCAGGTCGGCACAGGGCAGGCCACGTCGCTGTTTGACCCCGTTCTCGGAACCGAACTTGTCCGCGTGGACGCCACTGGCCTGGATCTGATCGCCGCGTTTACCTATGCCCGCCAAACCGGCGGCACAGCACTCAGAGCACTGACCTACCGAGAGCGCGCAGGGCTGTTGGGCGCAATCGTCAACGTGCTGCAAGCTAACCGCGACGCTTACTACGAAATCGCTACCGCCAACTCTGGCACGGTTAAAAATGATTCTGCAATAGACATCGACGGCGCAATCTTCACTCTGAGCCAATATGCCAAGTGGGGCGACACACTGGGTGATGTGCGAGTACTGCGTGACAGTGACGCCGTAAAGCTGGGCCGCGAGCCGGTATTTCAAGCACAGCACATTCAGGTACCGACCCATGGCGTAGCACTGCTCATCAATGCGTTTAATTTTCCAAGTTGGGGCTTGTGGGAAAAAGCCGCGCCCGCGCTGCTGTCCGGTGTTCCCGTTATCGTAAAGCCAGGCACCTCCACCGCCTGGCTGACCCAGCGTATGGTTCACGACGTCGTGCAAGCTGGCGTGCTGCCTCCTGGCGCACTGTCCGTGATCTGCGGCAGTTCTGCCGGGCTGATGGATCAACTTACTCCCTTTGACCTCGTCTCTTTCACCGGATCGGCTGATACCGGCGCACTCATTCGTGCGCATCGCGCCGTCGCACAACTGTCGGTCCGCGCCAACATCGAAGCTGACAGCCTGAATTCGGCCATCCTGCTGCCAGACGCTGCAGCAGGTTCGGAAGCATTTGATCTGTTGCTGCGTGAGGTCGTGCGCGAGATGACGGTGAAGTCTGGTCAAAAATGCACCGCCATTCGCCGAATCCTGGTACCCGAAGCGCTCTATGACGCAGTGGCACAAGCCACGAGTGCCAAGCTGGCAGCAATCACCACTGGGAACCCCCGCAATGAGTCGGTGCGTATGGGGTCGCTAGTGAGTCGGGCACAATTCAACGCCGTCAATGACGGCCTCGACAGCCTCAAAAAACACACTACCGTTTTATACGATGGCGCTCAAAAAGCGCTGATTGATGCCGACCCGGCTGTGGCCTGTTGCGTAAGTCCAGTTTTGCTGGGCACACGCCAACCCGACACGACGAATATTGTCCATGACATGGAGGTGTTCGGGCCTGTCGCAACACTGATGCCGTATCGCGACGTGGACCATGCTGTTGCGCTGGCTCACCGAGGACAAGGCTCTTTAGTGACCTCCCTCTACGGCGCCGACGATGCTGCGCTCGGACATATCGCTTCGACACTTGCCGCGAGTCATGGCCGTGTGCACGTCGTCACGCCTGCGGTGGGAAAAACCCACACCGGCCATGGCAACGTCATGCCGATGTCGCTGCACGGCGGACCCGGCCGCGCGGGGGGCGGGGCCGAATTAGGGGGACTGCGCGCACTGGACTTCTACCACCGCCGCAGTGTCGTGCAAGCCAGCCCTGAGGTTTTGGCCCAACTCGGCCTGGCCTCCCGTTAATCGCCAAAATGCCTGCTTATTCAGTGCCCGAGCACCGAGCAAGCAACGAAGCATGGCTTACAAGAGTGGCAGGAGACAACGATGAATTTGCCCATCACTTTCAACTTCGCGGAGCATCTGTTCGAACTCAACCGCAATCGTGCGGAGAAAATTGCGTACATAGATGATCAGGGCAGCCTGCGCTATGGACAATTGGAAGATCGTGCGCGCCGCCTGGCATCAGCGCTACTCAATACTGGAATACGGCCCCAGGAACGAGCGCTCTTATTGCAGTTGGACAGCAATGACTGGCCAGTGTGCTTCCTGGGCTGTTTGTATGCAGGCATCATTCCCGTAGCAGTCAATACCTTGCTCACCGTAGATGAATATGCCTACATGCTGGACAACAGCGGAGCGACTGCAGCGTTGGTGTCGGGCACCTTGATCGATGTACTTCAGCAGGCCATGGGTCAAGGCCCGAACCAGATATCCACATTATTCGTCAGCCGACCTACCGGCGCGTTGCCCGCGCACGCGATCGACTTGAACGCTGCCATCGCTTGCGCGGCTCCTCTTTCCTGTCCGGCGGACACGGCCCCGCAGGACCATGCCTTCTGGCTTTACTCCTCGGGTTCGACCGGCCGTCCAAAAGGCACCGTGCATACGCATGGCAATCCGTGGTGGACGGCAGAGCTGTTTGGCAAGCCAGTGCTCGGTTTAACCGAAGATGACGTGTGCTTCTCGGCCGCCAAACTCTACTTCGCTTATGGCCTGGGCAATGGCTTGACCTTCCCGCTCTCGGTAGGTGCCACCGTGGTGCTGATGGCAGAGCGGCCAACGCCCGATGCCACGTTCAAACGCTTAACCGCGTCGAATTACAAGCCCACGGTGTTTTTCGGTGCCCCCACGGGATTTGCGGGAATGCTCGCGTCGCCCGGGTTACCTGCAAGAGAGCAGATTGCGCTACGGATGTGCTCGTCGGCAGGAGAGGCCCTGCCTGGAGAAATTGCCCAACGTTTCAAAGCACATTTCGGCTGCGAAATCATCGACGGCATTGGCTCTACCGAGATGCTGCATATATTCATCTCCAACCGTCCTGGTGACATCCGATATGGCACCACCGGCAAACCGGTAGAAGGCTACGAGATTGCCTTACGAGGTGAAGACGGACTTGCGGTCGCGGATGGCCAAGTGGGAGACCTCTATATCAAGGGCCCGAGTACCGCCGTGATGTATTGGGGAAATCCAGAAAAAAGCGCTGAGAGTTTTTGCAACGGATGGACAAAAAGCGGCGACAAGTATTCGCGAGATGCCGATGGCTACTACACCTACGCGGGGCGTAGCGACGACATGCTGAAGGTCAGCGGCATTTATGTATCGCCGTTCGAAGTTGAGTCAACGTTGATGTTGCACCCCTGTGTGTTGGAAGCGGCGGTCATCGGCATACTGGATGCCGATGGGCTTACCAAAACCAAGGCCTACGTCGTCACTAAAACAGATCAATCGGTATCCTGCGATGAACTCAAAGAGTTTGTGAAAGCACGCCTGGCTGCCTACAAATATCCACGCATCATCGAGTTCGTCGATGAACTTCCGAAAACGGCCACTGGCAAAATTCAGCGCTTCAAACTGCGTGAACGTGCAAAGGAGCAACACGCGTGAAATCGGAACCTCTCTTTGCCGCCATCCGTTGGCGAGACCGCGATGTGCAGATCGAGTATCAGTTGATTGCACCCGAACGCACACATGCCCCCCTGGTGGTTTTCTTACACGAAGGACTCGGGTCTGTCGCCATGTGGAAAGACTTCCCCGAGCGGCTTTGCGATGCAGGAGGTTTTCGCGGCCTTGTGTTTTCAAGGCCTGCATACGGTCGCTCGACACCACGACCTGATGATGAACTCTGGGATGTCGACTTCATGCATCAGCAAGCGCACGAGGTGCTACCCGAATTCTTCAAGGCGATCGAACTGACAGAAGTGCCGTGGCTCTTCGGGCATAGCGATGGTGGTTCCATTGCATTGCTTCACGCAGCCAAGTTTCCAGATGCGGTCGCTGGCTTAGTCGTCATGGCGCCGCACATTTTTGTCGAAGACGTGACCGTGACGAACATTGAAGTGGCGCGCAAGGCCTACACGACAACTGATCTTCTGAACAAACTGGGTCGTTACCACGACAGCCCGGACTCTGCTTTTTGGGGATGGAATCGCATCTGGCTGACGCCTGCATTTCGCCACTGGAATATAGAGGGCGAACTCAGCACCATCCGTTGCCCTGTGCTCGCGATTCAGGGTGTAGACGATGAATACGGCACGCTCCAACAAATTCGTGGCATTGCGCAATATGTGCCGCAAACGAAGCTGCTTGAATTGCCGAACTGTGGCCATTCACCGCATCGCGACCAGTCCGAAACCGTGATTACGCAAACCGTTTCGTTCATAAAAAACCAGGAGACATAAATGCGCCACAATTTTAAAAAAATGACACGCCTGACCATTGCCACTCTGGCCCTTAGTTGTGTAGCGAGCGTCAGCCATGCACAGCAGGCCAAACTGAAGGTCGGGCTGATGTTGCCCTACAGCGGTACCTACACCGCACTGGGCGTGGCCATTGAAAACGGATTCAAGCAGTTGGTTGAAGAACAAGGCGGCAAGCTGGGTGGACGGGAAATCGAGTATGTGAAGGTCGATGACGAATCAGACCCCTCCAAAGCCACCGACAACGTCAACAAACTCATCAAACGCGACAATGTCGATGTCATCATCGGCACCGTGCACTCGGGCGTGGCCATGGCCATGGCCAAAGCAGCCAAGGAAAGCGGCACCGTTCTCATCGTACCCAACGCAGGTGCAGATGCCGTCACTGGCCCGATGTGCGCCCAAAACATCTTCCGCAGCTCCTTCTCCAACTGGCAACCCGCCTACGCGATGGGTGAAGTCGCCGCGAAGCAAGAGCAGAAGAAAAAGGTCATCACCATTACCTGGAAGTACGCCGCTGGCGAGGAATCGGTCAATGGCTTCAAGGAAGGCTTCGAGAAAGCTGGCGGCAAAGTCGTCAAACAATTGACCGTGCCGTTTCCGAACGTCGAATTTCAGGCATTGCTGACCGAAATTGCAGCAGCCAAACCCGATGCCGTCTATGCCTTCTTTGCTGGCGGTGGGGCCGTCAAGTTCGTCAAAGACTATGCCGCAGCAGGCCTGAATAAAACCATCCCCCTCTATGGCCCGGGCTTTCTGAGCGATGGCACGCTTGAGGCGCAAGGCACCGCGGCACAGGGCATGCTCACCACGCTGCACTATGCCGACGGACTGAATACCCCACGTGACATAGCGTTCCGTACGAACTACGCCAAGACCTTCAAGCTGCAGCCACACGTTAATGCCGTGCAGGGCTATGACGCCGCACAGATGCTCGGCATCGGGCTGACCGCCGTCAACGGCGACATCAGCAAGAAAGCTGAATTCGCTGCTGCCATAGAGAACGCCAAGATTGATAGCCCACGCGGCACGTTCTCAATCAGCAAGGCGCACAACCCCGTACAAGACATCTATTTGCGCAAAGTGGAGGGCACTGAAAACAAGCTGGTGAGCGTGGCCATCAAGGCACTGGCTGACCCGGCGCGCGGCTGCAAGATGTAATCGCGTGGACATCAACACCTTTCTCGTTCAATGCCTCAACGCGGTCCAGTACGGCTTACTGCTGTTTCTGGTCGCGTCGGGGTTGACGCTGATCTTCGGAATCATGGGAGTCATCAATCTGGCGCACGGCAGTTTTTACATGTTGGGCGCATATATGGCGTTTGCGCTGGCCCCTCTTTTCGGTGACCAGTTCATTACGATGTTGGTGGTAGGGGTGGTGCTGGCGGCTGCCTTTGGCTACGTATTGGAGTGGGCCTTCTTCAGCTACCTCTATCAGCGCGACCACCTTCAGCAAGTGTTGATGACCTACGGCTTGATTCTTGTGTTCGAGGAAGTGCGTTCACTCCTGGTTGGGAATGACGTTCATGGTGTGAAGGTGCCCAGTTGGTTGGAGGGCACCTTTGCACTTGGCGACCTCATGAGCTACCCGTGGTACCGGCTCTTTGCATCCGCAGCCTGCATTGTGCTTGCCATTGCGCTCTATCTGCTTATCAACCGGACTCGACTGGGCATGATGATTCGCGCCGGAGCCAGCAACCGCGACATGGTTCGCGGACTGGGCATCGACATTCGCAAGCTCTACCGGATTGTCTTCGCGGCTGGCGTGGCCCTGGCTGCGCTGGCGGGAATGATTGCGGCCCCCATGTCTTCCGTTTATCCGGGCATGGGTGGCAGCGTACTCATTATTTGTTTCGTCGTCGTGGTGATCGGCGGTATTGGCTCGATTCCCGGCGCGTTGATCGCCTCGCTTTTAGTCGGATTCGTAGATACCTTTGGCAAAGTGCTGTTTGCCGAGCTGAGCGGCATGGGCGTGTATGTGCTCATGGCGATAGTACTGATCTGGCGGCCGGAAGGCTTGATGGGAAGAAGAAATTAATGCGCCGCATAGACTACTTTTTGCCACTGCTTTGTGCCCTCACGCTCGCCTTGCTCGGGCCAACATTCAGCCCGTATTTGTCGGACTTCATTGTCAAGGTGATGATCTTGTCGATCTTTGCCTTGAGCCTTGAACTCCTGGTCGGCATGACCGGACTGGTGAGCTTGGGTCATGCGGCCTTCTACGGCATTGGCGCCTACGCCACCGTACTTGGCTCTGGTGCCGAAGGGGGCTCAATCATCGTGTTGTTGCCGATGGCAATGGGACTTGCCGCGCTGTATGCCTTGTTCGTCGGGGCGCTAAGTTTGCGAACCCGTGGCGTGTATTTCATCATGGTCACACTGGCTTTCGCGCAGATGGCGTACTTCGTGTTTCATGATACGGACGTCGGCGGCGGCAGCGACGGGATCTACATGTACATTCGCCCCACCTTAGGGGATCTGGACATGGAGAGTCGCTACGTTCAGTTCTACTTTGTACTGGCATCACTGGTAGGCACGTATGGGTTGCTCGCGTTAATTCGGCGCTCGCGTTTTGGCGCTGCTCTTGCAGGCATTCGCGTCAATGAACAACGCATGCGAGCCGCAGGCTTCTCCACCTATGGCTATAAGCTTGCAGCGTTTGTCATTGCAGGAGCCCTGGCCGGTCTTGCTGGTTTTCTTCTGGCAGCGCGAGACGGAGTGGTCAATCCGGAATTGCTCGCGTGGCACAACTCAGGTGAAGTGTTGCTCATGATCATTCTTGGGGGTCTTGGTCATTTGCGTGGCGCCGTCATTGGTGCGGTGACCTTCACCCTGCTCAAGGAATTGCTCTCGACCCAGGCTTTCGTTGGCCCCCTGGCAGACCACTGGCAACTGACGCTGGGCATTGCCATCATCGCCTTTGTTGCGTTCTTACCCAAGGGCATTATTGGCATTGCCGCGAGACTCTCACCCAAGGCGGCAACATGAGCGGCTTTCTCTGCGTCAACGGTCTAACGCGCCGCTTCGGTGGTCTGATCGCCGTCAATGCCGTAAATTTTGAGCTGTACAAAGGTGAGATTCATGCCGTTATAGGCACCAACGGTGCCGGTAAATCGACCTTAATCAATATGCTGTCCGGCGAGCTTGAGGCGTCATCGGGCCAGATCACCTTAGAGGGTGAAGACATCACGCGACGCGCACAATTTCGTCGCGCTCGCGATGGCATTGGACGCAGCTACCAGCGCACCACCATTTTTCCGGAGTTCACGGTCCTTGAGAACTGCCGACTGTGCGCCCAGGCAGCGACGGCCAGACCATGGGCCATCTGGCAGGCCGCCGCGCAATGCGCGACAAGCACCCTCGCAGCCAATGAAGCCCTGGCGGCGGCCGGGCTCTCTGAAGATGCCCGGCGAATCGCAGGCACGCTCAGTCACGGTGCCAAACGTCAACTCGAAATCGCCATGTGTCTGGCGACAAAGCCTCGCGTATTGCTGCTGGACGAGCCACTCGCAGGCATGGGAGCGGAAGAAACTGAACGCATGCTTGCCCTATTAACGGGCTTAAAAGCGACTCACGCCATCCTCTTGGTAGAACACGACATGGATGCCGTATTTCGAATCGCCGACCGCATTACCGTTATGGTCAATGGCACGGTAATCGCCACGGGAGACCCCATCGAGATTCGCAACAACCCAGAAGTTCGCACCGCCTACCTGGGTGAGGGGCATTGAAATGCTCAAACTCGAAGGCATCAACACGTACTACGGCGATAGTCACATCTTGCGTGGCGTAGACGCCACCGTCCCTGCAGCCACCTCGCTGGGCCTCCTGGGCCGCAATGGCATGGGCAAAACCACCATGATTCGCACACTCATGGGGTTTGTTCGACCCGCCTCCGGGCATGTGCTGTTCGACGGGCTTGACGTCACTGGCTGGATGCCCGAGAAGATGGCGCGTCGCGGCATCGGCTACGTACCCGAGGGACGCGGCATATTCCCGAATCTTTCGGTGCGTGAAAACTTGCTTATGAGCGAGAGAGCAGGATTCGATGGTCCGAAAGATTGGACCTTCGACCGCGTGATGCACACATTCCCCCGATTAACAGAGCGCCTCGATTTCGGAGGGCAACAGTTATCTGGTGGCGAGCAACAAATGCTGGCAATCGGCCGAGCGCTCATGACCAACCCGCGTCTGCTCATTCTTGACGAAGCCACCGAAGGCTTGGCGCCATTAGTGGTGGCAGAGATCTGGCGCGTCATTGCCGATATCCGCAGCACGGGCATTGC
Organism: Achromobacter deleyi; assembly: GCA_040391965.1. Lineage (GTDB taxonomy): Bacteria > Pseudomonadota > Gammaproteobacteria > Burkholderiales > Burkholderiaceae_B > Achromobacter > Achromobacter deleyi_B. The sequence continues at coordinate 42,833 of JBEBWV010000006.1, read as the reverse complement.
GACGTTGATTGTGGATCGGGATTGGCACCGAGTGCTGGCCCATACGGATCTGGCCGTGGTAATGGAGAAAGGAAAAATTGTCCTGGCGTCACCATCTTCGGCACTGCTCGCCATGCCGGAGGTGCTGGAAGGACTGCTGGGCGTTTAGTGAATACCAGGCGCTCAATTCAAAGGTATTCCGGCTGAAGATCACGCGTGATACAAGGCCGAAATTTATGTAGTTGGCCACGTTCATTCGCGCTCCAGCCTCGCTACAAACCCTCTCGTCGATGCCGCTTGCGTTGCCGGCAAGCGCGACACAGGGTGGCAATTGCCACCCTGTGTCGACTACTTGAAAAAACTCAAATAACGGCTTCGATCAAATACGGACCGCTGCGCTTCAGACCGGCTTGCAGCGCCTTGTTAAAGGCTTCTACCGTATCTACGCGCACCGCTTCTACACCCATGCCCTGGGCCAGGTGCACCCAGTCCAGGAAGGGTTCTTGCAGATCCAGCATGCGACGCGCATTGCGACCCAAATCTTTCACGCCCACGTTTTTCATTTCGCCATGCAATGTTGCATAAGAGCGATTGGCCAGAATGATCGTCAAGCAATTCAGATTCTCGCGCGCTTGTGTCCATAAGGCTTGCAAGGTGTACATGCCGCTGCCGTCCGCTTGAAGCGTAATGACTTTGCGATCCGGGCACGCCACGGCAGCCCCTGTGGACATCGGCAGGCCGATACCAATGGCACCACCTGTGAGCATCAGCCAGTCGTGCGGCGCGCTGCTGGCGCTGTAGAGTGAGAATTCACGACCTTGTGTAATGGACTCATCACACACAATCGCCTGTTCCGGCAAATGATGGGCAACCAGCGTGCACACGGCCGCGCCGGTGAGTGCACCTGATTGTGGAACCTCATAAGCCGCCTTGGCAGGCGCTAGACGCGGCGCGTCCGGCGCAATGCCCAACTCATCAGCCAGCCACTCCAAGGCCTGCGCCAGATCCAGTTCAGGCGTGGCCATGGTAATGACATTGCAATCGGGTGGCGCCAACAAGCTGGGCTTGCCGGGATAGGCAAAGAATCCCACCGGAGCACGCGCGCCAATCAATACCAGATGCTTGACGTCTTTCAGGCGGGCAATAGCCAAATCAATCACGTATGGCAGACGATCCACCGCAGTGCGATCTCCACCGCGTTGAATGCGGCGGTTGGACGTCTCGGACATCAGGCGCACGCCCGTTGCCCGCGCAATACGACCCGCAGCCGCCAGCCCGCGTTCGCGCAAGGCCATACCACCCAGCATCAAGGTAACGACCTCGCCGCTACGGATGGCTTTCGCAGCGGCCTTGATGGCCTCTTCCGATGCCAGCGCCAACGCGTCATCCTTAATAGGTGCCAGCGCGAGCGTGTCGGCCGGCAACTCGGTCCAGGCGGCATCAGCAGGCAAGATCAGCGTGGCGATATTACCTGGCGACTGACGTGCGACGCGCACGGCCTCACTGGCATCTACGGCAACCGATGCCGCATCCAGCGTACGCTTGACCCAATGTGACATGGGACGCGCCACACCCTCAACGTCGCTCGTGAGCGGCGCGTCGTACTGGACATGGTAGGTTGCGTGGTCACCAACAATGTTCACCATCGGCGTACGAGCACGCTTGGCGTTATGCAGGTTGGCCAGACCATTGCCCAGTCCAGGGCCCAAGTGCAGCAAGGTGGCTGCAGGCTTGTCAGCCATCCGGGCGTATCCATCCGCCGCCCCCGTCACAACGCCTTCAAAAAGACCCAGCACACATCGCATCTTGGGCTTGCGATCTAGCGCGGCCACGAAGTGCATTTCCGATGTGCCGGGATTGGCAAAGCAAACATCTACGTCATTGGCAAGCAAGGTATCGCAAAGGCTATCGGCGCCGTTCATGGAGTTTCCGTACAAGAGTCAGCTAGCAAAGCACAAGGGCGAGAACACACCCATCCAACTTGCATGATAGGGAGCGTTTGGGTGGCAGGATAGAGCCATTTCAGGATACGCGCATAGAACCATTCCCCTATTCCGTCAGCCGGAATTTGCAAGCTTGTCAGCCAGATGTCGCGCATTGCCTTGTCATTCGTTCTTTATAGGGGTAGCGCCCTTATGCAAAACCGCCGCATCTCCAGCAAAGGAAGCGCGGCGGTTTTTTCTGGCAGTCCATGACACCGTCATGCGGGCTGCATGGTTGACTGGCCAACCTTAATTGACCAAGCCTAGCGAATCGGCCATGGGTACATGGCCCCGCCGTTGTTCCACAACGCATTCACGCCACGCTGCAGGCCAAGCTTGCTGTCCTTGCCCACGTTGCGGTCAAACACCTCACTGTAATTGCCGACCGCCTTGATGGCGTTGTAGGCCCATTTTTCATTCAGACCCATATTCTTGCCCGCACCCGGAGTCACGCCAAGAATACGTAGCACATTGGGGTTCTTGCTATTAAGCATCTCGTCTACGTTCTTCTGCGAGATGCCGTACTCCTCGGCCTCCATCAGCGCGAATAAGGTCCAACGCACAATACCTAGCCAGTTCTCATCACCCTGGCGCACCATTGGGCCCAAAGGCTCTTTTGAAAAGCGTTCGGGCAGAATTTCATAGTCTGCCGGGTTTGCGACTTGTGTCGTACGAACGGCAGCCAATTGGGAAGCGTCGTCGGTGAATGCATCGCAGCGACCCGATTCAAATGCACGGACGACCTCAGTCACCTTATCAATGACGACCGGGGTGAATTTGATGTTGTTGGCGCGAAACCAATCCGCCAGATTCAATTCGGTTGTGGTGCCCGGTTGCACGCACACGGTTGCCCCATTGAGTTCCTTCGCGCTTTTCACGCCAAGCGACTTGCGCACCAGAATGCCTTGCCCATCGTAGAAACTGGCGGCAACTGCCGCCAGGCCCAGCGACGTATCCCGCGTCTGGGTCAGCGTGACCGTACGCAGCAGCACATCAACCTCTCCCGACTGCAATGCCGTGAAGCGTTGCTGGGTTGAGAGCGCCGTGCCTTTGTATTTCGTCGGATCTCCAAACACAGCTGCCGCCACGGCTTTGCAAATGTCTACGTCCATCCCTTCCCACTCGCCCTTGCTATTCGTTGCGCTAAATCCAGCCACGCCATCGGTTAGCCCGCATTGGACATACCCCTTTTTCTGGACCGCATCCAGCGTGGGGCCTGCCAAGGCTGCCTGGGAAGCACAGGCCAATGCGACCGCGCCTGTCGCCAATACGAAACGTCGTTTCATCTTGTGTCTCCTGGATTAAGCCAGCGCCCGAACCGGATAGGCAGGCTTGGTATAAATCGCGCCCCCGGATGAGTGGGCTGGCCGCCAGATTACGCCATGTCCACAACGTGAACAACGCAGGAACGCTAGGGAAAAACCCCTGCTCGGGGGGAAAGACAAACGACCCTTCACCGATGGCACATTTCGCATCAAGTTCGATCATCGAACTCTTTAATAAGGTGCTTTTACCTGAGGGAGGCAGGTGCCATGCCATACTTTTTGCGTGTATTTGTTCGATTGCCAGCATTTGCTTGCTAGACCAGACACAGGTCGCGCGACAAAAAAAAATTCACGGCGCGATTTATCCGATGACCACTCATGGAGGAGACAATTCCATGGCAGTTACAAAGACTTCTGGACACCGCCGCAGTTTTTTACTCTCTGCACTTTCCGTCTGCCTGGCAAGTGGCGCCCTCTTTAGCGGCGCGGCCGTCGCCGCAGACAACTGGCCCAGTCGGCCCATTAAAGTCATCGTCCCGTATACCCCAGGCGGATCCACCGATATCGTGACCCGTATCGTGATGGAGCGTCTGGCAGGACGCCTGAAACAAAACATCATCGTAGAGAACCGCCCTGGCGCAAACAGCGGGGTGGGCACATCCCAGGCCGCCAAGGCTGATCCAGACGGCTACACCTTTCTGAGCGTGCTACCTGCGTTCACGATCAATCCGCATCTCTACAAGCTCAATTATTCGCAAGACGCGCTGGTGCCAGTGGTGCAAATGGCCGACTTGCCCCTGTTCCTGTTCGTCAGCAAAGATGTGCCCGCCAATACGGTAAGCGAGCTGGTCGCCTATGGTCGCGCCAATCCGGACAAGTTGACCTATGCGTCCAGTGGCACAGGATCCAGCGCGCATCTGACAGGCGCAGATTTCGCCCTGCAGGGAAAAATGACGATGACGCATGTGCCCTACAAGGGCAGCGCGCCAATTCTGTCGGATTTACTCGGTGGTCAAGTGTCCATGGTGTTCGATCCCATTCTCGTGCCGATGCAATACGTGAAACAAGATCGCCTGAAGGCTCTGGCGTTCACGGGCAAGAAGCGCTGGCCCACGGAGCCGAATATTCCCACAATGGAAGAAGCAGGTTTTCCCGGTTTTGTGACGGGATCCTGGGCTGGCTTGATGGCCCCTGCTGGAACGCCTGAACCCATCATTGCCCGTATGGCCAAAGAAATTAGCGAGATTGTGCAGGAGCCCGAAGTTCAGAAGAAATTCCAGGACGTCGGATTCATCTCTGCTGGCAGTACACCTGAGCAGTTTGCCCAACTGATCAAGAGCGACTCCGCTCGCTATGCCGAGATCATCAGGCAAGCAGGCATCACAGCAAACTGAAACACCGCCTGCTGCGCTCATGTGGCGTAGCGGGCCAGTACGGAGTGAACATGATCGACAAGTTTGTAGAATCGCCCGCTGCGGCCGTCGCGGACGTTCATGATGGCGCCACCGTTCTCATTGGCGGCTTCGGTGGAGCAGGCATGCCCACTGAACTGATTCAAGCTCTGATAGAGCAAGGCGCGCGCGACCTCACGGTCGTGAGCAACAACGCAGGCAACCACGAAACAGGCCTGGCCGCGCTGATCAAGGCTGGTCGTGTGCGTCGCGTTATCTGTTCCTTTCCCAAAGCCTCGCACTCCTGGGTCTTTGACGAACTCTACCGGCAGGGTCGCATTGAACTGGAATGCGTGCCTCAAGGCACGATTGCCGAGCGGTTGCGCGCGGCAGGCGCGGGTTTGGGTGGTTTTTACACGCCAACAGCTTATGGCACGGATTTGGCGGCAGGCAAAGAAACCCGCGAAATCGACGGTCGCCATTATGTCTTCGAAAAACCTTTGCACGGCGATTTTGCGCTGGTCAAGGCAGAGCTTGCTGACCGCTGGGGCAACCTGACCTACAACAAGACGGCGCGCAACTTCGGCCCCATCATGTGTATGGCAGCGAAAACTACCGTGGTGCAAGTGCGCGCGCGCGTGGAATTGGGCGAATTGCCCCCAGAGTCGGTGGTCACCCCTGGCATCTTCGTCAAGCGTGTCGCTGTCGTAGAACACCCCAGCTTTTCCAGTTGAAGGAACCCAGATGATCAAAGCTCTTACACGTGAAGCGATGGCCAAGCGCCTGGCCCTGGATATTCCTGATGGCAGCTACGTGAATCTGGGTATCGGCATGCCAGTGCTCGTGGCCGCTCATTTGCCGCCCGGTCGCGAAATCGTGCTGCATAGCGAGAACGGCGTGTTGGGCATGGGCCCGCCTCCTTCCGAAGACGCCATTGATCTGGACTTGATCAACGCGGGCAAACAACCCGTCACGCTACTTGATGGGGGTGCCTATTTTCATCATGCTGATTCGTTCGCGATGATGCGTGGCGGCCATCTGGACTTCTGCGTCATGGGCGGCATGCAAGTGTCTGCCGAAGGCGATCTGGCCAACTGGTCCCTGGGTAAGGAAGGCGAGCCACCTGCTGTAGGTGGTGCCATGGACCTGGCGGTTGGTGCGCGCAAAGTGTTCATCATGATGGAACACAACAGCAAAGACGGATCGGCAAAAATTGTGCAACGCTGCACCTTGCCGTTGACGGGTGCAGGGGTGGTAGATCGCATCTATACCGATCTGGCCGTCATTGATGTCACGCCACAAGGCTTAGTGGTCCGGGATATGATCGACGGCATGACCCTAGAGCAATTACAAGCACGCACCGACGCGCCGCTACGCGCTGCCTGATGCCTGCATCGGCACCTCTCACGGACGCTCAGGCCGCTGCTGATCATCCGGATCGCCTGCGCGGCGATCCGGACTTCATGCTGACTCTTGCACGTGGCCTGCACGTTATCCGCGCGTTCGGCGAACGACGCAACCCACAAACAGCGGCCGATCTCAGTCGACGCGCAGGGCTGCCTCGCGCCGTCACGCAACGCTGTCTGCACACCTTGATTGTCCTGGGTTATGCCGAGCAACAGGGCAGGCTCTATACGCTGACCCCACGCATACTGAGTCTGGGCCATGCGTATTTTGCGTCCACGCCGTTTGTTTCTCTGGCGCAGCCTGTGCTGGAAGACTTGAGCACCATCGTTCACGAAACGTGTGCATTGGCCATCATGGAAAGCAATGAAGTGATGTACCTGGCACGCTCGGAAGTCCATCGTTTGCTCTCCGCTACCTTGGGCCTGGGCAGTCGCCTGCCAGCGTATTGCACAACCATTGGCAGGGTCATGCTGGCACAGCTGTCCGCGTCAGCGCTTGATCAGTATTTCGACGCCATATCACTGCAGCCTTTTACCGAGTTCACCGAAACATCCGAGGCACGGCTGCGCAGCCTGATCGGCCATGTGCGCGAGCAAGGTTATGCGGTGGTAGATCAAGAGTTCGAATTGAACGTGCGTGCTATCGCCGTACCGGTTTACACGGCAAGCGGAAAAGTGTGCAGCGGCTTGAATGTCAGCGTAAAAGCATCCCGGGTTGAATTACCGATTCTGACCGAGCGTTTTCTACAACCCATGCAGGAAGCCGCCGACAAAATCGGAAAATTCCTGGTGCTTTGAGAGTTGAAAGATTAGTTTCCAGCCTGCTCTGGCAAGCCCGTTGTATCTAGCGTAAATGCCGCGGCAGCGCGACCGATACGATCGTTCACGGCGTGCCATTCATGCGAATGCGGGGGAGCCTGCACCACGATGCGCGCAAACCCCTGCTGATCCAGCTCACGCAACAAGGCATATAACGATTGGGCGTAGCGGGCAGGATCAGCCGGCACACTCTGCCACTGCACCTTGTCACTAGCGCCAGCCGGACGTGGGCCGTAGGCCACGACCACGGTCAGACCGTCAGGCAAGGATTCACCTGACAACACTTGCTGCAGGCGCGCTTCTGACGCCAATTCGAGCGGCGTGCGGGGCGCGTAGTGTGCCTTGAGCGTGCCGGACGCCCGTGGGGCTTGCATATCTGGCGGTAAAACCGGTACGCCCAACACGGCCTCTAACTGCGCCGCACTGATATGCCCGGGACGCAACAAGACCGGGCCTACGCCTTTGTCTAAGCGCGACAAATCAACAATCGTTGACTCAATACCTACTTCGGACGAGCCCCCTTCCAGTACCGGCATACCTTGTGCGACTTCGTCCGGAAATTCGGCACGCACATGTTCCGCACTGGTGGGAGACACTTGGCCAAACTTATTGGCAGATGGCGCCGCCACTCCGCCCTGCCCGTTGGGTTTGCCCGCTGCAAAACGACGCAGCAAGTCTTGCGCCACGGGATGGGAAGGACAACGAATACCCACGCTGCTTTGGCCACCACTTACCGTGTCGGCAATATGCGCGGCACGTTTCAGAATCAAGGTAAGCGGACCAGGCCAGAATGCGTCAATGAGCAAACGGGCCTGGGCCGGAATATCGGCCACCCAATAAGACAAATCAGCGTCTGGCGCAATATGAACAATGACGGGATGATTCGACGGCCTGCCCTTGGCGGCGTAAATCTTGGCCACGGCATCTGCATTCTCCGCATCGGCCCCCAGACCGTAAACGGTCTCCGTAGGAAATGCCGCCAGCTCGCCAGCCAACAATAATTGAGCGGCGTGCTCGATGTCTTCAGAAGACGACGACACGCAAACGGGGGCAGAGGCAGTCATAGGTAAACGTAGATCGTTATTCAGGAGCGGTCACGCCCAATACCGCTGCCACGCGAGTGGCGTCGGCACGCGCCTGTTCCGGTGTCGTGCCAACAATGGTGATGTGGCCCATTTTGCGCGCACGGCGCGCTTCACTCTTGCCATACAGATGCAGCTTGGCGGTGGGTACGGACAGCACGGCGGCCCAATCCGGTTCGCGCTGCGTGGTGGCATCCGGCGTGGCGTACCAGACATCGCCCAAGATGTTCAGCATGACAGCAGGAGCCAACAGAGCCGTGCTGCCCAAAGGCAATCCGGCCATCACGCGCGCCTGTTGTTCGAACTGACTCGTCACGCATGCATCAATGGTGTAGTGACCACTGTTATGCGGGCGCGGCGCAATTTCATTAACAATAAGACTGCCGTCCTGGAGCACGAAAAACTCAACACAAAGCACACCGTGATAACCCAAGCCCTGCGCGATGGCCTGTGCCGCCTTGGTGGCCTGTTCCTGGCGCGCGGCATATGCCTCGTCCGTGACATGCACGGCCGTCGACACCGCAAGAATGCCATCTACGTGGACATTACGCGCCACGGGGAACACCACGTTGGCGCCGTCGAATCCGCGCGCAATGACGACTGAAATTTCGTAGGCCAGCGGCATCAGCGCTTCCAACACGCAATCCACGCCACCAAAATCGGCGAATGCCGCCAACGCCTCATCACGGGTGGCGACGCGGGCCTGGCCTTTGCCGTCGTAGCCCAAGCGGGCTGCTTTCAGAATGCCGGGGAATAATGAAGCATCGGCCGCCTGCAAATCAGCCACATTGCGAATGGCCGCGTTGGGTGCGACCGCGATGCCGCGCGACGCGATAAAGGCCTTCTCGGCGTTGCGGTCCTGGACAATCGCCACGGCATCTGCCGCCGGGCTTACCCGGCAACGATCTGCCAACAAACGCAGGCTGTCAGCCGGCACATTCTCAAACTCGGTGGTAACCGCGGTGCAGATTTCTGCCAAGCGCGTCAAGCCTGCGGCGTCGTCATAGGCAGCCCGGATATGCATATCGGCAACCATGCCCGCCGGGCATTGCTCTGCCGGATCCAGCACAGCAACCTTATAGCCCAGGCTTTGTGCCGCATGACAAAACATGCGCCCGAGTTGACCGCCGCCCAACAGGCCCAGCCAGCCACCAGGGGGAATAGAGAAAGCAGAAGTAGATTGTGTCATTCAGACCACCCGCGAGTTCGGGTCACCAGGGATTGAAAAGTGGCGCCGCCACGCGACGCCCGATCTTGTATTGCTTCAGGGAGCCTGCGCTTGCGCGCCAACACCACTTCAGTCAAGGCTCTGGCGCATCATCAACACGCCCGCCACCTCATGCCTCAGGCGGCACCTTCATATCGCGCGCTGCCTGAGTCTGTCGCGCACGAAATGCCACCAGCTTTTGGTGCAAGGCAGCGTCCGTACCTGCCAACGTGGCAATGACGTGCAAGGCGGCATTCGCGGCACCGGCTTCCCCAATCGCGAAGGTGGCGACAGGTACGCCCTTGGGCATTTGCACAATCGACAGTAAGGAATCCTCACCCCGCAAGTATTTTGACGGCACCGGTACGCCGAAAACCGGCACTTCGGTCAACGCGGCCATCATGCCAGGCAGATGAGCGGCACCACCGGCACCCGCCACAATGCCGCGCAATCCGCGCGCAAAAGCCGCAGCGCCATACTCAGCCATGTCTTGTGGCATGCGATGCGCCGAAATCACGCGCGTCTCGTAGGGGACGCCGAAGTCCTCAAGCATGGTCACGGCGTGCTTCATGACCTCCCAATCGCTGGAAGATCCCATAATCACGCCTACCACGGGGGTGGCCGAGGCCGATGCGGAAGTCTTGGTTGTCATAACCGATGTCAGAAAGTCAAAGTGGCCCACCCCAAGCAGAAATGGAGCGCGGAACCCGGTATTTTACCCGGCGTGGCGACGAAGCTGCCTGAGGTGGGCAAAGCGGCCGCTTTGAGCGGTTTTTCCGGCATCAAATGCTGCGGCCGATCAAGCCCGGGCGACGCTCGATAACAGGGTCGTTTCGCAATACTCGTCCGCCTGCGGACAAGGGCCCCAACCCACGCGCAGCACGCTAACGCCGACATGAGCCAGGCTGATCAGAAAGAACAGCACCATCAGCAGCAAGGCTGGCGCCGACATCGGTCTTTTCAACGCGTTAGCGCTCCACTTGCGATCCGCCACAAGCATGATGGCGCAATACGCCACCAACATCGAAAAAGCCAGAAATGCCCAGCTATACAACGGCCAGTCCAGCAAGGTGGCCTCAATGGCTGGAACGCTGCCTGCGCTGTGCCTCAAAATCTGCCAGCCAGCTACGGCCATGCCCGCCAATGCCGCGCCAATCGTCATCGCATAGTGCATGGGCGCGGGCCCGAGCCGCAGGTTAAGCAACAACCCAACACCCGCGAGCAAAAAAGCCGCACGCTGCAACTCGCATAGCGGGCAAGTCGCATCGCCATTAAAGAATTGCCAGGCAAATGCGAAGCACAGAACCCCCGTCACGCCTGACAGCGCAATGGCATTCAAGCTACGGGAGATTCGTGCGGAATTGCTTGCGAAAATCATGCGCGCCCTCGGCTAAAGCGCAGCGGCAAGTGAGGGATGCACGAGATAGCGGCACTCTGCAGCGAAAATCATCAATGCAATGAACCAGAAAGCCATGCAAGGCCTGCGCTTTCCTCTCATGCCAAACCACACCGCGACCAGTCCGGTCAGGAACAGCAACATCATTACCATGCGCAACTCCTGTAATCCGGAAGTGGGGCTCTTGGCCCCGCCCGACGACTCGAGTTATACCGCTACGCCCAATTCAAAGATGGGCACTGGAACGGCGGATTTCACCACCGAAACGGGGACAGTATATCGAAACAATCCGATATATTTCATTAATAATGACTGCGCGATTCGCCTTGGCAAAGAAAACAAAACGGGCTGACTCTTGTCTCAAACAAGAGTCAGCCCGAAAGACCTTAACTACAGCACCCAGCAAGACCAGCCCAGACGTCCGCTTCTTTTTGAAACGGCCGCCTTATGCGTCATGCGATGAGGCGATCCAGCGCTTCGCGATACTTGGCAGCAGTTTTTTCCAGCACTTCCTGCGGCAAACGCGGCGCAGGGGGCGTTTTGTCCCAGGTCTGCGTTTCAAGCCAATCGCGAACGAATTGCTTATCAAACGACGGTGGGCTGATGCCAACCTTATAGCCGTCTGCCGGCCAGAAGCGCGAGGAATCTGGCGTCAGGACTTCGTCCATAAGATGCAGCGTGCCGTTATCGTCCAGACCAAATTCAAATTTGGTATCGGCAATGATGATGCCTTTGGTGGCGGCAAACTTGGAGGCTTCCACGTACAGCTTGAGCGTCACATCACGAATGCGCTCTGCCATTTCCTGGCCGACTTCTTTAACGACGTGGGCGAAGTCCACGTTCTCGTCATGCATGCCGAACTCAGCTTTAGCCGCAGGCGTGAAAATGGGCTCGGGCAATTGGCTGGCTTGCTGCAGGCCGGCCGGCAACGTGATTCCGCAAACGGCACCTGTCGCCTGGTAGTCTTTCCAGCCAGATCCAATCAGGTAGCCACGTGCAACCGCTTCCACCAGAATCGGCTTGAGGCGCTTGACCACCACAGCACGGCCGCGGACTTGATCAACTTCATCAGGCGCAACGACGTCCTCAGGCGCGATGCCCGTCGAGTGGTTCGGCAGAATGTGTGCCAGCTTTTGCAGCCAGAACTCGGTAAGTTCAGTCAGCACCTGACCCTTGCCCGGAATCGGGTCATCAAGAATCACGTCAAAAGCGGAAATGCGATCCGATGCCACGATCAGCAACTTGTCGTCGCCCACCGCGTACATATCGCGCACTTTACCGCGGCCCAGCAGCGGCAGGGATTTGATGCTGGATTGATGCAAAGCAGAAGTCACGGGAATGGCCTATGGCAAAAATGAAGATTCCCGCCTGCGGCAATAACCGGGGCGGGAAGATAGAACGAATTCGAAAACTGGGGCATCGTGCCACGCACGCATAACGGCTACCCGCAGCAAAACGCTAGATTACTGCAAATATGGCTGGCCTGCCCGGGGATCAGCCCCTATCGACGCCGTCCCTCTGGCGCGGTAGGCTCTAGGCCAGTTCGAAACAGACATCAAACGCCGGATTCTTATTCTAAAAATATGTCGAAACCCGAGACAGCGATTCATTTGACCGGAGGCTGCCAATGCGGAGCCGTGCGTTACGCCCTCACTGCCGAGCCCCTTACTTCAGCCACCTGCCATTGCCGTGATTGCCAGTATTCAAGTGGCGGTGCTGCGGCCCACGCATTGATATTCGCCACGGGATCAATAACGGTACTTAGAGGCCAGCCCCGCGAGCACCGTTATCAAAGTGATGCAGGCCACAGCGTAATGCGTAGTTTCTGTTCTGACTGCGGCACACCGCTATTCGGTAGTTCTCAAGGCGAAAACTACGAAGTCGTGCGTGCAGGATCTCTGGATGACCCAGAGGCCTTCCATAACCAACTGACTTTGTGGCGGGCCTCCGCCCCTTCGTGGCACCACGTGGACACGTCGGTGCCCCACTTTGCCCGCAATGCGCCGACGTAACTAACCCGTTCTACTCACGAAACGGCGGACTCATCGGGCGTGCAGATCCGCCGCGTACGCCAACCCTCAGCCCGCAACAAGACGCTTCGCCCGTCGACGCCAGCCCGCGCACGCTCGCGTGGGTCAATAATCAGAACGCGCAAAAGTACGCAACGCAGTCTTCCTCGGCTCGATCGGCCCAACGAGAAATTGCAGCAATCGCTGCAAGCAGCTTCCGAACTTGGGCAAAATTTTGCCAAACTCCAAGCGACACCGTCATCCCCCCAAGAGAAAACGGTGAGGTTTAAGCTCCGCACATAAGTTCCGCCACTAGGCGCGCTACGCCATCAACTATGCAATATGGAAAACCGCCGAGCCTCCACAAGTGCCCAAACTAAACGAAAAGGGCCAGACCCTGCATAACGCAGGTCCTGGCCCTTATTGCTTTGACGTATGTACTAACCGCAGCAACGTGGTTACGGCACACTCGCAAAGACTCTGTACTCAGTGTTGCAGGTTTGTACCTACACCACCGTCACGGCTTTACTGCACCACTTGGGCCAGCTTGCCCGACGCGTATTGCGCCGCAATTTCTGACAGCGGCAGTGCCTTGATCTTGCTGGCATTGCCTGCCGTACCGAATTCCGTATAACGCTGTACGCAAATCAGCTTGGCAGCGGCACGAGCCGGCTTCAAGTATTCGCGCGGGTCAAACTTCGTGGGGTTTTCCGCGAAGAAACGGCGCACAGCACCGGTCATGGCCAGACGGATATCGGTGTCGATATTGATCTTGCGCACGCCGAACTTGATGGCTTCCTGAATTTCTTCTACGGGCACGCCGTAGGTTTCTTTCATGTCACCGCCGAATTCTCGGATTTCAGCCAACAGATCTTGCGGCACGCTGGAGCTGCCATGCATTACCAGATGGGTGTTGGGCAAGCGGGCGTGGATTTCTTTGATGCGTGAAATCGAGAGAATATCGCCCGTGGGCTTGCGCGTGAACTTGTACGCGCCGTGGCTGGTCCCGATGGCGATAGCCAAGGCATCCAGTTGGGTACGACGCACGAAGTCGGCCGCTTGTTCGGGATCGGTCAGCAATTGGTCCATGGTCAGCTTGCCATCGGCACCGTGACCATCTTCCTTATCGCCTTCCATGGTTTCCAGGGAACCGAGACAGCCCAGTTCGCCCTCAACCGTGACACCCAGCTTGTGGGCCATGTCCACTACTTTTCTGGTCACTTCCACGTTGTAGTCGTAGTCGGCAATGGTCTTGCCGTCTTCTTTGAGCGAGCCGTCCATCATCACACTGGAGAAACCCAGGTTCATGGCGCCTTGGCAAACAGCGGGCGACTGACCGTGATCCTGGTGCATGACGACCGGGATGTGGGGATAGGTTTCTACGGCAGCTTGAATCAAGTACTTCAAGAAACCTTCACCCGCATATTTACGCGCGCCAGCCGACGCCTGCATGATCACCGGGCTGTCGGTTTCCGCAGCTGCTTCCATGATGGCCTGGACTTGTTCCAGGTTATTGACGTTGAAAGCGGGAATACCGTAACCGTGCTCGGCGGCGTGGTCGAGCAACTGACGCATGGAAACTAGGGCCATGGATGATCCTCCTTAGGGACAGGCAATTGAAAATTAGTTGAATGCTTAGACGATTGGCAGCGATTTTACGGGGGATTTGAGGAAAGGTCTTGCAACACTAGGCGTAGCAGGATTGGTGCGAAAAAGGGCTTGACTTCTTTTTGGGCCAAATCCGATGCAATTAGCGTTCGGCATAGCGGCATTTACCCACTAGACGCGGCCGTTGAGCCAGCTAAGTCTGAGCAGGTTTGATGCCGACTATTCATGGGCTAAGCACTAAAAAAAGGGACGGAAGCACGACAAACTGACGACAAACTGTCAGCTTCAAGGCGTTACTATTCCGCGGGTTTACCCTTGGCATCCTTGATATGGACCGGTGCCGCCCCGCCCTCTATGCCGGCGGGTACCCCGCCAGACCCACTCGCGACTCGGTCCTCGTTTTTCATTTTTGATCATGAACACAAAGAAGTTGACGCGTTATATCGGCATCGCCATGGTGCTGGGCGTCCTAGTAGGCTACGCCTGCAATAAGTATGCGCAAAACGCGCAGGAAGCGAAGGAAATCGCCTCTTACTTCAGCATGGTGACCGACATTTTTCTGCGCATGATCAAGATGATCATCGCGCCTCTCGTGTTCGCCACGCTCGTCTCAGGTCTGGCCAGTATGAGCGACTCGAAGGCCGTTGGGCGCATCGGCCTGCGCGCGATGGTCTGGTTCATCTGCGCGTCGGCCGTCTCGCTGTTGCTCGGGTTGGCGCTGGTCAATATTTTCCAGCCCGGCGCTCATATGAATCTGGCCATTCCCGACGTGGCGGTCACGGCGGGACTAAAAACAGGTGACTTCACCCTGAAGGCATTCATTGCGCACGTGTTTCCGCGCAGCATTGCCGAAGCCATGGCTAACAACGAAATCCTCCAGATTCTGGTGTTCTCGCTATTCTTTGGGGCGGCGCTCTCGTTTATTCGCAGCAAGGGCCACAACACGATCTACAACATGATTGATGAGTTGGCCAAGATCATGTTCCGCGTTACTGATTACGTGATGCGTTTCGCGCCAATGGGTGTGTTTGCTGCCATGGCCGCCGCCATCACGACGGAAGGTCTGGGCGTGCTTGTCAGCTACGGCAAGCTCATCGGCCAGTTCTATCTGGGCCTCGCGCTGCTGTGGTGCGTACTGTTCGCCGTCGGTTATCTGTTCCTGGGCAAATCCACCTTCCGCTTGGGTGGCCTCATCAAAGAGCCAACGCTCCTGGCCTTCTCTACGGCCAGCAGTGAATCGGCCTACCCTAAAACGATTGAAGCGCTTGAGCGTTTTGGCGTCTCCAAGCGCATTTCCGGCTTTGTATTACCACTCGGTTATTCGTTCAACCTTGACGGTTCAATGATGTATCAGTCGTTCGCGGTGCTTTTTATCGCGCAGGCCTACAACATTGAGATGAGCTTTGCGCAGCAACTGACCTTGCTGCTGGTGTTGATGATCACCAGCAAGGGGATGGCCGGGGTTGCGCGCGCATCCTTGGTGGTTGTGGCGGCCACACTGCCTATGTTTCATCTGCCGGAAGCGGGCCTGCTGCTCATCATGGGTATCGACCAGTTCTTCGACATGGGCCGCACCGCAACCAATGTCGTAGGCAATAGCTTGGCCACAGCGGTCATTGCAAAGCTGGAAGATGACAAAAATCCGGATGAAGGCCCGGATTCACCGGGAATCGATGCTGACGTCGCGTCGGGCTCATCAAACCAAACGGCGTAGCGACGCAGGGCCCCAAACCCACTGACCTGACCGCTTACTTCCGCCCTGACAGCCAGACACCTCGCCTGACTGTCGGGGCGTAGTTCCTTATGAGCGTTTGCTTACCGATGCATCTGACCCGGTGCCGCCCAGAACCCGCTTGACCCTGCCGAGCGTGCGCGGCACCATAGCGAGACCCTCGTTACTGTGAGCGACCCAAGCCGCGGCCCACCCCGTGACCGGCCGGTACTGACATGATCTCCACCCGCTCTTTTCTTGCTGGCGCCGTATTACTACTGGCCATGCAACCTGCGGCACAGGCCTCGACACGCGTCTCCTGTGACCTCAGCGGCACCGTAACTACCTCGCCCTTAGAGATGCGACTCTTTCGCACCGATGGCACGGAAGTGCCACAAGCCCTATTCCGCTTGAAAGTTCGCGAAGCCAATGTGCCGACTGGCGCACAAACCGACACCGATTGCCGCGAATTCATTGACCGAGAAATTGACGTGGCGCTGAGCGGCGGCGTCAACATAAGCAAGGGCCAATTGCTGCAATTGCGTTACCGCTACGACGAAGAACGAGGGCAAGCCGAGGCCACGCGCTTCGAACTCATCCGTTAAATGCATTTGCGGCCCGGACAGTGGGGTTCCTGTCCGGGCCGCAAATTCAGCATGATATCGATTTAATCGTTAACGGAGCATGACACTGGCTCGCCGTCTTCGAACTCTACGTCATACGTATGCTCAGCATCCCATGGCACGGTAAACCACATCTCGTAGCCTTCGCCGTCTTCGTCAAACAGCCACAAGGCGCGCAGCACGGCATGTTCAGCCATAGCTTCTGCAGTTTCTTCGCGCAGCAAGTCAGCATCTTCGATGCCAAGCTTCTTGTAATGCTCATACGAGTAGTTATCGAGCAAGAAGTCAGCTGCGGCCAGAACTTTTTCGTCCAGCGTTTTGAGAATATCTTGCACTGCCTTGGACGTATCGGCCGGAGGCTCTTCACCATCGGTCTGAACCATGACATGAATTGGAGGACGCGCGCCGCCAACTGGCACATTTTCAGCGGACCAGAGATCTGGTTCTTCAGGGTCTTGGATAAAATTCAATCTTGCCATAGCGCGGCTCCGTTCGGATGTGTAGCAAAAATGCGGTACCACTGGATGCCTGGCAATACGCCAGGACAGCTCACTGGGCACTAACGCCTGCGACCATTTAACCAGATGCATGACGTCAAGTCTTTGACACAGTGCCCAATTTATCCAATTGCCTGCGCCTGCTAGCCCGATATCGGGCCGCAACCAACTGAAAGAGTTCCAACGCCTGAGCATGCGCGATCATGGCTGCCGACGGTTATATTGGAGTTTCTCCCCCCACTTTGACGGCGGCCATCATGCTTAAAGGTTCCTGCCTGTGTGGCCGTGTCGCCTACGAGATATCCGGCCCCCTGACCGAAGCGCTAAATTGCCATTGCACAATGTGCCGCAAGGCTCACGGTGCTGCCTTTCGTAGTCGCGCCAGCGTTCAAAGCAAAGATTTCACCTGGACGCATGGCGAGAGCGACGTTACCTGGTACAGCTCCTCCCCCGGGAACTACCGGGGGTTCTGCGAGGCCTGTGGCACACCACTATTAAGCCGCTTCGACCAGGATCCCGATGTCTATGGCCTGCCTCTGGGTGCATTGGATGGCGACCCAGGCATTAAACCGACAGCCCACGTTTTTGTTGCCAGCAAGGCACCTTGGTATGAGATTGCGGACGATTTGCCGCAGTATCCAGCCGAACTCCGTTAGCGAGCCAGCGACGGGTGTCGCTAAATTGCGCGTATAAATACGGTATCCGGCAACTACTTCTATCCAAAGATGGCTGAGTGATGTAACATACCCGGGTGATTATTCCGCAAAAATCAGGCAACGCTCACCAGTGCGTGAACCGCAATGCCCCTGGTTTTGTCGGGCGCATTTCACCGCGATCGTCAGGCCACGCGAACCCATATAACCCGCGGCCCGGCCTTGGCGGCTCCGCCCCAACCTGCTTCATCCGGCAACGCGCTCTGAGCGTCGCGTCGCGACTAAGCTGTGCGTTTCGCGCACATAGCCCTAGCGGCGTGAGTATCCGTCCATTTTTGACATCCACTAGGGATGCCATGGCCCATACCCCCGTCTGCCCGGATGTTTTGTATTCAAACCGTTGGACCCAATATGCTTAGGTCCACCGCGCTTGCCGCCATAGGTGGCTTGTATTGCCCTCGGGTGAAACGAGCGCGAATTGAGTAAGGAGTAAATTATGGCAAAAGAAGAACTCATCGAACTAGACGGT
Source organism: Achromobacter deleyi (assembly GCA_040391965.1). GTDB lineage: Bacteria > Pseudomonadota > Gammaproteobacteria > Burkholderiales > Burkholderiaceae_B > Achromobacter > Achromobacter deleyi_B. The sequence continues at coordinate 24,676 of JBEBWV010000006.1, read as the reverse complement.
ATCGTCGACGAAGTGCTGCCGGATAGCCGCTACCGCGTAAAGCTGGACAACGGCTTCGAAGTTGGCGCCTACGCATCGGGCCGCATCCGCAAGCACCGTATCCGTATTTTGGCTGGCGATCGCGTCACCCTGGAAATGTCGCCTTACGACTTGACCAAGGGCCGCATCAATTTCCGCCACAAAGACGAGCGCGCCCCCTCGGGTGGTTCGCGTCCTCCGCAGTACCGTCGTTAAGCGCGAACCGGCTCACGCCGGTTCGATCCCCGCCCTGAACGTTTAAGCGGGGTGAAAATGTGCCGTAATGCGCAAGACTCCCATTTTTTGAAAAATGGGGTGTCTCCCGTCAGGCCACCTGGCGCCTGACGGTATTGCGTGAAGCAAGATGGATCTGACCCTACAGTTGCAACAAGCCGCGGATCAGCTCGCCAAGGCTCGACGAAAATTCGAGCGTGGTGAAGAAGGATTGCGCCTGTTGCAGGTGTCGCGCGAAGGCTTCATCAATAGCTTGCGCAACACAGGCCTCACCTATTCCGAGGCCAAGATCAAATACGATAACTGCCTGGATGAGCAGACGTCGCAACAAGCCGAAGTGCTCGAACACATGCAGTATTCAGAGCGCTTGCACCTGCACTTCCTGAACCAGATCGAACAGCAAACCGCCACCGCGTGACGGCTGCCGCTATCAGGGCTTGAATGCCCCGATAAAGATGGCTGGATCTACTCGAGCATCGTTCAAGCTCACATTCCAATGCAAATGCGGCCCGGTCGCACGGCCAGTGGCACCTACACGCCCCACGACCCCACCACGAGAAATCTCGTCGCCGACCTTCACGTCAATCGCAGACATGTGGCAGAACATGCTCACAAAACCTTGCCCATGGTCCAGAAAGACGGTCTTGCCGTTAAAGAAGTAATCGCCAATCAGCACGACCACCCCTGCTGCGGGCGCTTTGATTGGCGTACCTGATGGCACCGCGAAATCCAGACCAGAATGTGGGTTGCGCTCTTCGCCGTTGAAAAAGCGGCGCAATCCGAAAGGGCTGGACAAACGGCCCTGCACCGGACGATCCAACAGCACATTGCTAGGCGTAACACCCGCACGATAGCTGCGGTTCGCTTTTTGCTGCTCGATCATTTCGCGCTCAATCCGCTTCATGTCGTCTGGATTGGGATTGACCTGCCTCGGGTTTTTCAGTGTGATGTGCTGTGCCACATAGGTTTTAGGCTTCACCGTAAAGGATTCGCTGCGCGTCCCCTTGGCGTCACGCACCGTCACGCTTTGCACGCCCGGCTTGACGGTAAGTGCGATGCCCACAATAGCCAGCCATTGCTTACCATCTTCGCGCAACACGAGAACGCGTCTTCCCTGAAACAGGACTTCTGGGGCAAGCGTTGCTTCTCCCAGGGCGATGACAGCCACACCGCCTGGAACTGGCGCGTTCAATTTGCGCGTGATAAAACTTTCTGCGCGCGCAGGCAAACCAAACCCGGCTGCGGCAATCATCAAGCCAAGCCGTAACACGTTACGGCGACCAGGCAGCATCATGCTTTTTACAGACACAGATTTGCAGCCTCAGCCAGACTTTGGTCGCGACGATGCACACGCGTCGACAGACGCGCCTCTGTCTTGTTCTTCCAGGTGGTCGTGGTCAGCACGGCGTCTACCCCGAGCGAGCCCGGAACAACCAACTCATAGCCGTTGTGGACGGCTTTACGTTCAAACGGCACGTCCAGTCCTTTCCAGCCTTGGGCCACACAAGTCGTGTATTCATCAGCGGTTTTTTGGGTCGACCCAAAAAACGCAGGTTCTCTATCTCTGACGGACTTCACGTTGGCACATGCACCCAGGACTAGTAATAGGGGGAGCGTGAGGAGAATTCGCGACTTCATGGATTTGGGGCTCTCAGAATCAGAAAAAACAAGGCAAAGCGACTATACCGTAGGCGGCTTACCAGCTCCGGTCATTCAAAACGCAGAGGGTTCCGCCCGTATCGCAGATTTAGGCCGAAAGGCCTTCACGACCTCAGCATGGGTCTGCATATAGGGGCCGCCAATCAGGTCAATACAGTAGGGAATCGCGGCGAAAATACCCGGCACAATCTGGCCGCCACGTTCGTCCTTAAGACCTTCCAGCGTTTCCCGAATGGCTTTGGGTTGACCGGGCAGGTTCACGATCAATGCAGCGTGATCACCCGTTTCTCGGATGACGGCTACTTGCCGGGACAAAATTGCCGTGGGCACAAAACGCAGACTGATCTGGCGCATCTGTTCGCCAAATCCGGGCATTTCCTTGGTCGCGACGGCGAGGGTGGCTTCTGGCGTCACGTCTCTGCGAGCAGGTCCGGTGCCGCCCGTAGTCAAGACCAGATCGCATCCGTAGACATCGACTAATTCGATCAAGGCGGCGGAAATTTGCGCAGGCTCATCGGGAATCAGTTGCTCAACACTTTGCCAGGGTGAGTTGAGGGCTTGACCCAACCAGTCACGAAGGGCCGGCAAACCCTGATCCTGATAGGCACCCTTGCTGGCGCGATCTGAAATGGAGACCAGGCCGACAATCAGTTCATCAGGATGGCGACGGAGAATGCGAATAGCGTGCGCTGACATGGGTTTGCAAATGAGAAGTTTAGGCGTCTTGCCTGAGGCAGGCATAGCGGGATGCTAGCGCATTATGTAGTCAGCGTTCAGTGCAACCAAGCCACCAGGCACGATCTTGGGTGTCGCAAAAAAGAGAATTCGGCCTCGTGGTCGGGATTCCCCTTCTTGAATAGCGCACCTCGCATTATTAACATTCGCTCACAATCATAATCGCGCGATCACCCCACCCTATGTCCGGACGTCCTCTATGGCAGCATGCGCTGGCAGCAGCGCTCTTTTTGCTGATCGCTATCACGGCAGTGTGGATGGCTGGCGGTGCATTGGCACTTAAAACCACTGCCGTGCCAGCCGCCGCGCCCGGTATTCACATCCCGAATCTTGGTAACAATCTCAATGAGCAGACGCGAAATCTTTCGCGAATGAGTCAGGCGTTGCGTACCGGTGATCGCTTGGTGATCATGGGCTCCTCGGAACTGACGAGCCATGATTTGAGATTTGTGCCCTATCGATTTCTCGCCGATGAGCTACAGATGCCAGTGCTGGCGTATGGCCATTCAGGCTTTCAGTCGCTGGGTATCCAACTCGTGCTCGCCGCGATGGCAGAAGATCTGTCCCCGACATCTCGCGTGGTCGTGATGTTGTCACCCGGCTGGTTCGATGGTGAGGGTGGCCTTGGCACAGATGAATTCAAAGAACACGCAAACCCGCTGCTGCCGCGTCTCATCAAACAAGCCGATGCCCGGGCGCAGATGCGCCCATGGTTAGAAGAACATGCAAATGCCAATCTGATCTGGTCCATGCTGGGCGAGCAAGCCTATGTGTTTCGGCAACGCCTGGTGGATCTTTGGACACCTGCCTACGCCGCGCTCCCCCCTTCCTCTGAGCCCCAAGGCCCGGGCGCAGCTGCCCGAGTGGTGGATTGGGACAAACTGGCTCAGGAGGCGCAGCAAGCCGAGCAAGTGCTTATGACACGCAATCGCTACGCAGTGCGGGATGATTTTTTTAACAAGTACCTCAGCACTCTGCCACCTACCGGCAAGAAAGCGTATGCCCCGCAAGCATTGACTGGTCGGGCAGAGCTTCGCGAACTGAATGGCCTGATGGCGCTCTTGCGCAAGTACGACGTCAACGCGCTATTTGTCATGCAGCCCTTGCATCCTATGGTTTTCAACGACCTGCCTCGCTTCGAACCGATTCGTCAGCAGGTACAGGCGATGTGCAAAAACTACGGCATGGTCTGCATGGATATGTATGACAGTACCTATGAAATTGGCACGCTGCGAGACGTTCAACACCTGGGCGAATTAGGTTGGTTACAGGTGAACAGGAAAATCGTCGAGGTCTTCAGACCGTGAAAAGAATGCTGTGGCTTTGCTGCCTCTACCTGGGAATTCTGATGGTCGCGCTGATTCAGGCCGACACGTCCGCCAACCTTGGCGCCCCCATTGGCATTGAGTTCCAATATCAGAAATTTTGAGCTCCACATGTTTGAGGAAAGCACGTGTTCGTTGAAATAAAGTGCTGATACGGATGTAACGCCATCAAAACCGGTCGGGGACAGGTCACAAATCTGCAATAATCGCCCCCACTCGCCCGACTCTTCCCCCTACCTACATGTTCGACCTCTTCCACGGCCTAGACTTCTGGGTAGGCCTCAGCTTGGTGCTGGCCCTGACATTCGTCCTGGCCTTCGAATTCATCAATGGTTTTCACGACACCGCGAACGCGGTTGCCACCGTGATCTATACCAAAGCGATGCCACCGCATTTAGCGGTTGTGCTCTCCGGTATCTTCAATTTTCTAGGTGTACTGCTCGGTGGTGTCGGAGTGGCCTATGCCATCGTTCATCTGCTGCCTGTAGAGCTGCTGATCAATGTGGACACGGGCCGAGGCCTGGCCATGGTGTTTGCCATGCTCGCGGCTGCCATTACCTGGAACCTGGGCACCTGGTACTTCGGTATCCCCGCATCCAGCTCCCACACCTTGATCGGCTCAATTCTTGGCGTGGGCTTAGCCAATGCGCTGATCACAAAGTTGCCACTTGCAGATGGTGTCAACTGGGGCAAAGCGATCGATATTGGTCTGTCCCTTGTTGTCTCCCCCATTGCTGGCTTTCTGGTGGCAGGCGGCTTGCTTCTGGCCCTAAAGCGTTGGTGGCCGGTGTCCAAGATGCACAAGACACCTGATGAACGACGCGCCATCGACTCGAAGAAGCACCCTCCTTTTTGGAATCGCCTGGTACTCGTGTTGTCTGCCATGGGCGTGAGTTTCGTGCACGGTTCGAACGATGGCCAGAAAGGCATCGGACTGATCATGTTGGTACTGATCGGCATTGTGCCGGCCAACTTCGTGCTGGATGTAAACAGCACCACGTACCAAATTGAACGCACGCGCGATGCCGCGACGCACCTGAGCGCCTTTTATCATCGCAATGAAGCCGTCCTGGGTGAGTTCCTGGCGCTGCAAAAAGGCCCTGCGACCAGCGAGATGCCCAAGACGTTCCGCTGCGACCCCTCACTGACATTGCCGACCATCGACGTCTTGCTGCGTGATTTGCAAGGCATCAACAACTATTCGGAACTGTCTGCAGACAAACGGGTTGATGTTCGCCGCTATCTGCTCTGTCTGGACGACACGGCCAAGAAGGTCGCGCGCATTGAAGGTCTTCCCGCCCGGGAACGTACTGATCTGCAACGCTTGCGCACCGATCTGACCGCCACGACAGAATATGCGCCGTTCTGGGTCATTGTGGCCGTAGCCCTGGCGCTAGGTGCAGGCACGATGGTGGGCTGGCGCCGCGTGGTACTCACGGTGGGTGAGAAGATCGGCAAGCAAGGAATGACCTATGCCCAAGGCATGTCCGCGCAGTTGACGGCCGTTGGGGCGATTGGTCTGGCAAACGTCTTTAGCCTTCCGGTATCGACGACCCATGTTCTGTCTTCAGGTGTGGCGGGCACGATGATCGCCAACAAGACGGGTCTGCAAGGGGGCACGGTGCGCACGATCCTGCTGGCCTGGGTGTTGACCCTACCGGCCTCAATGGGTCTGGCTGCAGGCTTATTCTGGCTGGCCGTGCAGATTACTGGCTGATCCCTCGCTCGACAATTACGCCCCAAAATTTGGATTCTGATCCAACGTTTGGGGCGTTTTTTTTACTTCGCGATTCGCGTGGTGGTGGTGGAGTGCGTGCAATCCGACGCGAAAAAAACTACCGCTAAACGCGCGTAACCCGCAATATAAGTGCGCAGTGCGCAACACACTGGCAACCAGGCAGGTCTATGCCGACATTGCACGCGCTACTAAGATGGAGACATGAACAAGCTCTCCCCTACTCTGCATTACATCTTCGACCCGCTTTGCGGCTGGTGCTACGGTGCATCACCGCTGGTAGACGCAGCGCGTGCGATTGACGGGTTGTCCATCGTCCTGCACGGTGGTGGCATGATGGCTGGCAGCAATCGGCAGACTGTCACTGAGGCGCTGCGCCGATATGTCATGCCCCATGATGAGCGCATTGCTCAACTCACCGGACAAACCTTCGGCGTCGATTACTTCAATGGTTTGCTAAACGATACGCAGGCGATATTTGATTCCGAGCCCCCCACCACGGCGATCCTCGCGGCACAAGCCTTGAATTCTCGGGGGCTGGACATGCTCAAGCGCATCCAGGTTGCTCACTATATTGAAGGCAAGCGTATTGCTGACGTTGCCGTTCTGCAGGCTTTGGCTGAAGATATCGGGCTGGATCGATCTGCGTTCACGCAAGCATACTCCGAGGCCTCAGGTGGCGTGACGACCGCGCATATTGCCCAAACGCGAACATTGCTCAGCAAGCTGGGCGGTTCCGGTTTTCCGACTTTCGCCCTTGAACAGCAGGGCGAGTTTTCCGTACTGGAACCTGGCAAATACCTAGGCCGGCCAGACGCGTGGAAAGCGCATATTCAGACGATGGCACATCAGCAATAGGCAAATACGGTAGCCAGGCCGATTGGCCCTGGCTGCACTCCAACACCGATCAGTCGCTATCGCTATCGCTGTCACGCTGCAAGGCACGGTGTAGCGCCGGGCGTTCGCCCAAACGTTCTGCATAAGCACCAAACACCGGCGTTTCCTCAATCATTTTCACCTGCATCATGTATTGCAGCGATCCGCCCAACACAATATCGACGGCCGAAAATTGCTGACCCAGTAGATAAGGCGCAGACGAAAGACGATTGGTCAGCACCTCTAGCACTTCAGCAGCCGAGCCCCACCCGAAACCGCCAGTATGATGTTCAATCTTGAGCATTTTCTCGATCATTGCTGGCTCAAATACCCCCGTGGAATAGGAAAGCCAGCTCAGGTATGGCCCCCGCAGGGGGTCACCCACGACTGGACCTAGAGCGGCCTCGGGGTGCAGGTCAGTCAGATACACCGCAATCGCTGGCGTCTCAAAAATAGCGACCCCATCGTGCACCAGGGCAGGGACTTTGCCGTGGGGATGAATGGCACGATAACTGGCCGGTGGCGATTGCTTCGAGTCGTTGCTGTGGCGAATGGACACCGCTTCGATGTTGTAAGGCACACCAAGCTCTTCCAGAAGCCACAGCGTGCGAAACGAGCGGGTGCGTGGTGCGTGATACAGCGTGAGCATGTTCAGACTCCCTGGATAAACCGAGCAATTTCGGCGTAACTGGAAAGCCTACTCCACTATGCGATCAGCATAAGTAAAAGGCCGTATCCGGCCATACCCAGCAAAACGGCTACACCCGTGTTCTTTACGGATCGGGCGGCGACAGCCGTCACCACCAGGCCCCCGACATAAGGCGCGATTTGATTGGCGTTTGTGCCCGCACTGATCAAATCAGGCACGATTACCGCTGCCGCAATGCCTGCCAGCAGTGAAGGCCCTAGCGCGGCCAATGCTGAACCCTCTTGCGACAAACGGCGCAACCATCGATTGCGCTCGGACAACATAAAGGGCAACGCCCGAGTGAGGTAAGTGATAACCGCCATAGCGAAGACGGCGACCCAAAATCCCAAGCCATCGGTGTTCATCGGCCTCTCCCCAACCGATAGGCCACACACCCCACTACCGCACCCGCCAAAATGGCCAGGCTGACGTAGCCCGCCGCAGCCAGTATGCCCGCGCTAACCAGGGCCGCAGCGATGGGGATCCACATGCCGCGCTTGATGCTCTGGCAAACCAGAGCCAGAAACAAGGCAGGTAGCGCAAAGCGCATCACTTGCGAGAGCATTGGGTAGTGGCGTTCAAGACCATCGCCTGCATACACCCCCACAGCGGTTCCGGCGATCCAGATGAGCCAAGCGCCAAGGCCAAGCGCAGTCATCCATTGATTGCGCTGGCGTAAAGATACGCCCTCAATACGATTGAACGCCGTCGCGAACACTTCGTCAGTCAGGAGAAACGCAATTTTTAGGCGTTCATGAAGAACCGATGGCAAAAATCGCGATAGCAGTGGCCCATAGAGCAGATGCCGGGCGTTAAGTAACGAACATAGCGCCACCACCCAGAGCCAGGGCGTGCCAGACTTGATGGACGCCAGCAGCAGAAACTGGCTGGCCCCCGCATAGACCAGCGTGGAAATGAGGACAACCTGAAAAGGTGTCAGGCCTGCCCCCAAGCCTGCCATACCGAAGGTCACGGCCACGGGAAAATAGCCAATCATGACCGGCACACACGATTTCAGACCATCAAGACGTGCGCGGCCAGACACAGATTGCGCCGGAGGGGAGTTTGTCTCCAAGGGGATTCCAACAGATATGAAAGCGGGTAGGCCGTAGTTTACCCACCCCTCTGCTCGCCTTGCAGAAGAGCCTAGTTGTCGTTCATGCCCAACACGCGCAGCTTGGACTTCAAGCGTCGCACTTCCTGGCTCAAATCGAGAATCAAGGCAGCGGCGTCCAGGCCCGCCCCGAGCTCTTGCTCCAACCTGCGCACATGCAGAGCACGTTGCAGATCCAGACTGTAAAAACGCCATGTGGAAGGTTCAGGCCCGCTGACCTGAACAATGCCGACTTCCACCAGCCGAGCGACCCATTCCACCTGGGCTCCACACGCGCGTGCCAGCTCGTCGGCGTTTAGCGGCTGCGATTTGCCGACGACGGTAACAGTGTTGATGACTAGTTTGCTCATGCTCAGACCCCCAGATGGCGGCGCGGATTGAACGGCAGCTCTTGCTGCATTTTCTTGTAGGCCTGCTTGGCAGCCTCTGTGTCTGCCGGAGGCAGCGCCAACTCAAGCACCAAATACAAGTCACCCGCCGGGTCACCTGGAATACCACGCCCTTTCAGACGCAGCTTTCGCCCACCCGAAGAGCCCGCTGGTATGTTGACTTCGACCGTGCCACCAGGTGTCGGCACTTCCACGCTGGCGCCCAACGCGGCTTCCCAAGGCGCCACGGGCAAAGTCATATACAGATCACGCCCTTCTGCCCGATAGCGGGGGTGGGGCTTGAATCGGACCTCAAGATAGAGATCGCCATTCTCACCGCCCTGCTCACCGGGCATGCCCTGCCCCGACAAGCGTATGTACTGCCCCTCCCGCACGCCAGCAGGAATACGCACGCTCAGCGTGCGCGTTTTCATGTGAGGATGGCCCTGGGCATCGATTTCCATGGCACGCAGACTGATGTCGCGCGTTGCGCCATGGATAGCGTCGTCAAGATCAACGTCAATGGCCGCATGATGATCTTCACCACGCGTGCGATAAGACTCCTGTCGCCCACCACGGTGCGAGCGCTCGCCAAACAGGGAAGAGAAAAATTCGCTGAATTTGGCTTCGTCGCCTGCGCCCGAGCCCGAGCCGCGATGAAACTCGAAGCCTTGATCCCAGCCAGGAGGCGGCTGAAAACCACCGTCTGGTGACACACCGGCGGCGAGGTTGTCGTAAGCCTCTCGTTTTTCCTTGTCGCGCAGCACGTCATAAGCTTCATTGACGTCTCGCATACGCTTCTCCGCGTCACTTTCTTTGCTGACGTCGGGGTGATACTTGCGCGCCAGCTTGCGGTAAGCGCGCCGGATGTCATCTTCTGAAGCGTTGCGCTCTACACCAAGCGCGCTGTAGTAGTCCTTGAACTCCATATTCCAGCCCGTTGAAAGAGTTTTGACCGCTTCCCGGCGTGCCGAGTACGGCCCTGAATACTAAGAAGATAGGGTCGAAAACGACATTTTTCAATGCGCCAGGGCAAGACTTGCTCAATTACGTCGGCAGGATCGCATTCAAAAGACGAGATCCGTACCGCTATCGCATAATGTGACAAATCACTCTCGCACCCTGCGAGACTACCTTATCGGAACATCGACGTGCTGGAAATCATTGACGCTGACTTCAATAACCCGGAACACGCAAACGCGGTCATGACGCTGCTTGGCGAATATGCCAATGGGCCGATGGGCGGTAGTACTCCCTTGGCATCGTATACCCGTGACAATCTGATTAGCGAGCTGGCCCGCCGACCAACGGCCCGTGCCCTTCTGGCACGCAAGAATGGCGTTCCTGCCGGGTTGGCCATTTATTTCGAAGGCTTTTCCACATTTGCCTGTAAGCCATTGATAAATCTGCATGATCTGGCTGTTTCGGAACAATTCCAGGGCCAGGGCGTTGGCAAACAATTGCTGGCGGCGCTGGAAGAAGCGGCGCTGCGCCTGGGTTGCTGCAAGATCACGCTTGAGGTGCTGGAAGGGAACCAAGTCGCTCAGGGTCTGTATCGCAAAGTCGGCTATGCCGGTTATGCGCTAGATGATGAGAACGGACGCGCCATGTTCTGGCAAAAAAAGTTGCCCGGCTAAGCCCGAACGTTCAGTACACCCTTACCGTCACATATTCCCTTGATGTGCTTCCGAGCACATGCATTGTTCAGGACACAATTCGTATGAAAATGAGCGACATCCCCTTTGGCACAACTGACTGGTCTGAGGTTGAGCAAACCGAACATAAAGGTGAAACCGGCATGGCGTATTGGCGTACGCGCCAATTTGGCGATATACGTGTGCGCATTGTCGAATACACCGCTGGCTACCTGGCCGATCACTGGTGCAGCAAGGGTCACATTTTGTTCTGCCTGGAAGGCGAATTGCATACCGAGCTGGAAGACGGGCGGGAGTTTGTTCTCAGACCTGGCATGAGCTATCAAGTGGCCGATCAGGCTGAACCGCACCGCTCGTCGACAAGCTCGGGCGCCAAGTTATTCATAGTTGATTGACCCAAGCCAGCCTCGATTTGCCCCCAAGTTGGCCGAGTGTCAGGCAATTGCGTTACTCTTTTTAGAATTGTGGTGAAGCTTGGTTCGCCACACCCCTTCTATTCACACCCAAGCTAGCCAGACCGGAGACCATTTTGGCCGCGCCTTTTACGCTCTACGTGGATTCATTGTTCCTGAGCCCGTATGCTCTGTCAGCCTACGTCGCGCTGACTGAAAAACAGCTGCCATTCGAAGTTCGGCTGGTTGACCTCAGTGCGGGCGAGCAGCGCATGTTGCCCTACCAGAATCGTTCGCTGACAAGTCGTGTCCCTGCCATGACGCACGAAGGGTTCCACCTGACAGAATCCAGCGCTATCGCTGAATACCTGGAAGACATGTTTCCCGCCCCCGGCCACGCTGCACTCTACCCGAGCGATCCTCAAGCGCGTGCAAAAGCACGACAGGTGCAGGCGTGGCTACGTAGCGACTTGCTGCCCTTGCGCCAGGAAAGGTCGACCGAAGCTGTTTTCTACGCACCCGATACTCGGGCGCTAAGCGATTCAGCGCTGCTCTCCGCCGCCAAGCTTATTCAAGTTGCAGGTGCCTTGCTGCGCCCAGGTCAACTGAATTTGTTTGATACCTGGACCCTCGCGGATACCGATCTGGCGCTCATGTTGAACCGCTTGGCGCATAGCGGCGACGAACTACCCGAGCATTTGCGTGAGTACGCAGCGTCGCAATGGCGCCGCCCATCCGTTCAGAAATGGCTGGAGCACAACGCTGCGGCCAAGGCATAAACGCTGATCTGCAGCACGCATCGCCATTCAGGCTGTTGCGTGCTGTAGCCATCTCGGCCAAAGACCGAGAGTAGAAGTCAATTGTTGCGGCGCAGCATTTAATGCGGTGTAATGGCTGGGTCAAGTCTACCGGTCTCACTCGGGGCCGGGCCGGCCGAAACCTCGCAGCCGGGCGCTACTTTCTAGGAGATCGCAATGGCCAAGTCCGGCAACGATCATTCACCCGCCTCATCCCCTTTCAACCCATGGACCGCGGCGCAGGACTATGCCGTCGACCTCTGGCAGCGCAGCATTCTTTACGCTGACGTCATGCGCCAGCGCGGCAACCAGTACCACGAGCACATGGCAAAGCGTGCGCCAAATGTGCTGAGCATGCCTTTTGAGTTGATTCTGGATGGACGCGAGTTTGACCGTCCCGTGAACTATGGCTTGTTGCGCATCACACCTCCTGACGACGTTGCCGTCGATCCGCTCAAACGCCCCTTTCTCGTGGTTGACCCGCGAGCCGGACACGGTCCTGGCATTGCCGGTTTTAAATCGGAGAGCGAAATTGGCGTAGCGACCCGAGCAGGTCATCCATGCTATTTCGCCACGTTTTTGCCGCAACCTGAATCGACCCAGACGGTCGAAGATGTGATGCATGCTGAAGCCAGGTTTCTGGAAGAGATCATCTCGCTTCACCCGCAAGCCGAGGGCAAGCCGGTAGTGGTCGCCAATTGCCAGGCGGGCTGGCAAATCATGATGACGGCCGCGATTCGGCCTGAGCTGTTCGGCCCCATTATTGTGGCGGGCGCACCGCTTTCGTATTGGGCAGGTTGGCGCGGTGTGAATCCCATGCGCTATGCCGGCGGCCTCTTGGGAGGTAGCTGGTTGACAGCCATGACCAGCGACTTGGGTGATGGCAAATTCGATGGCGCGTGGCTGGTGCAGAACTTCGAAAACCTGAACCCTGCCAACACCTTGTGGAGCAAGCAATACAACCTGTATTCCAAAGTGGATACAGAGGCTCCGCGGTACCTGAGCTTTGAGAAATGGTGGGGCGGCCACGTCTTTCTCAATGGTCCCGAAATTCAGTACATCGTGGACAATCTTTTCATCGGCAACCGTCTATCCACTGCTGGTTTGGTAACGTCCGACGGCATACGCATTGATCTGCGCAACATCAAATCGCCCATCATTGTGTTCTGCTCCAAGGGCGACAACATCACGCCCCCGCCTCAGGCGCTAGGTTGGATACCCGACGTTTACCAAAGCGATGCCGAAGTCCTGGCTCATGATCAGACCATCGTCTATGCCGTGCATGAGAGTATTGGACACCTTGGCATCTTTGTGTCGAGTAGTGTCGCGCGCAAGGAGCATCAGGAATTCACGTGCAACATCGACATGATCGATGTGCTGCCCCCTGGGATCTATGAAGCGGAAATCACCGACAAAACGCCTGACATGCCCAATGCAGACCTGGCCTACGGTGACTATGTGCTGTCTTTCAACCGCCGCAAACTCGACGATGTCCGTGCCATTGTCGACCGTAACGAAGAGGATGACCGCCGCTTTGCCGCTGTGGCGCGCATCTCGGATATCAATCTCGGGCTTTACCGCAGCTTCGTGCAACCTTTGGTGCGCGCCACAGTAACTCCGCAATCGGCCGAATGGATGCAGCGCATGCACCCCTTGCGCCTGCCTTATGAATTGATTTCCGATCGCAATCCCATCGTGGCGCCCGTCGCCAAGTTGGCGGAGCAAGTACGCGAGCAGCGCAAGCCAGTCAACGCCGACAACCCGTTTCTGGTCGCTCAGGAAATGGCGTCCAACTTGATCGAAAACAGCCTGAACATTTATCAGGAAATGCGTGACGCCACGGATGAGCGCATTTTCATGGGTGTTTATGGTTCGCCACTGATTCAGGATTGGGCGGGATTGGGCGCGAAAGACGGCCCGCCTCGCAAACACCCCGGCGTCACGCCCGAACACCGTCGATTCATGGAGGAGCGTGCTGCCGAATTACGCGCACATATCGATAAAGGTGGCTTGCGAGAAGCAGCCATTCGCATGCTGCTTTACGTCAGTGGTGCCGAAGGTGGTCTGGATGAGCGCAGCTTTGCATTGATTCGAAAAATGCGGGCCGAAGCCGACCATGTATTGACTTTGCAAGCGTTCAAGGACATTACGCGAGACCAGGCCTTGATGATGATGCTCGATGGCCAGGCTGCCATTCAAGCCATGCCAAAGTTGCTCGAAAACGTGCCGGCTGCCTCGATTCAACAAGCACTCAACAGCATGAAACATGTGTTGGAAGCTGCCGAGCCGCTAAATGAGGAAGCACGTGCAAGCCTGCTTGAAATGGAGCGTATTTTCGACGTGGCACAACGCCGTGCGCAGCGCCGAGAGCAGGCGCAACACGCTACAGATACCGCTGCAGCGAAACCCGCTGAATTGGGGGCACCTGCGGCACAAGCAGCCTTATTCACCGATGAGGTGAAACGCGATGCGGTGAAAGCCGAAGTGGCCAGAGCCAATATTGCAAAGCTCGACGCTGCAACGTCTGCAACGGCCAAACCCAAGGCTGCCAAACCATTGGCATCAAAAGTCGTCTCTGATCAACCGGCGGCTAAGCCAGTCAACAACAAGGCCGTGACGACCAAACCAGCGTCCGCCAAACCTGTTGCGGCCATGCCTAGCAAGGCCCTTCCTCCTATCGCCAAGCGTCCTGCCGCCATGCCTGCGCCCATTGGCAAGTCTGGCACAGCGAAACGTACAGCGGCGAAACTAGGTTCGACATCGACACCTGGCACAAGCAAATCCAAACCTCCGAAGGCTGCGGTGGCCTCGCGCGCAGGTACCGCTGCACCGCCCGCACTCAAGAGCGCCACCAAGAAACCGGCGCCTCAAGCGGCCCGAGCCGTAAGACCCTCCACCAAGCCTGCCGCCCGAAAACCTGCCTCGAAAGCGAAGTCATCATGACTCTGCCGAACGCCTCCCATTACGACAAGCTCATTGCACGCGCCCAGTCACTACCGACAGCGGCCTGCGCCATCGCGCACCCATGTGACGAGCCCTCGCTGTCGGCGGCCACGCAAGCCCACGCGCTGGGCCTGATCCGCGCAGTATTGGTCGGGCCAGAGCGCAAAATTCGGGAGACCGCCGCGCAATTTGGCTTTGATCTCACTGGCATCCGGATCGTCGATGCACCTCACAGCCACGCGGCGGCTGCAGCCGCTGTTGCTCTGGTACGCAGTGGTGAAGCGTCGCTGCTCATGAAGGGCAGTTTGCACACCGATGAATTGCTGCATGAAGTCGTGGCGCGCGATACCGGGCTTAGGACAGGCCGACGCATCAGCCATGTTTTCATCATGGAGGTTCCAACCTACGGCGAACCTTTGTTCATCACGGATGCCGCCATTAATATCTTTCCGAACCTGGAAACCAAGGCTGACATCATTCGGAACGTGATAGATCTGCATCATGGTCTGGGTTTAGGCGAACCGAGGGTTGCCATTCTTTCCGCCGTGGAACAAGTCACGCCCAGCATTCCCAGCACGATTGAAGCAGCAGCGCTTTGCAAAATGGCGGATCGCGGCCAGATTAAAGGTGGCGTGCTCGACGGCCCCTTGGCGTTGGACAATGCCATAAGCCCGGAAGCGGCACGCATCAAGGGCATCACGTCTGCGGTTGCTGGCCGCGCGCAAGTGCTTGTCGTGCCCGATCTTGAGGCAGGCAACATGCTCGCCAAGAACCTCACTTTTCTGGCCAATGCCGAAGCCGCTGGCATCGTGTTGGGTGCACGCGTGCCCATTGTATTGACCAGCCGTGCAGACAGCCCGCGCTCGCGTCTGGCGTCTTGCGCCGTCGCGACCATTTACGCCCATCAATTAGCGCAAGACCAAACCCGCGCACTGACCTGAGGCTATCTTCCGCCATGCCCACCTCCCAACTCGGCGCCATGAACGACACCATTCTCGTCATCAATGCAGGTAGCTCCAGCATCAAGTTCTATCTGTACGATGTGGATGCAGATCGGCAATTGGCACCCCGACTCGGCGGTCAGCTTTCGGGCATTGGCACGTTGCAACCCGAGTTGTGTGTGCGAGATGCCGAAGGTCACACCCTTCTTGAACGCAATATTTCCCCCAATCACGCCGCCGATGTGCCCAATGCGCAGGAGGTCGTCGGCACGTGGTTGAGTGGCCATTTGGGGGGTGCTCCTATTGCCGTGGGTCATCGCGTGGTGCATGGCGGCGCAGAGTTCTCCGAAGCCGTCGTCATCAATGACGAGATTCTCGCGAAGCTTGATGCATTCACGCCCCTGGCACCCCTGCACCAACCCAATAACCTGGCCCCCATCCGGATCATCCGCGAACGTCGACCAAGCATTCCGCAAGTGGCATGCTTTGACACGGCGTTTCATCGAAGCCACTCAGACGTGGCGGATCGGTATGCGGTGCCGGAACAATTACACAGCCAAGGTGTGCGCCGCTACGGGTTTCATGGCCTCTCTTATGAATACATCGCCCAACGTTTAACGCACGCATTACCTGAAATTGCCTCAGGAAAGATCATTGCTGCACATTTGGGATCCGGGGTGTCAGCCTGCGCCATGTTTAACGGCAAGAGCGTCGACAGCACCATGGGGTTCACCGCATTGGAAGGCCTGCCCATGGGCACGCGCCCTGGTCGACTGGATGCAGGCGTCGTTCTCTGGATGATGGAACGTGGCATGACCCATGACGAGATCGAGCATTTGCTTTATCACGAGTGCGGTATGAAAGGCTTATCGGGCATTAGCAACGATATGCGCGTGCTGCTGGCCAGCGACGAGCCCTCAGCCAAATTGGCGTTGTCGTATTTTGCATGGCGCGTAGCCGAAGGCATGATTGGCCTGGCCTGCGCCATGAATGGCGTCGACGGCATCGTATTCACGGCTGGCGTGGGTGAGAATTCTGCGGCAATACGTGCCGCCATCTGCGAGCGCTGGGAATGGCTTGGCGTGAAGCTTGACCCGGAACGCAACGCACGCCATGGACCACGCATTTCCGCTGACGACAGCCGCATTGCCATCTATGTGGTGCGCACCAACGAAGAACTCATCATTGCGCAGCACACGCTGGCACTTGTGGACGCACTATGAACCTTGCTCTTCCCCTGGCTGGCCGTCGCGGCTTGATCACAGGCATTGCCAACGCCGACTCCATCGCCTGGGGCTGCGCGAAAGCCTTTCGCGCACTCGGCGCCGAGGTTGCCGTAACCTATTTGAACGACAAAGCCCGCCCCTATGTGGAACCCTTGGCCCACAGTGTTCAGGCTCCCATCATCATGCCGCTGGACTTGTTTCAAGACGGTTCACTGGAGGCCGTTTTTGAGCGTCTGCAAAAGGAATGGGGCTCGCTGGACTTTGTGCTGCATTCGATTGCGTATGCGCCCCGTGACGACCTGCATGGCCGGGTAACCGACTGCTCGCGAGACGGTTTTCTCCAAGCCATGGATGTATCGTGCTGGTCTTTTATCCGCATGGCCAAACTTGCCGAACCGCTTATGCCACGCGGCGGCACCTTGTTCTGCATGAGCTATTACGGTTCACAGATGGTTGTGGAAAACTACAACATGATGGGGCCTGTAAAAGCTGCGCTGGAGTCCGCAACCCGCTATCTGGCCGCTGAGCTTGGACCGCAAGGCATTCGCGTGCATGCGATTTCGCCGGGTCCACTTAAAACGCGGGCGGCGTCAGGCATTGCGGAATTTGATCAGTTGCTTGACCGGGCCCAAGCCAAAGCACCGGCACGCAGTCTGGTCTCAATCGACGACGTGGGTGCAGCCACGGCCTGGCTGGCTACAGATTCGGCGCGCCTGATGACGGGCCAGACGCTGTACATCGACGGCGGCTATCACATCATCGATTAATCAACGCCAGTCCCGGCCCTTGCGGTTTGCCCTGTCAATCAAGGTGCCGTTTGGTCGGGCGGCGTTGCTGCGCTAGCGCTCTCAGCGAGCTGCCAACGTTCAATCGCATCGACGGCCTGTTCAGGAGCGACAAAGATGCGATCACGCCCTATCTCGTCGGCCAATCCAGACCGATCCAGCGCCTTGCGAAAAGTGCCGTGGCCACCGGCTATTGCCATCTTGATTCCACGGCGATCGAGTTCGCCCTTTAGCTCATGCAATGCTTCGACGGCATCCGCGTCGGCGTGGGTCATGGCCTCCGCATCCAGCACAAACCATTTCGCTTGTGGTGCCAAGTGAATAATCTCGCGAGCGCGTTTGCGAAATGCGTCTACGTTGAAAAACCAAATAGATGACTCGAAGAGCCACACAACAACACCAGGCACGGGCTGAGCATCACGATTCAAGTGCAGCTTGCCCAATACGGACTCGCCAGGAAGCCGCCCCAGCAAGGCATCGCGCGGATTCGCCGAGACATACATGACGTACAACAGCGTCGCACCCACAGATACGGCAACCCCCTGCAACACGCCGAATCCCACAACACCCACGGCCGCGATCAACGCAAAAATTAATTCAATACGCGAGATGCGGGCCAGTCGTTTAAAAGCGTTCACATCCAAAAGACTGGCCGCCGCCAGCAGCAAAATGGCCGAAAGTGCAGCCTGAGGTAACCAGAACAGAGGCGCACTCAGCAGTGCCACAACGATCGCCAGCCCCGCTGCGGCGCTAAGCGCCACTACCGGCGACGAGCCCCCTGATACAAGACTCACAGCTGTGCGTGAGTCTGCGCCGGTAACAACGAATCCTTGAAACAAGCCAGCCATGACGTTGGCCGCGCCAAACCCCACCAGCTCACGATTCGGGTCTACGTTGTCTCCGGTACGTGCTGCAAAACTACGCGCGGTGACGATCCCGCTGGAAAAGCTCACGACCAATACCCCCGCCGCCCCGAGGAGCAAACTGTTCAGGTCACCAATCGGCCTGGGAATCGACAGCGCGGGCAATCCGGCCGGCACCTCACCCACGACAGCAATACCCAGTGCCGGAAAATTGAACAGCCATGACAAGATGCAAGACCCCACCACAAGCAGAATCGGACCTGGCCAATGCGGCCGCCATCGTTTTACGGCGATCAGGCTTGCGCAACACACCAGCCCTAGCAACAAGGTTGGAATCTGAATCTCGTGAATGCGTTTGGATAATTCAAGAAAGGGGTTGATTAGTCCGCCGTTGCGCAGCCCAACACCGGTCAGGCCGCTGATCTGCGACAAACCTAGCGTAATCGCCACACCGGCCATGTACCCAATGAGCACCGGACGCGATAAAAGATTGGCAAGAACACCTAATCGGAACAATCGCGCAATGAGACACCCTACCCCCACCACAAGTGCGATACCTGTTGCCGCCATCAGGCGATCTTCAGGCGTAATCAATGCCATGCCCGTCAGGGTTGCGGCGATCAGCGTGCATGTTGCGGTGTCTGGCCCGACGATCAGGCGGCGGGACGCGCCGAAGACGGCATATCCCAGCATACCGGCGATGGCCGCCCACAGGCCCGCCACTGGCGGCACACCCATCATGGCTGCATAAGCCAGCCCGACAGGTAACGCCACTGCCGCCACGCTCATCCCTGCCATGACATCAAGTCTGGCAGAGGCACGAGTCACCCCGCGGAAATTACTCAACCCGGGAAAAATGTTCAGTTTCATTGGGCAATAGACGCCAACTGCAAATAGGTCATCGCCGGGCAGCGCACGGCAATCGGCAAGCCTACATCAAACCTCAGTTTGCCAATGGGATCTACATCAAAGTTCCGTGCACCAGCGTCTCAAGCCCGCTGGCCAATGTCCCAAGAAACTCGGGAGGTACTGCGTAAGCCATCGTTGATGACCCCGTGGTACCTCCCGATGCCGACCGGAGAATCAGCCAGCGCGCGCTTGCAGCACCGCGACTGCTGGCAAGGTTTTGCCTTCCAGAAACTCCAGGAAGGCACCGCCGCCAGTCGAGATATAGCCAATCTTGTCTGAGATGTCGTACTTGGCAATCGCTGCCAAGGTGTCACCGCCGCCTGCGATGGAGAACGCGGGAGACTGAGCAATAGCCCGGGCTACGACTTCCGTGCCATGAGCAAACTGATCAAACTCAAACACGCCAACAGGACCATTCCAGACGATGGTGCCTGCCTGTTTAAGAATATCGGCGAGTTGTTGCGCGGTCTGAGGACCGATGTCCAGAATCAGATCGTCGTCCGCCACATCAGTGGCAGCTTTCACCGTCGCTTCGGCATTGGCACCGAACGATTTGGCACACACGACATCGACCGGAATCGGCACGGCTGCACCGCGTTTTTTCATGATCTCGATAACGGCACGAGCCTGATCAACCTGTTCGGGTTCTGCCAACGATTTGCCGATGGACAAGCCGGCCGCCAACATGAAGGTATTGGCAATGCCACCGCCCACGACCAGTTGATCCACCTTATCAGCCAATGCCAGCAAGATCGAGAGCTTGCTCGACACTTTCGAGCCACCCACGATCGCGACCAAGGGACGCTTTGGATCATGCAGTGCACGACCCAACGCATCGAGTTCGGCAGCCAACAAGGGGCCAGCGCAGGCGACCGGGGCAAAGCGCGCGATGCCATGCGTAGTGGCTTCGGCCCGGTGGGCGGTGCCAAACGCATCGTTCACATAGACGTCGCACAGTGCAGCCATCTTGCGCGACAGCGTTTCGTCATCTTTCTTTTCGCCTACGTTGCCACGGCAGTTTTCCAGCAGCACGACCTGACCTCGATCGACGTTCACGCCATCGACCCAATCCTTGACCAGCGACACAGGCATGCCCAGAAGCTCCGACAAACGCTGCGCCACACGTGCCAGCGAGTCAACGGCTGTCAGCTCGCCTTCTTTGGGACGTCCCAGATGCGAAGTCACCATGACAGCGGCGCCGGCGTCCAGCGCCAGACGAATGCCGGGTACGGATGCGCGAATGCGGGTGTCTTCTGTAATGCGGCCGGTCTCATCGAACGGCACGTTCAGATCGGCGCGGATAAAAACACGCTTGCCGGCCAGCGCGCCGGACTTCGCCAGCGCAGACAGGGTATTGACGTTGGTCATGATAATTTTTCCTAGAGTTGGCGAGCAAAGGGGACGGACTTACTTTCCACATGCGCGGAAAATAAGTCCGTCCCCTTGCCTTACACAGTGCTGCTTACTTGGCCGACATCAGCGCGACAGTCGTGTCGAGCATGCGGTTCGAGAAGCCCCACTCGTTGTCGTACCAGGACGAAACTTTGACCAGACGGCCCGATACCTTGGTCAACGATGCATCAACCGTGCTGGAAGCTGGGTTGTGGTTGTAGTCAATCGAGACGAGGGGCTCGGTGTTGTAGTCCAGAATGCCCTTGAGCTCGCCTTCCGACGCGGCCTTCAGGATGCCGTTCACTTCTTCAACCGTGGTGTCACGGCTGGCAACAAAGGACAGGTCGACCAGCGACACATTGATGGTCGGAACACGGATGGAGTAACCATCGAGTTTGCCATTCAATTCCGGCAAAACCAGGCCCACAGCAGCGGCCGCGCCAGTCTTGGTCGGGATCATGCTCATCGTGGCCGAACGCGCACGACGCAAGTCTTCGTGATAAACGTCGGTCAGAACCTGATCGTTCGTGTATGCATGAACCGTGGTCATCAGACCGTTTTCAACACCCAGCTTGTCGTGCAAGGGTTTGACCAACGGAGCCAGGCAGTTCGTGGTGCACGATGCGTTGGAGATGACGGTGTCCGTAGCCTTCAACACGCCGTGGTTCACGCCAAATACGATAGTCGCATCAACGTCTTTGCCGCCCGGTGCCGAAATAATGACTTTCTTGGCGCCGCCTTTGATGTGCGCGCCTGCTTTTTCCTTCGTCGTGAAAAAGCCGGTGCATTCCAGCACCACGTCAACGTTCAGTTCGCCCCAGGGCAATTCAGCCGGGTTGCGATTAGCCAGCACGCGAATTTTGTCGCCGTTAATCACAATGAAGTCGCCATCGACTTCAACTGTGCCCGGGAACTTGCCGTGAGCCGTGTCGTAGCGCGTCAAGTGAGCATTGGTCTTGGGATCACCCAAGTCGTTGATGGCGACGATTTCGATATCGTGCTTCTTGCCACCTTCGTAATGTGCGCGAAGGATGTTGCGGCCGATGCGGCCGTAGCCATTGATGGCGACGCGAATAGTCATGTCTGAGGCTCCTTTTTTATTTACAAAACTTGCTTGACGGTCTCGGCCACCTTGTCGGCGGTGAGCCCGAAGAACTTGAACAGCGCGCCAGCCGGAGCGGATTCGCCGTAACGGTCGATACCCACTACAGCGCCTTCCAGGCCCACATATTTGTGCCAGAAAGCGGTAACACCCGCTTCTACGGCAACACGCGGCATGCCCTTAGGCAATACAGTGCTCTTCCATTCGGCATCTTGCTTGTCAAAGACATCAGTGCAAGGCATGGAGACCACGCGCACGGCAATGCCATCTTCGGCCAATTTTGCTTGCGCCTCGAGTGCGATCGCCACTTCCGAACCGGTAGCGATGATGATTGCGCGCGCATCCTTGGCATCTCGCAGTACGTAACCACCACGGGCCATAGCGCGAACGGTGTCTGCATCACGAGGTACAAACGGCAAATTCTGACGTGACAACAGCAGAGCCGTCGGGCCACCATCATGCACATCCATACCGATGCTGGTCGGGCGTGTCAGGGCTGCGCCCCAGGCCACTGCCGTTTCAGCGGTATCGCAAGGACGCCACAGCGACAAATTGGGGATCAGACGCAGGCTGGATGCATGCTCGATGGACTGGTGGGTAGGGCCGTCTTCGCCCAAACCAATGGAGTCGTGAGTGAACACGTGCACCACACGCTGCTTCATCAGTGCGGCCATGCGAATGGCGTTACGTGAATAGTCAGAGAAGGTCAGGAACGTGCCACCGAAGGGCAGATAACCGCCATGCAGCGCAATGCCGTTCATGATGGCAGCCATGCCGAATTCGCGCACGCCGTAGTTAATATGGCGACCGAACTGAATGGCGCCATTTTCACCGGCGCGCACAGCGGCCACGCCCTTCCAGTCGGTGAAATTGGAGCCGGTAAGATCGGCCGAACCACCCAGCATTTCAGGAAGCAGCGGTGCCAATGCGCCGATGGCGAACTGCGAAGCCTTGCGGGTGGCAACAGTTTCTGCTTTTTCCAGCGTGGCATCCAGGAATGCCTGGAATTGATCTGCGAAACCAGCCGGCAGATCGCCCTTCATGCGGCGCACGAACTCGGCGGCCTCAAGCGGATACTTGGCGGTGTAGGCACTGAACTTTGCTTGCCAGTCAGATTGCGCTTGTGCGCCCGACTTGCGACCGTCCCAGCCTGCGTAGATGTCTTGGGGAATGTCGAACGGTGCTGCGGTCCAGCCCAGTGCGGCGCGGGTCGCGGCGATTTCGTCCTTACCCAACGGCGCGCCATGCACATTGTGCGTGCCAGCCATAGTGGGCGCACCCTTGCCGATAACCGTACGGCAAAGAATCAGGGTGGGCTTGGCCGATTGGCTGCGTGCTTTCTTGATAGCGGCATCAACAGCGGCGACGTCATGACCATCGACACCACGAATGACGTTCCAGCCATAACCCTCAAAGCGGGTGGCGGTATCGTCACCGAACCAATGCTCAACGTGACCGTCAATGGAAATGCCGTTGTCGTCGTACAGGACAACCAGTTTGGACAGCTTCAACGTACCAGCCAGCGAACACACTTCGTGCGAAATGCCTTCCATGAGGCAACCGTCACCCACAAAAGTGTAGGTGTGGTGATCAACAATCGTGTGGTCAGGCTTGTTGAACTCTGCCGCCAACAGCGACTCCGCCAGTGCCATCCCGACAGCGTTGCCCAGTCCCTGACCCAACGGGCCGGTCGTGGTTTCAACACCGGGAGTAATGCCCACTTCGGGATGACCCGGCGTGCGCGAATGCAATTGACGGAAATTCTTCAGTTCTTCGATCGGCAAGTCATAGCCGGTCAGGTGTAACAGCGCGTAGATCAGCATTGATCCATGGCCGTTGGACAGCACGAAGCGGTCACGGTTGGCCCAAGCGGGATCAGCGGGATTGTGCTGCAGATTATTGATCCACAGAGCTTGGGCGATTTCCGCCATGCCCATAGGCGCGCCGGGGTGACCGGAATTCGCTTGCTGCACGGCATCCATCGCGAGGGCGCGGATGGCATCCGCCAGTGCTGGTTTAGGGGCGGTCGGATTGCTCATTCGGAAGGCTCTTTGATGCTGGCTCGCTCAATTAAAATTGGGGCCAGTTGAGTGGGTTTGCGAAGGAAGGGATTTTAACACTTGGGGGTTCCGTCCTCGATCGGACCGGCCAGATCCGTGAAAAGCTCAGCAATTTGCGGTATTTCCCAACGTAGTTCCCACAATTGTCAGCGATGCGTCTTAATTTCAAGATAGCGAGGTGTTCACACCTAAGCCCTCTTTATCATGAACCAGATGCTGACTCTCAAGCCCACCCCCCACGGCTTCGCCACCCTACGAGACGCTTTTGGCATTCCTCGCGCCAGTGCACTGACGAACGCCCTGAAGCTTTGCCGCATTGACGGCACCTCCGCAATGAGCACATCCATTGCAAGAGACATCCGCGCAGAATTTCATCCGCTCACTACCGCATTGGCACGCCAGGACTCGATTGATCATTTACTGACCAAGCACGAGTTCTATCGCGAAATATCACAGCTAGCCACCACTCAACAGATCGAACGGCTTATCACCCGGGAAGAGGCAAAGCACTTTGCCAGCCAGAAAGATGTAGCGGATCTGAAATCCACCACACTGGAGAGTATTGGCGCACTGCGCTCCGAAATGCAAACGGGGTTTGCTGCAGAACGTTCTGAAACACAGAAGAGCTTTGCAGAGAGGTGCGTGGAAACCCAAAAGGGCTTCGCTGCCGTGCGTGGCGAAATGCATGTGGGCTTTGCGGCGTTGCGCGGCGAAATGCACGCGGGCTTTGCTTCGGTACGGGAAGAGATAAAAGCCAACATGGCAGACACGCAGTCCGGCTTTGCTGCGGTACGGGAAGAAATGAAAGCCAACATGGCAGACACGCAGTCCGGCTTTGCTGCGGTACGGGAAGAAATGA
>JBEBWV010000005.1:0-115581 GCA_040391965.1 Achromobacter deleyi | reverse complement strand
TACCGCCAGTCTTGGTGGTCGAGTTATAGGTGTCACCACCCAAGGTCACGCTGTTGTGCGTGCTGTTGTCGTACTTCACGGCATCAGCATTCGATGCCTGCAGTTGAGACACGTTAACCGCATCCGTAGCCTGCGAACCTGCGGCAACATTGGTTACACGGCGCTCTTTGCCCGTCGATCCAATAGAAACCTCACCCACGGGTGCTGTGCCGGACAGGGTAAATGCACTGCTCGGGTTGTATGCCGCACTAGCCAAGGTGCTGCCATTGGACACGGCGCCAGCACCCAACGCCACGTTGTTCATACCGCTGACTGAGGTGCTCTTTCCTACGGCGATACTGTTTGTTGCGTCTGCGGCAACACGCGCAGAAGGGCCGATGCCGATAGCATCTCTGGCCTGGTTTTGCACATCGTAGCCAAGAGCAATGCCATCAAGAGCGTTAGCCTGAGCGCCTTGCCCCAAGGCGACGCCATAGTTGCCGGCAGCAATACTGTATTGGCCTGCCGCAATGCCGCCCACACCCGAAGCCGTTGCTCGGTTGCCCAGTGCGACACCATTGGCAGCCGTTGCTTTCGACCCGATACCTACTACTGTGCTCCCACCGCCACTCGCTGCTGCCATATAACCCATGGCAACATCATAAGTACCGCTCGCCGAACTCTGCACGCCCGTCGCAACGGAGCCGCTACCACCCGCATATGCACCGTAGCCAAAAGCGGAGGCACCGCTGCCAGCAGCATGGGCGCCGTCACCAACTGCTGTGCCAGCAACTGCGTCTGTAATAGCCTGGTAACCGATGGCGACACCAAAGTCACCGACTGTTTTCGCTGAGGTGCCGATGGCGACGCTGTTGGTTAATGCTGCCTGCGCACCATAACCCATGGCCACACTTTGATCGCCGCCCGTGCTGGAGCCACGTCCGATAGCGACGCTACCTTGCCCTCCTGCGGTGGTCAGGGAACCGACTGAGGTCGCATACAGGCCAGTAGCGCTAGATCCTTCTCCCAGCGCGGTGGATTTGATCCCCGCAGCCGAAGCCCCTGTGCCGGCGGCTAAGGCGTTAGTGCCTGCAGCGCTAGCGAGATTACCTATCGCGATTGCTTTATCGCCGAGTGCCGTGGCTGCCGAGCCGATGGCAATCGCCTCCTGACCGGTAGCTACCGAATCGATACCAGTGGAGTTGGCGTGGAAGTACTTCGTACCGGCGTTGTAAATGGTCGAGATGCTGGTGTTGGTCTCGTTCAACTGAGACATGTTCACGGCATCGCTATTTCCCGTTCCACGGGCTACGTTGGTGATCTTCGTGCCACCTGTCTTACTGGTGGCATTGTAGGTATCGCCGCTCAAGGTCACGCTGTTGTGCGTGCTGTTGTCGTATATGACTGCATTGGCAACCGAAGCGGTGGCGACGGCTTTCAACTGCGCTACGTTAACAGCATCGCTGTCTTCGCTTCCGGCAGCTACGCCGTTCAGTTGACGAAAGATGTTGCTTCCCGGATCACCTATAGAGGCGCTGGATCGGGTGCCGGTAGTAGCGCCAATAGCTGCCGCTTGAGTGGCAGTTGCGCTATCAGGTTTATAGCCAGTCATGCCAAAGTACGTTTGTGCCACTGAATCGCTACCCAGGGCGACACTGTCCATCTGGATAGCCACACTGTTCCTACCCAATGCGACAGCTCTATCCCCCGCGCTTACCGAGTTTGCGCCGAGAGCAATGCTGGCGTATTCACGTGCAAGGGCATTTGCACCGATTGCAATTGCACCGAATGACGGATCTAGCGAATCATTATTGTTTGTCACTGTCCCATTTAACGATGCAACTGCGCCACTGCCGATGGCGATGCCGGAATGACCTGATGCGACCGCGTTGTAACCGACAACTGTGCTCTTGTCTCCCGCAGCCCGTGCTTGTTGACCCAACGCGGTAGACGACGCGCCCAATGCGGCACTATTCAATCCAAGCGCCAGAGATGCATAGCCTTGTGCCAGCGCGGATACGCCAAGGGCGATGCTGAAATCTCCGGACGCTACCGGTGCCAAGCCTCCGCCAGCGAAAGAAGAAGACCCTATCGCAATGCTGCTTCCACCAGAAGCGGTGCTGCCATGGCCAACGGAGACGGCCTCACTGCCTTGCGCCGTGGCCCCTATGCCGGCTGCGAGGGCATTGGCTCCCGTAGCGCCGTCATTTGAGTAATTCGCGGCAGGAATACCAGCGTCATTCACACTTAAATAGTGAGTTTGAGCAGAGGCCGTCGATGCGATCAACGCGCCCACTACGGTTGCCAGCGCGCGGGACGAGCGCTTCTTTTTACCTTTTGCCAACTCCGAAGCAACGACCCATTGGCCGGTAGCTTCGTTGAATATGCATCTATAGACCTTGTTCATTCTTGACTCTCAGTACGTTGGATCTGCTAAAACGCTCGCGGGCTTGCATCTCCGGTCTGGCTCAAGCCGAGATCCGTCGATGCTGTGCTGCAAGAATGAAGCGATCGACCTGCGCCGGGATTAGGAATCAGGCGAACGTGGTCTCGGAAATTTCCGAACCTGCAGGTGACATAGGGAAATCAGGTCCGGGCCGCACAAAGCTTGATCCGTAGCCGATGTCGACAAGGTCAATGTGTCGTTATTTCGCACGACGGGATAGGTTGTTTAGTTGCCGAATGCTCACTATGCGTAGCTGAACTGAGTGCCCCGGCTCGTAGTAGGCAGAAGGACGCCACGACTACGAATTTTCCGCAGGTTCCAGCGGAAATTTCCAGGCCGAACCAGGGGGAGGGATGCTGCAAACTTGTTCAGACACATGGGTTGCTCATGTGTTCGAGTAAATATGCAGTTGAGAAGGGGGAAGCAAAGATGGTTGCGCGCTCATTAATAATTTCGGATCGACTAGAGTCTTACGGCACGCTTCAGGAGCAATTGCAGAAGTACCCGGATTCCGAGGTGTGGGTGGTGGAGGCGCGCGACCTGCGTTTTTTCGTGCAGGAAAAGTACGAGAATTCTCCGGACCTGGTACTACTGGACATTTCGGCCAGCCCTAGCAAATGTCTCGCCGCAACGGCGCGGGTACGGGCATTGTTTCCAAGCGCCAAACTGGCGGTGCGTGCGGATGCGTCGTGGAAGGGGTTTGGGTATCTTGCGATGCAAGCAGGCGCACATGGCGTCATTGACGCATCCACCTACAGCTGCAAGCACGACCTGTCGATGTTGATTGAATCCATCATGGCTGGAAACCTTATCTATCGGACCGAAATCGATATTTGACGGCGCTCGAAACCGTGAGATACCTGCATCAATAGAATTTGCCTAGCGAAGATTCTGAATCTTCCTACATGTTTCAAGTCTGGCTTCCCGTATCTTGATGGTTATCCCTGATTGCAAGAACGCATCCACTGCCATGAAACCCCTCATTGTTGCCCCCATCGGAACCTGTCGTGTACATACTCCTCTGCGCTGCGGCATTGGACGGTATTCGATGTCTCTCTCGTTGGGCAGGAACTATGGCTTTGTGCATACGTCTGCGGAAGCGCTGCAGCAGCTGAACTACATGCTCGGGACTGGTCAGGTCCCGGCTGAGCTGCAGCCCTTGATATTTCGGCCGAATACGCCTTCGGGTTTCGACACCAAGTCGCATACTCGTGCGGACATTTACTTCATTGAACTATCGTCGCGCAAGCTATTGCAGGTTAATGGCATCCCGATACAACTGAACTACGTGGCTCGTCGATATCAGGATTTCTTTGCCAGCAAACAGCGGTCAAAAATGTTCTGGTCGCGTGCTACTCCGCAGCGTATGGAAGAGCGCACGGCGTTGTTGATGCAAGACAGCGTTTTTCAACGCATGGATGCCCATGATGCCAACATTTTGAGTCGCATTGAGCGGCGCGACATGACGGATATAGAGATTGAGCGTGACATGGCCGCCATGGTCGCGATGATCGGGGCCGATAAGATTGTGTTTGTCACGCACGTGAATGCAGACACACCTGATGGCGTGCCCATTGAACAACGCCAGAGGCTGAACCAGGCGATCAAGGCCAACGCGCGCCGTCTGAAAGTTCCTTGTTATGACCCTACCGCGCTGATGAAAGATATGGGCCAGTTGCGCGCCATGGAGAATGACGGACTGGATCTCACGCATTACACGGCAGCGTTTTCGGAACGCCTGTGTACTGAGCTCTATAGGCGCTTCATAGGAGTCAACGTTGCTGCCGAGCAGAAACTGACGCCATCGTTGATCGCCGAAGCCTCGACGCGAGATACGCCGCAAGATATTGCGGCCGAGTGGGCTTCTGGACATATCGTTGAAGCGTCGCGTCGCTTGCACGACTATGTGCGGCGTAATCCTGAGCAGCATGCGCATCGCATGTTGCTGGGGGAAATTCGATACGAGCTTGGGGACTTCGAGGGAGCCTGTGTGCATCTGGATGCGGCTCGTGCAAGTGTCGGCGCTAATGAGAAGTCTGATCTGCTGTTGATGCAGGCTCACTTTCATACGGGCGATTACGCCTCGGCGCGGAAGATTGCCGTGCAAATGCTGTCCGAAGAAATAGAGCGCCCCGAGATTGTGCGGCTATGCGCTATTGCCGCAGAGCGGCTGCATGATGCGGATGATGCCCTGATTTATTGGAAGCGCCTGTTCCGGCTGCAGGACGATAATGTCGAGGCGGCCGATGCCGCGCTTGCCATCCTGGCAAGCAAGAGCGATGCGGTCGCTGCCGAAGAATGGGCCGTTGAAGTGCAGGAGACGATTCCGTCTCATCAAGGCGCGTTTGCTTTCCGATGGAGGCAGCGCCTCTTGCGCGGCGACCGTGCAGGCTTATTGAGCATGGCTCGCCAGCCTATTGTTATGGATGAAGCGGACGTTCTGGCGTTGGCACGGCTTGCATCGGAGCAGGGCTGGTGCCTGCCAGCCGCGAATTTGGCGGATACGCATCGCTTGCAGGACAGCAAGCTGACTGCCGCGCGCGCCTGGGTGACAGAATGTACGAAGGCCTGGCTAGAGCAGGGAAGCACTGCTTTCGAGAAAAATCGATTACAGGATGCGGCCGATTTCCTGCAAGCTACCTGGTGTCTCAAACCGACCAACGCGGGCACGATACGTGCGCGGCGTACCCTGGGCCAGAAAATGCGGCGAGACCTAAGACATGCATTTATTGCCAAAGATTATTCCAATGCCATCAGCATCGCTGAGATTGCTCATCAAGCCGAGCTTTCGTTTCCCGAGCTGAATAGTCTTCTTGGCCGGTCTTACTTTGCCCTGGGCGGCTTCGATAACGCATATCTACATCTGAAGCAAGCTGTCAACGACGACGGCGCGTCCATCAATGACAGTGTGCAGTATGCCAGGGCCGCGTCGCGTAGCGGTCAGTATGGCGAGGCGATTGACGCCTATAGCAAGCTCCTGAATAGCGCGGGGAACGGATCCGCGGCGCATAACGAGGCTTCACACGAACTTGGCAGACTGGAAGCCAGGACAGTGCGTGCAGCGCGCGATCTGGCCGTGCGAGGTGAGCACGCTGCCGCCTATTCGTTATTGGAAGCTGTGCGCAAAGTCAGTCCAGACAGCCCGGCCGTGCAGGCAGGGATTCAACGTGTCCTCGTTACGCTGCGCGCCAAGGTCAAAGCACTGGAGCCCGCATCGGCAGACCGTCGCCTGGCATTGGGGATGGACATTCTTAGACTGGACTCGCAAGACGAGGTCGGTCTGAGGGCGGCCGCCATTGGTGCCATGCGCACGTACCGCTTTGCGGAATCGCTGAGCTATTGGCGAACGCTGCGGGAAAAATCTGCGGACCCTACGCAGATAGATCTGAACATACAGAAATGCCTGCTGTGGATCGAACGCGTGAAGCGTAAATCTGCACCCTAGCACTTCGCACTTGTCAATCTCGTGGTGACGCAGCGGCTACCAGGCTGTAGGGCGTAGCACTGCCTCGTCCACGAGATTCTCTCACCTTGAAATTCGATGGGCCCCGTATGCAAGAAAATTCAGAACGACATGCTGACGACGTAAATGCCGGTTGTCTCATCGCTGATGCCTTGGGAAAAGCGTTGGTTCGCCCGAATGCCATGCAGGAAACGCGCGTTCACGTTCACCACGACTTGATGGTCACGCTCTATGGCCCTGAGGAAACCGTAGCGCAGTTGTCAGCGCTGCTGAAAAGCGCCACTTGCGTAAGAAGCGCAAACGAAGCGCTTGTGACGGCGGAGCAGATTGCGAACGGTCACCTTGCGCTGCCTGCGGTCAGACTGGCGCTGCTGCGCCTGCAGGACAAGGCTCGCACCTCGGGTTTGACGCCGCAATGGGCGGCTTTGCAACGCGAATATCCCAACGACGGGCATATCCTGCGAGCATACGCCCGACATCTTGCCCGCGAGGAGGGCGTGGGGAGCACGGTTGCCATGTTGAATAGTAGTTTGCCTGCTGCAGACGGGAACCCCAAGGCTGCGCTGCTGCGCGCCGAGGTATTGGCCGACCTGCACCTCTACGACGAATCGTCGGCGGTGTTTAGCGATCTGATCAAACGGGATGATCGACGTGAGGTGCGTGTTGCGTTCGCGAAGCGTTTGCATAAGCAAGGGCTAATCGTCGATGCGGTGGACGTGCTGCGCCCCGTCATGGCTCAGTTAGCGCCGGGAAGTATGGCTGCAACGCTGGCTGCTACTTTGATGAACGACTACGATTTTTACCGTAGTCTTGAACCCGATGGAATGGCTAGTGGCCAGGACGTCAAATTGATGTCCATGAAGCACGCGTTGCTGCACTTTCGAAATCGTGATGCATGCATTGCAATGGGGAGTCGTCCAGCTGTCGCGCTTATTACTGGCAGCCTGGGCGCTGGTGGCGCGGAAAGACAACTGAGCCGCCTGGCGTGCCAGCTCAAGACCTTGTCGCAGTCCAACTTGGTATGCAGCGATGAGGATCAGGGCCAG
Organism: Achromobacter deleyi; assembly: GCA_040391965.1. Lineage (GTDB taxonomy): Bacteria > Pseudomonadota > Gammaproteobacteria > Burkholderiales > Burkholderiaceae_B > Achromobacter > Achromobacter deleyi_B. The sequence continues at coordinate 108,647 of JBEBWV010000005.1, read as the reverse complement.
GTGGGCTCGGTAGAGGTTCTGGTCAAACAGTACAGAAATGCGCAGAGCTCTGGCAATGAGCTGCCTCTGGATTTTTTCCTGGAGCCGCTGATCAGCACGAAAGTGAGCGTGAAGGAGATCAGCGCGTTGCCGGCCATTTCAGCCGTGCATCAGCCGATTGACGATCCAACTCTGCTGCGCCTGCTAGAGCAACTTCCCGCACAGGTTCACTACGGCGTTACGCGTTTGGCTCCGTATCTGCGAGAGCGAGCTTTTGACGTCGTGAGCTTGTGGCAGGATGGCACGTGCCTGTTTGGTGCGCTTGCAGCGTTGCTCGCTGGTGTGCCGGTAATTCACTTGGTCTTTCGCGGCTTGCCGCCAAATATTCGTCGCATGCGCTTCCGTCCGGAATACCCCGTGCTGTACCGAGCTCTGGCTGAGATCCCGGGCGTCGTGTTTGTCAGCAATAGCAACGCCGCTGCCGATGAATATGCCAAATGGCTAGAGCTGCCCAGGGAGCGTTTTCAGATTCTGTACAACGGTGTTCCTGATGTTCCTGTGTCGTTCGATGCCCAGGACGAGGCGAAGTGGTTGGAGTTTTCGCAGCGAACCAGCGACGCCACAGAGACGATCGGCGGCGTGTTTCGACTAGAACCGGACAAGCGCCCTTTGCTGTGGATCAAGATGATGCACCGATATTTGAAGCGGCGCCCGAAAGCGCGCTTTTTCATCGTTGGCAACGGTCGCATGTGCGAGCAGACGCGCGATCTGGCAATAACGCTGGGCGTTGAGAACCGGCTATTGCTGGTCGGGCATTCCATTCATGTGGGATTCTGGTATTCCAAGATGGATGCCACGGTGCTGCTATCCAGTTTTGAAGGGCTGCCTAATGTGCTGATCGAAGCGCAGTTGATGGGCGTGGGTGCCGTGTCCACGCCCGCAGGTGGTTCCGGTGAATGCTTTATTGATGGACGAACTGGTCATCTATTGGCACGGGTGGACGAACCTGATCTCGACGAAGCGTGCGACAAAATCACGAGCATGTTGGCTTGCAGCCAGGATGCGGAGCTGGCTGAGCAGGGGAAACGCCGAGCAAGGGCATTGTTCTCGGTTGACGCAATGGTTGAACGCTTCTTGTACCTGTGCCGGTTTTCGGGGGGCTGTGGGATGGTCGACGGTCATGCTGAACTTGGCCGCTTGCCCGAGGTGGCGTGATGTTCAGTTCGAATATCGTGAGTGCGCTTGCGGCTCATCAGCGCATTCAACGACTCATCCCGATTGTCGGAGTGCTGGCTTGCCTTGGGCTGCCAGGATGTGGACTCCCGCGTAGCGGACCGTGGATGGAAGAAATGTCCACCGCGAACGGCGTATCAGGCATCGAGCTTGTGGAAGTCACGGCCGAGGTCGCGGCCGCGACGCGAGTCGACCCAACGGCCAGCTTTCCCGAGACACTTCTGCGCAAGCCTGTCATTGACCTCGCCCTACTGGTGGCAGGCGATGGGATAGATATCACGATCTGGGAAAATGATGGGCTGGGCATGTTCCCGGCGGGGCCCTCAGGCGCGGCGCCTTTGGGCGAAGTCGTCATAGATGAGGCAGGAAATATCTCATTGCCGTACATGGGCCAGATACCAGCGGCAGGTCTGACGCTGGTGGCCTTGCGCAGCGCGATTTTGCAGCGATTGCGCGGCCTGATCATCAGCTCCGATGTGGTGCTTCGCCTAAGCGACAGGAAGGGCAAGTTCGTCGTGGTGCAGGGAGACTTTGCCAAGCCCGGTACCTATCCGATTGAACAAACGACACGTAAGCTCAGCGGATTGCTCGGCATGGCTGCACCCAATCAGCAACTGCCTGAACAGCTGAACGTAACTCACATTCGGGCGGGCCAAGCACATTCTGTGCGCCTGGCAGATATCTATCGTGATCCGACCCAGGATATTGCGCTTTATGCGGACGATAGAATTATCGCCACAGCCGTTTTGGAGTATGTGGTGGTGTTGGGCGCGGCTGGGGTGCAGGGCCGCATTGCGCTCAGTAATCGCAATTTCAGTGTGATCGACGCCTTGGGCGAAGCCCGCGGGATGAACGATGCGACGGCACACCCTAAAGGGGTTTATGTGCTGCGGAAACCCGCGACGGATGCGCACGCGACGCTGAAGATGCTCTATCACTTCGACCTGACCCGACCGGATCAAATCAGTAGCGCCGCGACATTTCGCGTCGCGGATGGCGACCTGCTCTATATCTCTGATGCACCGTTCACCAAGGTGCAAAAAGTTATGTCGGTCTTCGGCGGCCTGATCACAGGGGCTGGCAGTTCGGCTGCCCGCTGATTGAGCAAGCATGAACCAGAATCGGATCCAGAAATGGCGTGCCATGCGCGAGACGCGCGTCGCTCAAGTGGCGTTACCGGTTACATCGGATAGCCCGTTTGCCGAGCGGTGTCGGGAAGCGGGGCGCGCCTGTGTAAGCAGAGAGCCTACGCCGGTAGAGGCATCGTTGGCCCTGGTGCTCCAACTGCTTGTGCAGGCTCCCGGAATGACGATCGCGGATCGGCGTGTTGTGTACAACGCGCTGCAGCAAGGCCAAGAGGATGCTGTGGCCAACCTCATACTGGACGAGGATGCGGCGGAGTTGTGCCGCCGCCAGTTGCGGGCCGTGATCCGACTGCTGGAGCATGACCTGCGGGCAGGGGTGGACGTGTACCAGGGGGGCTATCTGCCTGCCGGGCTGACTGGGCTGAACGACCGGCTTGTGCAGGGTTATGAGCGGAGGATTCAGCAGCGCCAACTCAGTCAGGCGCGGGAAGCACGTCGGCGTGCGTCGGAAATGGACGTCGCGTTCGAGGCAGATTTGCACGGGTCGGAGCCACGGCAGCTGGCGCAGTTGCGTCTTCGGCTGGCGCAGATTCACGCGGGTCAACCCGGGCGTGAGCGCAGCACGCAATGGTCGCGGATGGCAGCGTTCGTTCCGTTGTTGCGTATGCAGTTGCATCTGATTTATCAAGAGAGCCGAATCGCTCCGTTGTGGATGCTGGTGGGTCCGGTGGTCCTGCTATGCATTATTTCGTCCTTGTACATGCTGACTGGCGTGCACTTCATCATGGGCATGGATGTGGCCACTTTTTCATTGCTGGGCGCCACCACCTGGATCATGGTCAGACAGGTGATTCTTCGCAGCAGCAGCACCTATGTGTCGGCAAGATCCTTGCTGAATCTGGAAGCGGTATCTCCGCTGATGCTCGCTCTTGTCCAGGTCTTTATTTACGTAATCATCTACGGCGTGGTGATGACCATGCTGATTGTTATTGGCAACAGCCTCGGATTGATTTCGCTGCCGTCGGATTGGAAAGGGGCAGCGATTTTCTTCGTGTTGATGGGCTTGCTGGGAGCGGCTGTAGGGTTGCTGTTCGGAGCCGTCGCAACCCGGTGGCCGTACTTCTTGAGGTTTGGTGCCGTGATAGAGCGCTTTCTGCAGTTATTCGCTAGTGTGTTTTTCGTTTCGGAACAATTGCCAGAGCAATACCGGGGCTATGTCTTGTGGTCTCCTTTTGCCCATGGCATGCAGTTGCTGCGTTCTGCCTACTTCTCCGCCTACACAACGACCGACGCCAGCCTGCCATATTTGCTCACTGCGCTGATTCTGTTCTTGGCAATAGGCCTGGGAGTGGAACGCATGGTTCGCTGCGATGTGTTGCCGATGTGACACGCCATGATTGAATTATTTGAAGTTTGCGACAACCCACGGTTGGCCGGGATCAGGCCGGCTTTTCTGACGAACGTCACGGTCAGTATTCCACGTGGTCGCTATGCGCTGCTGTCTGGAGCGCCGCAATATCACCGTGCGCTGCTGGACGTAGTAACGGGGCTGCGGCCGCCGAGGCACGGATACGTGCATCACACGGGACTCGTGTCATGGCCGCTGGGGCGTCAGGGTTTTGTGCGGGGCCGGGGAACCGGGGTGCGAATGGTCGAACTGGTCTGTGATCTATATGGCATTCCAGTCCCGACGGCACTCGATTTCATGGGCGACCTGTTGACCAGCCCAGCGTATCTGACGCAGGCGATGGACCATTGGCCGCAGTACGTCAGGCAGGAGTTCTCGTTTGCGCTGGGGCTGGTGCCAGCGTTTGACGTCTACGTAATTGAAGGCGTCATCCCTATCGAGCCTTGCCGTTTTACTCGGTTATGGCTCGCATTGTTCGAGGAAAGGATTGTGGGTAGGACACTGATCCTATCCACCTATCGGCAGAACCAGATATCCGACTATTGCACCAAAGGCTTGATTTATGAGAACGAAACCATCAGGGTTGACGTCGATCTTGACGAATGCGTCAAGCGATACCCCACCCGGCAATCACGTGCTGACACCGACAACGCCGGAACAGGAGAAGACGTCGTTGGTTTCTCCGACGGAGGAATCGGTGTCTGATGAGGACTGGACGTTGGCACAGCGCCAGTCCGCCCGCAACGAGGCATTGCGCCGTCGGCGGCGCGCCAGGGCGTTTACCTTTTGCCTGGTTCTGGTGCCGGTGCTGCTCGCCGTTCTCTATGCCGAATTCGTTGCCGCGCAGCGATATGCCGCAGAAAGTCGCTTTACCGTGCGATCACTTTCTGCGCCGTCGACGGCCGGCGTGCCTTCGATGTTAAACGCCAGTAGTGGCGGGGTGGGGGGCTTCGTGGATGGTTGGGCGGTCCGCGATTATCTTGATTCGCGTGATGCCATGTTGCAACTGAACGGCAAAATCGGATTGGGGGCATTGCTGGCGTATAGCGGGCTGGATCCTTTGCACCAGTTGGGTACCGACGCCAACGACGAACAGCTGTATCGCGCCTATCGGAGCGCGGTCAACGTCAGCTACAACATGATGGAGCAAATCAACGTGATCTCGGTGCAAACACCGACGCCTGCGGCTGCCGTATTAATCTCTGATGCGCTGCTGGATCTCGCGGGAAACTTCGTAAATCGCATGGATGAGCGGGGTGTGGACGACGCGCTACAGGTCAGCAAGAAGGCGGTTGCGCTAGCCGAGCAGCAGAGTTTGGATGCGCTTTCCGCCATGACGGAATGGCGGCGAAAGCACGGCAATATCGACCCCATATCCGGCGCGACAATGTTGCTTGGCATGGAAAATCAGTTGGAAGGCGAACTATCCACTGCGCGGATGAATCTGGAAAGGATCGTCGCAATAGAGAACCCGTCCCACCCAATGCTGCGTCCCGCTCAATTGCAGATCGCAGCCTTGGAGCGCAGGCTTCAGGACGTTCGCAAGCGCTTGAGCGGTTCGGGCGAGACTCAGGCCGCATTGTTGGAGTCATTTGAGAAGGTCAAGAGCATTCAGGCCTTTGCCGAAAGCAATCTGGCCATGACACGCCAGAACTACCAGCAAGCTTTCACCGATACCTTGCGCGTGCGGCGTTACGTGAGCGTGATCGCTGTACCGGTGGCTGAGGCCGTCAAGCCGGGTCTGAATTTGTTGTTGCTCCAGGGGCTGGCTGTTGGGCTTGTGCTAGCGCTGTTATGCAATCTCATCGTGACGGTGTGCAGAGGGTGGCGTTATGCGTGAGCATCTTACTCGTGCGGAGTTGCGCCGGAATATTATCGCCCCACTGGTCAAAAGAGGGGCTGTCGACGAGGCGATCAACGCGCTGATCGACCTCGTCCGTGTGCATCCCGGCTATGCCGACGACCATATCTTGCTAGCCAGTTTGTATGGTCGCGGTCGGCGCTGGGAAGAAGCAATTCATCACGCCGATGCGGGCGGTGCCATTGAATCTGCAGGGGCCGGGAAGCAAGCTACCCGTATCCGGTTGCGTTTGCAGGCCGGACGGCCTGCCGATGCCGCTCAGGTGGCTCGAGACACTCTGGAATTGGCAAAACTTGCGCCGGAAGAGGCTGCGGTGTGGATCGTTGCCCTATTGCGCGCTGGCGATGTTGCCCCTGCCGTGGAGCTTGCCGCGGCCATGGAGCCCGGCCGGTTCCCGAACGAGCGCACTGCTGCCGTAGTGATGCAGGCACTGCTGGCGGGTGGTATGGGGTCGCGAGCCATCCAAACTGGGCTGGCCGCATTGGAAGCGGGATTGGATGGGGCCGCGCTGCGCAGCCAATTGGCTCAGGCACTCCTTGCCGGTGGGCTCCGGAATAAGGGGCTAGAGCAAGCGTTGGTGCATTTGCAAGCAGGAGTGAGTCTTTCTCCTGGGAATATTCGACTGAATTCGCTATATGGCGAGACGCTAATGCGCGCTGGGCATAGTGAAGCGGCGTTGCCATTTCTACGATTGTGCTGCGAACATTCCGCGGCGTTGGAGCATACGCGTGCCATGTACGCACGCGCCTTGCGCGACAGTGGGCAGTACACGGAGGCCGCCGATCAGTTCCTGCTTCTCTGTCGCAACGAGTCCAGTCGCGGCCGTTGGGATCGCTATGCCGTGGGAGCCCTGTCGCAGGCGGGACGAGGTGGGGAAGCCGCCGAGCTCTACAAATCTTCCATGCAGGTACGGGAAGGGAAATTGCCTGCGTCTTTTCAAGAGGCGCTGGATGGATTGGATGGCCGTACGGACGGGCCGAATATTCCTCAAGCACGTCTGGATTGGGCTTGGTCATTGCGCACCGGCCGTCTAGACAAGCCGCGCGACGAATGGGAGAGGGCGGTGCGTTGGGGCAACCTGGTCGATCATCTAATGCTTGACTGGCTGGAACTGCGCAGCTCTCGGGCGGATGAAGTCATGGCCCTGCTGGATAACCTTGACGACGTTGAGGCATTCCTTGAGCCATTCCTGGCCAGCGGCCGAGGCGCAGTTATTGCCACTGCCCACATTGGCCCAATGTTCGCCGGGCCGATGATTATTGAGCTGCTGGGCATTCGTGCGCGTTGGCTGGCGTCTACGCCCAACGTGACGCAGTCGGCATATGCAGACACGCTGATCTCAACAAGCGGTCAAAGCGAAGTCAGAGTCGCAAAAGCCTGCTTCGATGCCCTCAAACAAGGGTTCTTCCTAGGCATGGCCGTGGATGGCGCTGCCAACTTTGCCGCGCCTCGCATCGCCTTCGAGGGGCAGGAAATTACGTATTCAAGTTTCGCTTCCCGGGCGGCATATCGTATGCAGGTGCCGTCTATTTTCTATGTGCCTCATTGGCGTAATGGACGTATCAGGTTGACTTTGGAGCATATGCCCTCGGTAGAGGCAGACGAGGATTCCAACGCCTATGCGCGCCGCTGGCAGCAAGCGTATTTAGCCTTCGTGCGTAAGCACTTGGGTGGGGCGCCCGAAAATCTTCGCGCGAGCGGCGGTTTGTGGCGACATGTGCGGTAGTTGCCGCCAATTCATCAACACTATTTGAATTAGTAATTACGGATTTTCAATCATGGATAAATACAGTACTGGCACTTTGGCAGTCATCGGCTTGGGATATGTGGGACTGCCGTTGGCAGTTGAGTTTGGTAAGACGCGCCGGGTGATTGGTTTTGATATCAACGCAGGCCGTGTTGATGCCCTCAAGTCCGGTCATGACGCGACTCTTGAAGTCAGTTCAGACGAATTGGCCGAAGCAGGGCAGCTGCATTTCACCGTGGACAGTAACGAGCTGGCCCGCGCGAACATTTTTATCGTCACGGTACCTACCCCTATCGACGAGTACAAACAGCCTGACCTGAGCCCGCTGTATTCCGCCAGCAAGACTATCGGGGCTGTGCTCAAGCGCGGGGATATTGTCATTTATGAGTCGACGGTTTATCCGGGCGCAACCGAGGAAGAGTGTGTTCCGATCCTGGAGCGCGTATCCGGCTTGCAATTCAACGTCGATTTTTTCGCGGGCTACAGTCCCGAACGTATCAACCCCGGCGACAAAGAGCACCGTGTTACCACCATCAAAAAGGTGACTTCGGGTTCCACGCCGGAAATCGCGGACGTGGTGGACCGTTTATACGCAGAGATCATCGTCGCGGGCACACACAAGGCGCCGAGCATCCGGGTAGCCGAGGCAGCTAAGGTTATCGAGAACACGCAGCGCGACGTAAATATTGCGCTGGTCAATGAACTTGCCCTGATCTTTAATAAGTTGGGGTTGGACACAGAGGCGGTGTTGGCGGCAGCCGGCACGAAATGGAATTTCCTGCCCTTCAAGCCCGGTTTGGTCGGCGGCCACTGCATTGGTGTGGATCCCTACTATCTGACGCATAAGGCGCAGTCGGTGGGCTATCACCCCGAAATCATTCTGGCAGGCCGCAGATTGAACGACTCGATGGGCGGGTATGTCGCCTCACAGCTTGTCAAGGCCATGACGAAGGAGCGCATTCATGTGCAAGGTGCTCGCGTGCTCATACTGGGTTTGGCATTCAAAGAGAACTGCCCAGATCTGAGAAATACCAAGGTCGTCGACATCATTAATGAACTGAGTGAATATCACGTGATCGTGGATGTCTGTGATCCGTGGGTCGATCCTGGCGAGGTTCAGGCGGAATTCGAATTCTCATTGGTCGCCCAGCCGGAACGGCAACAGTATGACGCGATCGTATTGGCGGTTTCCCACGGAGAGTTCATTCAGATGGGGCCGCAAGCTATTCGCGAATTCGGGAAGGCGGCCCACGTGTTCTTCGATATCAAAAGTAGCTTTCCGGCTGAAGCATCTGATCTCAGGCTTTGACTGCACGGCAGCACCGAGGTGGGTGGCGGGCTTTTCCCAAGGGCCGCCGCGTGATCTGCACGCTTAGGGTGTGCCGCCTGAATTCATGCACCACTGCATCGGAGAAGATGTCGTTGGGTGATCGGGGAGCACGGCGGCTTTCTTACCGATAATTTTCATACAGTGGATGCTATCGTGCGCCATTGCATGCGCACCCCTGCGTGATCGTGAACGCTTTCGGCTGAGTCGTCTATGGAATTACGTCAACTGCGCTACTTCGTGCGCGTCGTCGAGGTTGGTAGTATCGGGCGAACGGCGCGCGAGCTCGGTGTCGTGCCTTCCGCCCTGAGTCAGCAGATCAGCGGGCTGGAGAAGGAGCTGTCGACACGTTTGCTGCAACGCACGACTACCGGCGTTACGCCAACACCAGCCGGCCTGGCGTTTTTTCGGCAAGCCCAAATGTCCTTGCGTTACGCCGATAGCGCCATGATTGCCGCTCGTCAGTCGCGGATGACGGGTGTGGTGAGTGTTGGCTTTGCCTCCACGACGGCGTCCTTGCTGGCCCGTCCGCTGGTGGCAGCTGTCTATGAACGCTACCCGGATGTACGTTTACGTTTGGTCGAAGGTCTGTCCGGTTATTTGACGCACATGCTCAACGCGCGGCAATTGGACTTGGCGATCTTGTTCCAAAGTGACGGTACGCCTCAATGGAGCATGATTCCTATCCTGAATGAACGACTGTTCCTGCTGGCGCAGCGCGGCATGCTTGATGTACCCGATGGCCAGGCCGTCACGCCTGCGCAGTTTTCGCATCTGCCCATGGCGGTGACCAGTAAGGCGCATGGCCTGCGCACGCTTGTCGATGCCGCCTTTGAGCGCGCTAAGGTTGAACTTAATATCGCTATCGAAATTGATGGCTTGAGCACCCTTATGGATATCGTGCAGGCTCATCCCATTGCCACGATTCAGCCGGGAGCCGCAACGGCACGCCTGCATGGCAATGGTATTTGCGTCTACCCGATTGTTGATACGTTTCTTTACCGCCGTAATCTACTGACCAGCGTGTCGGATGACGAGCTATCACCGCCCGCGCTGGCAGTGCGAGTCGTGCTGGCCGATGTGATGCGCGGCATGGTTGCCAACGGGCAGTGGCCAGGGGCAAGTATTCACGAATAGTGATGGCCCCTTGTCCGATGGCTGCCTAGTCGCGGACCCAGAGGCTCTTTATATTGATCGAGGAAACACGCTTGTCAGCGCCATGCCGGGCTGAGCTGCTCGCACGATCAATTAAGGACACATCACGACAATGACTACGACCCCCCCAATGCCGCAGGTCTTGCAAGTCTCGTCCATGCGAGACCGCTGCTCGGAAGCGGAATGGCAAGCCCGCATAGATTTGGCGGCCTGTTACCGCCTGGTTGAACATTACGGCATGGCCGACATGATGGCCAACCATATTTCGTCCCGTGTCCCCGGTGAAGACAATGCTTTTCTCATCAACGCCTACGGCATGATGTACGGGGAGATCACCGCTTCCAGCCTGATCAAGGTGGATCTCGACGGCAATATCTTGTCCACGCCTGACTTTGGCTCCCTGAATTACGGCGTCAACAAAGCCGGCTATGTGATCCATAGCGCCATTCATCGCGCCCGCCATGAGGTCGGTTGTGTCATTCATACCCATAGTTGGGCCTCGATGGCGGTCTCATCGCTACGCGAGGGTCTGTTGCCGTTGACCCAGACGGCGATGCGTTTTTTGAAGATCGCGTATCACGACTATCAAGGCGTCGTCCTTGATATCAAGGAGCAGGCTTCCCTTTTGGCCGACCTGGGCCAGGGAGAAGCGCTGATGTTGCGCAATCACGGCGCGCTCACCGTCGGTCGCACGGTTGGTGAAGCGTTTAACTGGATGCACCGCTTGGAATTGGCTTGTCGCTCGCAACTGGCGGCACAGGCGACGCAGCAAGCTTTGGTGACCGTGGCGCAAGACGTTCTGGAAGCCACCTGGAACAGTTATCAACCCGGCACGCGCCGACCCTATGGCGTCATGGAATGGCCGGCACTTTTGCGCAAGTTGGACCGTATGGATCCCAGTTACCGGGATTAGCTGGTTTTCTGCCCCGCCCATTGAAGGGCACTGCCGTTTCACGCATGCGATTGCACGGACATGTCTGGCTGCCACCTTGGGCCGTGCCACGGGGTTGCTCGTCCGTGCGATGCATGCACATGCGTGATCGGCAAACTCATAAAAAAACTACATCGAGGAGACAATCCCATGCCATCACGACTGAAAACGCTCACTATCGCCGCACTCGCCAGCACCTGTATGTTCAGTGTTGCCGCCCAGTCTCAGGAATATCCCAATAAAGCGGTGAAAGTCGTTGTCGCGTTCACGGCAGGGGGCACCACCGATACGCTCACGCGGGCGGTCAGCAACAATCTCAGTCAACAGCTGAAAACCGCGTTTGTGGTGGAGAATCGTCCAGGCGCCGGCGGGAATATAGGCACGGAGTATGTGGTGCGATCTGCGCCCGACGGCTACACCCTTATCGTCAACTCTGTGGGTCCCATAGCCGTTAATCCTTCCTTGCTCAAGCTGAATTACGATCCCTTGACCGATCTTGTGCCGGTCGTGCAGATCGCCAACGTGCCCAATGTCCTTGTGGTCCCACCCGATCTGCCGGTCAAAAACATCGAAGAGTTTCTGGCTTATGCCAAGAAATCAAAGAACGGGACGCTCAACTACGCATCTACCGGTGTGGGGACGTCCTCCCACTTATCGGGATTCATGTTGATGGATAACCTGGGCGTTGAGGCGACCCACATCCCTTACAAGGGAGCCGATGCGCTCAATGACTTGTTGTCTTCACGAGTACAGTTCATGTTTGCCACGATTCCGTCGGTCATCGGCCATATCAAGGCAGGCAAGCTACGCGCCTTGGCTGTCAGCAGCAAGAAGCGCTCGGCTTCGCTACCCGATGTGCCTACCATTGCGGAGCAAGGGTTTCCTGATTTCGATGCAGGTTCCTGGTTCGGTTTCTTTGCGCCACGTGGCACACCGCCAGAGGTTATTGCCAGGATCAATGCTGGCGTAAACCAGGCATTGCCGTCATTGCAAGCCCAGATGATCAACGAAGGGGCTGATCCCGTGGGAGGTACGCCGGAAGATTTTGGCCTGTTTACTCAGGCTGAACAGAAGAAATGGGATTTAATTGTGAAAAAAGTCGGAGTCGCTCAGTAATGGACAGCACAGCGCAAGCGGTCAAAAAGCCGCAACATATCCTTTGCTCGCCGTCAGCGGCAGAGGCGCTTAAACCACTGCTTGCGCAGGCAGGCCTGCAAGGGCAGTACGTGTGCGTTCATCCACCGCTGGATGGGCAGCCCTTGCAGGCCGATATCGCATTCGTGTCGCGCGATGTCACAGGGGCTTCAACCAAGTTCGACATCAAGCCCGACACGGCCGTGTTCTACGAGGCCTTGCGTCATGCGCAAGGATTGCGCTGGGTGCATATTCACTCTGCGGGCTACGATCGACCTATCTTTCTGGAGCTGCAAGCGCGCGGCATCGACGTCTCGAATTCTGCCGGCCATAATGCGCGCGCTGTGGCGCAAACGGCCCTGGCTGGCTTACTGGCGCTGGCGCGTCGGCTACCCGCTCAGCAAGCCGCTCAACGACAGGCTCGCTGGGAACCCGCCTCTGCGCAGGCGATGCCGCGAGATCTGCAAGGTCAGGTCGCTGTCATTGTGGGGTGGGGCGGTATTGGTCAGCACATCGCGCAAGTGCTGCAAGTGTTGGGCGTCAAGGTTCACGTCGCCAGACATGATGGCACCCAAGCTGCCGAGGGCGCTGAAAAAACGGTAGCCTATAAAGATCTGCCCAGTTTGCTTCCCGGCGCTGATTGGCTGATCCTCGCGTGTCCGCTTAGCGAAGAAACCTTGGGTCTGGTTGATGCCGCCGCGCTTTCGCTACTACCGGCCCATGCGCACGTCATTAATGTGGCACGCGGCACTGTCGTGGATGAATCGGCGCTCACCGATGCCCTGCAGAAGGGTAGGCTGGCAGGTGCTTACCTGGATGTGTTTGAGTACGAGCCCTTGCCTGTTGATTCAATGCTTTGGCGACTGGAAAATGTCATTGCTACCCCGCATAGCGCGGGGCATTCTGATGGCAACTCGCAACGCGTGCTTGAGATGTTCCTGGCTGCACTCAAGCGTCACGAGGCGACATAATCAAGGCGGGTTCCGCCGATATCCTGAGAAAGGGCGTTGTCGACGGCATCTTGGCATGCCACCTGCCTGCATTCACTGTCTAGTAAAACGCCGATGGGTAGATCGTTCAGGCACCCATCGACGAGAAACCATGCAGGCGTATTGTTTGGGTGTCAGTCTATCCTTGCACCTGAACTCAGCACCACCGGGCGCCAGGACTCATATTCCTGCACAACAAACTTCCCGAACGCTGCCGCATCCATCTCCATGGGCTCTGCGCCTTGCGCCAACAGGCGTTTCTGAACCTCCGGACTTGCACTTGCCTGACTGACGACCTTGTTCAACTGGGCAATGATCGCAGGCGGAGTGCCTACGGGTGCGAACAAACCGAACCACGCGCCTGTCACGACGCCGGGAACGCCAGCTTGCTCCATCGTAGGCGTATCGGGCAGCGCCACAGACCGTTTGTCTGAAGCCACGGCCAGAGGGCGTAGCTGTCCTCCCCGGATTTGGCCGATGACGGACGGAATGGTGGCAAACATGAATTGAATACGGCCGGCCAGCAAATCGTTCAGCGCGTCGGCCCCCTTATACGGGACATGCATGATGTTCAATCCTGCCTTCTCGGCAAACAGCACACCCGACAAATGGGCGGCCGTACCGATACCGGTAGATCCATAGTTCAGCTTCCCCGGATGCGCCTTGGCATACGCCACCAGTTCTTGCAAGTTTTTGGCCGACACGTCGGGATGAACTATCAGCACGTTTGGCACATCGGCAATGGGTGCCACGGCGACCAATGCTGTCAGTGGATTGACCTTCAGGTTCGCATATAAGCTTGGGTTGATGGCAACGGGCCCAACAGATGTCGCCAGCAAGGTATAGCCGTCCGGTGCGCTCTTGGAAACGTAATCCGTGCCAATATTGCCGCCGGCCCCAGGGCGGTTCTCAACCACGACGCTCTGCTTCAAGCTCATGGATAACTGATGCGCGACCTCACGCGCCAGAATATCCGTCGTGCCTCCAGCGGAGAATGACACGACCATGCGAATGGGTTTGGAAGGGTAGTCCTGCGCGCCCGCGGCGCTGGACGCGCACAGCAGAATGCCGGCCGCTGCGCGCAGCAAAATCTGTTTCATCTCTGTCTCCGAGTATTTTTTTGAGAAAGCCCGGCACGCACATATGCGCATCGGGCCAACTCATACTAGAGACAGCAAACGCTTGCGGTTTTCCTTTATGGAAAGGCAGCGTTCATGGCATACGCCACTGCGTCAAGCCTTAGATGGGCGCGTCACCTGAACCCATGTCCCAATACAGCCCGGTCATCAACTGCAAGCCTTCACGCAGCAACTCCGGTGGCAAATGTTCATTGGGCGCGTGTTGCGAGCAACCTGGATACGAGTGCGGTACCCAGATGGTGCGTAGTCCCAGTACGTCAGTGAAGATGTCGTTGGGTAGAGAACCACCGAGATTAGGAAGCACGGCGGCTTTTTTGCCGCTGGTTTTCTCAAGAGAAGCGACTACCCAACGCACCCAGGCGTCATCCGGGTCAATGCGGGTGGCTCGGAACATCGCTTCTCGGGTGGCTTCCACGTTGACCATAGGGAACCCCTGGCGATCAAGGTGGCGGCGTAGTGCCGGCAGCAGCTCGTCTGCATCCACGCCGACGACAAAGCGCAATTGGCACCGAGCCCAGGCGCGTGGCGGAATGGCATTTACCGGGGTTTCCGGGTTGCCGGTCTTATACGCAAGCACCTCAAACGAGCACCATCCGAATACACGTTCGGCAGGCGAAAGACCGGGTTCACCCCAATTTGGCTCAACGACGGGACCGTCTGTGCCGCCATCGACTTCGCAGTCGGCCAAGGCGCGGCGCACGGAGGCCGGTAGTTCGGACGGCACCCACTCCGGGATACGAATCTGGCCGGTAGGCGAGACGATGCTGGCAATGGCGTGGGCTAACTGAATGCCGGGATTCGAAATTAGGCCGCCCCAATTGCCAGAGTGGTGTCCACCTGCGCGCGCCTGAATAGTGAGATCGAAATTGACACTGCCTCGCGCGCCGAGGAATACGGTAGGACGCGCAGCGGCCAGACGAGGGCCATCAGAGGCAATCAACAGGTCTGCGCTGAAAAGTTCTTTATGCTCTTCGCAGATTTCTCGCAAGCCGGTTGATCCGGTTTCTTCACCCATTTCGATCAGGTACTTGGCATTGAAACCGAGCTTGCCTCGGGTTTCAATAACCAGGCGCATCGCCTCCATGTTGATGGCGTGTTGTCCCTTATTGTCTGCAATGCCGCGACCATACCAGCGGCCCCTGGACTCTGTCAGTGTCCAGGGCGAAAGCCCTTCATGCCATTCCGCGTCGAGCCCTCTAATGACATCGCCGTGGCCGTAGCCAAAGACGGTCGGCGACGCCGGGTCTTCGATGCGCTGCGCAAAGAGGAAGGGCGCCTTTGCCGCGGGATGCGTAAGTATCTGGCAGGCAAACCCCATGGCTTCGAAAGCGGGGCGCATTTCCTTCTCCAGATAGTCGGCCAATACGGCAGCGCGCTCGGGGTTCTGGCTTTCAGTGGGAATGGCGATACGACGGGCGAGCAGTTCACGAAACGCTCCGGAATCGAAGCACTGCTGGGCTTGGGTTACGGCGTGGGCGCGGCTCATGACGACGTTATCCTTGGGAAGAAGGCGAGTAAAGATGACAGGCCACGATGGCTTGTTCATTCGGCAATAGTGCGGGTCGTTCCTGGCTGCATTGCGGCATGGCGTGCTTGCAGCGCGGGTGGAATGGGCAGCCCGTAGGCGGATTGACGGGGTCCGGAAACGAGAGGCCCAGCCCCATGTCGGGGATGCCCAAACCAGGCTCCGGTGTCAGCACCGAGGCGAGCAACGCTTGGGTATAAGGGTGGCGAGGGCGGGCGAAGAGTTCAGCGGTTGGCGCAGACTCCACCACACGACCCAGATACATCACGGCCACGTGAGTCGCAATATGCTCCACCACCGCCAGATTGTGGCTGATGAAGACATAGGTCAGGTTGAATTCGTGACGCAGGTCCATGAGCATATTCATGATCTGCGCCTGAACGGAGACATCCAGGGCGGAGGTCGGTTCGTCACAAATGACGATCTCGGGGTTCATCACCAAGGCGCGAGCAATGGCCACTCGCTGGCGCTGACCACCCGAAAGTTGGCCCGGTGTGTTGTCGGCAAAGCGCGCAGGCAAGCCCACCCGTTCCAGCATATCGATGGCTTTTTGCTGACGCGGATTCGCAACGCCATGGACTTCCAGCGGCAACGACACGATGGATGCAATAGTGCGTCGTGGATTTAGCGAGGAATACGGGTCCTGGAATACGGGCTGCACCCTGCGCGCCAGACTGCGGCGGCTCATGCTCTTG
Organism: Achromobacter deleyi; assembly: GCA_040391965.1. Taxonomy (GTDB): domain Bacteria; phylum Pseudomonadota; class Gammaproteobacteria; order Burkholderiales; family Burkholderiaceae_B; genus Achromobacter; species Achromobacter deleyi_B. The sequence goes on along the minus strand of JBEBWV010000005.1, from coordinate 92,439 downwards.
ATGTCTTGCCCGTCGACATTGATCGAGCCTTCGCTTGGCGCAATCAAACCCAGCAACATGCGAGCCAGGGTCGACTTGCCACAGCCGGATTCGCCCACAATGCCCAATACACCACCCCGCTCGACGGCGAGGTCAACGCCATTGACGGCATGCAAGGTACGGCGCGGCTTGAACATGCCGGTGTTTATAGAGAAGCTTCGGCTAAGGTTCTCGGCTTGAATCAATGGGCTCATGCGAACACTCCGTTCTCTTGCCGAATGCAGCGCCATTGCTGGCCTTGTGGAAGGTGATGGATGGGCACTGTCTCGCGGCAGGCGGGTAGGGCGTGAGCGCAGCGGTCTATGAAGGCACAGCCTCGCAAATCACCAACCAGTGACGGCACAACACCGGGAATGGTGCCCAGATGTTCACCCGGTGGCGTGCGGCCAGGGATGGGGATGCAGCTCAGAAGTCCCTCGGTATAGGGATGGCGGGGCTGCGCGAAAATCTCGCGCACAGGACCCTCTTCCACAATTTGTCCTGCATACATCACGGCCACATTGTGGGCAATGCGAGCGACGACGCCCAAGTCATGGGTAATCAACACCATGGCGATGCCAAGCTCGACCTGCAAATCGGCCAACAGGCGCAGAATCTGCGCTTGAATGGTGACGTCAAGCGCCGTGCTGGGCTCATCGGCAATCAAGAGTTCCGGGCCGCACATGAGGGCCATGGCAATCATGACCCGTTGTCGCAACCCGCCGGACAGCTGATGTGGATACTGCCCCAGACGTTGACCCGCCGACGCAATACCTACCTTCTCCAGCAATTCAACAGCACGTTCTATCGCTTGTGCCTGCGTACGATGCTGGTGGTATCGATAGTGCTCTGTGAGTTGTTCGCCAATGGTGTAGGCCGGATTAAGCGCTGTCATGGGCTCCTGGAAAATCATGGCCATTTTGTTGCCACGGAGTGCATTGATGCGGCTGCGGCTGGCTTTGGATAAATCTTCATCCAGCACCGCCAGGCGCCGGGCGCTGCGTTTGGCGGCCTTGGGTAACAGGCTCATGATGGCTAGCGACGTCATTGATTTGCCACAGCCGGACTCACCCACAAGGCAAAGCGTTTCTCCGCGCCGCACTTGAAACGACACATCGCGCACAGCGTGCAATGGGCCGCGTGGGGTGTTGATGTCTACGGTCAGGCCTTGCACGTCCAGAACAATTTCGTTACTGCTCATGCTCAAGCCCTCTCTTCGGGAGTGAGGAACTGATGCAGGCCATCACCTGCCAGATTAATGGCGAAGATCAGCAAGGCAAGCGCCGAGCCGGGTATCGCAATCAGCCAGAATGAAAAGAACATATAGGCTTTGGCTTCGGAGATCATGAGTCCCCAAGACGGCAACGGCGGTTGCACGCCTAATCCCAGGAATGACAGGGCCGCTTCGAGCAAGATGGCGCTGGCAGCTTCCAGCGTGGCAATGACAATGAGTTGCGGCACCACGTTAGGCAGGACTTCGCCACGCACAATGCGCCATGTGGATGCGCCCGCCGCCTGTGCAGCCGCCACGTACTCCAGGGAACGAACCTGCTGCGTGGCACTGCGCATCACCACGGCGAACCGATCCCACTTGAGAAAACCCAGCACCAGAATCACGACCCACAAGGAGCCGCCTACGATGGCCACCGTGGCCAGGGCCACGAGAATGACCGGCATGGAAAGGCGAGTGGTGATGAGAAAGGACACCAGCATGTCTACTTTGCCACCGAAGTAGCCAGCCGCCATGCCCATCGTCGTGCCGATAATGCCGGAGATGATGGCCACGCTTGCGCCTATCAAGAGCGAAATGCGAGCCCCGTAGAACAATCGGGAAAGATAATCTCGTCCCAACTGATCTGTGCCTAAAGGATGCAGCCAGGTGCCTTTTTCGTACCAGACTGGCGGAACGGTACGGTAGGCCAAGTCCTGGAAATAGGGGTCGTGGGGCGAAATCCACGGTGCGAAGATTGCGATGAACACAATAAGAAGCAGGATTCCACAGCCGGTCAGCAGCGCTTTGTTGTGGCGAAGGCGGCGCCAGGTCGGATTCTGGCGTCGAGCGGCATCAGGTGCGGACATGGGAGCAATTTGGGGTAGGGTGGGTGTAGTCATGGTTCAGGACACCCGAATTCGCGGATCGAGCCAGGCATTGGCAATGTCGGAGGCAAGCGTCAACAGCACATAGAGCACCGAGAGCAAGAGCACAATCAGTTGCATCACAGGAAAGTCTTTGTAGGTGATGCTCTGGTAAGCCAGGTAGCCCAGGCCATCAAGTGCGAAGATGGTTTCAATAACCACCGAACCGCCCAGCAGGTAACCCAGTTGAACGGCTGCTAATGCCACGACGGGCACAATGGCGTTGCGCAAGGCATGTTTGAAAATGACCGTGCGTGCCGGCAGGCCTTTGGCGCGCGCTGTGCGGATGTAATCGGCACTTAATACTTCGATCATCCCGGCTCGGATCAGCCGCATGAATGCCGGGGCAACGTAATATCCCAGGGCAATCGCTGGCATCACAAAGTGCTGCCAGGTGCCGCTGCCCGACACGGGCAGAATGCGCAGATTGATCGAGAACAGCATGATCAGGATCAGGGCAAAAAAGAAATTTGGAAGTGCCTGACCCAGCACGGCGACGGCCAGACAGAGTCTGTCAGCCAGACTGTCTTTATAGATGGCCGCCAACACGCCCAAGGGCACTGATATCAGTAAGGCAAACGCCAAAGACGCCACGCCCAGGAGCAAAGTGGTTTTTAGCTTGGCCAGTATCAGCGGGCCGGCTTCGGTCTTGAAGTAGGCCGACATGCCAAAGTCGCCATGCAGAATCCGCCACAACCAGTCGCCGTATTGAACGATCAGCGGTCGATCCAGCCCATAGGCTTTGCGAACCATATCGATGTCGGCTTGGCGCGCGCCTTCCCCTGCCAGTGCCAGTGCCGGGTCACCGGACAGATGCAGCAACAGGAAGGCAAGGATGGAGACGGTCAGCGCGACCAATACCGCCAATCCCAACCGCCTGATCATGAACGCAAACATAAGCTCACCTTGAAATCCACTACCCGAACACCGCGTGGTGTGCGGGATGACCGCCAACCCGCGTCAGCGCCCAAGTAAACATCCGCTGGGCGCTGACGCCGTGCAGTGCACACGGTCTGGCAGTTCGTTCTAATGACGTGACGGGATGACTACTTCCAGCTCATATCCCAGAAACGCACCAACTCGTCCGGATAGGCTTTGAAGGAAACGTCTTTGTTTGCCACGTAATTGACCGGCAATGACCACAGTGGCACGGCGTAAGCCCGCTCTGCGATCAGCGACAAGGCTTTCTTGTAGGCGGCGTTGCGTTCTGTGCTGTCAATGGTGTGATCCCCTTTGTTCAGGAGGTCTTTGACCTCGGGATCGCGTGTGACGTCGTCATTGCCAAAACCGAAATACACGGGAGTGGAGGCGGACACGTCATTAACCAGATTCGACGCCCAGGTTTGGTGGGAGAGCGCCGTCTTGTTGCCGCGCGACAGGTCACGCATGGCGGCGTATTGCAGGAAATTCAATCTGGCACGGATGCCAACGGCCTGCAGATAATTGATGATGGCTTCGGTTTGATTGCGTTCGCGGTAGGCGACGATATCAATGTCGAACCCGTTGGGATAGCCCGCTTCAGCCAACAGCTTCTTGGACAATGCCGGGTCGTACTTGTAGGTCGGTGCGCCTTCATCGGTGCAGCCCACTTGAGACGGGGTGCAAATGGTGTTCAGAATTTTGGCGCCGTCGCCAACAATATTCTTGATCATGGCGTCGCGGTCAATGGCGTGCAGAATTGCCCTACGTACACGCTCGTCTTTCAATTCCTTAGCGGGTGCGCCATCCTGAATATTCATTTGCATGAAGGCGATGCGCATGGTGTTGCCACTGACCACTTGCAAATTAGGCATGCTCTTGAGCTGCTCGGCCTGATCCTTCGGCACGTTCATGATGAAGTCTTCGCCGCCGGAAATTACCTCGGCCATCTGGGTCTGACGATCCGGAATGAAGCGAATTTCCACCTTGCCGATCTTGGGCTGGGCCTTGGGCGATTCTTTGAAATAGTCGGCATTGCGCTCAAGCAAAATCGATTTGCCAGGCTGGTAGTCAATGACCTTATACGGACCCGTGCCAACGGGTTTCGCATTCATGCCCTTGGGGCCGACTTCCTTGTAGTACTTGGCGGGGTGAATAGCCACGGTGGTGGACAAATACTCTTTCGCACCCGGAAACGGTTCTTTGGTGGTGATGCGGACTTTGTACTTGCCCAGCTTCTCGACCTTGTCGATCCAGCTGACGTTCTGTTGGGTTGTAGCCTTGTTGGCGGGGTCCGCCACGAAGTTCAGCGTGTAGACGACCGAGTCCGCGTCAAACTCTTCGCCATTATGAAATTTGATGCCTTCGCGAAGCTCAAACTCCATGGTTTTGTCATCGACCTGCGTCCAGCTTTTGGCAAGCTGACCCTTGTACTCGTTGGTAAGTGGATCGCGGTAGAGCAGGGTGTCCCACACGTTGGCCGCGATGATGACGCCCACGCGAACGTTGTTGAAATAGGGATCTACGCTTTCGGGAGCCTGGTCATAGGCCATGCGCAGCGTGTCGTCCTTCTTGGAGGCCCACGCAGGTTGCGTCGCCAAAGCAAGAGAACCTAACAGGACGCCTGCAGCGAGCGAAGTGAGAAAGCGGGAGGACAGCGGTGCAACGAATTTAACGTGACGTTCAGCCATGGTGTAGCTCCTCTGGACCGTATCGATTGAACTGAGTAATTGCCGGGGTGTAGCGTGAATCTGAATCGCCCTATGTCAGGGTCTTCGATCGTGTGACACAGGCACTGCATTTACTGCTAATCAATCGTCTCGCTCCAGGGCTGCTGCGCCCCACGCTGTCTTATTTTGTTTTTGCCATCGCCACGTTTTTTAGTGCGGCATCGCATTTGCGCTGCATATGGGCTCGCATGATGTCTGCCAGGCGCGCGCCGTCTCGTGCCACCAGGGCATCGACCATTTCCATGTGTTCACGCATGGCCTGATCCCATTTGTCTCGATTTTCGTTAGAGCCAAAGCGCAAGTTCTGAATGCGCACATTCTGGGTTTCGTACAACTGCGTCAACAAGCTGTTGTGCGCGGCCTGACTGATGCGCTGGTGAATGGCCCGATTGGCCTGGTAGTACGCGGGCAAATCATGACGGGCGTGGCTGGCCATCATTTCGTAAGTCAGTGCGCGGATCTCGGCAATTTCCTGATCACTGGCGCGCTCGCATGCCAGCGCCGAGGACATGGCCTCCAGGCCGCCTATAACTTCGAATGCCTCACGGATGTTTGCCTCGGATAGCGCCACCACCTGCGCACCGCGATTGGGTTCAATGTGCACCAGGCCTTCCGCCGCCAATAGCCGGAATGCTTCACGCAATGGGGTTCTGGACACACCGAGTAAATCGCAGAGTGCGCGTTCGTTCAGACGTGCGCCTGGCGGAAATTCCCCTTGAATGATCTGTTCACGCAACTTGGCTGCCACGGTGGCGGGCAAGGTCCGGTTGTTCCCGGCGGCCTTCGTAGACTCCGCCGCTGCGGCAAGCGCAGAAGGCGAATCATCAACAATAAGGCCGGGGTTAGAATTCATTGGTATACAAATATCGCTTGGGGTTTTTTGCACTATAGATCACAGGTGTGGAATCGGTTGATGGGTGAATACCCTAAATTATCAACGTAAAAACAATAGAGTAGAGTGACCATCGTTGAGTTTTCCAGACATCGTGCGCGGTTTGCACCGATTGTGTCGTCTGTCATTTTTCCGCGTAATTCTCGCTGGTATACAAAATGTCTAGTAGAGGCCATGCATGATTTCTTTGAACCCTCATCCCTCGGGCCGCCATTTTTTGCAGATCCCGGGACCCACCAACGTGCCCGACCGCGTGCTGCGCGCCATCGACAACCCCACGATTGATCATCGAGGGCGCGAGTTCGGCGTGCTGGGTCTGGCTGTGTTGGCGGGCATCAAGAAGGTCTTCAAGACCGAGAGCCCGGTGATCATCTACCCCGCGTCGGGAACCGGGGCATGGGAAGCGGCGCTGGTGAATACCTTGTCGCCTGGTGATCGGGTACTCATGGCCGAGACGGGACACTTTGCCGCGCTGTGGAAGAAATTGGCAGGCAAGCTGGGCTTAGAGGTCGATTTTATTGAAGGTGATTGGCGCCACGGTGCCGACGCCGAACAGATCGAAGCCAGACTGGCCGCCGACACGCAGCACCAGATCAAAGCGGTCTGCGTGGTGCATAACGAAACGTCGACGGGCGTCATCAGTCATATCCCGCAAGTGCGCGCCGCCCTGGATCGTTGCAAACACCCGGCGCTATTGATGGTGGATACCATCTCGTCCCTGGGTTCCCTGGACTACCGGCATGATGAGTGGGGCGTTGATGTTTGCGTGTCGGGCTCCCAAAAGGGGCTGATGTTGCCACCGGGATTGTCTTTTAATGCCCTGAGCGCCCGCGCGCTTGCCGCCAGCGAAACGGCGCGTCTTCCACGCGCCTACTGGGATTGGCGCGAGATGCTTGCCATCAACGCGACAGGTTATTTCCCCTACACGCCCGCCACGAATCTGCTCTATGGCTTGCATGAGGCTTTAGAGATGTTGGCCGAAGAAGGGCTGGAGCAGGTCTTTGCCCGCCATCAACGACATGCCGCGGCCACGCGCCTCGCGGCCCAAACCTGGGGCATCGACATTCTATGTCTGGACCCGACCGCGTACAGCGGAGCCTTGACCGCGTTGTTGATGCCGGCTGGCCATAGCGCGGATGCATTCCGACGCGTGGTGCTTGAGCGGTTCAATATGTCTCTGGGGCAGGGCTTGGGCAAGCTCTCTGACAAGGTATTTCGCATCGGGCATTTGGGCGACTTTAACGACCTGACCTTGTGCGGCACGCTGGCCGGCGTGGAAATGGGGCTGGCCTCGGCAGGCGTGCCGTATCAACCCGGTGGCGTACAGGCGGCCATGGCATTGCTGGCGAAAACTTCCACCCCTGTGACACCGCGCGCCACCTGAGCAGTGCGGCGCCTGCGGGCACCCCTAGAAAATTCGAGCATTTAACGAGAGCAGGAAACTCCTATGCAGAACGCGCTAATGCAACAAGCTATTCAGTTCGCCAACGATCATGAATCTACCTGGGACCGCAACGTAGACGGCGTCTGGGGTGTGCACCAGCAAGACCCTCCGCCCTGGAACCGGCTCCTGGGCCCTGTGCATTCACGCGGACCCGTGTCGGGCACCGTGGTGGTAAACGGCAAGACGCTGGCGTCCTGGGGCGAACCCGAGCGAGCTGACCTCACGTTTAGCGTGGCCAAAATGTATTTGGCTTTATTAGCCGGTGTCGCTTACGACCGCGGGCTGCTACCCGATGTCGATGAAGCCGTGCGTGTTCGCGTGCCGGGTATCGGCTTTGACGAGGGTCAGAACGCACAGATAACGTGGCGTCAATTGTTGCAGCAGACCAGTGAATGGGAGGGCGAGCGGTTTGGTGTGCCGGATCAGGTTGATCGCTATCGCGCGGTGACCTTCGGCGAACCTCCGGCCGGTAAAAAGGGCGACGCGCGCCCATTGCAAAAGCCAGGCACCTACTGGGAATACAACGACGTACGCATAAACCAGTTGTCGTATGCATTGCTCCATCTGTTTCGCCAGCCGCTACCCGAGGTGTTCCGTGAGGCCATTACACGCCCCATTGGTGCCAGCGAAAACTGGCAATGGGTAGGCTATGACAACGCATGGGTCGAGATTGACGGCAAGCGCATGCCTTCCGTACCGGGTGGATCGCACTGGGGTGGGGGCATGTCCATCAGCAGTGTCGACCAGGCGTTGATTGGCCAGATGCTATTGGACAACGGTCGCGCCAATGGCCGCCAGGTTTTGTCAGAAGAATGGATAGCCGCGATGCGCACGCCCTGCGCCATCGCGCCGTATTACGGCTATTTGATTTGGCTGAACCATGAGCAGCGCATGTTCCCCAACGTGCCAGCCTCCAGCTTCTTTGGCGTGGGCGCAGGCAGCTCCTTCACGTGGGTGGAACCCGAGCGCAAGATGGTTGTGGTGGTGCGCTGGCTGAATTCCGCGCACGCCAACGAGTTGTTCGGGAAAATATTGCAGGCTGTCGACGCGAGCTGACGCGTTCGTAGTCCAGCTACTTAAGCCGTCACGGGTCCGGTTGTTTACGGACGCGTGACGGTTTTTTTGCGCCACGGCCGGCAAACTCCGCTCATGCACGCGCCATAGCTTGCTTACGCTTGCGGGCGCACACAGCGAGAACTTGCCCGGGCAGCTCAGAAGCAAGCTTTGTTTCCGGAAATTACTCATATGAATCACAGAATATAATAATGATTCAAATGATAAAAAATCAGATATCATGCGCAGATCGACAGGGCGAGGGCGCCCGCAACGATCTAGACATGCCGAAGTGGTTTCGGCAGATGATTTCCTCATTTCGGAGATGCAATTGACGTATCCATCTGATAGCCCGCGCTCGGGCGCTTTGTACGAAGAAGCTAAAAAGTATTTGCCCGGCGGTAATACCCGCACAACGGTTTATATGACGCCATTCCCGTTGTACGCCGCACGTGGCCAGGGCAGCCGCGTGTGGGATATCGATGGAAATGAGCGCATCGATTGCATCAATAATTTCACGTCGCAGGTTCATGGTTATTGCCACCCGCAAATCACGCAGGCTGTGACGCGACAACTGGAACTTGGCACCTGCTTTGGCATGCCAACCCCGTCGGAAATCGACCTGGCCAAGCTGCTCGTTGAGCGCATTGAGTCTGTCGAGGCCGTGCGCTTTACCAACTCGGGCACTGAAGCGGTCATGATGGCCGTGAAGGCAGCGCGCGCATTCACGCGCCGCGAGAAAATCGCCAAAGTTGAGGGTGCCTACCATGGCAGCTACGACTACGCTGAGGTCAGTCTGGATCCAAGTCCGCAGAACTGGGGCCAGCAGGATCCGCTGTCCGTCCCCTATGCGGCGGGCACGCCCGTGGGCGTGACAAACGACGTGCTCGTTCTGCCTTTTAACAATCCGGAAGAAGCACGCCGCCTGATTCGATTGCACGGCAAAGACTTGGCGGCCATCTTGATCGATCCGGTGCCGAATCGCGCCGGACTCGTGCCTGCGACTCAAGAATATGTGGCGGCGCTGCGTGAAGCCGCGACAGAAGTCGGCGCATTGTTGATATTCGACGAGGTCATTTCATTCCGTCTTGGCCGTCACGGTGCACAACCCTTCTGGAATGTGAAGGCGGATCTCACCACGCTGGGTAAAGTCATTGGTGGTGGTTTCCCCGTCGGCGCAGTCGGCGGGCGGCGCGACGTCATGCAAGTGTTTGACCCCAGCCAGGGCAAGCCCGCACTGCCACACGGAGGCACGTTCTCCGCCAATCCGATCTCAATGGTGGCAGGTCTGGAATCTGTGAAATTGTTGGACGACGCTGCCTTTGCGCATCTGGATCGCATTGGCGATGCGGTGCGTGCCGGTGCCAACGATTCAATGAAACGCCATGGTGTATCCGGCAAAGCTGTCGGCATGGGCTCGCTGCTCAAAGTCCACTTTACGGCCCACGACGTGGTGGACTATCGCAGTGTTTACCCGAGCGCAACGGAAGCGCGCCAACTACAAGCTTTCAACTTTGGATTGCTTAATCGCGGCGTGCTATCTGCAAGCTACGGCTTAATGGCCTTGTCCACGGTAATGACCGATAGAGATGTAGAACTCATCGTTGAAGCGATCGATGGTGCCATTGGCGACGCGAAAGCGATCGTGTGACGCCAGCATTTGCGTGATAGTTTCAGGAACAAGGGCAGTTCGGCCTTGTTCCTGTTTTTCGTTCCGCCGCGAGCCTGCGTGCGGTGGCTGATCGGTCAGAAATGGCCGATGGTATGCTCGGACATCGTCCATACTGCGGGACAAAACATCCCGCCTTATCAACAGACTTCCCACCTTATGAATAGAGACGAGCTCGACGCGCTGATTACCAATCAGTTCCCCTATCTGACGCCGAAGCTCCAGGCCGCTGCGCGGTACATCCTTGACCACCCAAAGGAAGTCGCGCTGCAATCCATGCGTTCACTGGCGGCCAATGCGAACTTGCAACCCGCATCGATGTTGCGTCTGGCCAAGGAGTTGGGCTTTGATAGCTACGACACGGTGCGTGCCGTTTACGTACATTGGTTGTCCAGCCAGGATGCAAGTTTCGTACAGCGTGCATCCCAGTTGCGCCAGAAATCTTCTGACGATGGCACCAGCGGTCTGCTCGCTGAAATTTTCAATAAAGAGCTGGGCAACCTCGACCACGCGTTGGGCAAGGAAAACCATCAGGCGTTTGATGCCGCGCAACGGCTGCTCAAGTCGGCTGATCGCATCTATGTGTTTGGCATTCGCAGTCTGTATCCGGCCGCTTTTTATCTGCACTATATCTGCCAGACGTTTACAGATAACACCAAGCTGATCGCCGGCACTGCCTACACCTATGTGGATGACATCAGGCGCATCAAAGAAAATGACGTGCTGGTGGTTTTCAGTTCGGACCCCTATACGAATCTCAGTATCGAACTCGTCAATTACGCCATGCAGCGTTCGGCCAAGATCATCGCCATTACCGACAGCATTGTGGCGCCCATTGCGCAGATGGCCGACGTGACCATTGTGGGCACAAATTCCGGACCGTCGCTTTTTCCGTCCATTCTCCCTGCGATCGCCATCGCGCAAACGCTTGGGGCCCTGATGCTGGCCAACGCAGGAGAAGACGCCCTCGGCGAGCTTTCTGGAATGGAAAACCAGCTCCGGGGCATGAACGTCTACACCAAACCGTAAAGCGCTCACGCGCTTTGCTGGCTCAATTCGAAAGAATCTTCGATAAAAACTGGCGCGCGCGGTCGCTGCGCCGCTCTGGCGCCTCAAAGAACTCGACGCTGGTGACATCTTCAACGATGGTACCGGCGTCCATAAACACGACGCGATTGGCAACACGACGAGCAAACCCCATCTCGTGCGTGACAACCATCATCGTCATGCCTTCTGCTGCCAATTCATTCATGACATCCAGGACTTCGTTGACCATTTCGGGGTCCAGCGCCGACGTCGGTTCATCGAACAACATCGCAGCAGGATCCATCGCCAATGCGCGGGCAATTGCGACGCGTTGCTGTTGCCCGCCAGAGAGCTGCCCAGGATGCTTGTCTGCGTGAGCGCGTAAGCCCACGCGGTCCAGCATGCGCATGGCCTTTTCCCGAGCTTCATCACGGCTGCGGCCAAGCACTTTTATCTGACCCAGGCAGAGATTGTCAGAAACGCTCAAGTGGGGAAAGAGTTCAAAGTGTTGGAACACCATTCCCAAATTTGAACGCAAACGAGGAAGGTTGGCGCGGCTGTCAGTGACAGATAAGTCCTTGAACGTAATCTTGCCTTTTTGCACGGGTTCCAGTGCATTGACAGTTTTGATCAAGGTAGATTTGCCCGAGCCCGAAGGCCCGCAAACCACCACGATGTCTCCTTTGTTCACGGTCAGGTTGCAATCCGTCAGCACCTGGAAGCTGCCATACCATTTGGAGACATTGTCGAGTTTTATGATTTGCAAAATATCGCTCCTACACCGCTGCATGCTTAAGGTGGATTCGTCTCACCACGCGAGAAAGCATGAAACAAATAATGAAATAGATTGCCGCCACGAACAGGTACATCGTGGTGGAGGTGCTGTCACGTTCGGCCACCTTGGACGCGGCACCGAGGAAATCGGTCACTGAGATCACATAGACCAGCGAGGTGTCCTGGAACAGGTTGATGATCTGCGTCAGCAATACAGGCGAGGTTTTGCGAAACGCTTGCGGCAAAATCACGTATCGCATGGATTGCGTGTAAGTCAGCCCGATAGCCTGACCTGCATAGATTTGCCCCGTGGGAATGGATTTGATGCCAGAGCGGATGATTTCCGAAAAGTAGGCCGCTTCAAACAGGGTGAAAGTGATGTACGCGGTGAGGTTTGCGCCGACTGCCGGCGGACGAGGCGCGCCCGTCACGACCTGCAGAATCAGGGGCGAGAGGAAAAACACCCAGAAGATCACCAGGACCAGAGGCGTTGCGCGCATCACGCTCACGTAGATCCGTGAAAACGTAGACAGCCAACGGTTGTCAGAAAGTCGAGCCATTGCCAGCAAGCAACCCAGCAAAATGCCAAGTACTGCAGAGACAACGGTCAGCGAAAGCGTGAATTGCAGTCCTTGCCACAAGTAAGGCAAGGCTCGGATTACCGCATCAATATCAAAGAAGTTCATGTCTATCGTCCGATCACTTGGCGGCCAGGTAACCGGGAAGGGTGGCTTTTTTCTCGATATATCCCAAGGCGCGACCCGCAAGAAGCGCAATCAGCACGTAGATGACGGTGACCACGACATATATCTCGAAGAAACGGAAATTGAATTCAGCAACTTCCTTAACGCTTTTGAACATCAGCTCGCCATAGCCAATGGTCAAGGCCACCGTTGAGTTCTTGATAAGACTCATGGTTTCGTTGGTGACTGGCGGCAGGCAAATTCGGAAAGCCTGGGGAAGCAGGACATAGCGATACGTCTGCAAGGGGGTCAATCCGATTGCCTGTGCCGCGTAGCGCTGGCCCTTGGGCAAGGCATAGAGACCAGAGCGCACTTGTTCCGAAATTCGCGCCGAAGAAAACAGGCCCAGCGCGAGTACCGCGCTGACAAATTGGTACGTGGAGTAGGGCACGGTCTTTAGCGCTGGCACCAGCACCGGCAATACAAAGAACCAGAGGAATAGCTGCACGAGCAAAGGGATGTTGCGGAATAGCTCGGTGTAGGCGTCTCCGAGGAAAACCAGCAACTTGCTTGAACTGGTCCGCAATGTACCGACGATGGTTCCCATGAATACGGAAAGCAGCCACGCGACGGCCACGAGTTTGAGGGTGTTTTCCAAACCCTCAAGAATCAGTCTCCAGATCAGCACCCCCGAGTTCGGATCTTGCTCAAATAGAAATTCCCAGTTCAGGTTAGACAGCATCTAGCACTCCGATTCACCACTTTCTTGTTCTTTTGGATCGGTGCCTGCGCACCGATCCGGGTCAGTAAAACTCAAACACCCTTGTCATTCGGGTTCGCGAGCACTTCCTTGAATTCCTTGGACATCGGGAAATTCAAATTGATATTGCTCGGGGCAATAGGGCTCAGGAACCATTTGGTATAGAGTTTTTCGAGGTCGCCTGAACGAATCATCTGCGTGATAACGCCATCGACGACCGCTTTAAATTCCGGATCATCCTTGCGCATCATCAGTGCGTTCGGCTCCGCACGCAGGCCTTGATCCACGATGCGGTAATCCTCTGGTTTGCCTGTCTTTGAAGCCATGGAGGCTAACAGCACGTCGTCATAGACGAATGCCTGCGCGCGGCCTGTCTGGAACAAAAGGAACGCTTCGGCGACGTCCTTGCCGTAAATGCGTTCATAGCTAACATTGTTTTCCTGTGCAAACTTCTGGAGCATCGGAATGGCGGTCATGCCAACCACCAGCGCAATCGGCTTGCCGTTCAAGTCAGTCAGCGTCTTGTAGGGGGAGTCTGCACGAACCAACGGTTTGATCGTGGAGATAAAGTGTGTGGTTGAAAAAGCCACCACCTTGTGTCGTTCCACCAAGTTGCTGGTAGAGGCGCATTCGAGGTCTACCGTTCCGTTCGTGACGAGCGGGATGCGATTGGATGCATTGAGGGGTTGGTACGAAACCTTGATCGCGGGAATTGAGAGTTGCTTTTCGATTTCCGCCACGATGTTCTTGCAGATATCGACGGCATAGCCGACGGGAACCTGCTTATCGTCCAGATACGCAAACGGAATCGAGCTTTCACGCACGCCCAAGGTAATGCTGCCAGTGTCTTTGATCTTCTTGAGCGTGCCGGTAAGTTCTGCGGCACTGACCGTAGTGGCGGCGAACAGCGACAGAAGGGAAATGGCGAGTAGCGTGCGTTTCATAAGATTCCTTGGAGGGCGAAGGCCAGTGCTTTGCGATAAAGGCAGATGAGAAGCCGAGAGAGATACCGAGGACAAACTAGCCCACCTGCGCGATGCGCTGAGGGATTGCACAGGGGTCTCTTTGAAGATAGGGAGCTTTCTGGTGGAAACTCATGCTCAGAAAGTTTTCATATGTTAAACAAATGATATAAATTACACAATTGAATCATTTGCGATGTTCACGATTTTTGGTGACGCCAAAAATCAGGAAATTCGCGCCGCCCGACAGCGCAGTCTCCCTATGAAGAACTGTCTAAAGTGGGGGGGCAAGTGCAGGCGTTCAGCGTGTGCGTGAATTGCGATACCTAGGGAAAACACTAGGAAAGAAATACGGAATCAGGATCGGCGTCGCGCACAAGAATGCGCCAGCTTTGCATCGCTGTATGAATCAGCGGCGCAACTGCTGGCGCGTTTGCGGAAAATCTGTAGCGGGTGGAAGCGCAACTCAGGTGGCGATGATCGCGACTGTCTGACCCTCCTCGACGAGTTCGCCCTCTTTAACGAGAATCTCCAGCAGACGCCCGGCGTCCGAGGCGGTCACGGGAATTTCCATTTTCATTGACTCTATCAACATGATGGTAGCGTCCTGCGCCAGCTCGGTGCCGCACACAGCCTCTATCTTCCAGACGGTGCCAGTAACTTCTGCCGTGACTTTCAAGCGTCCCATACGTCGTTCTCCTTGGTCGATTCGACTTGCGGTCTTTACGGTTTTGCCAATTTCAATTCCAACAACAACGCCTTCGTCGTGGCGTAGTCGTTTGCCAGTTCTTCCTTCATCTGCGCGTGTTTCACAAAGTGAGGCCGCCATTGCTGGCTTTCCAGGAACGCATTCCACTCTTTGCTGGCAGATATTTTCTCTAACGCACCCTCCCAGTACGTCAGTTGTTCTTTGGTCATATTCTTTGGCCCGAGCACGCCTTGCACGGACGTGGATACCGCGTCGACACCTTGCTCCTTCCAGGTCGGCACGGACGCCAAATCGCCGGGCAAACGTTGGGCGGTGGTCACCGCCAGCAGTCGAATGGTGCCCGCCTTGTACTGGCCAATGACGTTCGGCGTAGAGGCAGATACGACGTCAACATGGCCACCCAGCAACGCGTTCATGGATTCGCCTGACGACTTGTAGGGCACGATGACCAGTTTGGAGATGTCGACGCCGGCCGCCTTCAACGGTTTCGCGATTGCCAAATGAATGTGGTTGCCGACCGATGTCGCAATGGCAATCGAGAGCGAGTCTGGTTTTTTCTTTAACTGGTTGACCAGGTCTTGGGCATTTCTTAACGGGGAGTCTGCACGCACCGCCACCAACATGGATTCCTCCAGCAGCAAGGCAATAGGCGTCATGTCGTCGTATGAGATTGGGCTATCGGGGTTGAGTGCGCGGGCACTGATCATCCCGGTGGTGAAGGTACCCACCCAATGTGCGTCTCCTTCATGTGAGCGCAGGGCTTGCAAAGCAAGTGCGCCACTGCCTCCTGGTTTATTCGTGACGACAATTGTCTGGCTTACGAGTTTTTGCTGGTCCAGCAAACGTTGCAGTTCGCGTGCGGCGGTATCCAGAGCGGCACCCGCCCCGGCGGGCACAACAAACTCAATGCTGTGGGTCGGCTGCCAGGCTTGTGCAGGCGCCGCGGCCGCAAGGCTGCTTAGAAATACATAGGCGGTAACGGCTACCAGGCCTCGGAGGGAAGCGCGCATCGTTTGTCTCCTTGCGCAATAGACGCCCAGACAGCCCGAAGGGCCGAAGCGGGAACGTTTTGCTGTCGTTAGGGAAACTGCAGGACCATCGGTATTTGTGAACCACTGACACATGAGACTGGGTGACGATGACATGTGATTCGCAGCCACCATCACGTGCTGCTAGCGTGCGCGTATTGCCTCGAAAGCATCTTCTGCCCAATCACATAAGACATCGCGCGTCTCACGCGGGTCGATCACATCGAGGATGCCGAACTTCTCTGCTGTCCGAAACGGTGAAGCAATGCGGTGGTAATAGGCTTCCAGTTCGGCCTGCGTGGCCGTCGGGTCTTGCGCCGCCGCGATCTCCTTGCGGTGCGCGGCTGCCACGCCGCCTTCGATGGGAATAGAACCCCAGCGCGCTGAGGGCCACGCAAATCGGTGGTTCAGTTGCGGAAAATGCTTGGGTGCGTGCAGGCCGCCAGCCATGCCGAATGCGCGCCGCATAATGACAGAGACCCACGGCACGGTGGTTTTCTCGATCGTGGTGAGTACCCGAACTGCACCGAGCAGGGTGCCCGTCAGCTCCGCCTCCGGGCCAGTGGCGTTGCCCGGTTGATCCACAAGATTGACGACGGGTAGATTAAAGGTTTGGCAGAGTTTCACGTGCCTCTCTGTTTTCCATGCCGACGTTGTCGTCATTGCACCGCCGGATACACGAGGATCACTACAGAGCACACCTACCGGATAGCCGTTCAGCCGCGCCAGGGCGGTGATCGTGGACCCTCCCTGGTGACGGCCAATCTCAAAAATTGAATCGTTGTCAAAGATAGACGCCATGATCTTGCGCGGATCAAACACCTTGCGCCGATCTTTCGGTATGGCGTTCTTCAAGCTTTCGTCGGCCCGATTGGCGGGGTCATCGTTTGGTGTGCGATCCGGTATCTGACCCGCGTGGCGCGGCAGGTAAGAGAGAAAGCGCCTGACTTGCGCAAAGGCATCTTCCTCACTGACGGCTTCGTTATGCACGAGCGCACTGCGACGATGGACTTGATAGCCGCCCAGTTCGTTTTTGTCGATATCAATACCGTAGGCCTGCTTAACCACTGGCGGACCTGCCGCAAAAACTTGGGCCTGATCCCGCACCATGACGGAGAAATGCGACATCAGCACTTTGATGGCGCCAAGTCCGGCACAAGCGCCCAAGGCCACACCCACGACGGGCACCTGCTCCAGCAATGCCACGACGGGCCAATTCGGATAGCCCGGGATCTTGCTGCTACCTTGTTGCTCCAGCAGCTTTATGCTGCCGCCTGCCGAATCAACCAATCGGATTAGCGGCATCTTCAGATCCAGTGCCAGGCGTTCAGCATAGATCCACTTGTCCGAGATGGTGGCTTCGGAGGAACCGGCTCGCAAAGTGTAGTCGTCGGCAGAAACGACGGTTTTGCGCGTATCAATGCGCCCTGTACCGATAATGGCGTTCACCGGCGACATGCTCTGGAAAAATCCGTCTTCGTCGTAGTGACCTTTGCCCGCGATGCGTCCCAGTTCGCGAAAGGTAGTTGGGTCAAAGAGCAGTGCAATG
This sequence comes from Achromobacter deleyi, assembly GCA_040391965.1. Classification (GTDB taxonomy): domain Bacteria; phylum Pseudomonadota; class Gammaproteobacteria; order Burkholderiales; family Burkholderiaceae_B; genus Achromobacter; species Achromobacter deleyi_B. Next base: position 75,088 of record JBEBWV010000005.1, on the reverse strand, counting down.
CGTTCCCTGGCATTGAGCCGCCCACGCTCCTTATGTTTGGCCAGGGCTTCAGGTCCACCCATGGCCTGCGCCTGCTCACGTCGTTGCGCCAATTCGGCTAATTCCGACGCCCAATCGTCGGCGTCGGCCACGGTTTGTGCCTCTTGCATCATCGAAATCTCCCTTGGTGCGCCGTCAAGGCGCGCGCCTATTGGTGATCGGTCTTAATAATTTCTTGCGTTAGCAGTGCGTCGATGGTGTCGGGTGTCATGCCCATTTCTTCCAGAATCGCTCGGGTGTCTTCGCCAACCCCGGGACCGGTATGGCGTATAGACCCGGGGGTGCGCGACAGCTTGGGCACGATTCCGGCTTGCGTGGTGTGGCCAAGAACAGGGTGCGCAACCTGCACCAGCATTTGCCGCTCGGCATAGTGCGGATCGTCGTAGATGTCGGCAATGGTGTAGAGCCGAGAAGCTGGTATCGACTGTTCGATCAGTTGTTGTTCCAGCGCGGCACTGTCGTGTTGGCGGGTCCAATCGCTGATGATTCCGTCCAGAGCTTTCATGTTCGGGGCCTCGCCACGAGCCCGGATGGTCGCGAAGCGCGGGTCCGTGAGCAGGTCGGGTCGTTGCATCACTTGCGTCAGTCGAGCAAAAATAATATTGCTATTTGCCGCAATGAGAATCCAGGCCGCATCAGCCGTGGGATACAGGCTATTGGGCGCCATGGTGGGTAGATTCGGGCCGACCCTTTTCGGGATAAATCCCAGCTTTTCGAATGCCGGAACATAGGGCTCCATTTGCGAGAATGAGGTCTCGTAGAGCGCTGTATCGATTACTTGTCCCAGGCCCGTTCGCGTACGTTCATAGATGGCCATGACGGCACCAAACGCCGCATATACCGCCGTGAGATAGTCAGTGGTGGCCAAGGCTACGCGCGCAGGCGGTCGATCCGGGTCGCCAGTCATGTGACGCACCCCGCCAAAGGCCTCGCATATCGCGCCATAGCCGGGCCGCCCCGCATACGGACCATCCTGGCCATAACCACTGATGCGCACCATGACCAAACCCGGGTTAGTCGTTGACAGCACGTCGTAGCCCAGGCCAAGACGTTCCATGACGCCAGGACGGTTGTTCTCAACCAGAATGTCAGCACCGTCGATCAAAGCTCGAGTAATGGCCAAGCCTTGCTCTGTTTTCAGATCAAGCGCAATAGATCGCTTACCCCGCAGGATCGTGGCCGCATAAAGCGAAACATCATCAACATGCTTGCCCATCTGCCGTATACCGTCACCTTCCAGAGGCTCCACTTTGACGACATCGGCGCCGAAGTCCGCCATCAAACGGGTGCACGCGGGGCCGGCAATGGTCGAGCAAATCTCAATGACCTTCAGACCAGCCAGGGGGGCCGTCGAGGCTTCAGGGGTGTTGTTGTCGTTCATCCGGCTCTCCGCGTGACTGATTGGGCGTGACGTTCAACTGACGGTGCCTACCTAACAGCCTCGGGTTCGGCGGCAGCGGCAGCGGCAGCGGCAGCGAGTTGCCGAGCCACGGCCGTGCCCGAGTCTTCGACTCGCTGGCGCGAGATCTCGATATAGGTTTGTGCATCGCCGCGCTCCAGGGCATCTAGTCCTTTGCGCCACAGCACAGCGGAGGTCCGTCTGCGCGCGCGCGGGGCCAGGCTGATGTAGGAGTAACGCAGGGTTTGCAGAGATAGGGCAGTCAGCATGTCGGTGAGTCTTTGGTTATGGCAGTTGCGCACCGACAAAATGGACAGGCGATATGAGATCTCGGCGTATTCACCCTTGTCGTCCTCAAGCAGGGCGAGCGACTCCAACCTATCTACGCCGGCGCGCAGCGTGGCCAGATATTCATCGCTGTGATGAGCGGCAATTTTTCGCGCCACAATTTCGAACAGACCCACACGAATCTCGAAGATGTCGCGCACCTCTTCTAGCGAGAGGTCGGTCACGACAGCTCCCCGCCGTGGAAACACCGTCGCCAAGCCCTCGCGTTCAAGAATTCGGATGGCATCGCGAATAGGGCCGCGACTGACTTCAAACGTGTCTGCGAGCCGCTGTTCGTTAAGGGCTTGGCCTGGCGCCAGATGGCCTTTGATGATGTCGTTGCCCACTTGTGCCGCGATTTGCTCCGACACGGTCAACGTGAGCTGCTTTCTATCTGAAAACAGGCGAAACGCCACTGCGTTCTCCAGTTCCATCATCAACTTGGTGTTCTTTGAAGCAGGCATTGTCTCTTTCACATTCGGAATCGTTGCTCGATAATAGATCACAATAAGATTGTTAACAATCGACAGAAACGAGTCTTGAATTTTCAGGAGGCACCGGCGTCAGTGTGTGCAGCTGCCAACGAAACACAGCAAATCACGATACTTATCCGCTCAAATTCACCGACTCAGTGGCTCATTGTGAGATAGTTGCACGCATGAAGGGCAGTCGGCCGGGGCCGATGCCGCGTTGATGATAAACGTCCGGTGTTGCGAAACTCGGTTCAAAGGACCTCAGAATTCCGATGACTACGCCTTTGTTGAAAATTGCGCCCGTCCTGACCGTTCTATTAAGTGCTTGCGGTTCCCGCAACGCCCCCTACATCCCGATTTTCGATTCCTACTTCCCCGCATGGATCGGTTGCGCCATAGTAGGCATCATCGGTTCTGCCTTATGCCGCTTATTGCTGATACGGCTTGGCATAGATGAGGTCTTGCCCGCTCGCGCGTTCGTTTACCTGAGTTTGGCGCTCGCGCTGATGTTCATCAGTTCGCTTTTGTTCTTCGTGCGCTGATATGAAAAAAGCACATTCACACGGAAACAAGCGGCGTCTGGCAGTGGTAGTGGCGCTGGGTATTTTGCTGGTTACGCTCATTGCAGGTTGGGCCTATTTTCACCGCCTGACCGTCGACCAGTTGTCCGAAGACGCGGTCATTGGCGCGGAGACCGTGCATATCGCCGCTGCCGTGGGTGGCCGAGTCGTGGAGTTGAAAGTCGTAGAGAACGGCAAAGTGGCGAAAGGCGACTTGCTGTTTGCGATTGATCCGGATTTCTACCGGCTTCGCGTTCAGCAAACGCAGGCCGAACTGAAGATGGCGGAGGCGGCGCTTGAGACACGCACGCGTGCCATTCAGGCGGAACAATCCAATGCCACGATTGCGACGGAGCAAATTAATCGCGCTCGCACAAACTTGGTGCTTGCGACACAGACTTGGCAACGGCTCAACAGTCTGCTGCCAAAAGGTTATGTGACGGCACAGCAGGTGGATGAGGCTGCAACCCTTAAGCGAAATGCCCAAACCAGCCTGAACGAGGCGCTGGCTCAAGAAACGGCGGCGCAGGCATTGGTCGGCACGATTGACGGCGCGCAAGCGCTGGTTGCAGACCGACAGGTGGCCGTCGCCATCGCGCAGCGCGAATTGGCGCAAACGCAAGTTCGGGCTCCCAACAGTGGGCGTGTGGTTGGTCTGGCGGTAGCCGAGGGCGACTTTCTGTTGCCTGCGCAATCGGTGTTCACGCTGATCAATACTGACACCTGGTACGCATCCGCCACCTACCTGGAGACCCGGCTCAGTGATATTGCGGTGGGCGACTGCGCCACGGTCTTTGTAGCGTCTGCTCGCAATGTCGCCATAAACGGTGTCGTAGAGGGGATAGGGTGGGGCGTCAGTTCTGAAGAAGTATTGAATTTGCCGCGTCGTTTGCCGTATGTGCCAAAGACGCTGAATTGGGTAAGAGTAGGCCAGCGCTTTCCCGTACGTATCCGGCTTGAGTCGCCACCTGAAAACTCGATGCGTGTAGGCGCATCTGCGATTGCCATTGTGAAGCATGGCAAAAAGTGCTGAGCCGCGGGCACTCCAGGACCTAGGTGCTCTGCTGGCACCCTTTCCTGGTCGGTTTTCCATGGCCTGGAGGTTAGCGCTGCTCTGCGCGCTCTCGACGGTGGTCTCGATGACCTACCAGATTCCAGAGGCGGCGATTGGCTGCTATTTGATCTTCTTTGTCATGAAAGCCGATGCTGCCGAGAGCGCCATCCTGGCCATTGCGCTTTCAATCCTGGTGAGCTTGGTCGTGGGCGTGCTGTTGACGTTGACCATTCTCACTATTGAGACACCGTCTCTGCGCTTTATTGCCTTGGCCGCAAGCTCGCTCGGCATGCTGTATTTGGGTTCTGCCAGCATGCTGGGACCTATTGGCGGCATTATTGCGCTGGTGATTGCCTACGGCATGACCTTGCTGAGCGATGTTCCATTTGGGGAAGTGGCCACTCGCGCACTGCTCTATGCCTGGCTGATGGCCTCTGTGCCCATGGGGCTGACCCTGCTGTTGAGCCTCGTGATTGGCCGACAGCCTCAAACCCTGCTGCGTGCCACGCTAAGGGAACGCGTCGACGCGGCGGCAGATCTGGTGGCACCCGATTCGTCAAATGCGGCGCGCTTGCATGTGCGTGAATTGATCGACGATGGTCAGATTGAACACAAGAAGCGCCTGAAGATGACTGCCGGGCTTCGGTTGGTGACCCGTCAGCAGGCCATTGAACTCAGCGTGGCGTTGGAGCAGACCTATCGCTTATTGCTGGCGGTGGAAGTCCTTTCTTCAGAGACGCCTGTCGCGGCACGTCATGCACTCGTCGAGCAAATGCGTGCGGTGGCCCAGGCGTTGGGCGCTGGGAAGCCTGTGCCTGCTCCCCCCGACTTGAAGACGATTGAATCAGCACCCAATGGCGCGCTGCGCGAAGTGTGGCAAGCGCTGGTGTCCTTGTCCCAGGTCCCGCATGCAGCGCCACCTGACGGACCCGCGTCCTCTTTCTTTAAAGCTGATGCGCGCACGAACCCCAATCACTTGCGCTACGCCTTGAAAACGACGGCTGCGGCGTTGTTTTGCTATCTGATCTACACGGCGCTGGATTGGCAGGATATTCATACCGCCATGATCACCTGCTATGTGGCAGCGCTGGGAAGCGTGGCGGAAACCACGCAGAAACTGCTGCTGCGCCTGATCGGCTGCTTGATTGGCGCTGCCATGGGGGTGGCCGTCATTCTGTTTGCCATACCGTTAATGACCTCCATCGGCTCCCTGGCTGTGCTCATATTCCTGGGCACTTTCGTGGCAGCCTGGGTGGCTTGCGGCAGCGAGCGCGTCTCTTATGCGGGCGTACAGATTGCACTGGCTTTTCTGTTGACGGTATTGCAGGGATTCGGCCCGAGCATCGATATGTCGGTGGCGCTTGACCGGGTGCTTGGCGTGCTACTCGGCAATGTCGTCCTTTACGTGGTGTTCACGCAGATCTGGCCCGTCAGCGTGGCCAATACGGTCAGGGAGAATCTGGCTCAAGCGTGCTCGGGTCTGGCAAGACTCGCGCGTTTACCTCATAGCGCTCGAGCGCAGGCACTTGTTGAGGCCAGTGTGGTGTCGCAGGCCCTGGCGGATACCCAACGCGCTTTGGAGCTGTCCGCACTGGAGCCCAGGTACATGCGACTTGACGCAAAACAAGCGCATCGCCTCGCGGCCATTCTGCAGATCGCTCGGTCACTTTGCCCGCGCATGTACGTGTTGGCAACGCCAGACGAACGCCGCGCGCGGCGCATGCAAACACTCGCCCAAGAAATCCGTACCCATGAGGCGCATGAGACGGTCCAACATGCAGCCGGCTCGTCGGAGCAGGGTGGCGTCAGGGATCGGCCGGACATACAGGGAAACGGGGTGGATCGTCGAATTGCAAAGATGGAGTCACTGGTGGGAAGTCGATGATATGAGAATGCCAGCTAGCGGGCCAGGCTCGCGCAAGAATCGTTGGTGTGTTCGGCTGCCGGTTGCCATGGCGGTATTGACGATAGGGACGCTGGGAGGCTGCGCTGATCCGATGCGTTATGCACCCGCGTCCGACCTGGCTCCGTGGCAGCCTGACGCCTCGCAGCAAGCGGTAAGTCAGGAGCTGGAAGCAAGCACTTCAGTGATGCCAGGCGCCAGTGCGACACCGACCCTGGGCGAATGGAATGACCCACCAAAGATCGAGGCGCAACGTGCTTATGATTTGCCAGCCTTGATCGATATTGCGCAGCGCCATAACGCGTCGACCCGAATCGCGTGGGGACGCGCGCGGCAAGCGGCGTCAGCAGTGGGCCTGGTAGAAGCTACCTACTTGCCAATGTTGTCTGCGAATGTGGTTGGGGGTTATCAGCAACAACGGACAACCTTGCCCGAAGTTCTGGGTCGGCGCGAGCGCGTCGATACGGAGGCCAATGGGGTTGTCGGCGGGCTGGCGGTGCAGTGGCTACTGTTCGATTTCGGGCAACGTGGCGCGGCGCGCGATGCGGCGGCCAATCTCTCAATCGGTGCCAATTACCTCTACAACGGTGCCCATCAAAAGCTGATTTACGACGTGGCCCGTTCTTACTATGAGTTCGGTGCCGCACGTGAACGCTCCAGGATTGCCCAAGAAACACTGAAGAACAGCAAGAAGATTCTGGATGCGGCGACTCAACGCCGTCGCAACGGTCTGGCCACCACGATTGAAGTGGCGCAGGCTCAGCAACTGGTAGCGCAAGCGCAACTGAAACGCGTCGTCACAGGTGGCGAAGAGCGCAACACGTATCAAGCGCTGCTGGGTGCGATGGGAGTGTCGCCCCTGCTTGTCGTAAAAGTGGCCGATGTCAGCGAACGACCGCTTCCGGCGGCGGGCACAGTACCCACTGAAGCACTATTAAAGCAGGCGCTTGCCGCTCGCCCTGACGTGTTGGCGGCCATGGCGGCGCTTAGAGCCAGCCGGTCAGCGGTGGACGTGGCGCGCGCAGATTTCTTGCCCAAAGTCTATCTTGCTGGTTTTACGGCCACGGGCAACGGCAACCTGGATGTGCGAGGCATCCCTGGCGTTAATCAACAGGCGGGTTCTTCTGGTGTGTTGGTCGGTGTGTCGTTACCACTCTATGATGGCGGCTTGCGCAGTTCACGGGTGCAGGATGCACAGGCTCGGGTCGTAGCCACGGAGGCAACGTTTGAGAAAATCAAGTCCGACTCCATGCGCGAGATCGTGGTGATCAGCAACACCCTGGAGTCTGCATTGGCGTCGTATGAAGCGGCGGCGTCCCTTGTGAAGACCTCGGCCCTTACCTACGATGCGACGCTGGAAGCCTATCAGCAGGGAGTGGGTACGGTGACCGCTGTCACTGAAGGTGCCACCGCGTTATTGCAAGCCAAGAGCGCGCGGGTCGATGCTCACGCGGCGTCGCTTATCAGTGCGGCAAGCCTCGCTTTTGCGTTGGGCCAATTGACGGGTGGGGCCGCCTTGACTGAGGCGAGCTCGCAGGGCCGCACGACGGGCTTGCCGCCAACATCAGGAGCCACAATGCCCGCCGCTCGTGAATCCTCTTATTTGCCTGAGAAAGCACTTCAGGCCCATCACTGAATGTCGCACTAAGGAGTTAATCATCATGATTCAAGAGTTGGTATTGTTTTCAAAGCTCGTCGTCGTGGGCATGGCGCTTATGCTGCCTTTGGCCAACCCTTTAACCTCGATGTCATTGCTGATCTCTCTGGGTCAGCACATTCCGTATGCCGAACGCCAGCGCCAGATAAAGATGGCGGCCATTTATGTGGTCGCCATCATGCTCGTCACGTATTACGCGGGTTCCTGGATCATGCATGGGTTCGGGATTTCCATACCCGGCATGCGCATTGCCGGTGGCTTGATCGTCGGTTTCCTCGGATTCACGATGCTGTTTCCGCCGAACACAGGCACTGACGATGCAGATGCCACGGTTCAGGCCGTAGACCGTGATCATTCGCCGAACATCGCCTTCGTCCCGCTGGCATTGCCTGGCACGGCGGGGCCCGGCACCATCGCCATGATCATCAGCATGGCGTCAAAGGCGCGGACCACGGAACTGGAATACCCCACGTGGGCGGTCATGCTGGCCCCGCCCGTGGTTGCGCTGCTTCTCGGTTTGTTGTTTTGGGTGTGTCTGCGGTTCTCAACGCAAGTCGTCAAGTTGATCGGTCACGGCGGTGTGGAAGCCATCAGCCGCGTCATGGGATTCTTGCTCGTCTGCATGGGTGTGCAGTTTGTGATTGGCGGCGTACTGGAGATTGTGGAGCAGTATAGCCACTAGGCAACCGGCGGCTGCGTGCCGCCGATGGCCAGCTCTTGATGACGAGCTGTCAAGGCCGCAGGCAGACCGGAGAGTTATTCGGACGAGGCGGTCTTATTCAAGCGCTTGTGAACACCGATCACCATCGGGTGTTTGGCGAAATGCTCCAATAGCCGCTCTTTCTGGCGCGCCGTGATGGCGGCGGCGTCGATGGCGGCAGGCCACGTGGCTACGGCCGCTTTGACGCTACGCTCAATGACTGTCGCGGCAGGCTTCTCCGGGATACCCAGCCGAGCGCAGAAATCTCTGATGAGTTTCGGCGTCAACCGTGGTTTTTCCTGGGGCAGGTTTGGCTTTGATTTGCTCGTGTTGTCAGCGCTTTGAGGAAAGAAGTGAAGCGCATGGCCACGACACGCCTGGTTCGCGGCGTAGGCGACGATGTCATAGGCGCGTCCCAAGCGGGGTGTTTCTGCGTCCGGATAGACCAATCCCATATTCTTGAGATGCATGTCGGGGTTACCCAGCATTTCATTGACAACAAGGCGTCGCAATAGCTCATGGACAGCGGCTTCACCCAATGACGGCGTGAGCATCAAAACTGATGCGACATCCAGGTAGGTGGCTCCGGTGTATTTGTCGTCGGGCATTACGCCAAGGACTTGAGCAAAGTCTTCGCAATGAATGCGAACATCCTGTCCTCGGTCATAGCGCACTACCGCGAGGAAATTCGTTTTCTGGTCAACCTCGCCCAAATCGTAATCGTGCTGAACGCCGAGCTGCCCCAAGGGTTCGAGATACGCCTCGCAGACATCAATACCGGCCAGTGCCGCCAAGTCGAGTGACAGCTTTTCCAGTTCAGGCAGAAATGGAATGGCCGCGACGGGCAGTTTGGCAATGATGTGTGTGTCTTCATCCTTGGTGCGGCCAACGTAACGGTCGCCGTGTTTAATGACGGCGAGCTTCGGCTGCACACCCGATAGGGACACACCTTCATCCATGGGTTCTGCCGTGACCGTCATTTCCAATGCGTCTTGATTTTGGGTGACGTACCGGGTGAGATCCTCACGATTCAGGTCAACCGGGCGTGCGTAGACATTACCCGGCAGATCGCGGCCGCACGCAGCCAGCATCTCGAAATGGTCGTTTGGGCTGCAACCACGTAGCGCCGCCACATGGTCCCGAAAAACGCCTTCCGGGAGCAGATTCTGAAAGAAGGGCGGCAACAGCCACCCAGTGCGAGCGGAGTACGCGCCATTGAGCACCGGACTTTGTAGCGAAGCCCAAAAAGCAGCCTGCTCCTCCGGATTCGCGGCCTTATAGGAATATGAAAGCAAGGGGGCGTGCACATCCCAGGCGAAGTCTTCGTCAGCCACAAATCGGGAAAGAATATCCGCGCCAGGCATGCGGTACTCAAGGAGCACGCCGACACGACGTGCTTTGCCCAGAAATATGCCAAGCGCCTTAACTTCCATGGCTGCCACCCTTGTCCAAATTTTTCTCAACCGACGTGACCTTGTTTTTTTTCAATTTTTCCCCGTGTTCCGAAACATTGACGACATTGCCTGCGGGAGGCTGCAGTCGTATGGCGGCTTGCCCCTGCTGGACAAGCGTCATAACAGGCGCCGACTCCTGGCTAGCCGCCAGGCCTCGTACGGCTGCTTTGGGGACGAGCAGCAATTCCAATCCAAGGCGGTCTGCCACGGCAAGCAATGTGGTGACTTTGAAATCCTGCTCGCCGCTCAATACGTTCGTGAGCGTACGCTGGGTGATGCCAGCGGCTTCTCGAAGTTGCGCCTGGGTTTGCCGACGCGCCTTAAGCGTGCTGCGCAGAGTGCTTGAAATTTCGCGAAGCGTTTTCATGGCAAGGAACTAGTGGATTTACAGATAACACTACTATAGTACCGTTTTTGAACGAATGAAATGGAAATAAAGTAGTTTATTTAAGTAATAAACTACTTTAGTGCCATATTTTAATTCCATGTTCGTTGGTCTCCGCAGTCATGCCTTCTGGGTTCCCACCCTCTCTTGCCCGCCAGCGGAATAGGGCAGGGCAGACGCTTTCATGTGCGCGTGTCACTCAAGCGTGCTGGTCATTTCCAGGAATAGACGACCATCAACAGAGTGTGTCGGCCAGAGCAGCCCCAGGCGACGTTCCAATCGATTGCGCGGCAATGCGATGACAGCCACATTGGCCGGTACCGCCTCGGGGTGAAAGCAATTGGGAACGAGAGAGACCCCCAAACCTCTGCTCACCATGGTCAGGATGCCGTCCGGTGAGTCAATTTCAAACCGTTCGCGAGGACGCAACTTTTTCTGTTGCAGATAACGCTCTGCCAAAGCACCACCCCAGGTGCGACGGTCATAGCGGATCAGCGGCTCTCGGGCCAATAGGGTCGCGTGGCTCTCATGGGCCATGGTGGCGGGTGCAAGCAGCACCAAGGGCTCAATGCGCAACGTGCGCCATGTGAAGGCCTTGGGCAGGTTGAACGGCGGGTCCACCATCAAGGCGGCGTCGATCTTGTTCGCACCAAGCTGATGATAGAGCTCATGAGAGGCACCGATATCCAGCTTGGCATCCATCAGCGGGTAGCGCTGGGCAATGTACTCAAGCAGATCGGGCATCACGGTTGCCAACGCCGTCCGGACGGTGCCAATGCGCAGTCCGCCGGGGAAACCCTCCGAGGACAAGGTAGCTTTCAAGTCGCGCAGATTACGTTGGAAGTCACGGGCGCGCTCAAGCAATCTGGCACCGCCCTCCGTCATGCGCACGAAACGCCCCGATCGGATCAGTAGGGGCGCACCCAGCTCTCGTTCGAGCGCCTTGACTCGTTGCGCGATGGCGGTCGGCGTGATGTTCATGCGCCGAGCGGCCTCGGCCATGGATCCGCATTCAGCGGCGGCCACAAAGCTGTCCAGGAATCGGGTATCCATAAATGAAGAAAAAGTAGATTCTGAAGATATAAAAATGAAATTGTGCTGGATTCTGTGCGCACTCACAATCGATGCCTGTATATCCGCTGGCGCGGTCTCCAGAGAGAGATCCTGAGCGGTATCAGGCTTGGTGCGAAAAGTGGCGCGAGCGCGGTGTGCATGAGAGGGCATGCACGTCATTACCGTAAGGACCATCCTCAATACCTAAAAATAAAACTAGGAGACAAACCATGGATAAATTCGGTCATCGTCGCCGGGTACTGACGGCCATTCTGGCCGTCGGCGCTGCCTGCGTTGCAAGTGGTGCTGCTGCCGAAAGCGCCTACCCCAGCCGGCCGACGACGTTAATGGTCGGTTTCTCAGCCGGTGGTGCCGTGGACATCGTGGCGCGCCAACTCGGCCAGGCGCTAGGAAAATCATTTGGTCAACCGTACGTCATCGAGAACCGAGCGGGCGCTACCGGCACGATCGCCGCTGAATTAGTGAAGAACGCCAAGCCTGACGGCTATACCTTGCTGCTAGGGACTCAGTCGACGATGGTGGTCGCGCCCAGCCTCTATCCCAAATTGCGTATTGATCCGAAGAAAGATTTCGTGCCGGTGTCTCTGGTCGCATCTGTGCCCTTGGTGCTCGTGGTGCATCCGTCGTTGCCGCTGTATACGGTTCAGGACGTCATCAAATACGCGAAGGAAAAGAATGGCGATCTGAGCTATGCATCGTCTGGCCTGGGCGGTCCGCAGCATGTTGCAGCGGAGCTCTTCGCGTCGATGGCGGGCGTGAGAATGGTGCATATTCCCTACAAAGGCGAGGCAAACGCCATCAGTGATCTGTTGGGTAATCAGGTGCCTTTGATGTTCAGCAATTTGCCGACGCTGTTGCCCCATATCCGCAGCGGCAAGCTGCGTGCCATCGCCGTTTCCAGTTCCGCCCGGGCGGCCAGTGCCCCCGAGATTCCGACCGTCGCTGAGTCTGGATTACCTGGGTTTGAGGCGCTGACCTGGTTTGGTTTGTATGCGCCTGCCGGCACCCCGCAGAGCATCTTGAGCACGCTGGAAGAGGGCGTTGCAAAATCACTTGCTGACCCCGATCTGCGTACCAAAATGACCGAGCAAGGGATGACGGTGGAGGGTCGGGGTAACCGCGAGTTCACGCAATACATGCAGACAGAAAGCACCAAATGGGCCGGTCTGATCAAGAGCGCCGGCATTAAACCCGAATAGGAAGCTGTCAAAAATGAAAGACAACGCGGCCATTTCGAGTCCGTCGGCTGATCGGGCCGCGTTAAAGGGCCGGGCCATGGGCAGCGCCCCAGTCCCGCGCTCGTTGCGCAAGATTCTCTCGTTGAATGATTTCGAAACGGCAGCTCGCCGTCATCTTCCACGACCGGTGTTCGGCTACATAAGCGCCTTTGCGGAAACGGGGGCGTCATATGGCGATAATCGTGATGCCTACGCAGATTATGCATTTCTGCCTAAGGTGCTGGTCAACGTATCCCGGCGCAGTATGGAAACTGAGTTGTTCGGGAAAAAATACGCGGTGCCATTTGGGTTTTCGCCCTTGGGCTTGAGTGCCTTGTCCAGCTATCGCGGGGACCTGGTGCTCGCGCAGGCGGCCATGGCGTCCCGTTTGCCGATGATCATGAGTGGATCATCGTTGATTCCGCTGGAAGAGGTGGCCGCCCTTAATCCGGACGCCTGGTTCCAGGCTTACCTACCGGGCGATCGCGCTGCCATTGATGCACTCATAGATCGTGTGGCGCGAACTGCGTTCAAGACGATGGTTGTCACCGTAGATACGCCTGTGCCCCCCAATAGCGAAAATACAGTCAGAAGTGGTTTTTCCGCCCCATTGCGGCCCTCGCTAGGCCTGGCGTGGCAGGGCATTACCCATCCGCGATGGCTGTTTGGAACATTCCTGCATACGCTGCTGCATCATGGAATGCCGCACTTTGAAAACAACTATGCCACGCGCGGCGCACCCATACTGTCTCCCTCTGTGCTGCGCGATTTCTCTGAACGCGGACATCTGGATTGGGATGACCTGCGGAACATTCGAAGGCAGTGGCCGGGTCGCCTAATCGTGAAAGGCATCTTGCGCGCGGACGACGCTCGTATCGCCCGAGATTGTGGCGTCGACGGCATTATTGTGTCCAACCACGGAGGTCGCCAGTTGGATGGGGCCATAGCGCCATTGCGTGCGCTTGGGTCTGTGGTGGCGGCGTGCCCGGAAATTCCCGTGATGATCGATGGGGGGATTCGTCGGGGCACGGACATTTTGAAGGCGCTGGCGCTGGGGGCCAAAATGGTCTTCGTGGGCAGACCCTTTGGCTATGCAGCGGCAGTGGCCGGGTTGCCGGGCGTTCTCCATGGTGTTCGGCTGCTCAGTCAGGAGGTGTCCCGCGATATGGCAATGTTGGGTGTCAATGCAATCAATCAGTTGCATGCCGCCGAACATCTCGTTCGCAGGAATGACATCGTTTAAGCTACTTCGCCAGTTGCTTGCGGATAGCCAGTAATTCCTTGCGCCGCGCCGCGCTTGTTTTTGGATACGTCAGCTTGAGCTGCTCAATCGTATCGAGCACGATTCGGGAGACAATCAGCCGAGCGTTCTTCTTGTCGTCGGCTGGCACGACATACCAAGGTGACGCGCTGGTACTTGTGGCACTGAGGCATTGCTCATAGGCCTTCATGTAGTGCCTCCAGAATTTTCTTTCCTCGATGTCGGCAAGACTGAATTTGAAATTTTTCTCTGGCTCTTCGATCCGTTCGAGAAAGCGCTTTCGCTGCTCGTCCTTCGACAGGTGGAGAAAGAACTTCACGATGCGGGTTCCGTTGTCGTGCAGATGTCTTTCCATATTCAGGATGGAACGGTATCGGCCGGCCCAGAACTCCTTGTCGTCGCGCGGCGTGCCAGGCAGACCCTCGTTGTGCAGAATATCGGGATGCACGCGCACGATCAGCACTTCTTCGTAGTGAGACCGATTAAAGATGCCAATGCGGCCACGCTCCGGCAAATCACGCGTAGTACGCCATAGAAAATCGTGTTGCAGTTCCTCGGGGCTTGGCTGTTTGAAGCTGAAAACCTGGCAGCCTTGTGGGTTGATACCGGACATGACGTGCTTGATGGCCCCGTCTTTGCCAGCCGCATCCATACCCTGAAAAATCAGCAGGACAGCATGGCTATCGGAGGCATAGAGAAGCTGCTGTTGCGCACTGAGTTGCTCCACGTGCTCACCCAGGATCTGCTCGTACGCTTCCTTCGACTCGTATACGGGATCGATGAGAGTAGGCCACTTTTTGAGGTCGACGTTGGCGCCCTCGTGCACCCGAAAATCCTTTGCATTGATTTTCATACGTATCCTCTCGGCGGTGAGCCGCCAGATGACCTCCAAACTACGATGCGGCAAGTCCAGCGCCAGTGACCACGATTAGGCGTGAAGTCTACCCCGCGCCACTGATCATGCATCTTGGATGCTAGGGGATATCGATCCGCAAGTGCAATTTCTTTCGCATCATGCGACAGGCACTACTCCTCGTTACGCTCACCGTCGGTAGCGGGAGCCACGTCGTGCCGAAGTCGCGTAACATCGCCCGGAAGGAACGACCTGTGAAGTGCTAATGATGCGGAGCGAAAGTCATGGAGGCGGGAACCATCTTCACTAGTGTGGTCTTGATGATGCTTGCCAATAGTGCAGTTCTTGCTGTTGTCTCTCGTGATTTACCGCCTACGCTACTCCCTGCGGCAACGTCTTGGCAGCTTGGCACAATGCTTATCGCAACCGGATGTGCGGTATTTGCATTTGGGGCAGCTCTCCCCAGGCCATTAATGCTTGTCACGGCAAACGGCTTGATCGTATTCGGCTTAACCGCCTATCACATCGCCCTTCAGATTTTCGATGGTATTCCACGCAGGGCAAGACAACTTCTGCCCGCGAGTATCGCCACCCTTAGCGTCTTCTGGTTTTCCACGGTTACTCCCAACTTCCAGGTACGGGTAGCTGTGGTTTCCGTCGTCTGGATTTGGCTTCTGTGCGCCTGCATAGTGACACTGCTCGGCAGCTCGCAAAGAGACGCCTCGCGAAGTCGCAAGATTCTGATCGGTATCTTTGGCTTGGTGACGGCGTACGCGCTCGTTCGAGCCATCGTTTACCTGACGCTGGGGCTCAGGTCGGATTTCGCAGTGGAAACTGATGCAAACTGGTTGAATCTGTTGTCGCCCATTTTCATGACGTTGTTGCCGATTATTGGGACAACTGCCTTCCTTTTGATGTGCTCTGACAATTTGAAGCGGCAGTTGGAGACGGCGGCCTCAACCGACTATCTCACTGGACTACCGAATCGAAGGACCTTCGCGAAGCATGGCAAAACAAGCTTCCAGGTCGCAGAAGAAGAGGGCATCGGATTCGCTGTCGCAATTCTGGATATCGATAACTTCAAGCAGATTAACGACACCTACGGTCATGCAGTAGGAGATCAGGTGCTTGTCTATGTAGCCAACCAACTGCAGGAACAGACGAGTGCGTTAGGTATCGTGGCGCGAATTGGTGGCGAAGAGTTTGCCGTCCTGGCGAACGGCTCCGATCATGAAGAGGCCATTGAGGCTATCGAGCGAATGCGCGTCAAGGTTGAACAAGCCGAGTTCAACATCGGAACTGGCGGCATATTTGTCACGGTTTCTGCAGGTATTGCTGTTTATCGTGCCGGCGACGGAGCTTTTGACGATTTGCTTCGACGAGCCGACAAGGCTCTCTATTCCGCCAAGAAAAATGGTCGTAACCGCGTTGAAATTGCTTTGCCCCATATTGTCACGGGGCAAAGCGTTCGGGCGGTTGGTCAATGAAGAGGCAATCAGCCCAACGCTGGCAGCATATTGAACAGCAAGACCATGATCAGGCCCACGACTGAGACAATGGATTGAACCACCGAGATTGTCTTGGTCGCTTCCCCCATGGTCATGCCAAACGATTCTTTCACCATCCAGAAGCCGGCGTGGTTGGCGTAGTTGAAAAATAGCGAGCCGCAACCAATCGACAGCGCGAGGAGCGGCAGATTCAAACTGGGGTCACTGCCTGCCAGCGGCGCCAGCAAACCTGCCGCGCCCACAATACCTACGGTGGCCGAGCCGGTGGACACTGACAGCAACATGGCGATCAGCCAGCCAAGAATCAGCGGGGGAAATGCGAAATGCTGCGTCAGGTGAACAATGGCATCGCCCACTTTGGCACTCGTCAGCACCTGCTGGAAAGCACCTCCTCCAGCAATGATGAGCATAATGCCCGCAACAGGTTTCAGGCTTTTTCCAAGCGAATCGCGCAATTTTTCAGCGTCGTTCCCGCGCATATAGACCAGGGTGATGGCGGCAAACAGCACGCCCAACAACATGGCGACCAAGGGGTTGCCCAGGAACGCCGCGACATGCATGAAACCGGAGTCTCTTGGCAGCAGCATTTCGGCTGCGGCATGCACCAGCATCAGCAACGCCGGTAGCAGGGCCGCAAGCACGCCGAGGCCCACGCTGGGTGCGTTTTGGCCGACGGCATCTTCCTTGCTTGCGGTTAACTGCTCAAGAAAGGCTTCTTCCGGGCGGGCCGTCATGCGCGGAGTGATGAAAGCACCATACAAGGGGCCGCCCAAGATCATGGCGGGGATGGCGGCGATAAAGCCGTAAATCATGGTTGGGCCGACTGTGGTCTTCAAGGTGGCAATGGCCGTCAGCGGGCCGGGGTGCGGCGGCACCATGCCGTGCATTGCGGCGAGAGCTGCAATCACAGGCACACCCACATACACATAGGCCGAACCTTTGAAATGCTCGCGGCTTTCAAGTTTGCGCGCCACGCTGAAGATCAATGGCAGCATGACCACGAGACCCACTTCAAAAAACATGGGAATGCCGATGACGAAGGCGACCAATGTCATGGCCCAGGGAATCATGCGATCGGAGGTATTGCGCAAAATGGCACTGGCCAGACGTTCGGTCGTGCCCGAATCCGCCAGGATCTTGCCGAGCATGGCACCGAGCGCAATCACCACCCCCACGGCCCCCAGGGTTTTGCCCGCGCCATCGGTCAGATTCTTGACAATTGCTGTGGGTGCCATGCCTGTGGCGATACCGACGCCGATCGAGACAATCAAGAGCGCCAGCAGCGGATGCATGCGGATGCGTGAAACGATCAGTGCCACCAGCACCAGAACACTCACCAGGGCGGTGAGCAACAATTGAATATCGAACGAAGACATATCTGAATCAGCCTCTAGCCACCTGCGGATTTTCACGACGAATATAACAAGAAGAATCTACTCTCAATCCCTCTATGTACACACCGATTTTGGATTGGTACTTTACGCCTCAGTCGACTTCCGAGACCATCGGTAGCTCTGGCAGCAACAGCACCACGAGAAACGCCAGCCCGACCATCACCGTGCCTGCCGCAAAAATATTACCGATGGCATAGCGATAGAGCACGGCGGACGCGGCCTGACCATGGAGTTGTTGCGCGACGATGGCACCTGCGCCCGTGACGCCGATCAAGCCTCCCAAGGATCGAAAAAATCCCAGCATGGCGGTACCAATGCCGCGGCGCGCCTTAGGCAGAGCAAGTTGCACGGCAATCGTCATATTGGGCATCACCAGGCCTAATCCTATACCCAAGACAAAAATAGCGGGCTCGATCACGGCGTAGCCGTGTGACGTATGTATGGCCCAAGCGATAACGCCGAAAGCCATCGTTGCAATGGCCAGCCCAAACACTTGTGCTGGCTTATAGCGTCCCGAGATGGCTACCAGGCGACCGTTCAAGGTCGATGCAAGCACCAAGCCAACCATCATCGGCATTGTCATAAAACCGGAGGTGGCTGGCGTCGCGCCCATTACCGTCTGAAAGAGCAAGGGGAAGAACACGCTGGAGCCCATCATGCCGACGAAGGTGAGCGCCAGGACGAGACTGCCAATGTTGAAGCTGCGGTTCTGGAATAGATCGGGCGGCAGCACCGGATCGGCAGCACGACGGACGTGAAACAGTAAACCGGTAGCCAGCGCGGCAGCTAATAACGACACGTATCGTACTTGCGCCGAATCCCACGCCCATTCGGTTCCACCCATTGCCAGAACCAATAGCGCAGCCGTGACAGCAGCGGTCATCAATATCGAGCCCAGATAATCGATTTTGTGCTTATGGCTGCGCTCCTGACGGGGCATCGATTTGGCGATGACGTATAGGGCAACAGCACCGACCGGCAGGTTGATGTAGAAGATGGAGTGCCATGAAAGCCAGTCGGTCATGAGGCCTCCGACCACCGGCCCGGCCACGCCGGTGACGGCAAACACGGCTGCAATGCTGCCTTGTCGTTTCCCTCGTTCTCGCGCCGGAATCAGATCGCCAATGATGATTTGCGCCAATGGCAAAAAACCACCGGCACCCAGCCCCTGGATTGCACGGAAGATGATCAGCTGTGTCATGTTCTGGGCTAGCCCGCAGAGTGCCGATCCGATCAAGAACGTGACGATGGCAAAGAACATCAGCGGGCGGCGGCCATATTGGTCGCTGAGCTTGCCGTAAAGGGGCATGGTGGCGGTGGAGGCGAGCGCGTAGGCGGTGACCACCCACGAGAGATGGGCCATGCCACCAAGATCGGCCACGATACGCGGTAAGGCAGTCGCCACAATGCTCTGATCCAGCGCCGACAGGCCGATCATGATGATCAGGCCACGATAGATGGCGCTCACGGCTTTCTTGCTGAGACTGCGCGGTTCAGCATCCCCAACGCTGATGACAGATTCGGTAGTCATTCGCCTATCTCATTGAGGAAAGTGATCGCGCTGCGTAGCGCGTCATGGCCCTCGGGCGGAAGTTTTGCCAGCCTGCCCGCCAGCCAGTCAAGGCGGCGGTTGCGGATGTCTTCCAGCAGGGCTGTGCCTTTCTTGGTGAGTCTTACGCTGACACGCCTGAGGTCTTGCGGATTGGGCGAATCGCGCCCGATCAGACCGGCGTTTTCCAGCGCTTTGATGTGGCTGCTGATGGTGGGGCCGCGCAATTTTTCCATGCGTGCGAGTTCTGCCACGCCGATGCCCGCGTTTTGGCTGATAGTGGAGAGCAGCATTTTTTGCAGCAGCGTAATACCCGACGGGTCGTCATCACCTTCCTGGCGAATACGACGAAAGATGTGGTGCAAGGCGACTCGAAGGTCATTTGCCAGTTCACGCGCCTGAGTGGGGACGGGCTGTTCCACGGACATGAGCATCTCATATAGATAGATAGTCTATCTAGTTTAATGAGTACTTGATTCGATTTCAACTGCCGTTCACGGAGGAGGTGGAGGAGGGGGCAACGCTCAACGCGGGGCAGGCACTGGCCGCAGCCCAGAGGGTTCAGCACGCGCGCTGCTGGCGCTGAACGTATGGATGGCGCCGTCCTAAGTGGCGAAGAGTGCCAGAGCGATTAGTGTCGCAATACAAAATACGATGAGATAGGCAATTTTTCTGAGGCTTCTTTTAAAGTCCGCCAGGCTCATAAGATTTCGACGGTAAGACAGCCAGTTCAGAAATATGACAACCAGCCATAAGACAGACAATACTGCTGCAAATTTCTGATAAAAGTTCATAGCGTGGTGAGTGGTTGAGGCGGGGCTTGTCAGTCAAATAGCATTGATAAAAAGCGACCAAGTGAATCCCCCGAACCTGCGAAAAGACGGCAATTTTAATGGCATTGATGATTTTTTAATCAAGGCCTCGACATGGGAGATTGCCGCCTGGTTGGAGCGTTAGCGAGCAGATGCGTTCTACATAGACTAGTTACCGAAAGCAATTCTGCGGGTGGCGTTGCTAATCGCTCTTGCGGATCAATAGGCGGTCCACCCACCGTCAGTGGCGTAAATGCCACCAGTGAAGTTGGCTGCTTCCTTGGAAAGTAGAAAGAGCATCATCGAGACTTGCTCAGGTATTGTGGCGGGCCTGTGGGACGGATCTGCATAGGCGAGCAAGCTCCACGTTTTCGCTCGGCCCATATTCGGTCCGGTGTTCTTGCTGGCCTTCGCGGCCTCTGCCACCAACAAGCCGGCGCGCCTGACCATGGGCGTATCGGTGGCAGACATATTGACGGAGTTCACACGGATACCGTGTGGCGCATAGTCAATGGCGGCATTTCGCGTCAGACCATTGACGGCATGCTTACTTGCTACATAAGCCGGATTACCCGCCAGGCCTGTCATACCCGCGATGGACGCCACGTTGACGATGGCACCACCCCGGCCTTGCGCCACCATCTGACGCAGTTCTGATCGCATGCTGCGAAAGACCCCACCCGAGTTGGTGCGAAAAACACGTTCCCAATATTCGTCGGTCGCCTCATGAATTGGGGCGAATATGAGTGGTTTTTGCTTCTCGTAATTGACGGGGTCACCAGAAAACACACCGTCCATTACGCCAGCATTATTGAGGGCCATGTCGAGCCCCCCGAAACGGTCTACTGCCGTTTTAACCATTCGATCGCACGTCTCGGTCTCGCCTATATCCCCGTATACAAACACGGCGTTACCACCGGCAGCAACAATGTCGGCAATTGTTTTTTCACCCAGGTCTTTTATCCAATCTACGCCGACAATGTTCGCTCCCTCCCGCGATGCGCGCAGCGCGGCACCCGCACCCATTCCCCGCGCGCATCCCGTGATGATGAGTGTCTTGCCCTGCAAGCGGTTCGGGATGAAATAGTCCGGGCTGAGCGGATCTATCGGCACCACTCCGGAAGTCTGATCTACGGCAGGCGCTGCACTGGTGGCGGAGGCGGGGATGCCCGTCGCTGCAGCCGCAAGTGCCATACCCTTCAGTACATCTCTGCGCTCCATACGTCTTCTCCTTAAGTGCTGCATCGGACTTCGTTAGTAAGCGATACGCAGGAACAGCATCGTGCTGATCCAGGGTTCAGCGCTTGAGCCAAGAGCACTATTTATAGCCTTTCCGGGATAGGTTGCGGCCACGTGCCCTTGTAGAAATACCCGCTGAGAAAAGAAATATTTCACCGTCATATTCACCTCGTATCCCAGGTCTTTCGAGTCGAGATAGGTGAGGGCAGGATTCCCGCCAATGTTAGTGGTTGATTTCGCTCGGAACAGCCATATTTGAGGCACCAGTTCGAGCTTCGGGTTGGGCCTGAGACGCAGCTGAATGCGATGTGCGACAAGATTGGAGTTTTGAAAAACCTTGAAGTGGTTTATTCCTTCAACCCATTGTTCGCCATTGCCACCAGAAAAAAGCGGATCCCATCGCTCATACCGAGTGGTGTTGGGATTGTCTCCGGAGAACTCCGCGTAGCGATAACTCAGCGTGGGCGACCAGGGCAGATTAGCAAAGCTCCAGCCCGCTTCGCCATAGAAGGCATAGGCAGACATGTCGAAATTGATATTGCGTTGATAGCCTCCTTCCGTCGCCAGGAAGGGGCCGGGCAGGGCGGCCGGGTTGGGTTGCCATCGCGCGCGGGCGTCATAGACTTGCAGCCCCTCCCGAGAGTAGGTGCCTGTAGGTGTGTAGTAGGCATAATTGGACTTCGGAACGTAGAGAAATGTCGTACCCAGATCGAGCTGATTCCGCACACGGGTTTCCAGATTCAACCCGTTGATTTGGGTTTTGCTGTCGATGACAGGAAGCTCATCGGGATCCAGGTGAAAGGCTTCAAACTTCGTGTTGTTGTACTTCAGTTGAGCCAGAAGTAATTGATCTGCAGCCCATCGAGGATTCGATTGCAGGCCAGCACGGTCTTGACCATTTGCCGCCGAGTTCGCAATCAGAAAGCCATCGCCAATGCTGAATCGTTGTCTTCCGGCGGACGCGTTGTACACGAACCGATTGCCTACTGTCGTCGTGACACCACCGACAATACCGATGTACGCATCCTCTACGCCGCTATAGACGCGCGATTGGTCGGTGAATAATTCCTGCCCGGCCGATCCACTAGTAATCGCGCTCAAACCGCCATATACCGATGCCGAGTCGGACAAGGGCGTAATGCCGTAGACACCGGCATGAATAAAGCCCTCCATCCAATTACTGTAACCAGCACCCGCCGGCTTACCTTTGACGAGCGGATTGCCGGCGAGCATGAGATCGGGACGACCATACCAGGCATTCCGATTGCCGTAATACATGCTCAACGCTTCCAGCTTCGCCCGAACCAGTGTGCCGTCTCTGTCGTAAAGCACAGGAAAATCACCTGGATCTTTGGAAGCGAATACGCCGCGAGCTTTCTCGTCCTGACTTTTTCCGCCCAGGGTTACTTGAACATCAAGAATCACACCTCCGGTGGGGCCGAAGGTGACGCTATGGTTGACACTGGAAATGTTCGTATTCCGACGCGCGATAGCGAGTGCGAAATCTATAGAAGTGGCTTGATACCGATCAAATGGAAATACGCCAAGGCTACGACGCACGAGATCTTCGATGCGTGCATTGAAAGCGGCATCTGCACTTGGGTTAGTGATAGTGATGTTGATGGCCTCGATGCGCAAACCGGCATCTGGATCGGCGATACCTTGTGCGTTTGACGTTTTATAGGCCGTAACAAGCAGAAGTAGGGTGAACAACCAAACGAGGGTTATGCACCGAGACAACGCGATGCTATCGCGACAGGCGACGCGCGCAGACCTATCGACACATAGAGGTGCCTCAAGCGCAGTCTTTGTCAAAAGTCCCTGCAATCTATAGCGCCCCGTGCAAACACCACGTCGGAAAACTCCTTGAGACGAGTATCGCGCCAAGGAGCATGCTAAAACCGCAAAAAATCGATAAACATTGGTCGCGTAACTTTCCCGCAACGGCTGCTTATCGATCTTTTTCCGTGAGTTGGCAAGACATACCTGCGTCAACTATCGCTTGCAAGCAGAGGAAATGAAAGCGGTACTCAACGTAAAGTTCGTCGAACTGACGGTGGTGAAAGAGCGCTTTTTCGGACTTTACAGGCGGTTGTTCCAAAATACGCATAATGTGTATTATGTAAAGTAAATAGCCAAGTACGGAATGTCATCTATTCCCGGTTCAGTTAAGTAAAGTCCTATGTTTCCAGAGATCAAGGCCACAACGCGTTGACCTTGATACGCTATGAAGCACGATTTGGCAGTCATGGGCGCTGTTCTCTCTCATCCTGTCAAGCTGCCCTGCATTAACAGAGCACGAGCTCTGTCGGCTACAGGTTTGTCGATCATGTGGCCATCGAGTCGCACGGCACCCAGCCCTTTTTCCAATCCGTGGTTGTAGGCAGCCAGCGCTCGCGTTGCCCAATCTATGTCGTCGCGGCTTGGGCTGAAGGCGGCGTTCAGGCTAGCGACCTGGCCCGGATGAATGCATGTCGCACCTGCGAATCCAAAGCGACGCGAGCGCGCCAACATGGCTCGGTAAGCATCGTCGTCATTCATCCCCGCTACGCTGCCAATTACGCCCAGCGGCCGCAGGCCTGCGGCGCGCGCGCACATCACCAATTGTTGTTTAGGATGCGCCAGCGCATCGCCATCGGGTGCCATGCCACAATCTCGCGCGAAGTCTTCGCCGCCCAGCAAGGCCGCGACATTGCGCGGACTGGCGCTGAAAATCTCTGGCATGCGCAGCCAGGCTCGTGCATCTTCAATTATCAAGGCGAAGCGGATACGGCCGGGAATCAGGCCGCGCGCCGTTTCAAGCTCGCTGACCAGTTCGTCCAGCAGCCGCAGATGCGATGCGCCGTCTACCTTGGTGATAACGAGCGCGCTCAGGGAATGGCAAATCACTGCCTCGACGTCGCGCACGGCTAAGGCTAGTGGGCGATTGATACGGACCAGCGCAGCCACTCCGGCTTGCGCGATGCCAGGAATAGCCGCTGCCGCGCCCGAACGCGCCTCTGCCTTCTGATTTTGCGGAACGCTATCTTCCAGGTCCAGTATCAGCGCATCTGCGCCCCGCCCGGCCGCCTTACTCACAAAGCGCTCTACGTGCGCCGGTACGTAGAGCATGGAACGCCAAGTGTTGTGCGTGAGTTCATTCATGGCCGGCCTCTTTTGCTGCCCCGCTTTCGATCAATGCGCTGAGCTCGGCCTCGTCGTAACCCGCCTCGCGCAGCAGTGCGCGTGTGTGCTCGCCCAACCGGGGCGCAGGCAGCCAATCGTCGCGCATTCCTGCCGACATGCGATTGGCGGGCTGGATCTCAAGAATCTCACCTTCGCTGGGATGCTGGCGCGACTGAAACAGGCCCACGTCCTGCAGATGCGGGTCTTCAAGCAAGGACTCCAGCGTGTTGTACGGAGCCGCTGGCACGTCGCCGCGTTGAAACAGTGTCATCCACTCTGCGGTGCTGCGCTGTCCCAGCGCTTCGCGGCGAATAGCGAAGTAGTCGCGCACATTCTGAAAGCGCGCCGATACGCTGATAAAGCGCGGGTCAGACTTCAGCTCGGGCCGGCCAATAGCATCGAAAAGCGCGTAGGCCTGATCATCGGTGTTTGCCGAGATGCAGATATAGCCATCCTTGGTCGGAATCGGGCGATTCTCCGGGTCCAACACTCGAGGGTCGCCCGCCTCGCCCATCGGTGGCACAAAAGTGCGCTGATACAGGTGCTCGGTCATTACTTGCGTCACCATGTTCTCGTACATGGGAATTTCAATGCTTTGGCCCGCGCCGGTGCGCTCGCGATGAAATAGCGCCATCGCGATCAATTGCACCGCAATCAAGCCCGCGCTGCGATCCGCCAACACGTAGGGCACATAGGCCGGCGTCCCTGTCATGCGTCGGTTCAGGTCGGCCACGCCTGATACTCCCTGAATGATTGAGTCATAGGCTGGCATGTCGCGATAGCGCCCCTCTTGACTAAAACCGAACATGCCGCAATAGATGATGTCGGGACGGACGGCGCGCACTGCGTCGTAATCAAGCCCCAAGCGCGCCATTGACGCGGGTCTTACGTTCCACAACAGGACATCGGCGGTCTTTAGCAGCTTGCGCAGCGCGCGCTGGCCCGCAGGGCGCTTGAGATCCAGGCAAATGGAGCGCTTGTTGCGGTTCAGGTGCAAATACTTGGGTGACATGCCGGCATTGCGCCCTCTTCCGGCCAGATAGCGGCCAATGTCGCCGCTCGGGCTCTCCACTTTGATAACGTCGGCACCGTGATCTGCCAGGATTTGTGTAGCCAGCGGACCCACCACCACCGAGGACAAATCTACAACACGAACACCTTGCAAGGATCCGCCGCTCATGAAGCCTCTCCCGCTATTGCCGCTTCGATTGCGATTTCGCCTGCCTCGTCGCGTGCAACGGCCACGCGTGAGCCGGCGCGCTGCTCGACGTCGAGATTTAGCGCTCGGCCAGCGTACAGCGGCTTCAAATTGCGCGAGACCGATTCGCGTAATGGCAGGCCGGCCCGCACGACATGGTCCCACAGCAGGAGCAACGCCAAGCCACCGTTGACTACCAGCGACGGATATCCCTCAACGGATCGGGTGTAGTCGAGGTCATAGTGAATGCGATGGGCATTGAACGTGATTGCGGAATAGCGAAACAGCATAGGACTATCCGGCACCACAATTCGCCCGGCTTGCGGCTGTGCGGATACGGGTGCGCCCTGCTCCACCGCCACAGAACGACTAGCCGCTTCGCGATAGACGATATCCTGTTCCTCAACCACCGCTACCCCATTCTCGCCGGCGATTTCATGACGCACCGTCACAAAACACATCGAGCCGGAGCGTCCCTCTTTGGGCATGATCGCGTGGATCTTCGACCGCTTGCACACGACCTCCCCGATGTGCAACGCCTGCCTGAACTGCACGCGGCGCCCGGCGAACATGCGCCTCGGCAACGGTACCGGCGGCAGAAATCCACCCTTCTGCGGATGTCCATCTGCACCTAGGCTCGATTGCCGTGCCGTTTCTCCGAACAGCATGGGATACCAATGTGCCGGAAGCGTGTCGCCGGGTCGCCAGTCTTGCTCTTCCTGGTCCAACAACGCGGCCATACGACGCGCTTGGGTTCCGGAAACCGCATCGTCCTGGCGCTGCTCGCGACCGATCCACGCCTTCAGTGATTCAATGTTCATCATTTACGACACCCGCATAATGACGGTCTTGATCTGTGTGTAATGAGCCAACGCCTCGGCCCCCTTTTCGCGTCCGTAGCCGGAGTTCTTGAAGCCTCCAAAGGGCGTCTCGACGCCACCGCCGTGATAGTTGTTCACATACACCTGGCCGGCTTGCAGCGCGCCACTGACACGATGCGCACGGCCGATATCGCGAGTCCAGACGGCAGCCGCCAGGCCATACTCGGAGTCATTGGCGATGTCGACGGCTTCTTGCTCGGTATCAAATGGGATAACGCACAAGACCGGTCCGAAAATTTCCTCGCGGGCTATCCGCATGTCGGGATGCACGCCAGTGAGGATGGTCGGCGCGATGAACCACCCCTGCGCCGGGCCGTTGACCGGACGCCCGCCGCCGCAGGCCGCTGTCGCGCCCTCCTCTCGGGCGATCGACAGGTACTGCTGCACGCGCTGATATTGATCGCGAGTCGTCAATGGGCCCATAGTCGCGCCTTGCGTGGTGTCACCGACTTGCTCCTCTGAAGCCAGTTTGACCAGTCCCGCCACGACCTGATCGTGCACGGAGCGTTGCACAAGTAGTCGAGAACCCGCCGAGCAGATCTGTCCCGTATTGCCCATGATGGCCGCGTAGGCCGCGGCGATAGCGGTGCTCAGATCGCAGTCCTCAAACACAATGTTGGGCGATTTTCCTCCCAATTCCAGGCTGAGCGGGATGATGCGATCGGCGGCGATGGCGCCCACTGCGCGGCCCGTCTGCACTGAGCCCGTGAATGTCACCTTGCGCACTAACGGATGCGCGACCAATGCGCTGCCAGCCTCACGTCCGTAGCCTGGCACGACGTTAAGCACGCCTGCCGGTAGCCCGGCATCCGCAGCGATACGCGCAAGCTCCAGGCATGAGAATGGCGTTTCCTCGGATGGCTTGACCACCATGGTGTTGCCGGCAATCAATGCTGGGGCGATACCGCGCGCCGCCTGCTGCAACGGCGAATTCCACGGCACTATGTTGCCGCAGACACCGAAAGGTTCGCGCACGGTGTAGGTGTGCAGCCCTGGATCGGCCAGAATGGTCTCTCCACCCAGCGAGTGACTCAGGTTGGCGTAGTACTCGAAGTAGCGCGCCGTGACACGCACGTCGTTGCGCGATCGCACCAGCGCCTTGCCGGTTTCCTCGGCCTGCAAAAGCGCCAGCGGTTCGGCTTCCGCCTGGATTCGCGCTGCCACGGCGCGCATGTGCGTCGCGCGCTCCTCGATGGGCAAGCGTTTCCATGCTTCGAAGGCGCGCTGGGCGTCTTGCACTGCGGCGTCGATGTCGGCTTGCCCGCCGCGCGCGATCCGGGTCAGCGGCTGTTCGGTGATCGGGCTGATCCGTTCAAAATATTCACCCGTGACGGGTGGCGTCCATTGGCCATGGATGAAATGTTCATAACGCTGTTTCATATTTGCTCTCTTCGTCTTCAATTCATCACCATGCCGCCATCGACCGTCAGGTTCTGACCGGTCACCATGCGCGAGTCTTCGCGGACCAGGTACGCCACGGCGGCGGCAATGTCTTCGGGTTCGATGTCCTGCTGAATCAGGCGGGATTGCCGTACGTCGCTGCGCTGCTTCTCTCGACCCGCGCCATCACCGTTCAGTACACCGTCACTCAGCGTGAAACCCGGCGAAACCGTGTTCACCCGCACGCCGAATTCGCCCAGCTCGCGCGCCAGCACACGTGTCATGGCCTGAACCGCGCCCTTGCTGGCCACGTATTGCAGCAGCAGCGCATTGCCCTTCGCGACCGACGCCGATGAAATATTGACGATGGCGCCAGCTCCAGCCCGCTTCATCGGCTGGGCCGCCAAGCGGCAGCAATGCCACACGCCTTCCACGTTTACCTCGAACACGCGGCGCCACTCATCAAGCTCAATTTCATCGAAAGGCTTTTTCTTCAAAGAGGTATAGATGCCCGCATTGTTCACCAGCACATCGAGCCGTCCATGGCGGTTCATCGCCAAATCGACCATCGCCTGTACCGCCACGGGATCGCTGACGTCCGTATCGATGCCGCAAGCGCCTTCGCCGAGCGAGGCTGCGGCCTCTTGCGACTGACGCAGGTCCGCCACCACCACACGGAAGCCGTCTTCCAGAAGACGCCGAGCGATGGCTCGCCCAATGCCCTGAGCGGCGCCAGTGACAATCGCCACGCGTGAATCCCCACCATTCTGTTTGCTCATCGCTATGCTTCTTTATCTACGTTCAATTGATCTGGAAGAACCTTCAATTCATGCTGGCGCCCGAAGCTTTTGCAATGGCGCTCCACTTGTTCTTTTCCGACACGCAAAAGGCGGCAAAATCCTTCGGACTGCTGATGACAGGCTCTGCACCGATATCGCGCAATTGGCGCACAATCTCCGGGGTCTTGAATGACACCGCGAGGTCTGCGGTCAATTTGTCGACGACCGCGGCAGGGGTTCCTTTCGGCGCCCACAAGCCATACCAGTTCGTTAATTCGTAGCCTGGCAGTCCGGCTTCGGTCATGGTCGGCAACTCGGGCACGATGCTGGATCGCTGGGGCGTAGTGACGGCCAGCGCTCGCAGCTTGCCGGCCTTAACGAATGGCAATGACGACGTCATTGAGTCAAACATGATCTGCACCTGGCCGCCAACCAGGTCGGTCAGCGCGGGCGCGCTACCGCGATACGGGACGTGCTGAATGTCCAGCGCGGCCATTTGCTTGAACTGTTCACCCGCCAGGTGCGGTGCGCCGCCATTGCCGGCCGACGCGAACGACACCTGTCCGGGATGCGCTTTGATATAGGCGATGAGTTCTTTGAGGTTGTTGACCGGCAGCTTGGGGTTGATCAACAGCATCAAGGGCACGCTCACCAATTGCGTGACCGGCGTGAAATCATCGATGACATCGAAGTTCACATCTTTGAATATCGCCGGATAGATCACGTGGGCAGATGCGTTGACCAGCAGCGTTTCGCCATCGGGCTGGGCGCGCGCCACCTGGGACGCCCCTAGCATGCCACCGGCGCCTGGCTTGTTCTCCACCACGAAAGATCCGCCGGTGGACTTCGCCAACTGGGCTGCCGCCAGACGTCCCGCAATGTCCGTCGGACCGCCGGGTGGGTACGGGATGATCACGCGTACCGGTTTGTCCGGGTAGCCTGCTGCCTGCACAGCGACTGTGCCGGTGAGGCAAGCGAAAGCCAACAAGGTAGCGAAGCCAACACGAAGGAGTGCTCGAGCGCGGAGTGCCTGCCGCAGGATGCATAGTTGATTCATTGTCTCTTCCATTTATAAGTTCTTGGCACCAGATGGCACTGGTACAGCGCCACTATCCGCCTTAGCGTTCATCCTGTAAAATGCATTTATCAATATGATTTATGCTAGTTATGCATTAATGGGTGAATATGACGGCACAACGACTCGACATTCATGGCGTGCAGGCTTTCGTGGCCGTCGCGGAATTAGCAAGTTTCAGCCGTGCTGCGGAACATCTGCACCTGTCGCAGACTGCCCTGAGTCGTCGCATCTCGAAATTGGAAGATGCTATCGGCGGCCAGTTGCTGGCGCGCACCACACGTAATTTGTCACTCACGCCAGCTGGCGCTGACTTTCTTCCACGCGCCCGGCGTATCGTGCGCGACTTGTCCGCCGCGCTGACGGAACTGCGGGAAAACGCACTCGGCGGTTATGGCAATGTCGTACTGGGTTGCTTGCCGACCGTCGCGACCCGCCTGATGTCCGGCGTCATTGCCGAATACGGGCGACGCTATCCGCGCAATCGCTTGCAGATCCTTGATCGTTCGGCCACCGAGATTCGTCAAGCGGTGCTTCAGGGCGATGCGGAGTTCGGCATTTCTGTCCTGCCAGCCGAGCATTCCGACCTGCACCGCGTCACGCTCTTTCATGACCCTGTAGTTGTCGCGTGCCCCAGCAAGCACCCACTGGCGCTGCGTGCCGAACTGGATTGGCAAGATCTGGCCGATCAACCGTTGATCGGTGTCGGCGCTCTCAGCGGCCTGCGCCTACAGACCGAGGCCGTTATCCGAGACGCGCACTTGGATCTTTGGTTTGCCTACGAAGTGCAACATCTGTCCACCGCCGTAGGGCTGGTGGCTGGAGGTGCGGGCATCGCCATTCTGCCTTTGGGGGCTTGCGACACAATCGGCCGTTCTAATCTGAGCATTGTGCCCTTGGTCAATCCGTCGGTCAGCCGCAGCATCGAGCTGTTCCGACGGCACGATCACAAACTTAGTCCCGCCGCCGCTCCTCTCTATGAATTAGTGCTGGCGCAATTGGCCGGTTGACGTCGTTCTCGTTACAGAGATCCTTTGGCTGCAGTGCTACGGTGCGCGCGGTCTTCGCGCGCATTGCCGAACGTATCGAGGATGTGAGGCGTTTATGAGGCTTGCGCAGCGATTGGACTGCCGATAATTCCGCGCGCCCGCAGGCGTTCGATCAGGCAGGGGTCGCACTGCCAATTGCTAGCCATCCATGCGTCATCTGGCGTCTCAGGCACCCGTCGGATCTGTCCTGGGGTGCGCGAGAATCGAGGTGCGGGCGCGGGCTGTGTTATGCCATCGATCTCCACAAATACCTGCCGTTGTCGCAGATGCGGGTGCGCAGACGCCTCGCCCATAGACAAGACAGGCGCGGCACACGCGTCGGTTCCTTCCAGCCGCGACTGCCAGGCATCGCGTGTCGATTCGCCTATATGTCGTGCAAGCGTCTGTCGCAGGGCTGGCCATTGGTCGCGGTCATGACGGCGCTGGTTCCATGACGGATCGAGCCCAAGCACTTGCGCCAGCTTGTCGAAGAAAACAGGTTCGATCGCGCCAAGCGCCAGGTATCCGCCATCGGCGGTCTGGTAGGTGTCATACCAAGGCGCGCCGCCGTCCAGTCCGTTGTCGCCTCGGCTGTCGCGCCAACGGCCCGTGGCAAGCTTGCCGTACATCATCGCCATCAGTGATGCCGCGCCATCCACGATCGCCGCGTCGACGACCTGCCCATGGCCGGATTGCCGGGCTTCAAGAAGCGCGCTCACTACGCCTAGCGCCAGGTAGAGCGCACCGCCGCCGAAATCGCCGACCAAGTTCAGCGGCACCACGGGTTTGCCACCGCGCTCGCCGACCGCGTGCAACACGCCCGTCAAGGCGATGTAATTGATATCGTGTCCCGCCGCATGTGCCAGTGGCCCGGATTGTCCCCAGCCCGTCATGCGTCCATAAACCAGGGCCGCGTTGCGTGTATGGCAAGCCTGCGGCCCCAGGCCGATCCGCTCGGTGACTCCCGGGCGGAAGCCTTCAATAAGAATATCCGCCCGCGCAACCAAGTCCAGCACGAAGGCCACACCTTCGGGGCACTTCAGGTCGACCACAAGCGCGGGACGCCCGCGCAGGAGGGGATCGCCCGAAGGAGTGCTCGTGTCCCGTCCTCTGCCGGGCCGTTCGATTCGGATGATTTCCGCGCCCATGTCAGCCAGCAACATGCAGGCGAATGGTCCGGGTCCGATGCCCGCCAACTCCACGATCCGCACTCCCGTCAACGGTCCCATTCACGGCTCCCTGATTTGCGCGTCAAGCAGTTGCTGACGCAACTTGCTACGGCTGATCTTGCCTGCATCGGTTCGTGGCAATTCGGCATAGTCCACGCTGCGCGGCCGCTTGAACGACGCAAGGCGGTCGGCGCACCACGATAACAAGGTCTCACTCATGACGGGACCGGCGTCTTGCTCGTCCAGAAGTTGCACGACGGCATGAACGCGTTGGCCCCATTCCGGATCTGGCATCCCGACCACCGCCACATCCGCCACGGCGGGATGGCTTATCAAGGCTGCCTCCACTTCTGCGGGATAGATGTTCACGCCGCCCGAAATGATCAGGTCCACTCGCCTATCGCATAGGAAGAGCCAACCATCTGTATCCAGATACCCATAGTCGCCGGCGGTGAACATGCCGTCGCGGCGCGCACTTTCTGTCTTGGCAGCGTCGCCGTAATACTCAAATCCGATGCCGTCGTCCATGTAAACCATGCCGACCTCTCCGGGTGGCAATTCGCGGCCTTCGTCATCCAGCACTCGGACACGGCTGACCGGATAGGCCCGGCCTACCGTTCCGGGATGTTGCAGCCAGTCTTTGCCCCGCACACTCGTGCCACCGCCTTCAGTGGCCGCGTAGAACTCGTGTATGACCGGCCCCCACCATTCGATCATGCGCTGTTTGGTTTCTATCGGGCATGGGGCCGCGGCGTGGATGACAGACTGCAAGGTGTCCAGTCGATAACGCTGGCGCTCCTCGGGTGTCAGTTGCAGCAATCGGTGGAACATGATGGGCACCATCTGCGTGCTGGTGATCCCGTAACGCTCGATTCGCGCCAGCATGTCTAGCGGTGACCACTTATCCATCAAGACCAAAGTATGGCCCAAGTGCAGTGTTTGGATTGCTCGCGAGTGCGGAGCGGCATGATAGAGCGGCGCCACCACAAGATGCGCACCCGGACCGGCCTCCAGACCGAAAAGATTCATGTACCAGGGCAACGCCTTGGCAAGCGCCGTCTCTGGCGTCGCATGGACGTTCATCGGCCGACGCACACCCTTGGGCTTGCCCGTCGTGCCCGAGGTGTAGAACATGGCGCTGCCGTTGATGCGCGTGGCAGGAGCCCGCGCCGGCAGGTCTGACAACAGTGCGTCCAATGCCTGGAAGCTCCCAAATGCTTCGCTGCCGAAACAGCGCTCAGCGGGCACGCCCGCATCCTTCGCAGCGGCTTCCACTGTGTCGGCGAAACGAGCATGAGCAAACACGGCATGCGCGGCGCTGTTCGCCAGCAGGTACGCTATCTCCGGGCGTGTGAGGTGCCAATTGATTGGCACCACGTACAGCCCGACTTGAAACGCTGCAAGCGTGATTTCGATCATGCCAGGATCATTCGGATAGATCACGGCAATGCAGTCGCCAGGTCGGAGCCCGCAACGAAGCAGCAACTGGGCAATCTGATTGCAGCGCGCAAGCAACTCGCCTGCCCTGTATGTCCTGCCGTCTACCGCGATTAATGCAACACGGTCAGGCTCTTGCGTGGCGATATTCCAGAATCCGAACGCGCCATCGATGTGAAAATTGGCCGCCACGGCAGGATTGTTTGCTTGGTCCATGCTGAAATCCTTCATTTACGAACAGTGCGAGTCGAGCGTAGCCAGCGTCAACCGGCCGTCGTCCAGCACCACCTCATCGGCGCTGTTCAACACGCGGAAGTACCAGCCCTCAGGTAATTGCCAGGCTTGCGCCGTCAGCGTGTCACCCGGCAATACAGGTTTCGTGAAGCGCGCGCTTATATGCCGCAGATCTGCACCGACTTCACGCAATAGCACACGTGCAACCGACCCGTAGGTGCATAGCCCGTGCAATATCGGGCGCTCAAGCCCACTGCGTGCGGCAAATGCGGGATCGCTGTGTAATGGGTTGCGATCCGCACACAGTCGGTATAGCAGCGTCTGGTCAGGACGCGTCGTGCAAGCCACCGTTACATCGCAGGCGCGCTCGGGGGCTTGGGGTCGCTGGCCTGTGGGTTTTCGTGCCGGATTAAAGCCACCTGCGCCACGTATAAAGATGGCGGCTGTACAAGAAAACAAATACTTGCCTGAAGTCGGCTCGGTAGCTTCGGTCAATGTTGTGACCAAGGCGCCACTGCCCTTGTCTTCAATGGCCTCCACGCGTGAGGAGATCACCGCCTCGCCTTGCACGGGCAAGGGCTTGGGCAGGTCGAGACTCTGCAGAGCGTGCACCACGCGAGTCCGGTCGATGTTGCCAATGTCTGGCTGCAATCTGGAGCTCTGCGCCACCACCAGCGCAAACGTTGGCAGAGTGCGCAAGGTCTTGCCTTCACTGTTCTCGGTAGTGAGGTCCAATTCGTCGAAGGGGTCAGCCTGACCAGCGCCTACGCCCAGGGCATAGAGCATGACGTCGCGCGCGTTCCAGGAAACCAGCTGGGGGCCGGCCTGCGCACCTGCTGCAAGAATATTGAGAGACATGGCCGCCTCACGCATTCGCTGAGCTGGAAGCATCCGCCGCTTGCAGCAAGGAGTTGACAGCCACACCCGCCTCTTCGATTGACCAGCGTGTGGCCTGGCTCACAACCGGTCCGGCCCGCCAGCCCTCGGCCAGCGTAATGCTATTGCCCCGCACGCCGAACACCTGTCCGGTCACATGCGCTGCCGCCGGGCTGCCGAGCCAGACGACGGCTGGCGCCACGGCCTCCGGACCCAGCCCGTCCAGGCCTTCGCGGGGGGGATGATTGCGGAACGTCTCTTCGGTCAGGCGACTGAGCGCAGTCGGATAAATGGCGTTTACGGATACCCCGTATCGGCCCAGTTCTTTGGCGGCGATGAGCGAGAGTGTCGCGACACCGGATTTGGCCGCTCCATAGTTGGCCTGCCCTGGGTTGGCAAACAGACCTGACGAGGAACTGGTATTGATGACAGCAGCCTGGCGTTGGCGACCGGCCTTTGCCTCGTCTCGCCAATAGGCTGCTGCGTGGTGCAGCGGCGCGAACGTGCCCTTCAGATGGACGCGCATGATGACGTCCCACTCTTCCTCGCTCATGTTGACTACTGTGCGGTCACGCAGGACACCTGCATTGTTCACCAGCACATCCAGGCCGCCAAAGGTGTCGAGCGCGGTGTGCACCAGGCGCCTTGCGCCGGCCCAGTCCGCGATGTCGTCGGTGTTCGCAACGGCTTGCCCGCCTAATTGTTCAATTTCACGCACCACACTTAGGGCGGGAGCATCGGCGGCGCCCTTGCCGTCAGGCGCGCCGCCCAGATCATTGACTACCACACGCGCTCCCTGCCGCGCGAATTCCAATGCGTATGCCCGGCCAATCCCGCGACCTGCGCCGGTGATGACGACAATACGCCCTTCGCAAAGTCTTTTCATTTCCCTCTCTCCTGGTGGTTGAGCAGCGGATCCAGGCCTGCTCTCTTGCATGACTCTGAAGTTTGTGGCCAAGCCCGGTGCGTGGCGATGGCGCTCAAGTGCAAAACGCTTGATCGAAAAGTTCATGGCGCGCTCGGCGGCCCGGGACAACGGCGGAGGCCCGCGTTGTCACGAAATCAAGACCGGCCAGACGGCGCCCGCGGAACTCGCCTGGGGGCATGTGCGTCCAGCGTTTGAACGCGCGCGAAAAAGCTGCCGGATCGGAAAATCCGACACGCTCCGCGATTTCCTGGAGCGGCAGCGTCGTCTGCATGAGCAAATTGCAAGCCGTGTCTTTGCGCATCAGGTCTTTCAAGGCGCGAAAGTGGGAGCCCTCCTGCTCCAGCCGCCGCTTAAGCGTGCTCTCGGTCAAGTGCATCGACTGCGCCAGTTCTTTCAACGAAGGGATATCGCCCGACAACCCACGCCGCAAGCGGGAGCAAACCGTATCGACGATGCCGCTTTCGTTGCGTGGATACCGGATAAGGTGATGACAGGCGTCCTGCGTAAATGTGTGCAAGCGATCCAGGTTCTGAATCACGGGGATATTCAGGCAGCGCGCGTCGAACCACAATTGGCCTTCAGCGACCTCGTAGTTACACCCGACCTGCAGCAGCAGTCGTGTCTCCCCGCTCCAGGGCAGCTCGGCATGGCGAAACGAGACTCCGCACAACGGGAACCGCCGCCCCACCAGCCACCACATCAAGCGAGCCATATGATAGGTGAAGATGCATTCCGCATAAGTCGCCAGCGGATTACTACAGTCGCGTGGGTGCAAGCGCACGCACGCCTGCCCGTCCAGGATAGTCAAACGCGGCGAAAAATCGTCCAGCACTCGCCGATAGCCAGCAAGACTGCGTTCCAAGGCCTCGCGCAGCGTCACCGCATGCACGGCATCGCGGCAGATGGCTGTGAAGGTGCCGACCGGCACCGGCTTGCTGGCAAGTCCCCAGAATTCGTCTCGCATCGTGCGGCGCAAGGTGCGCAGCAACGCAACATAGCGTTCCGCAGGCAAGCGCTGCCTTGTCTCGGCTTGGTCGGGGCTTACGCCGGCGCGGCGCAGCAACCCTGCCTGATCCAGGCCCTGGCGCGCCGCGCCCGCCATTGTCCAGCGGAACATGGCTGTTGCGATGGTGTGCTGCGCGTTGCTCATTGCTGAGGGCGCTCATTCGAGAGGATCAGCGTGGCGGCGGCGGTGAACATGCCGCCTATGCCTTGCACAAGACTGGTATTGACGTCGGCAACCTGGCGGAAAGCCTCGCCGCGCAGTTGGCGCACAGCCTCCAGAATGGCAAACATGCCGTACATGCCTGTGTGCGTGTACAGAATGCCGCCACCGTTGGTATTCATTGGCAGCTTTCCGCCGGGTCGCGTATGGCCTTCCTGTATAAAAGCGCCGGCTTCGCCACGGGGCACGAATCCCAGGTCGGCCAGCCCGTAAAGCGGCAAATGGGCAAAGGCATCGTAGATCATCAGGTGATTGATGTCGGCATGACGCAACCCTGACTCCGCAAACGCCGCCTGACTCGCCAGCCGGAAGGCCGCGAACGACGTTGGCTCCTCCATCATTGACACCAACGGACTGCCGCAAGACTCGCCCGCGCCGAGCAGATAGACCGGATGATCGGCACGACGCAAATTCCGCGCGCGCTCACCGCTG
Organism: Achromobacter deleyi; assembly: GCA_040391965.1. Classification (GTDB taxonomy): domain Bacteria; phylum Pseudomonadota; class Gammaproteobacteria; order Burkholderiales; family Burkholderiaceae_B; genus Achromobacter; species Achromobacter deleyi_B. Next base: position 38,423 of record JBEBWV010000005.1, on the reverse strand, counting down.
GTGATTACCAGTGCCCCGCCGCCGTCTGTCACGACGCAGCACTCCAACTTGTGGAACGGATACGCCACCATTGGCGAAGCCATCACATCGGCTGCCGTCAGGCGTTTGTTACGGCTGGCTCGCGGATTGCCCTCGGCCCACTCGCTCTGAGCCGCGACTACTTCTGCCAATTGCTCATGCGTGGTCCCGGTTTCCTTCATGTAGCGCAGGACGGGGAGCGTAAAAATATTGGGTGGCGCCAGGGTGCCATATGGCGACTCGAACTGTCCGACCATCGAGAAAGGCTGCCGGGCGCGTGGCATGTATCCCGTCCGTGATCGGCCCGACTCTCCATGCAGCACCAGCACAGTGGTGCAAAGTCCGGCGCGAATGGCGGCGGCGGCGTGTCGAACATGAACCAGAAACGAGCAACCGCCTACTGAAGTGCCGTCATACCATGTGGGCGTGATACCGAGATAATGCGCGGCGTCGATCGGAGATTCGACGGCGCTGGTAATGCCGTCCACATCGGCCAGCGTCAGCCCTGCATCGGCCAACGCCGCGTGCGCGGCAATCGCTCGCAGGTCCATTTCCGAAAGATGTGGCAACGCGCCCAGGTCGGTTTCCGCTGCGCCAGCAATGGCGATTTCCATGGCTTTCATTACTGTTCTCCAATGAGCCGGAAAAGCGGAATAAAGAATTCGCCGCGCACTTCGAACTCGACCTGCAGAGGCGCGTCCAGAGGCAGGTTTTCAGGGATGGGCTCCACCCCAATCACGTTCGAGAGCATCCGTGGCCCTTCTTCCAATTGCACGATGGCGATTACATGCGGCACCTCGTCCTTGAAGCCGGGGGCCGCCAGGTAATTGATCACATAGGAGTAAAGGGTTGCGCGACCGCTTGCGCGCTCCCAGCGCACGTCGGCCGCGCCGCAGGAGGGGCACCGCAATCGCGGATACAAAAAAGCATGGCGGCAAGCGCCGCAACGCTGGAATTGCAGCTCTCCGCGCTTCGCTGCATCCCAATACGGTTGCGTAGTCGGCAACGGTTGCGGAATGGCTTTTTGCAATGAATTCATGAGCGCACTCTCCTATTACGCAGCGCGAGCGCGACGAAAGAGATCGCGACCAATGATCTGCTTCATGATCTCGACCGAACCACCTGCAATCTTGATGATTCGCGCATCGGCGTAAGCCCGGCATATTGGGAACTCCCACATGTAGCCCCATCCACCGTGCAGTTGCAGGCATTCATCTACTGTCTTGCAGTGCAGTTCGGCCAGCATCAGTTTGGCGGCCGCCGCGTCGACGGCATCGAGCTCGCCCAGCAACTGCAATTCGATACAACGATCAACAAAAACTCGAGCTTGGCGCGCGGCCGCAGACAGTTCGGCCAGTTTGAACTGCGTGTTCTGGAAATCAGCGATAGCCTTGCCGAATGCCTTGCGTTCGACGACGTAGTCGACCGTCTGCTGGATGGTGGTCTCAATGGTCGTGGCGGCGCGGATGGCCTGCGTCAAGCGCTCGTGCGCAAGATTCTTGCCAAGATAGCTAAACCCTTCATGCGCTTCACCGATCAGATTCGTGACCGGCACGCGCACTTCGTCGAAGAAAAGTTCGGAGGTGTCTTGCGCATGGTTGCCGAGTTTTTTGAGATTGCGTCCGCGCGCAAAGCCCGGGCGGTCCGCCTCCACCAGAATCAGGCTGATAGCGTCACGCGGGCGCGACGGATCAGTCTTAGTCACGGCGATGACAAAGTCGCAATTTTGCCCATTCGATATGTACGTTTTCTGGCCACTTATGACGTACTCGTCGCCCTCACGGCGCGCTTGCATGCTGATGCCGCGCACGTCGCTGCCCGCGCCGGGCTCGGTGATGCCGATAGCGCCAATAGCCTGGCCACTGACCATCCGTGGCAACCATTTTTTCTTCAAGGCATCGCTGCCGAAACGATCCAGGTAAGTCGCCACCATATCGCTATGGACATAAAAACCAGGCCCAGTGACGCCAGCGCGTGCCAACTCCTCGATAACAACGACGTTGAAAATAAAGTCGGCGCCCGGGCCGCCATAGGCTTCTGCGACATTGCAACAGAGCAAGCCTGCGGCACCTGCCTTGAGCCACGCCTCACGCGGCACGATACCGGCCTCTTCCCAAGCTTCATGGTGTGGAACCAGCTCAGTTTGCACAAATCGGCGGACAGAGTCGCGAAAAGTATCGTGCTCGGGTTGAAACAAGGTACGTGGTATCAAGTGAGTCTCCTTATGGTGTATTTAGACGCGTCACGCGCTTGTGCGCCTCATGGTTTTCTTCTGTCGCTACCAGGCGTCGTGCAGCGTCGCCAGCAACGGCGCCTTCTCACGGCGTAGCAGCCGCTGTCGGTCTGCGTTGAAATTACAGGTCGATGCCTCAACCGCCTGTTCAAGGCTCTCTTGCGGGATGTCGAGGTCGCGCAGACGGGGCGCGCCAGCGGCGTAGCCTAACGATTCGATTACTGTGCGGGCATGTTCGAGCACCGCCGGCAGCGAGGCGGCTGTCGTGCCGGCGGCCTCCCAAGATGTCTGCATCGCACCCAGTTGTGGCAGGCAACGCATGCCAAAATGATGGATTGCGGGCTCGGTCAACGCGGCGTAGACGTCGATAGGTGCAAGACCTGGATGACGGATAAAGAGTGCGCCACCCAGCGCGTAACAGACTCGCTCGATCCAATGACCCTCAAATACGTTGCCGCCGTCGTCTTCATAGCGGTTGTACAGAAACGCCGACGCACAGGCGGTTCCACGCGCCCACGCACTGTCGCCATTGATCAAATTGGCCCACGCGCGACGGGCCAGCAGGAGAGCTTGACGGGCATCACCTTCAGCCAGCGGGTTGTTGGTGGCAACAGCGCCTTGCAACATCCAACAGCACCAGAGCACGACACGAGCATTCGCTCGGGTGAGCGCTAAGGGCGCGCTCATCAATGCGTCGTCATCCCGGAAAATTGCCACGGGCCGAGTTTTGGCATAGCCGCGGAAGCGATGACTTTGGGAGGTGAAACCATCTGCCATGTCTGCGCCCTACTGCATTGGCATGGTTTTGGCGATTTCTTTGAAGACCTCGGTCTCGCGCGCGATCAAGTCGCGCATCTCCTTGGATGTGTAGGGCATTGGTTGCGCGCTACGCTCGGATTGCCACTGCAGTATTCGGGTCGCATTGGCGACCTTAAGCATGGATTGTTCCAGCTTCTTCACAACGGCGACCGGCGTATTCTCCGGTACCGCATACGCAGTCCAGGCCGCGAGCGTGAATTTGGGCCAACCCGATTCCGCAATAGTGGGAACGTCCGGCAGCGTCGGATTGCGTTCGGCGCTGGTTACTGCAAGGGCGCGCAACTGCCCGCTGCGCAGCAGCGGGAGGGCTCCGCCAATTTCCATCAAGGACAGGTCAATCGACCCACCGATCAGGTCGGTCACGACCTGCGATGCCCCCTTGTACGGCACATGCATGAACTTCACATCGGCAACTTGTTCGAAGTGCTTGGAGCCGAATCGATAGATCTGCCCATAATTGCCCAAGCTGACTGATTCCGGCTTCGCGCGCAGCGCCGCTATCACGTCCGCCCACGTCTGGAACTTCGAGTTGGCCGGGACCACGAATGCGCTAGACGTCGCCAATAGACCGGCCACCGGCAGGATGTCTTTGGATTCGTACTTCAGGTCTTTGATGATGAAGGGATTGATCTCGACCATGCTGTTTGAAAGCGCGAGGATGGTGTATCCATCGGCTGGCTGCGAAAGAACGTGGCGCACGCCGATCGCGGTATCGCCTCCCGGACGGTTTTCGACGATGACAGGCTGGCCAAGCTCGCTAGCCAACTCTTCTGCGAAAAGGCGTGTGGCGGAATCGAAAGCGCTGCCAGGCCCCAACGGTACAACGATGCGCAGTGGCTTGTTCGGGAATACTGCCTGCTCTGCAAGAGCGAGACCGCTCAAGAGTGGCAGTGAGAGCGCAGCGATACAAGCAATGCGACGGGAACGATTCATGGCGTTTCTTCCTAAAGGTTATCCAGTCCGGTGCTGCATTCTGCGTGTCTGCAACGTTGCCGCCCATGTCGGAACAGCCCATATCTCATGACCGAATCGGCCAATAGACGAAACGACTGGCCGGCATCGTCACTCATCCAGACTCACCGACTACTACATCAGTACGTTTGCCGAGCTGACGACTTGGTTCTAGACCTGGATATGTTCGCGCTGATAATTGCCCATCTCCGGGCCTCCGTGTTTCAGGGGCACTACGCGCTGACCTTCGAGGATGCTGATCATGTCTGGCGAAGCGGTGGCATCCACCGTGCTCGGGCCCGTTTGCTGCACCACATCGGCACGCCCGATGAACGCATCGGCCTTTGGGCGGCGCAAGGAATCTTTGTCTGCCCCGAAGCGACGACACAAGGAGTTCAGGCCAATTGATTTCTGGAGCATTGTTGGCAAACGCTGCCGCATAACGGACTCCCCTATTCAATGAAGTGCTGGCCCCGTTCAATGATCGCGGCTCTGGCACTGTCTGCCAGAGCCGGATTTCTGTAAAGTGCATTTATGATCGACATATATGTGCTTTATGCATATATGTCGATCGCCAACTTGGCGTTCGGGGGAATATCGTTGGACGAGTGCTTCGTCCTCCTGGCGGACGACCGTATCCGGTGTGCGAACGCAGGCCAGCCTAACGTATCAAGCGGGCCACGGGATGCTTGCCGCAACGCTCTCCCATATCGTTCAGGTCACTGCCGATCTTACGTAGCCGTAGACCGGGCCCCTGACTTCCCAGCAGTGGGAAGACTCGCGGTGTTCGCAAGCCTCATAGCTAAAGCGGCTTGGGGTGCTCTGCCACGTTCGGCACAACCACTCTTCTTTAACAGAGCATCTGTGAGTAATGTGTGCGCGTCGCTTCAAAGACCCAAGAAACCGGACCTGCACATACTCATCGGCCACGGAGCATCCTGTCTGGACACAAGGGAAAGTGTCGGATGCGCCTAGTCGCGTCGGAGTGACGGTGTGTTCGCTTCAAGCTCTATCAGACACTCTGTCCGTAACAGCCCAGGAACATAGTCACCGCCGAGTCGGCCACGCGTTTTCGCTCAGTCTCGACTAACGGTGGCTGTCCCAATGTGACCTGCGGCCAAAACGCAAAGCTCTTCACCAAGCCCTGCAACTGATGACCCGCAAAGTCTGGGTCGACATCGACCAAACGACCGTCAGCAATGGCGGCCCGGATCCAGGCGGTCACCCCACTCTCCTTTTCTCCCATGCGGCAGACGATGCTTTGAGCCCGGGCAGGCGCGTGGATGATCTCTGCCATGGCGACACGCGCCAGATCAATGAAATTGGGATCCCCCATTAACGCCAGCTTCTGCATCAATAGCTGCCGCAATTGCAGCTCCAGTGACTGGTCAGCGCGGTATGCAAGATCAACGCTGGCCGCGCTGCTTTCCCACAATTGCTCAAGCATCAATCCGAACAGGTCGTCCTTGCTGGGAAAGTGGTTGTAGACAGTACGCTTGGAGACGCCCGCAGCGGCGGCAATGCGGTCCATGCTCGTGGCCTCATACCCCGCCGAGCGGAACTCTTCCACAGCAGCGCGCACGATGGCCTCGCGTTTGCGATCGGTTAGGCGTTTCGGTGGGAGGGACATGGGTGAGTCCAGAGGGGTTGTTATCGGCGGCATAAATTTTACACTGGGCAGTGTACTTTTCAAAAAAACAAAACTACACTTATCGGTGTACTTTGTGGGCCTTTCACTATGAAGCGCCTAGCCCTCGTTCCCCTGCTTTGTATTCTGACCATGACTGTCCCAACCTCTTGCGCCCTCCGCGCTTCATTGCCAGCCTATCCAGAGTCGCCGCAACATCGCGACGGTCGCTTTCGCAACGCCCTTCCTCGCCCTCCAATGGGACTGTGGGAAGGACTCAAATTAACGTGGACCTTTTTCTTTGCCAAGCCGGCCGGCACGGTGCCTGAGCGCAGCATTCCGGTGCGCACGCTTGATCGCGCCCAGCTTGAAGCGGCCCCTGACCGCAGTCTGTACCGCCTGGGCCATTCATCTGTTCTGCTGAAATTGCGCGGGCGTTACTGGTTAACTGACCCTGTCTTCGCGGAGCGTGCCTCACCAGTGCAATGGGCCGGCCCGGCACGCTTTCACAAGCCGCCAATCACTATTGATGACTTGCCACCAATCGCTGGCGTCATTCTGTCGCACAACCATTACGACCATCTGGATCGTGCTGCCGTGATGCAACTGGCTGGCAAGACCGGCCGCTTCATCGCGCCGTTGGGCGTGGGCGACCAGTTGATCGCCTGGGGTGTAAATCCGGCCAAAGTCGAACAATTGGACTGGTGGCAATCGACGGAAGTCGATGGGCTGCGCCTGACCGCTACCCCGGCTCAGCACTTTTCCGGCCGTGGTCTGGGCGATAGCGACCGCAGCTTATGGGCATCGTGGGTCATTCAGGATGCGGATCTGCGCATATTCTTCAGCGGCGATAGCGGCTACTTCGATGGATTCAAGGCCATCGGCGCGGCCTTTGGTCCTTTCGATCTGACGCTGATGGAAACGGGTGCTTATGACAAGCGCTGGGCCTTCGTGCATATGCAGCCCGAAGAGACCCTTCAGGCTCACCTTGATCTTCGGGGACGCTGGCTGCTGCCAATTCACAACGGCACCTTCGACCTGGCCATGCATGCTTGGGAGGAACCGTTCGAACGCATCGCAGCGCTGGCGAGCGCTCAAGGGGTCTCTCTGACTACACCGGAGATGGGCGAGCAGGTGGACCTTACGGCACCACACTCCGCTCGCCCATGGTGGCGCCAATCAGGCGAGCGAAAAGCTTAGAGCAGTCACAACAATGAAGCGATAGCATGGACTTTTCTCCGCTCTCGGTTATTGCATCAATCTCGAAACTGCCGGCCATCGTCAACTGCTGCGTGGTTGAGGTCTGAAGCTGAACCAACACACCCGGTCGGCGTTGAGGTGTCGAGGTACGATTCTGCATAAATCTTTATCGAAGGGCTCCGGCCTGCGTAGCGTTGTAGGTGAACGACGCTTAAGGCATCGATAATCTGCACGAGGAGATCGTGGGATCTATGCCATACGAACTGTGGTGAGGGTCAGACCACGACTACACGCACGCCATCACGGGGAATGCACGACATGAATGTCCGTTTTTTGGAAACCTTCATCTGGGTCGCCCGCCTGCATAGTTTCAAGGCAGCCGCGGGCAAGTTGAATCTGACGCAGGCCGCCATTTCAGGGCGAATAGCCGCATTGGAAAATGATCTGGGGCAGCAACTCTTTGAACGCGGCAGCCGTGACACGCGCCTGACGGCGTCGGGTCGCACCTTGATCAGCTACGCGGAACGCATGCTTGATACCGAACAGGCGATGCGCGGTGCGCTTCATGGGCCCCCGACGCTCAAAGGCGTTGTACGTCTGGGCATCGTAGAGTCCATTGTCCATACGTGGTTCGCACCGTTTTTGCGTGAATTGCATCGCGCCCATCCCGAGATCGAGATTGAATTGACGGCCGAGTCCACTCGCCGATTGCATGACCTGATCAAGCATGGTGGCGTGGACGTGGCCCTCCAGACGGATGCTGTGGTGGGGTCCAGCGTGCGCAATCGGGAACTGGGTGCCTTGAAAATGGGCTGGATCTGCCGCGCTGATGCCGATATACCTCCGGTGACCACACTGGCCGAGTTGGCTGTGCTGCCATTGGTGACCTTCCCTCGCTACTCGCAACCCCACTTGCAGCTGCTCGACGTGTTCGACAGCGCGGGCTTGATCCCGGGCCGGATTCACTTCGTGTCGTCGATTGCGGCGTGCACCCAGTTTCTGGAAGCGGGCGCAGGCGTGGCGACGCTGCCCGTGGCTGCAGTGCATGCGGGCATTGAGTCCGGCAGGTATCGCATCATCGAGTGTGAACATGCCCTGCCCGACTTGCGCCTGGTGGCTACTTGGCGGCCCGACCCCGTCGCGGGCCTGGCCGAAGCCGTCGTACGCGTCGCGCTCGACGAAATGCGTCGTTATGCCGAAACGGCACCCGACGCCACACCGCCCCTGGACAGCGGCGTACTGGCGATTTGATGCGATACGGGCTACGGGGTTTACCCCTGCCATGTCGGGCGAATTTTGCCTGCGCATGCGGCCTCTCCGGGGCGTGATTCTGCGATAACTTTTGCTTATCGGGCGAGGCTGGAATAAACCGTTAGACGCCGCTGACACGCTTATCCAGAATCCGTAGGGTAGCGACCGGTTTCATGGTCGCCCGACGGAGAAACACGTGGCATCCCCTATTCGACAAGATCGTGACGCAATGGGCGAGCTGTTCATCTGGACAGACATCGACCCCGCGCACGAAGACGATTTCAATCAATGGTACGACCGCGAGCACATGGCCGAACGCGCCGGAATCGCAGGATTCAGCTGGGCGCGCCGCTACCGCACGCAACAAGGCGACCGCCGCTATCTGGCTTTGTATCGCACGCAAAGCATGAATGTGTTCTTCAGCCCCGAATACCGCAAAGCATTCGAGCATCAAACACCTTGGTCGTTGGCCAATTTTGCGCGCATGCGCAATACCAACCGGCGCGTGAGCATTGTGTCGCCGCTGGCGGGTGTTGGAACAGGTGCGGCGCTGGGCATGGTTCGTTTAGGGACCGTGGAACAAGCAGCGCGCGCAGCCGCTTTGGCCGAGACCGTGTTGGGCATTGATGGTGTATTGACCTTGCGCGTATTGACGCCTGACCCGGAGTTGTCAACGCCGCTGCCCTCGGAAGATGCCAGCGCACGCGTGTTGGAACCTGTGCTGATCATCGACACGACCACGGAACCGGCTGCCGCTGCTGCCGTGCGTCTGGTGGCCGACCAACTCGATCTGTCTGCCGATCACACCTATACCTTCGACTTGCTCTGGGATTTACGCGCCGACGACTTGCACGCCAGCCGTTAACGCCTGTCCGATTTGCTGTTCACCCCCAAAGAGGAAAACATCATGAATAAGAAATTGATCGCCTTGGCGGCCGCCCTGACCCTGACTGGCACGGCACAAGCCGCCAGCTGGAACATGACGGCTGAACAACCCGACGCCAACTACCTGACGCAAAACGCACGCCAGTTCGCTGCCGACGTAAAGGCCGCTACGCAGGGTGCGCTGGACATCAAGGTGCAATCCAATAGCACCTTGCTCAAACGCCCCGAGGTCAAGCGCGGCGTGCAACAAGGCGTGGTGCAGATCGGCGAAGTGCTTGTCTCAGCCATGGGCAACGAAGACCCCTTGTTTGAGGTCGACAGTGTGCCGTTCCTGGCCTCGTCGTTTGATGAATCGGAGAAACTGTGGAAAGTCACACGTCCGCTTCTCGAACAGCGTCTGGACAAGCAAGGAATCGTGCTGGTGTACGGCTCGCCTTGGCCGCCACAGGGTATTTATTCCAAAAAGCCTCTGACCAAAATGGCGGATCTGTCCGGCACGCGCTTTCGTGCTTACAGCGCGTCAACCAGCCGTATGGCGGCATTGATGGGTGCCGTTCCCACCACGGTGCAAACGCCGGAAGTGCCCCAAGCCTTTTCCACCGGCGTCATCGATGCCATGCTGACGTCGCCTGCCACCGGCGTGGATACGCAGGCCTGGGACTACGTGAAGTATTACTACGATGCCCAGGCGTTCATTCCGCAGAGCTTTGTCATCGCCAATAAGCGCGCTTTCCGTCAATTGCCTGAGTCAGTCCAGAAGGCCGTGATGGACGCGGGTCGCGAAGCGGAAGTACGCGGCTGGCAAATGGCACGCACCCAGACCAAGGCACTGACCGACACCTTGGCCAAGCATGGAATGGACGTGCAACCGTTGCCCTCGGAACTGTCGGGCGAATTGCATGGTGTGGGCAAGATCATGGTCGATGAATGGCTGAAGAAGGCCGGCGCCGATGGTCAGCCTTTGCTTGACGCTTATCGCAAGTAATCGAGCACACCTATGAAACTTCTAGATCGCATTGCGATCACGAGCGGCGCCCTCGGGGCGCTGTTCCTGGCGCTGATTGGCGTCGTGATTGCTACTCAGATTCTGATGCGTGTGTTCGGGCATCAAATTCCGGCGGCCGACGATTTCGCCGCGTGGTCCATGGCCGCGTCCATTTTTCTGGCGCTGCCCTATGCCATGCTGCGTGGCGACCACATCCGTGTGACGCTGTTGCTGCAATTCCTGCCCAAGGGCATGACGCGCGGCTACGAGATTGTGGCGACTGCCATTGGATTGGGGCTTTCCTGCTGGGCAGCTTGGTCGGCTATTCACTTCGTGCATGAAACGTTCATGTATGACGAGGTGGCGCAAGGGATGCTTGCGGTGCCCTTATGGATTCCGCAAATCTGCATGCCTATCGGTCTGACCTTGTTCGCCGTCATGATGGCGCGCCGACTCCTGATGGTGCTGCGCGGCCAACAACCTGAGGAGACCCAACATGGGTGACATTACCCAAGCATTGGTGCTGATCGGCAGCCTGTTATTTTTGTTGAGCTTGGGCGTTTGGGTATCGTTGTCGTTGGTCGCGTGCGGGCTGATCGGCTTGCTGATGTTCACCGACGCACCTGCCGGTATTATCTTCGCGACCAAAAGCTGGGATGCCTCGGCCAACTGGGCGCTGACTGCCCTGCCCTTGTTCATCTGGATGGGCGAGATTCTCTATCGCACCCGCCTAGCCGAAGACATGTTCAGCGGTCTGGGGCCGTGGGTGCGCCGATTACCCGGTGGACTGGTGCATGTGAACGTACTGGGCTGCGGAATTTTCGCTGCGGTCAGCGGTTCTTCTGCCGCCACGGCCGCCACTATCGGGCGTATCTCGTTGCCCGAGCTGAAAGCACGGGGTTATGACGACGGCATTGCGATCGGCTCTTTGGCCGGTGCGGGCACGCTGGGTCTGTTGATTCCTCCCTCCATCGTCATGATTGTCTATGGCGTCGCGGCCCAGGTCTCGTTGATCAAGCTATTCGTCGCCGGTATCTTGCCGGGCATTATGCTGATGGCGCTGTTCTCTGGATACATCGGCCTGTGGTCGGCGCGCAACCCGAGCAAAGTGCCCGCGCGTGAACCGGCGGTTCCGTTGTCTGAGATGTTGGGTCGTCTACGCTTGCTGGCACCGGTTGTGCTGTTGATTGCCGGGGTTATCGGTTCAATCTATGCGGGCATCGCCACGGCGACTGAGGCCGCCACCATTGGCGTCATTGGCGCCTTGTTGATCGCAGCGTTTGGCAAGTCCTTGAACTGGAAGTCCTTCAGCGACAGCCTGATGGGGGCAACGCGCACGTCGTGCATGATTTCCTTTATCTTGCTTGGCGCCGCCTACCTTACCAGCGCGATGAGTTTCACAGGGCTACCTGCCAATCTGGCAGAGTGGATCAGTTCATTAGGTCTGAGCCAGTATGGTTTGATCGCCGTGCTGACTGTGTTTTTCATCTTGCTGGGCGCGTTTCTGGACGGCATTTCTATTGTGGTGCTGACCACCGCAGTATTGATGCCTGCGGTGCAAGCCGCAGGGATCGACCCGCTTTGGTTCGGGATTTACCTGATCCTGGTGGTGGAGATGGCGCAGATCACACCGCCGGTAGGATTTAATTTGTTCGTGATTCAGGGCATCACCGGCCGCAATCTGTTTGAACTGGTGCGCATGGCGTTTCCATTCTTTTTATTGCTGGTCTTGGCGACGATACTGATAACGATGTTTCCGTCCATCGTGACTGTATTGCCGCAAGCCATGCAATAGCGTAACGACGTAAGGAAGTTCTAAGGCTGGGGCACAGATTTCGCTTTGCGACCTCTGTGCCCTTCTACTTTTAGGACACCACAAGGGGTTGGTGCAGATACGTTGACGCGTTAAATAACAGCCCGGCAGATGTCACAGAATGGCCATGCGGCTATTGATCAGATCCGTAACCAGCATGTGCCCCGGTGCGTGGGTGATGCAGAACTCGGGTTTGACGGCTGCGACGACGGACTGTGGCGTTACGCCACATGCCCAGAACACGGGCATTTCACCGTCTCTGATCTCCACCGCATCGCCATAGTCCGGCTTGTTTATATCGGTGATCCCGATTAACCCGGGGTCGCCTATATGGACGGGGGCACCGTGAACAGAGGGAAAGCGCGAGGTGACCTGAATGGCGCGAATGGCGTCAGCTGCCTTCAAAGGCCGCATCGATACCACGAGAGGACCGCTAAAAGCGCCAGCCGCCTTTGTCGGAATATTGGTGCGATACATCGGGACATTGCAGCCTTGTTCGATATGCCGCACCGGCAGGCCGTTGTCCAGCATCGCTTCTTCGAATGAGAAAGAGCAGCCAATCAGGAAAGACACCAGGTCGTCGCGCCAGATATCACGCACGTCCAGCGGTTCACTCACCAGGATGCCATGCTTCCAGACTCGGTAGCGCGGGATATCGCTGCGGATATCGATATCTCGTCCCAACTCGGGCAAGGCTGGATCACCCGGCTCGGACATGGCCAGCAAGGGACAAGGCTTGGGGTTGCGCTGGCAGAAATGGAGAAAGTCAGCGGCAAGTGCACGTGGCAAGATGGCCAAATTGGCTTGCACATGTCCCGGCGCCAGGTTGGCTGTGGGGCCGGTTAGTTTTCCGCTGCGGGCATCCAGCCTGGCCTGATAGGCAAGATCCGGGCCCTTATTGTCGCGGTGGGCGTTCGACAGTGTCATGCGTGGTTCCCTCATTTCCGGGTTGCTTGCGTGGCGAGTACATCCTCAATCGCCATTCCAATGGCCAGGATTCGGCGATCAGCACCATTGGCGCCTGCGATCATCAGGCCTGCGGGTGCTGATCCAGGTGCCTGGCAAGGCACCGACAACGCGCAACCATCCAGGAAGTTGATCATGGTCGAGTTGCGCAGAATCAGCCCGTTGGCGGCATAGTAGGCGTCATCGGTGGCGGATAGTTCGGCAATTGACGGCGCCACAATGGGCACCGTCGGCAGAATCAATGCGTCATATCCGGCGATGCGATGCTCAACCGCCGCGACCCACGCTTCGCGCGCATCGAGCAAATCCAGATAGTCAGCCGCCGACATGTCTCGCCCGCGCATGATGCGCGATACAACACGCGGGTCATAACGGTCGGCATGGCGCTCGATCAGGTCGCGGTGCCAGGCCCAGGCTTCTGCGGCGGTAAATCCACCCTTGGCGTTGATCGCGGCCAACTGGGCGAACTCCGGGACGGCGATCTCTTCAATGCGCGCACCCGCTGCGGCCAACCTCGACAACGCAGCCGAGAACGATGCCGAAACATGGGTGTCCATACCGTCCAGCGCGAGCGTGGTGGGCACGGCGAGTCGTAGACCGCGTAAATCGGTCGCGATGCTCACCGCGTCTTCGTCCCCGGCCAGGATTGCGTCCAGCGTGGCGCAGCAGCGCACGCTCGGTGCGATGGGGCCGATGGAATCCAGATTGGCGGACAAGGGCAGCACGCCTGCCATTGAGACGCGCCATGCGCTGGGCTTGAAACCTGTCAGACCGCAAAGTGCCGCCGGAATCCGCACCGAACCACCCGTATCTGAGCCTATCGCCGCAGCGGCCATGCCATCGGCAACGGATACTGCTGCCCCAGACGAAGAGCCTCCGGGGATACGGCCCGTGGCGCGATCCCAAGGATTGCGTGGTGTGCCGTAATGCGGGTTGATGCCGAGGCCGGAATAGGCGAATTCGGTCATATTGGTGCGTCCAATAATCACGGCACCAGCTGCGATCAGACGCTGCACCACGCGCGCCGTCTCTTGGGCCACCGGCTCGCCTTCGCGCGCCACGGAGCCTGCCATCGTGGTCTCACCGGCGATGTCGAATAGATCTTTGATGGAGACGGTCAGGCCATCCAAAGGCGAACGGACGATGCCCGACGTGCGCAAGGTGTCGCTGGCCTTCGCCGCAGCACGGGCTTGGGCGGCGTAAAGACGCGTGAATACGCGGGCACCCTCACCTGCCGGGTCTTCTGCGCGCGCGAGCGCCACTTCGGTCAAGATCTCTGCAGTGTGCAAACCTTCATGCAAGGCGTTGCTCTGGTCATTTAGCGTCGAAAGCATAGCGTTCCAAGTGCCGCTGCGCGGCGTAGAGATTCAAAGGGATCGGCGCGGGCCAGATAGCTGACGCGCGCCGATCCTAAAGCGAGTACAGGTGCCGCCCGAATCAGGCGACTTCGGGCAATACCTCGACGTGATAGCTGTGACGCAGCGAACGATTGCGACGCAGGTCAACCAACTCCATGGTGAAGCTGGTCGCCGGACGAATGCCGCCAATGGCGCCGACGGTGCCGCAGGTCATTCCAGTGCCGGCGGGCAAGGTGCTTGCACCCTGGGTATAACCAGCGATCAGATCCTGCGGCGTGCGCAGTGAGGCCAGAGTGCCTTCCTGATACAGGATCTCTGCGCCGTTCTCAACGATGGTCGAGCGAATCACCAGCTCATCCCAGTATTCGGCCACATCGGCCAGGCGCCAGGCGACAGACGCGACAGGTTTGACGCAGACTTGTTTGGACAACGCCACGCTATGCGCTTCCAGTTTGCGGTCGGTGTGATCAGAGGCAATGCTGACGTACAGCTCGCCTTCAAAGGGAAAGACAAAGGTCTCGACTTCGCCCGAGGACTCCGGGCCAACGGCTTGCACCTGTGCAGCCTGAGTCAATTGATTGTCCGAAATGCGGTAATAAAGCGGCACGCTGCTTGGGCGAGGCACACCGATGGCAGCCAGCTCTTCGATGTGGTGCTCAATGGCGGCGCGGTCACGACCCGCCCAGCCGGCCACCACCAGATTGCGAATGTCCACTTCCACGGTGCGTGACGAGGCACCCGCGTCGATTTGAAATACAGCTTTCATGAGAGTTCTGCCAATTGAAGAATGAATGAGACACCGCCACGCGAGCGGCATCACAGGTAAACGGCGCAGCCGCCCGGCGCCACGGCGCCAGGGCGTGCACGCCTTATCCGAATACGCGCGGCAACCAGAGCGCCAAATCGGGGAAGAAAGCCAAGAGGGCGAGCATGACGAACATGGCGGCCACAAAAGGCAGACTCCCTATGATCACGGCACCCATGGACCCACTCTTGCGCAGGCTCTGCACGACGAACAGGTTCAAGCCGACTGGCGGCGTGATCAAGGCGGCCTCGACCAGCACGATGATGACAATGCCCAGCCAGATCGGGTCATAGCCCAGCGCGATCATGATGGGTGCCACGATGGGGATCGTGGTGATCATCATGGAGAGCGTTTCCATGAAGCAACCCAGCACCAGATAGAACACCACCACAATGACCAGCATCCAGGCTGGCGACAAACCCAATCCGGTGATGGATTGCGTCAGCGCGTCAGTCAGACCGGTGGCTGACATGACGAAGTTCAGGAAGCTGGCTGCGATCACAATCAACATGATCATCGCAGTCGAGCGCATCGTGCCTTCCACAGCCTCTTGCAGCATCTTCCAGGTGAGGCGTCGAAACCAGGCAGCCAGGATCAACGCACCCAGCACGCCGAGCGCGGCGGCTTCGGTTGGCGTGGCCAACCCGGCATAGATTGATCCTACGACCAGGAAAAAGATGCACATGGGCGGGCCCAGATGCACCAGGCTGGCGAAGCGTTCACGCCACGTCGCCCGAACCTTATGGCCACCCCAGGCCGGTTTGACGGTGCACGCGACGATCACGGTCAACATGAACAGCGCGGCCATCGCGAAGCCGGGAATAATGCCAGCCAGGTATAGCTTGGGCACGGAGGAGTTCGTCAACACGCCGTAGATCACCAGATTGATCGACGGTGGAATCAGAATACCTAGCGTGCCACCAGCCGCCAGACTGCCAAGAAACAGGGGCTCGTTGTAGCCATATTTCTTGATCTGCGGAATAGCCACGGTGCCAACCGTGGCGGCCGTCGCCACGCTTGAGCCCGAGGTTGCCGAGAACAAGGTGGACGCACCGATGTTCGCATGCATCAGGCCACCGGGCAGCCAAGACAGCCACAGGCTCATCGCGCCGTACATACGTTCGGCAAAGCCTGCGCGCAGCAGGACTTCGCCCAACATGATGAACAACGGAATCGCGACGAGCAAGAATTCGTTGTTGGCGCTCCACGACAATTCGCCAATGGCACGCGACAGCGGCAACATGGAGAACAAGGGGTCGAGTATCAGACCCAGTACGCCCAACGCTGCTCCCACGGGAATGGACAGGCCGATCAAAACCAATAACAGTGTCAATGCGGTGGAAATCATGCCGCCTCTCCTCGTACCATACGTTCGCCTGCGGCGGCTTCTTCTGCTGCCTCTTCTTGTGCCGAGCGCACGCCACATATGGCTTTGACCAGCTCAATATCGCCCGTCACCAATGCCGCCGAGGCACGCACCAGCATCAAGGCCACCACCACACACATCCAGGCCAGGCCTATCAGCCATAAACCCTGTGGAATCCAGAGCGGTGTCGCCAAGGGCGTATTTGCCGCCGATCGCTGTAACCAGGAAGTCTGCACCACGTCGTAGGCATAGAACGTCAGAAACACCATGAACACTGCCATGGCGACCAGTGAAATCCAATCGAGTACGGCGGATAGACGTACCGGCAGGTATTGGTACAGCACGTCCACGCGCACGTTTGCGCGTTGCAGGGTGGCGAACGCCAATGCCCAGGAGGTGCTGATTGCAAAGGCGTAGCTGGACAACTCGTCCGCTCCGCCTGTGGTGAAACCGAAAAATTTGCGGGCAAGCACGTCAAATGAGATCAGCAGTACGCTGGCTATGGTCAGCGCGCCTCCTGCCCAGACAGCGCCTCGCGACAACGCTTGGGCACGCCGCAATAGCGCTCCCAGGATTCGAAAATGTTCAATCTTGGTCATGAAATAACCTCTGCGGGCGAGTGCCCGCCATAACGCTGAATCTGTGCGCGCGCCGGTTTCATACGCCGACGCGCGCCCTGCACTTGCCTGCTTACTTGCTTGCGGTCAGGCCCAGCGTTTTGCCGACCGTGGCGTTGAAGTCCTTCACGCACTGCGCCGAGCAACGTGCAGCCCACTTGGGCAGCACGGCTTCCTGTGTCACTTTCTTGAGCAACTCACGATCGGCTTCCGACGGTTGCACCAGAATCATCTTGCCCTTGACTGGGAACGGGCACGCTGCGGCGCCGGTGTTGCAGTCATAGCCCTCTTGTGTCTGGCGACCGGCGGCATCCCAGATGTTGTCCACCAGCGTCTTGATATTGGCTTGCAGGAAAGTGCGCGTCTTGGGATCGAGCTTGTCCCATGCCTTCTGGTTTACGGCATGAATCTGCTGATTCCAGTTGATTGGCAGGGCATACAAGTGGGTCGACACTTCGTACCACTTGGCCGAATAGCCCGACAACGAACCTGTGATGGCGCAATCGACCACTTTGTTTTGCAGGGCGGGCACCACTTCACCAAATGCCATCGTCACGCTGGATCCACCCAGAGCTTCGACAAACTCGGCGGTTGTGCGGCTGCTGGTGCGCACCTTCTTGCCCTTGATGTCTGCCAGGCCCTTGATTTCAGCGTTGCAGAACAACACCTGGCCCGGATAGGTCGAAATGCCCAACAGTTTGACGTTGCTGCCCTCGCCATACAGACGGGCGTAGACCGGCTCGAAAGCCTCCGTGACGGCGCGCGCAGTCTTCACATCCGGGGCCAGCCCGGCCAGATCAATCGCCTCATTGATGGGGTTGTCACTGGCGAAGTACGACAGCGTTGCTGTGCCGAATTCAATTACGCCTTGGGACATCAGACGCAAGAGTTCCGGACCCTTCAGGCCCATTTCATTGAAGCCCTTGATGTCGGCCGTGACCTGACCCTTGGACAATTCAGGAATAGTCTTGGTCCAGAATGGCTTTTCGTAATCGCTGTAGGCGGTGAGATTGCTCAATCCGCCCACGACCTTCAAATTTGTCTTGGGCAGTTCCTGTGCATGCGCTGCGCCCGTCAACAGGATCGCAGTGAATGCGGCGAGTACCAGAGGCTTCTTCATGAAAAATGCTCCTTGCAGGTGGATAGATCAGAAACGCGCGGAGCCCCGTTGCTCCGATGCGCGTTATTAAGAATGCATGCCCGACAGGGTCTGTCAGGACCAATCAGCGGGCGCTAGAGGAAACGTCAACAAGCGCTCTGGGCCCTGTGGCGTCACGAGCACCATCTCGCCCAACGCAGCGCCGCCCACGTCGGGGATGAAGAAATTGGGGTGCAACTCAAACAACATGCCGGGTGCGACAGCGACACCGCTAGCCGGTGTCTCGACGACCGTTCGGTCAAAATGTTGAGAAAAGGCACGGGTGGACAGTGGCTCTTCGTAGGACATGCCCAAGCCGTGGCCATTGCGAAAGCGGGTCATGCCTGCAATCACCGACGGGGTGTAGTGGTGTTCGAGAACACGATTCATCTCGCCCTCTACCGCATCAAGTGGCGAGCCCGATGTCAGTGCCACCGCTCCGGCATCGAGCATCGCTTTCGTGACAGACCAGAGTTGCTGATGGGCAGGCGCCTGTGGGCCGATATTGCCCATGCGGATGCCGTGGCCCCAATGCCCTTCCACCATTAGCATGATGCCCAGCATCACCTGATCACCGGCCTGCGGCACGCGCAAGCATTCGTCGCGCCAGTACCGCGGGTAATCCGCCATGGGACCGACCGTCAGCCACGTGCGGCAATATTCAGCGCCCCGCTGTTTGGCCCGCCCTTCCAGTGCCGCCTGGATCTGCCATGCCGGGCGCCTGGTTGCCAACTCACGGCCCAGGGCTTCGAACAGTTCATCACACAAGCCAGCTGCAGCGCGATGCAGCGCCACGGCCGCGTCGTCTTTTTGGAGTCGCATACGATCCAGCTCGTAAGCCAGCGGCACCCACTCTCGCGAACGGGCCGTCGCTTGAAGGCTATCGCGGATAGGTGCCGGAATTTCTTCGAATCCCAACGTTCCTATGGGCCCGCTACCAGACAAACGGGCTTCCAGCGTGCTTGCCCAGGCTTGTGGGCGGGCATCAATGACTTGGATATCCGTGTGTGCAAAACGCAGCTGAGCCAAGGGCAAGAGGAATGGGCTTCCTACCAGCAGCAGGGTTTCGACAGGTGTGCAGACCAGCAAGGCGGTGGATTCCACTCCATCCCAGTCAGACAGATACCGCAACGCACCATGCGCGGCAGTACCTGCGCCCAGACTGCTACCGGGTCCATACACCAGGACACAGTCAATGCCTTGTTGTTTGGCGTGCGCGATCAAGGCCTCACGCCTGGCGGCAAGCGCCTCGGGCGAAATTCGTGGTGGCAGCGCCGCCGGTGCGATGTACGCATTCATCGCACGCTTCCCTGATTGTTGTTGGTATACGAGCCCATCTTTCCCCCGCCTTGTTTGCCAACGCGTTTGTTGTTGGACTGCATTGCATAGTCAGAGGACACGCGCGTCCAATCGTATGTAGCAATGTGGGGGTATAAATAATATTTGGGTCTCGCGCGTCAAAACCTGGAAACTGGTCGCAGCGCCAAGCTGGCTGCGGTGCTGCGCGTTTTCTCAACACGCGGCGTCACCATGGCTACGGGTGTTGCGCTGCTGGCGGAACAGGCAAGGCGCGGGAAAACACCTAGCCGCTAAATGGCGAAACAAGCACGTAAATCGCTACGCTGGCCCTCGACTCCGGCAACGCGCACGGGGTGTCAGATCCCGTCGCCACCGTCCGATTGCGCCGCCACCTTCTGTGCCAGTTGCGCAATGGTGCGTACGGCGTGGCTATCCGGGCCTTCCATCCAGGTCGCCGTAAAGCTCAATTCGGGCAGCGGATCGGCCAGGACATTCAGTAGGCGTAACTCGCCGCGCGCCAACTCCTTGCCCAAAAAAACCGGAGCGATTACGCTGCTGCCGATGCAGTCCAGCGTCATGCGCACCACCATTGATAATGACGCACTGCCATACAGGCGCGGCGTGGCCACGCTGGCCCGGGTGAGCATATCCCTAACCACCCGATAGGGCGCGCTACTGGACGGATACGTGATGATGGGCAAGGTGCCAATTTGCGCCAGGGTCAGCGGTTCGGGGCCCAGATCAAGCAAGGGGCTCGCTACCCAGGCCAATGGATATGCGCACAGCGGCAGGTTCTGCACGCGTGCTTCCAGTACCGGGCCCATCAGAAAGGCCAAATCGATCTGACGCGACATCAGGTGCGAGCGCAGTACATATGTTGTGTCGACCTCAATTTCGAGCACCAACGCTGGGTACGCGGAGTGCACCAGTTCAATCAGGGTGGGGAGCCAGGTCTGTACGATGGTTTCGGCCACGCCGATACGCACCGTGCCGGTCATAACGTTCTCTTCGCGCGCCGCATCGAGCATGTCGCGCCTGACTTGCAACATGCGTTCGGCGTGGGACAGGATCTCGTGCCCTTTCGCGGTGAGTTTGACGCCACGCGCTTCGCGCTCGAACAAGCAAACGCCCAGATCTGCCTCAAGCGAGGCAATCCGTTGCGACACGGCGGGCTGGGTGGTATTCAGTTTCTCCGAGGCCGCCCGAAAGCTGCCTAACGTGCACACCCACACGAAGGTTTCAACATTACGTAATTCGATCATTGCCTTTCTGCCCCTTAGGCAGACGAGACTAGCATGTCCGCCTTACGGGCAAAGGGAAGAATACGCCGCCCCACCTTCCTTGACCTGCACCGAAACGGCTCAGTCCGGATGATGGCAGGCGACCTGATGCCCTGCCCTGTCAGCGACCAGTACCGGTTCCTCTATCGCGCATTTTGGCGTGGCTTTGGGGCAGCGTGGGTGAAAACGGCAGCCACTCGGCATGTTTTGCGGACTGGGCAAATCGCCTTTAACGGCGATCACCTGCCGACGCCGTGCTGGATCTGGCACAGCATCCATAAGCGCTCGCGTGTAGGGATGGCGAGGCTGGGCCCACAGGCTGGCGCGATCAGCGCTCTCGACAATACGACCGAGATACATCACCAGTACACGGTCAGCGAAATACTGAACGACCGAAAGATCGTGCGAGATGAACAGATAAGACAGGCCGAACTCGGTCTTCATCGACGACAGCAAATTCAATATCTGGGCCTGAATGGACAGATCCAGCGCAGAGACGGGTTCGTCACAGACAATCAACTCCGGCTGCAACACCAGCGCGCGAGCAATGCCGATTCGCTGACGCTGGCCACCGGAAAACTCGTGCGGATAACGTTCCAGCGCCGCACGCGGCAATCCCACGCGCTCTATCAAAGAGGCTACTGCCGCCTTGCGCGTCGCCTTGTCGCCGATGCCATGTACCTTTAGCGGTGCAGTGAGAATATCGCCAATGGCATGTCGCGGATTCAGCGAGGCAAACGGATCTTGAAAGATCATCTGCATGCGTCGGCGATAGCCCCGCAACGCGCTGGCCGATGCCGTGGCAATATCCTCCCCATCCAGCCGGATTTGCCCGGACGTGGGCGTTTCCAGCCGCAAGATCGTGCGGCCGAGCGTGGACTTTCCACAGCCGGATTCACCGACGAGACCCACGGTCTCACCGCGCTCGATGCCGAACGACACGCCGTCGACGGCACGCAACACGCCTTTAGGTCGTGCGAAATGGGTCTTGAGTTCAGAAACTTGCAGCAAAGGCGTCGACATGATGATCTTCAGGTAATTCGTGAATGCTCACACTATCGTGACCGAAGTCAGTCACCCTGCCCGGCGCGCGCACAGGACAGGCGACCAGCCGCTGGTGCTCGACCTCGATCAGAGGCGGAGGCGACTCGTGACAAGTATTAAGCGCATAGGGGCAACGGGGCGCGAATGCGCATCCAGGTTGGCCAATCGCCGAGGCAATGCTGCCGGGAATTTCGGTCAAGGGACCATCGCGGTAATGATGCCCTGGCCGCAATCGCGGTGAAGCGGCCAGCAGCCCCTGGGTATACGGATGTAGCGGACGCTCGAACAGCGGGCCGGGAATCGATTGTTCGACCTCGCGCCCGGCATACATCACGACGACCCGATCAGCCCATTGCGCCACAACACCCAAATCGTGCGTAATGAGGATGACGCCCATCGACAAATCGCGGCGCAGGCTATCGAGCAGCTCCAGCACTTGCGCCTGAATGGTGACGTCCAGCGCCGTCGTCGGCTCATCGGCGATCAGCAGACGTGGCGTACAAGCAACCGCGATGGCGATCATCACACGTTGTCGCATCCCGCCCGACAGCTGATGGGGATAGTCGTCAACGCGACGCTGCGGGTCGGCGATACGAACAAGATCGAGCAACTCGATGGCGCGTACACGCGCGGCGCGCGAAGAGAGGTTCTGATGTTGGCGGAGTACTTCAGCGATCTGCCAGCCGATTGTGCGCACGGGATTCAGGGAGGTCATGGGCTCCTGGAAGATCATGGCGATTTGGCTGCCGCGCAATTGACGCATTGCACGCGGCGGCAAGGTCAGCAAATCTTGCCCGTTGAACCAGGCATGACCGCCAGGCGTGGCCGCCTTACGTGGCAGCAACTGCATCAATGCCAAGGCCGTTAGCGACTTGCCGGAGCCCGACTCGCCCACTATCGCGAGGGTTTCGCCCGCGTCCACCGAGAAGCTGAGATGGCGTACCGGTGTGGCCGAAGGAAATTGCACGGTCAGATCACGGACCTGCAGCAAGGGTGGCGCCATGTCAACGCTCCCGCGAAAAATGAGGATTCAGCGCATCGTTTAATCCATCGCCAATCAGATTGAACGCCAGTACGGTAAAGACGATGGCCAGGCCCGGTGCGGCGGTCAGGTACCAGGCCGAGCGCAGCAATTCGCGACCCGAGCCGATCATGCTGCCCCAGCTCACCACATTGGGATCGCCCATGCCCATGAATGACAAGGCCGACTCCATCAAGATGGCCGAGGCCACCATGACCGATGCCGTGACAATGACCGGTGGCAGCGCGTTGGGAAGAATTTCGCGAAAAATAATGCGTGCTGATCCATACCCCATGCTGCGGGCCGCCATCACAAAATCTTTCTGCCGCAGCGAGCGGAACTCTGCGCGCACGAGTCTTGCGACCGTTGGCCAGGTAACCAGACCGATGGCGAGAACAATCGTGCGAATGGACGGCTGCGCAATCGCGACCAGCACCACAAGCAAAATAAAATTTGGGATTGTCTGGAACAATTCGATCAAGCGTTGCAGCGCCCGATCGATACGCCCGCCAAAATACCCAGCACAAGCGCCCACAGCTATGCCTAGCGTCAGCCCTACCAGCGTGGCGGTGACGCCGATCATCAGCGATATCCGAGCGCCGTGCGCAATTCCGGCCGCAACATCACGGCCCATGGAATCCGTGCCCAGCAGGTAGGCCGCATCCTGGCCCGGCCATAGAAAGGGTTGGGCAACCATGTCCAACGGGTCCTCGGGATAGAGCCAAGGCGCAAGCGCTGCGACGATGACGATGGCCAGCATGAACAGACAGCCTACGACGGCCATCGGGTTGCGCAGAAACACCTGCCACCCGCGCGGTGGCCGGGCCTCGATCGGGATGCGCAGCGTCGCAATTGGAAAAGCAGGAAGCCTGGACATCAATGCGCCTCAATTCTGGGGTCGAGCCATGCATGCAGCAGGTCGACCAGGATGTTCGCTGCGATCACCAGAAGCGAAGACAAAAACAGCACGCCGAGCAAGACGCTGAAGTCTCGGCTAAGCACGGCCTCGAACGCCAGCCGCCCCAAGCCCGGCCAACTGTAGACCGTCTCGACCACGACCGCCCCGCCGAGTAAGCCGCCCAAATGCATGCCCGCCATGGTGGTGACTGGCAGCAGCGCATTGCGCAGTACGTGTCGCACCGTGATGCGCCAAGGCGCAATACCCTTGGCTGCTGCAGTACGCACGTAGTCTTGCGATTGCACTTCAAGCATGGCCGCCCGCGTGAGTCGGGCATAAATTGCAACGTAGAAAAGCGCAAGCGACGTGGCCGGCAAGATCAAATACCGAAGTTGATCGAGCACGGCTGACATACCGGTCAGCTCCGTGCCAATGGTGCCGGACCCGCCGCTGGGCAACCAGCCCAATTGCACTGAGAAAACAATGATCAGCATCAACCCGATCCAGAAACCAGGTACGGAATAAAACAGCAACGCCAGCACCGACAGCAATCGGTCGGGCAAGCGTCCGGCACAGGCGGCCATCAGTGTGCCAAGCAGTATTCCCAGTGCCAGTGCAATCGTCAGAGCCACTCCCATCAAGAGCAACGTACCGGGTAATCGCTGTCCGATCAGACTCGTGACGGACATGTTGAAGCGTGGCGAGAAGCCCAGGCTGAAGTGCGCCAGATGATTCAGGTAAGTCAGCAATTGCTGCCATATCGACAAATCCAGTCCGAAGCGCGTACGCAGCGCAGCCATCGTCTCGACCGTGGCCGACCCCGACTCGCCCGCGATGACATCCGCCGCATCGCCTGGCGTCAATTGCAGCAGCAGAAAATTAAGAATGAGTATGCCGATCACCGTTGGAACGGCGTGGACGACCGTGCGCCTGAGCGTGGTCAAAATGCGGGAAAGGCTGGATGACATGGCACAAAGGAAGGGAGATCGAACCAAACTATAAGTGGACGTTGGCGCTTGCCTAAACACATAAAAGTAATTTGGTTATCGACCGCGAGCGCGGCAGGTGGGGCAGAAATCGCCAATTCAATTTGGCGATTTGTTAAGACCAAATCACTTGGTGCGCTTGCTGGAGTTCTGAAGAAATTGCTTCCAGAATTACCCACCGACTTTTATAGAGTCTCGTTGATCATTCAGGGGCAACATGTCTTCACATCGTTTTCTTGCGGGCCTTTTGCTCGCATCGTCTTCATTGCTCAGTCAGGCACACGCCCAGACAGCTGCCGCCAAACCTGTCGATGGTGGCACGCTTACCGTCGTCTCGGCCGAGGAACCGACATCACTGGTTTCGTTTCTCGACACGAAAACAGATAACCGAAATGTCAGCGGCAAGATCACCGAGGGCTTGCTGCGCTATGACGCGAAATTTACGCCACAAGGTCTGCTCGCCACCGCCTGGTCCGTCAGTCCCGATGGTCTGGCCTACACCTTCACGTTGCGCCCGAACGTCAAATGGCATGACGGACAGCCGTTCACATCTGCCGATGTGCGCTATTCGATCCTCACGCAAAAGAAGCAAGGCCCGCGCGGCAGAATCACACTCGCCAATGTTGATCGCGTTGACACGCCGGACCCACTGACGGCGATCATCGTATTGAACAAACCTGCCCCATTTCTGTTGAAATCGCTGTCCTCGGCAGAGTTGCCGATTGTGCCTCAGCATATTTATGGCGACGGCGATCCGCTGGCAAGCAAGAACATTGCGGCACCCATCGGAACGGGGCCATTCATGTTTCAGGAATGGGTGCGGGGTAGTCACGTCATTCTGAAGAAAAATCCGAACTACTGGGCTGCGGGCAAGCCGCATCTGGATCGCGTAATTTTCAAGTTCATCCGTGACCCGGCCGCTATTTCGGCTGCGCTGGAGACCGGTGAAGTCGATGCCGCGCGTAACGTCAGCCTGTCCGACCTTGAGCGCCTGGGCAAGAACCCGCGGCTTAAGGTGGACGCCAGTGACGACGCCTATCTGAACAACGCGTCGTTCCTGGAGTTCAACCTGGATAACCCCATTCTTGCCAAACCCGAGGTACGGCACGCAATCGCCCACGCGATTGATCGCGAGTTCATTAAGAAGGCCATCTATTACGGACGCGCTGACGTCGTGAATTCTCCCGTTCCGAAAGTACTGGGCGCGTATTACGACGACAGCACCTTCAACTATCCTTACGACACGGCGCTGGCCAATAAACTGCTGGATCAGGCTGGCTACCCGCGCAAGAACGGCGGCGAGCGTTTTTCGCTCAAGCTCATCTACATTCCCGGCGCTGACTTCCGGCGTCAGGGCGAATACATGCGCTCGGCATTGAACCGACTGGGCATCAAGGTCGAAATTCTGGACGGTGATCTCCCGACCTTTCTGCGCCATGCCTACACGGCTCACGACTTCGATTTGAATATCAACGGCCTGGGTCGACTCTACGATCCAACCGTCGGCGTGCAGCGTATTTACTGGTCCGACGGTATCAAGAATCCGCTGATCTGGATCAACGCATCGCATTACAACAATCCCGCGGTGGACGATCTATTCCGACGCGCCGCCGTGGAGACGAACAACGACACTCGTGCGGCTCAGTTTCGGGAGATTCAGCAGATCGTTGGCCGTGATCTCCCCGCGTTGCCACTCCTGACGGTACCCACCGCTCTGCAAGTCCTGAATGCGCGTGTGCACAATCTCTATAACAGCATCGATGTCACGTCCGGAGACTTCTCCGATGCGTGGGTCGAATCGGTAAATTGACATGACAACACCTACCCTCGAACGTCCCGTCCTGACCGCCTTGATCTATGCCGGCGCAGCCGAGCAAGCGCGCGCTTTGGCGGCGGGCGAAGTGACTTCACTAGAGCTCGTCGAACAAAGTTTGGCGCGTATCGACCGATACGATGGCCAGATCAATGCGATAGTCGTACGCGATGACGACGCCGCGCGCGAGGCGGCTCGTGCGGCCGATGCCGCGCTGGCCAGAGGCGAACGCAAGCCCCTGTTGGGTGTGCCCATCACGGTCAAAGAATCATTCGATGTGGCGGGCTGGCCTACGACGAGCGGTAACGCCGACTATCGCGACAATGTGGCCGCACAGGATTCTCCTGCAGTGGCAGCCCTGCGCGAAGCCGGTGCGGTGCTGCTTGGCAAAAGCAACGTGCCCCTGGCGCTGTCGGACTTGCAAAGCTACAACGTACTGCACGGCGTGACGAATAATCCGTGGGACCTTACCCGTACGCCCGGCGGTTCGTCAGGGGGCAGCGCCGCCGCACTTGCTGCTGGCTATGTCGCGCTTGAAATCGGTTCGGATATCGGCGGCTCCATTCGGATTCCTGCTCACTTCACGGGTGTCTACGGTCACAAACCCAGCTTTGGTCTGGTGTCGATGCGCGGCACCAGCGTGCCGTCCGGCCGCATCTCCGAGCGCGATCTTTCCGTTGGTGGGCCGTTGGCCCGCAGGGCCGCCGACCTGGCGCTGGCGCTGGACCTTCTGTTGAACCGAGACCCCTCGCTCAACAAGGCATGGCGCGCGACGTTGCCGCCCGCCCGGCACACACGCTTGTCGGACTATCGGGTATTGGTGCTGGACCAGTGGCCCGGCCAGCGTCGCAGCCGCAGCGAACGACTGGTCGGCGAGCGCCTCACCGAGTGGTTAGGTACGCAGGGAAGCACTATCGTGGACGCACAGTCTTTACCGGCTGGCCTGCTGCCCGATCTGACCGTATTGCATCGCACGTATCGCAGCTTGCTGAACTCCTCCCACATCAAGCCCGTCACGCTGAGCGAGGCAGCCTTGCGTGATCTGAATGCACTTGACCCTGAGGATCAAAGCGCAGACGCCGCATGGCTGCGCGGGCCATCGATCCTGCATAGTGACTGGTTAAAGGACAGCGAGGTTCGGTACAAACTTCGCGAGCAATGGGAGCGACTGTTCGAATATGTGGATGTCGTCGTGTCCCCGGTGGCCCCCCTGCCCGCGTTTTTGCATAACCACGATGAGCCCAAGGACAGCCGGCTCTATCCGGTGGACTTTGACGACGGCGTACACGACGTGCGCTTCCGCGATCTATTTCACTGGGCCGGCTTGCCGGTATTGCCGGGCTTGCCGGCAACCGCATTCCCCATCGGTCTGGATGACAACGGCCTGCCACTTGGCGCTCAGGTTATGGGTGCGTTCCTGGAAGACAAGACGACCATTGCGTTTGCCGGACTGCTGGAAGCGGCCTATGGCGGCTTTACACCACCACCGGGATACTGAGGCCGCTCACGTTTTCTAATGATGCTCGCGCTGGCCGGTGTGTAGTGGAGCTGGCCAGCGCGAGATTGTGGAAAGTATCAGGGCTCTAGATATACATCCGAAAAGCTGCCTCGGATTCCTTCGCCGGTTGTCGCGTAATCATGCACACGACGATTCGATACGGTGATGCTTGGGTTTGCCCCAAACTCAATGGATGGAATGTCGTCGTGTACCAGTTTCTGGAAGCTGAGAAACAAGGCGCGCCGCTTCTCGCCGTCGACTTCAACGGATGCCGCTTCAAGGAGGCGATCGACCTCAGGATTCACATAATGTGCAGCGTTGGAGAACGGCAATCCGATCTTGAAATTCTTTGACCAGAACACACGTTGCACGCCCACGGTGGGATCAAACACGTTCGCCAGCGATTCAAGAGTGATGTCAAAGGCGCGGGCGGTATAAGCCTTATTCACGTAGGTCGCAAAGTCATAATTCTCAATCACGGCGTCGATGCCGATGCGGGCCAGCGACTGCCGGACAAAATCGGCAGCACGCGGGTCCTGGAACGGGTTGAATAGCAGGCGCAGCTTGAACCGGACGCCATTGGCACCTCGCTTGTAGCCCGCGGCATCCAGACCGGCCTCAGCCTGCTTCAGATCTAGCGGAAAATACTGGATATCGCTGTTGTGAAATTTGGTGCTCGCCTGTCCGATGGCAGCGGCCGAAACCGTTCCGTAGCCGTACCACACGACCCGGTTCAGCGCGTTCACATCAATCGCCTGAGAAATGGCCAGTCGAACCGCCCTGTCTTTCACAACGTCCGAATCCAGATTGAATATCAGTTGTTGATGATTGCTGACGTATGGCCAATTGATGCTCTCGACCTTCAGCTTGGGCAGTGTGGAAAAGCGCTTGACCTCCGACAGCGGAATCGCCTGCCCGCCCAGATCTGCGGCACCCGATTCCAGCGCCGCGGCTCGCGCGACGGAATCCGGAATGAAGCGCACGATGATCCGGTCGACATAGGGTTTGGGCTTGTCCCAGTAGTCGTCATTGCGGACCAGCAGAACATGGCTGCCCTTCACGAACTCCTTGAACTTGAAGGGCCCGGTTCCGATGGGCGCAGCATTGGCCGGATTCGCGACAATATCGGTGCCCTCGTAAATGTGCTTCGGAATGATGGGCGACTCGGCACCGGCCAGCGCGGTCAGTAGATAAGGTGCCGGTTTAGCCAGCACAATGATGGCGGTATGGGAATCGGGCGTGCGCACCTCCGTGACGTTGGCAAACGTGCTTCGCCCACGCGGATGAACCTGTTTCAAGGTAAGAATGGAGAACGCCACGTCAGCGGACGTGAAATCCTTGCCGTCGTGCCATTTCACGCCTTGGCGCAAGGTAAAGCGGTACTGCAAGCCGTCGGGGCTTACCTCCCACGCGGTGGCCAGCAAGGGCTTGGGGTTGAGATCGCTGTCGTAAGTGAGCAGCCCCTCCACGATTTTCGGTCCGAGTTCGGCATTGCCACCGGCGGTGGTCGTCAACGGCAATATCGTCGGTGGCTCTGGTGTGACGATCCACGTCAACGTGCCACCACGCGTTGGTGCAGTCTGACCCTCGGCCAGCGGCAGAGTCAGCGCGATGACGCCAATGAATGCGGCAAGCGCTGCCATTCGTACTGTCTTTCTTCCCGCCATGTCCAACTCACTTTCTGTCTAAGGAAAGCGAGAGTAAATGGCGCGAATTGGGCCAGTCCAATAACCGATCGGTATTAGCTAAACCGGATCGGATTCGTTGCTGCACCAACCTGGGTGCCCTTCCCCGTTTGCCCCTTCAGCCCAAGCGCAACGCCAGCGCGACAAGCGTCAGCAGGAGCACCGGCAATGTCAGGACAATGCCTACGCTGAAGTAATAGCCCCAGGAAATCGTTATTCCTTTTCGCTGCAACACGTGAAGCCAAAGCAATGTTGCCAAGCTGCCGATGGGTGTGATCTTGGGACCCAAGTCGCTGCCAATAATATTCGCGTAGACCATGGATTCTTTGATCACGCCACTGGCCTGGCTGGCATCGATCGACAAAGCTCCGATCAGTACGGTTGGCATGTTGTTCATGATGGAAGACAGGAACGCCGCAATCAAACCGGTGCCCAACGTAGCGGCCCAGATACCTTGCCTGGCGAGTATCGTCAGGGTATCGGCCAGATACTGCGTCAGTCCGGCGTTGCGTAATCCGTAGACGACCAAGTACATGCCTAGCGAGAAGAGCACAATCTGCCACGGTGCCTCTCGAATAACCTTGCGCGTACTGATGACATGGCCGCGACCAGCGACAACCAGCAGGATCGCCGCGCCAACAGCCGCGACAGCACTAACAGGAACCCCCAACGGCTCCAATCCAAAAAAGCCGACCAACAAGAGGACGAGCACAATCCAACCGGCGCGGAATGTGCCAACGTCGCGAATGGCAGCCGCTGGTTCCTTAAGCTGGCTGGCGTCATAGCGCGCGGGAATGCTCTTGCGGAAATACAGCAGCAGCACGAGTAAGGTTGTCGCAACGGATACGACGTTGACCGGGATCATGACGGCGGCATAGCGGTTAAAGCCAATCTCGAAGAAGTCCGCCGAGACAATATTGACCAGATTCGACACGATCAACGGCAGGCTGGCCGTGTCTGCAATAAAGCCGGCAGCCATCACAAACGCCAAGGTCGCCGCCGGACTGAAGCCAAGTGCCAAGAGCATTGCCATGACGATTGGCGTCAGGATCAGCGCCGCGCCATCGTTGGCGAACAAGGCGGCAACTGCAGCGCCGAGCAACACAATCAGTGCAAATAGTGCACGGCCGCGTCCTCCTCCCCACCTTGCCACGTGCAACGCCGCCCATTCAAAGAAGCCCGCTTCATCTAAAAGCAGACTGATGATGATGACGGCAATAAACGTTGCCGTGGCATTCCATACGATGTTCCACACGACCGGAATGTCTGCGAGATGCACGACGCCGGCGAGTAGCGCGAGGATTGCGCCCAGGCTGGCGCTCCACCCTATGCCTAACCCGCGGGGTTGCCAGATAACCAGGATCAGGGTGACGACGAAAATTGCTATTGCGGCGATCATTGGATTGCTCGTTGCTCTTACTGCTGTAGCGGCATCGTTGCGCAGGCGTCGCCACCGCAACAGTTCTCGGTAAGGTATGCCAGGAGTTCGGCCATTGACTCATAGCGCGCCACGTAGAAGACAAATCGTCCTTCCTGACGGGAGGTCAACAGGCCCGCATATACGAGTTCTTTCAGGTGGAACGAAAGCGAAGATGGCGGGATTCCTGTCTTCTCTGCGAGTTGACCCGCAGGCAACCCCGCTGGTCCTGCTTGAACCAGTAAGCGAAAAACGGTTAATCGCGATTCGTGGGCGATCGCGGCAAGGGCTTTAACGGCATCTTTTGTTTCCATATTTCGACTATAATAGAAATATGGAATTTAGTAAAGAGACCGGCTTTCACTTGGCTAGTACGGGCCAATCGATGTCCGGAGCTATTTTTAACTATTCAAAACTTGTTGCGCCCGTTCTCCCGCTTTACATCTGACGGTGTTGTTTGGCCTGATGGATTTTCGTCTGCTGTGGCTGCGGTGGCGTGGTGCACGGGGTTTCGCCCGGCGCTGGATCATCTGGCTCCGTTGAACATCATCAATGCAGATGGCAAGGTCAAGTCGACGGTACGCAATCCGTCGATGTTCCTGGTCTGTGGCTGGTGGGCTATGGCGAATGGACGGGTTTTGCCTCCGCCACGCTCGTGGGCATTATGCGCACGGCCAAATCCACCGCGGCTGAAGTGGCAAGCTTTGTCGAAAGCACTTCTCCCCTATCCGCTTAACTAGACTTAGCGAGGCATCATGAGCACCGTCGTCATTTACCACAATCCCAACTGCGGCACGTCTCGCAATACGCTGGCATTGATTCGCAATGCAGGCGTTGAGCCACAGCTTATCGAATACCTGCAAACACCGCCTGACCGTGCCACGCTCGTGGATATGATTGATCGCGCCGGGCTGACCGTAAGGGAAGCGATTCGACAAAAGGGTACGCCGTATCTTGAACTGGGCCTGGATGACGATTCGCTAACCGATGAGGCACTGATTGACGCGATGCTCAAACACCCCATTCTGATCAATCGCCCGTTTGTCGTGACGCCAACCGGCGTACGGCTTTGCCGTCCGTCTGAGTTGGTGCTGGACATTCTGGAGCAAGCGCAGCGCGGGCCGTTCGCAAAAGAAGACGGCGAACTCGTGATCGACGAAAGCGGTAAGCGGCTCCGCTAAGCCACCATGTCGACCCACTCAACAGCCAATGATGCGGCAGCCACACCCGATAAAGCGCATGGTCTGGTGACTGCGTTGGGTATTGGCCAGATTTGTTCCTGGGGATCTCTGTATTACAGCTTTCCGCTGATTGCCCAAGCCATGGGCACTGAGTTGGGCTGGAGCAAGACCGATCTCTATGGGGCAGCAACGCTGGGACTTGTCTTCGCGGCGCTGGCGGCGTACCCCGTTGGGGTTGCCGTGGACCGGGGCTATGGCCGCTGGGTGATGGGGCTGTCCTCTTTGGTGGCGGGTGGTCTGCTGCTGCTTTGGTCGCAAGTCACCTCGCTCGTCGCCTTCTACCTGCTGATTGCCGGAATTGGGGCGTTGCAGGCAGCGACGCTCTACGAGCCCGCTTTTGCGGTCGTAGCGCGCCGAGTGGGGGCCGCCCATTCACGCGCAGGTATTACCGCGTTGACGCTGTGGGGGGGATTCGCCAGTACGGTGTTCATCCCACTCGTGCAGTGGCTGCTGAATCAGTGGGGCTGGCGAGAGGCGTTAGTGGCGCTGGCCGCCGTCAATATCGTGATTTGTACAGGTGCCTACCTGCTCTTCATTCAACCTGCGCGCGACACAAAACCAGCGGGCGGCGTTAACGCCGACGAGCAGCGTGCGCGAAATCGCCTGGCCGTTCGTGACGTGCTGCGCCGGCCCGTCTTCTGGACCTTGCTGGTGTCCATGACTGCATATGCAGCAGTTTTTTCAGCATTCACTTTTCATATGTACCCGCTGCTGCGCGAGCGTGGCCTCGACACTGCCTCGGTGGTGCAGGCCATTGCCCTGATCGGCCCAGCGCAGGTGGCAGGTCGGATCGTGATCAGCCTGTTCGCGCCTCGCGCTTCGATGCGGGCCGTAGGGACCGCCGTCGTCGCGATCTTCCCCTTGGTCTTTGGTGCCCTCGCGTTCATGCACCCGAACTTCGTGGCCGTGGCGGTCATCTGCGTGGTCTACGGCGGCGCCAACGGCATTTTCACGATCGTGCGAGGCATGGTTGTGCCGGAAATGTTGAGCGGCCATGCGTATGGAGCGATCAATGGCTTGCTCACGGTACCCATGACCTTCGCGCGTGCCGCTGCCCCCCTTGGCGCCGCAGCCCTGTGGGCCGTTGGCGCTTCCTATGATGGCGTCTTGACCGCCATCGTCGTCGCGTCGCTCGTGCTGACGGCAAGTTTCTGGCTGGCCGCATGGATCAGCCGTCCCAAACTTCAATTTTCTTAAGTAGATAAGAGTATTGCAATGACCACGTATTCCTCTCCCATGAATCCGGATCTCCCTAGTTTGGACGAGCGCCTGCTGGCCGCACCCGCGCACGACACGCTGGCGTTGCCTGGCGGTGCCACGCACCCGCCACGCATCCTGCTGTTGTATGGTTCGCTGCGCGAGCGCTCCTACAGTCGGCTCTTAACCGAAGAAGCCGCCCGCATCCTGACGCGTCTGGGCGCTGAGACCCGTATCTTCGACCCCAAGGGTCTGCCGCTGCCGGACAGCGTGCCAGCGGATCATCCCAAAGTCGCCGAACTGCGCGCCCTCTCCCTTTGGTCGGAGGGCCAGGTATGGTGCAGCCCGGAACGGCATGGCACCCTGACTGGCGTATTCAAGAGCCAGATTGATTGGCTACCTTTGGAAACTGGCAGCGTACGTCCGACTCAGGGTCGCACTCTGGCGGTCATGCAGGTCTCCGGAGGATCCCAATCGTTCAACACCGTCAATGCACTGCGCGTGCTTGGCCGATGGATGCGGATGGTGACGATTCCCAACCAATCCTCGGTAGCGAAAGCGTTCCAGGAGTTCGACGACGCCGGTCGGATGCTTCCATCGGCCTATTACGACCGGGTCGTCGATGTGATGGAAGAACTGTATAAGTTCACGCTACTGGTACGGGATCGCAGCGAGCACCTGACGGATCGCTACAGCGAACGCAAAGGCGTCGCCATAGAGGTAGCGCGCTTGGCCCGTGAAGCCATGATTCACGAATCGGCTACTGAATAGGGGTCGGTAGCGCGGATGCCCCCGACTGGCAAGGAATGCCAAACGGGGGGCACCGGCATAGAACTTGCGGAGTCGCGCCTTGCTCTCAGGCAGTGCAAGATGGCGCACAAGGTTTCTCTACCGCAACGGGCGCCTGAAACTGTGTGTGGCAGACGCCCGTCTCCGGCAGCACGAGTTCCACGCGGTTGGCCGCCTCCCAGTCCCCGGCCAACGCCGCCACTACGGAACGAACCTGCTCGTAGCCGGTACGCATCAGAAATGTGGGAGCGCGTCCGTAGCTTTTCATACCAACGATGAACACTCCCTCTTCTGGATGCGCGAGTTCCGTGGCGCCGTGCGCCCGAACGGAGCCACAACTGTGCACGTTCGGGTCGATCATGGGGGCCAGAAGAACCGGGCTTTGGGTTGCCGGATCGAGTGCCAGGCGAAGCTCTGACAACAGTTGGAGGTCGGGACGAAACCCTGTCGCCACGATGATCTCGTCCACAGCAGGAAGCCTACGGTCACCACTGTGCACCACCACCCTTTCCTGCGAAGCGCTCAGTTGGTCGATCTTCACGTCCATGAAGAGTTCGATCTTGCCTGTATTCAGCAGGTGCGCAATGGTTGTGCCTAGCTTGCCGCGCTCTTCAAGCTGATCGTTCTTGCCACCACCAAGTAAACGTTCCAGCGACGTGCCGCGAACCGCCCACCGTACTTTGGTCTTTGGTTCGGTGCTGGCTAGCGTAACCAGATCCTGAAGTGCATTGAAGGCCGAGTGCCCGCCGCCGATGACCAGCACGCCGCGATTTGCGTAGCGTTGGCGGGCCTCGCCCAACACATTGGGAATGCCGTAGGTAATCTGCGTCGCGAATGCCTGTTCACCCAGAGCGGGAATGCCATGCGTACCCATCCAGTTTGGCGTGGAGTATGTTCCAGAGGCATCGATGACGGCCTGAACCAGCACATCACGCTCTCCGACTGGGCCTTCCACGCGCAGCAAGAATGGCGCAGTGGCGCGATCCTGGCTCTTCATGACATCCTTTCCCGCACGGCTCGCCCACAGCACCCGGGTATTGGTATGCAGGTGACGCTTAATCTGTTCAATCTCTGCCAGGGGATGAATATATTGCGACAGAAGCTCATCGCCGGTTGGGTAGGTGTCGCCCGGCGGCGCTACCCATCCTGTCTTCGATAGAAGCGCCGCAGCCTTCTCATCGACGTTAAAGCTCCAAGGCGAGAACATCCGCACATGACCCCACTGGGCAACGCTATCTCCAGCCTTATCTCCTGCTTCAAAAATGATGGGGCGCAACCCTCGATCAAGCAGGTGCGCGGCAGCGCTCAACCCAACCGGACCAGCACCAATGATTGCTACAGGAAGATCGCTTTTGTTCATGTTTGATACCTCTTTTTTCTAAAAGGAAATACGTAGATCAGTTCTACTATTAATTGGTAGTACCAACTATATGAATAAAAAAAAGCCGCGAGACTCCTTTACGGCTTGGTTTCTTGCTCACCCGTCGTCGTAACGCCACAGCGCGCTTGCGCCGCACGTGTCAATTGCCGCAACAGCTTTAGCGAGGCATCCAGCACCTCTGGAGCCATGCCTTCAATCATTCCTGCCTCTTCGGCTACCAAGTCCGCTCGGATGGTCTGGTAGAGCTTGCGCCCCGCCACTGTTGGCTCTAGTTGAACGGCTCGGCGATCGGACACATCTTCAATCTTCGTCACATACCCCTTGCGTTCAAGCGAGTCGATGACGCGACTCGCTGTGCTCTTGTCCAGGAACATCTCCTGGGCCAATGTTTGCAGTCTCAGTGGGCCCTGCTTGACCAAGGTCTCTAACGCATAGCATTGCGCCACCGACACGTCATAACAGCAAATTCGGTCGCGGTCTCGGAACTGATGCACCCGAATGAGCTGATTGACAGCCTCATACAGTGCTTCGGCATCTTGGATCAAGGGGCGTTTGCGGGTGGTGCTCATCGGTGATTAAGAATAATTAGTTGGTAGTTGCAACTTTATTCTTATGCGATTGCTGTGTCAACAAGCTTGGCCCAGTTCTAGTCCCTGGATGCCGCACCTGAATTTGCCTCAACATCCCAACGGTATACTACGCGTCCCCGAACTCCCCTTACACGTATGCGACGGCTCGTCATCTTGCTCATGCTTTTTATATTGCCACTCGAAGTTTTGGTGGGCATCTCTTATGAGCAAGGCTTAATACGTGAAGCACAACAGGAATTTGTCTGGGCGGACTCCGCTCAGACTGGGAACGACCTCTCTGATGCTGCGTCGGATATGGCTGAGGCGCAGCAAGCGTCACTAGACCTGGGTGAATCCTACGATGTACCTTGTAGGTTGCCGAGGATGGCGGATCAGCGTGGAGGTGCCGCGCGGTTGGTCGTCGCGATCACCAGAGCCTCTGGAATATGGCCGGTGTCCAAACCGCCACTCATTGCAGCATTGAACCCGACGGCTTGAGACCCTCCCCTCGGGTTGATCATTTGCGTTGTTAGAACGCTTCCGGGTTTCGATTGGCGCGCGCAGTGCGTGTGTGCGCCCGCCCTTTGCAATGTAATTTTTTTAGGCTCATAAAATGGAATGGCTCTTCGACCCCAGTATCTGGGTCGGCTTACTGACGCTTGTCGTGCTTGAGATTGTTCTCGGCATTGATAACTTGATATTCATTGCCATCCTGGCAGACAAGCTGCCGCCCCATCAACGCGACAAGGCGCGGATGATCGGCTTGTCACTGGCGCTCATCATGCGCCTTGGACTGCTGACCATTGTGTCGTGGCTTGTCACGCTGACCACCCCGCTCTTTTCAGTTGGCCCGCTGTCGTTCTCCGGGCGCGATCTGATTCTGCTCATTGGTGGACTTTTCCTGTTATTCAAGGCGACATCCGAGTTGCATGAGCGGCTGGAAGGCACAACCCATAGCGTCAGCCAATCAAAGGTGTACGCCGGTTTTTCAGTCGTCGTGGTGCAGATCGTGGTTCTTGACGCGGTCTTTTCACTTGATGCGGTCATCACCGCAGTCGGGATGGTCGATGAGCTGCCGGTCATGATGACGGCCGTCCTCATCTCAATGGGATTGATGATGTGGGCGTCTAAGCCCCTGACTCGGTTCGTGAACGCCCATCCTACCGTCATCGTGCTGTGTTTGAGCTTTCTGCTGATGATTGGCCTGAGTCTTACCGCCGAAGGTCTGGGTTTCAAGATTCCTAAGGGCTACCTGTACGCGGCCATCGGATTTTCGATTCTTATTGAGTTCTTCAACCAGATTGCCCGCCGCAGTTCGATCAAAAACTCTTCTCGTGGTCCCATCCGGGATCGTACGGCTCAAGCCGTACTGCGCATGATGGGTGGCCGAAATGCGAATAGCGATGACACGCCAGTTGAGGAATCCATTCCTAGCGAAACGCCCGCTTTCGCGGCTGAAGAGCGAAGCATGGTGAGCGGTGTACTGACCCTGAGCGAGCGATCCATTCGTTCGATCATGACGCCGCGCACGGAGATTTCCTGGATCAACATCGAGGATAGTATCGACAAGATTCGAGACGAATTACGCAATACTCCTCATAGCTTTTTTCCAGTCTGCGCAGGACAACTCGATAACGTGTTGGGTGTCGCTCGTGCCAAAGATCTCTTGATGAGCATCATGGACGAAGGCAGCATCGGAGATGCTTCGAACTTTCGTCAACCCGTTATCGTGCATGAATCGGCGCGTGTCTTGGGCATTATGGACACCTTGCGCCAGTGTCCAGGCCAAATGGTTTTGGTGACGGATGAGTACGGCGCGATTCAAGGTTTGGTGACACCCATCGACATTCTTGAGACCATCGCTGGCGAATTTCCCGACGAAGATGAGCAACCTGCCATCCAGGCTATCGGCCCGGGCCGTTGGAGGGTGGACGGTTCTGCCGACCTGCACTACCTGGCGCAGGTCATTCAGATTGAGCTATGGACTGAAGGGGTGAGTCCCTACACATCGCTTGCGGGCTACCTGCTAGCCCGATTCGGTGCCTTGCCAGAAGTCGGTGCAAGCCTCGACACGGAGGGTTTCAGGTTTGAGATCGCAGAGGTCAATAACCGCCGTATCGCCGTCGTGAATGTCTCTCGTCTGGATGCCGAAACGCAGTAGTTTGGGGCAGGCATGAGTTCCCAACGTTGAGAGACGATAGGTTGCACAGGGCATCATTCCCCCCTGCCCTGCTTCGTTGACAGGGGCCTGCCTATCTATGCAGGGTAATACC